>JACPGI010000007.1 GCA_016182565.1 candidate division WWE3 bacterium
GAACGGTTGGGTTTAGTGGTGCTGATATTGAAAACATGGTAAATGAGGCTGCAATTTTGGCAGCAAGAGAAAACAAAGAACAGGTCTTTGAGGCGGATCTTGAAGAGGCATCTTTAAAGGTAACCATGGGATCAGAAAGAAAAACTATTCAGACTGAGGATGAGCGAAAGATGGTTGCTTACCACGAGGCCGGACACGGGCTTGTGGCTTCTAAGATGCCGGACATGGATCCAGTTCACCAGATATCAATTGTTGCAAGGGGTGGTTCTCTTGGCCACACAAGCCTCCCACCACAAAGAGATCGTTATAATGAAACCAAAACCAGACTGCTATCTCTTATGGCAACAATGCTTGGTGGCCGCGCGGCTGAGGAGATAGTATTTAACGAAATTACAGTTGGAGCATCTGATGATATAAAAAGAGCTACAGGGCTTGCAAGAAAAATGGTTACCGAATTTGGGATGAGCTCGCTTGGTCCTATAAATTACAACGGTCATGAAGAGTCGGGTTGGTTAGCAAAAGAGATATATACTGGACCAAAACACAGCGATAGTCTTGCGGCACAGATTGATGAGGAAGTTAAAAAGATGATGGAAGACGCTTACGCAAAAGCAAAGCAAGTACTTTTGACCTACCGACATATTTTAGACAAAGTTGCTAGTGCGCTTCTTGACCACGAAACTATCAGGAACGAAGAGTATGAGAAGCTTTTAGCTGATTGATCACATAGATTTCTATAGTAAAAGTTCGCTTGGAATTTGGATTAAATAAAACATGGAAAAGAAACTCCTTATTATAGATACCTTTAATTTTTTACACCGTGCCTATCACGCATTACCTAAAACCTTTAGAGATGAAAACGGTGCTCCCACAAATGCTGTATACGGTGTTACCTCAATGCTTATAAATATTTTTGATCAAATAAAACCCACTTATGTTTTTGCTGCACTGGACAGTATAGAACCCACATTTAGAGTCGAGGATTTTACGGGGTATAAAGCACATCGTCATCCAATGGAGGATGATCTAGCCTCTCAAATACCGAAAGTTTTAGAAATAATTGATGCCTTTGGCGTCAAAAAAATTCAGGTTAATGGTTATGAAGCCGATGACCTTATAGGTACTGTTGCACGTAAGTTTGAAAATGAAGTTAAAGTAATCTTGGTATCTAATGACAGAGATTTGTGGCAATTGGTTGATGAAAATATAACAGTCATGGTTCCAAGTAAAGGAGATCTAGTTGAATGGGTAGGTCCCCCTGAAGTGAGTATAAGAATGGGAATAAAGCCCATTCAAATCATTGATTACAAAGCCCTTCGTGGTGATCCGAGTGATAACATCCCGGGTGTATATGGCATTGGCGAAAAAACGGCCTTAAAACTTATAAATGAATTTGGTAGTGTTGAGGAAATCTATAGAAAAATTGCTTTGGTGGAGCCAAAATCCCTGCAAGAGAAGCTTGCTAATAATGCTGAGGAGGCTGTAATGAGTAAGCATCTGGCTACAATTAAAATAGATGTTCCAATGCAACTTAATTTGGATGATTTCAAATACACCGAAATAAATAAACTTGCAGTTAAAGAGGTTTTAGAAAGATATAACTTTAAAAGTTTAATTAGGCGAATGGGTTTTGAAGTTAAAGATAAAAAAGAACCAACGATTGTGGATGATTCTCAACTTCAACTCCTTTAGGGTTTTAAAAGTATTAACTATGGATAACTTAGAACTAAAAGATAAAGCCAAAAAAATATTTACTTTGCTTCACAGAGATCATCCGAACCCAAAGACTGAGCTTATTTATAAAAACGAAATGGAGCTATCTATTGCAGTCGCACTTTCAGCCCAGACTACTGATAAAAAAGTAAACGAGATTACTCAAAGACTTTTTAAAAAATATACAGGTTGGGAAGACTTTGCAAAAGCTTCTATACAAGAGCTCCAGCAAGATATTCGTGGTGTAAATTTTCACATGGGTAAAGCCCAAAGACTTATTAAAATGGCTCAAAAGGTAATAAGTGATTTTGGTGGTAATCTTCCAAGAGAGATGCACGAATTAATAACCCTTCCTGGGTTTGCTCGAAAGAGTTCCAATGTTGTAATGCAGGAGCTATGGGGTAAAGCGGAGGGTATTGTGGTAGACACTCATGTGACAAGGGTATCAAATCGATTAGGTTTAACAACACAGCAAGATGCCATAAAAATTGAAAAAGAACTTATGGCTATTTTTCCAAAGGAAAGTTGGAGAGTGCTGTCTGGCTCAATGGTTCTTCATGGAAGATATGTTTGCAAAGCAATCAAACCAAATTGTCTGGGATGCTCTTTAAATAAAATTTGCCCCTCGGCTTTTAAAATTTAAATTAATCTGGATATACGAAGATTCTTCCAATATTGCCCGACTGAATTTCTTTGAAAGTCCAGTATCCTGATGGTGGTAGTCTCTTTATCTGTGTGTCAAAAGCTTCATTTGGTTTAATTGTTACAGGTTTTGTAAATGCGGTTTGTCCTATCACCAGCTCTTTTATTACAATGTCTCTATCTGCAAGGTTTACCCATTTTACATAATTATTTTCACCTATGTTTACACTTTTTGGAGACCAACCCTCGTTTGTATAAATAAAGATTGCTTTAGGCGTATTGTCGCCAAGCTCCTCTACTAGACTTTTTTTAGTCAGATCATCGGTTTTGCTACCACCCTCATCTATTATGTTTGGATTTCTTTGACTTACCGAAAAGGGCGATTCGTTATTGTTTGTTGTAGGTATTTCATTTACTTGGTTTAGTTTCGACTCATTTGTCTTATTTGATGAAAATATTATTACCACTACAAATAAAGCTCCTAGTATAAGTCCAGTTAATATAAGTTGTTTATTTCGTTGTATCATGTTCATAATAATTCTTCTATTTTAGTAAACTTTACTCTCTAATTAAACTCTTACGTTTTTAATATCTTTATTGACCAGGTTAATTGGTGGTTTTTTACTGATTAGCACTTCCAGTATATTTTCAGCAACCATTCGCGACATTTCGATACGCGCTTCTCTTGTAGCACTTCCAATATGTGGTGTGAGCACTACATTGTCCAATTGCTTTAGTTCAGTTCTTATATTTGGTTCTTCTTCAAATACATCTATTGCAGCTCCTTCAATCCACTTTTCTTGTAAAGCTAAAATTAAACTATCTTCATCAACAATTGGTCCTCTTGCTGTGTTAATGAGATAGGCCGTTGGTTTCATTTTTCTAAGTTCCCTATCTGTAATAAGATGTTTTGTTGATGGAAGAAGTGGTACATGAATTGATACAAAATCTGATTCTCCAAGCAAATCATCTAGGCTTACAAACATTGCTCCAAGATCTTTTTCAAGAGCCTCATCTCGCTGAACGTCGTTGTACAAAATTCGCATTCCAAAGCCATTTTTAGCAAGTTTTGCAAGGTGTTTCGCTATTCGCCCAAAGCCTACAAGTCCCAAGGTTTTGCCTCCAAATCTAGGTCCCAAGAAAATCATGGGATCCCAGAATTTGTATTCTCCAGCTCTTGTAAATTTGTCTGCTAGTGGAATTTGTCTTCCAACGGATAGCATAAGTGCAAGGGCATGCTCAGCAACAGCTTCTGTTAGATCTCCGGGTGTATTTGAAACGTAAATTCCCATCTCTGAAGCGGCCGCTATATCTATGTTGTCGTACCCAACTGCATAATGAGCAACAATTTTAAGTTTTGGTGCACTTAAAAGTATTTCCCTAGTAATTTTGTCTGGAATCACTGCAATTATTGCGTCTGCGTCTTTAATTCCATCTATTAATTCTTTTGTGGAAAGGGGAGCACCTTGCCTGTAATCAAGTTCAAGTGATGGGTGTTTTCTGAGTAGTTCGATTCCTGCTCTTGGTATTGTTCTTGTGATTAAAACCCTCATACTAAAATAATACCATTAAAGTTTAGCCTGCGAGAAAGTCACCTCTTTTATTAACCTTTCGATATCAGTTTTTGTAGCTAAGCCCTCAGTAGATCCAATCACTGTAATACAACTGGCAGAATTTATTGTACCCCATTTCATAGCCTCATCAGCAGGTCTGCCATACATCATTGCTGATACAAAACCTGCTGCATAAGCATCTCCTGCCCCTGTTTTATCAACTCTTTTACCTATATCACAAATGCCAAGTTTTGAAACTTTTACTCCATCAGATACACTTGATCCATTTAGGCTGTCAGTTATGACTGAAAGTTTAACCCCCATTTTTATGATTGAGTCATGTAAGTTTTCTATTTTTATTTCCGTATTAGTTTTGTGACCACAAATATGTTTTGCTTCTTCTTTGTTTACAAAAAGAACATCAACTTGTTTTAAGATTTCAACAAATGACTGTCCCCCTGCTTTTATTTGTGCACTCCCTGGATTAAAAGCAAGAATTACATTTGGATGCTCTTCCATATACTTTACAATTTGAGGCTCAAAATTTTTGAAGGCATCGCCAATAGATGTGTAATAAATAAATTTTGGTTCCTTCCACTCTTTTATAGAATAGTGTCTTTGTGAATGATAAGAAAATATAGTACGTTCTCCTTGAAACATGATTATTGGGTGAATATTTGTATTCTCAGCTTTATTTTTTACAACAAAGTCGGTAAGGACTTTTTTCTCCTTAAGTTTATCCAGGATTATTTGAGCGCCAAAATCATCACCTGTCTCCGTATAAATTGCTGTTTTGATCCCCATGGTTGCAGCACCAACAGCGACGTTAACTGAGTTTCCAGCGGCTGAGGACCTGAATTCTTCGACTTGTATTTTTTCTCCGTATTTAAAAGCGATCTCGCAGTTTTTATGTCTTATATCACAATGCAACGATGCATCATGTATTTTTAGAAATTGATCTACAGCACAATCTCCAATTGTTAATAAATCATAGTTCATAATTATTTACCTTGCATAAACTGTATTACTTCCAGTTCAATATGGTGCGCGTTTAGCCCATATTTTTCAAGTAGCTCATCATAAAGACCAGATTCACCAAACAAATCCGGCATACCCATAATTTTCATTTTAAGCGGAAATTCTTGTGCTAAAAATTCTGCGATAGTACTTCCCATACCACCTGCCATTTGATGCTCTTCAACTGTTATTAGTCTTCGTGTTTTTTGTACTGATTTAAGAATTGTTTTTTTATCGAGTGGTTTTATAGTGGGTAGATTTATCACTTCTACAGATATTCCATGCCTTATTTTTAATTCTTGGGCGGCTTTTAACCCCTCGTAAACTAGCGGCCCCGTCGCAATAACTGTTATATCCCTACCTTCCATGAGAACCTGAGCTGCCCCTATTTCAAAAGGCGTGGTTTTTGTCGTAAATATTGGAGTTTTATCGCGAGCAAGCCTTATATATACAGGTCCTTTGTGGTTTGCTGCCTTAAGTGTTGCCTTTTTAGCTTCTAAATAATCACATGGATATAAAACAATCATATTTGGCAGCGTACGCATGATAGCAAGATCTTCCAAAGCTTGGTGGGTTGCGCCATCTGCAGGTGTTGAAAGTCCTCCATGAGCTCCGATTATTTTTACATTAGCTTTTGAAAAACAAATTGAAACACGTATTTGATCAAGATTGCGGCCGGGATTAAATGTGGCGTAGGAGGCTATAAATGGGACCTTTCCACTTAAAGCAAGTCCAGCTGCGATGCCTGCCATATTTTGTTCAGCTACTCCAACATCAAAAAATCTATTTGGAAATTTATGTGCAAATCTATCACTTTTTGTTGATTCAGTTAAATCCCCGCATAATACAACCACATCTTCATTGATTTCACCTGCCTCAAGCACCCCATCGCCGTAACCCTCACGGGTTGGTTTACTTTCTATGTGTACATTGAAAATATCTTTACTTAAATTTTGATCTTCTTTTAGCATGGGCAGCTTTTACTTTTTTTATTATTCTTTACAAATTTGAGTCTCTCTTAATGTTTCAAAATCAATTCTCATATCTGTCTTGTCTACAACAACTACATCTACACCAACACCGGGCTGTTGCAACTTCGCGCAGCTGTCCCCAGGTTGCATAATTTTTACTGATACAAGCAATTTATTCTTTTCTTTGTCAAGATATATTTTTCTTATTTTTACTTCAAATTCATCGTTATCAAAAGTTTCAGATGAAACTCCGATTAACATCTGTTTACTAAAATCTATTTTTTCACCGACAGTTAAAGAACTTGTCTTATCTACAAAAGCTAGAAAATCTATGAGTTCTTTTTCATTTGTTATGACTTTTCTTTGTTTTTCGATATCAGGATTAGCAACAGAAATTTTAGCCGGGAATCCTTCAAGTCTTTGCATTTCTAGGGTTTTTGTTTTTTCAAAAAGTGAAAGATTATTTATAAAATCTTTTCCTACAAGAAAGTAACCTGCAATTAAAATTACTCCCCCCAAGATAATAAATGGTAGACCTTTTGCACCTGATAATTTTTTTTGATTACTCATGTTCTCCTCGTATACGGCCTTCAAGAGTCCTAAGTTCATGTAGTGCTTTTTTGCCTTCTTCAAGACTTGGAGACTTGCCATGCCATTCAAATTTATACTCCATAAAATCAACCCCTTTGCCGGGTATGGTATGAGCAATTATAGCAGTTGGACGCTCAACAATCGCTTTAGACATGTTACATGCACTTATTATTTCCTCTATGTTATGACCATCTATTTCTATAACATGCCAGTTGAAAGCTTCCAATTTTTCTCGTAGAGGTTCAAGCGGCATCACATCCTCTGTATAACCATCAATTTGAATATTGTTGCGATCAATTATCCAAGTAAGGTTTCTTATTCTTTTGTTTCCTGCAAACATTGCAGCTTCCCAGATTTGGCCTTCTTGTAGCTCCCCATCACTTCCTATACAGTAAACTTCGTAATTTTTGTTATCAAGCTTTGCTGCGAGTGCCATACCAATAGCTTGTGAAAGACCTTGTCCAAGTGGCCCACTACTATTTTCAATTCCTGGCATTGATAGGTTGTGGGGATGCCCTTGAAGCTTGGATCCCAGTTTTCTTAGTGTTTTTATCTCCTTTTCTGAAATGTATCCTTTGTGAGCAAGTGTTGCGTAAAGGATTGGGCAGATATGTCCTGCAGATAAAACAAGTCTATCTCGATCAGGATCAGTTGGGTTTTTCGGATCAACATTTAAGATATGAAAGTAAAGTGTTGCGAAGACTTCTGCCATATCAAGTGGTCCTGCAGAATGACCAGAACCTGCTACAACCAACATTTCTATAACTGATTTTCTCAGGTTAGTTGCAATGATTTGAAGTTCTTCCAAGATATTGCTTTTAACTCGGGTAGTTTTATATAGCATCAATAGAAGTATAGATTTTATGGATCTAGTGGGCAATGGTTATAGTTTTTAGCCCTTAAGTTTTGCAGTTTTGGGGATAAGGAACTGCCGGCTTTTTGTACAAGACTTATAGTTGACAAGTAAGTTCATATTTGGTAAATTTTTGCTAGAAAGTAAATCCAATCAAGGAGAAAAGCTATGTCCCCTCCCACTTTTGATCACACCTTCACGCGCGGCCCCGGCGATCGCCTGCTGACAGCGGCCAAATAATCCACCTCTCCGGCGCGGCCCAAACGGCGAAACTTGGACACTGGCGCAACATATCGCAGTGCCCATAATACGCCTTGATGGACAGACAAAGGGGTAAGTCAGTATCTCCTAAATCAGTTGGCTCGCGAAAGCCCCGCTAAACTGATGAAGCCAGAAGTAATTCACCCTATGCCGGATATAATAAGCTCCGCATCGTGGTACAACACCTTCGGTTACTGACCAAACCCACCCCAATTTATGTTTTTCGGGGTGGGTTTTGCGTTTACTACAATATTTTTTACTCAAAAGAGTTGGTTTTTATAGCTATATTTGTTTAAGTAGTTTGTTTATATCAAAAGAAAATAGCTCTAGTTCTAAAAGGTGGTGTAACTGAGTATGTTAAAAAAGTAACCTGTTAAGTTAATTAGCCTACTTATTCCACTCTCTAATAAATTCCAAAATCTCTTGTGGTGACTCTACGATATGAACAAGTTCTTTTTCACCCGGCCGAATAAACATATGTGTTTCAAATTCCTTTACGATGTGTTTCCAGAAACTCCCAAACAGAATAATTGGTTTGTGATGTCCTTCGTGTATCCTTGAGCTTGCCCAAGTCATCCCAAATTCACTTACCGTTCCAGTGCCCCCCTTAAAAACTATGTGTAAATCGGTGTTTTGAAGCATCACTTTAGTTCTATCAAAATAGTCAGTTGTAATTATTTCCTCATCGAATTTATTTAGTGGATCTGTACCTTCATAATTTTTATGTTTATACGCCGGATAGTAAGTGACAGCCAAGACTCTAGGGTTAACCCCTTTCTCATTTGCTGCGGCTTTCGCACCCTCAGTTGATGCTTTCATTACACCAGGTCCGCCACCATTTACTATCTCATAGCCTTCACCCGCGAGTAGTTTTGCGGTCTCAAAAGCATGGATATATGCTTCATCTTTTGGCTTCCACCCAGCTCCACCAAAAAACCCCACCTTTTTGATTTTATGTTTAATCTCATGCCCATATTCTCTTGACTCTTTAGCCATCTTTTCAAAGTGTTTTAAGCTATCAAGCGGGGACTGAAATATTTGTGAACCTACTACAATATTGGTAGCACCGGCTTCTAATACCTCGGCCAAGGAAAATTCATCAATCCCACCATCAACCTGAATTGGGATTTTTGGTGCAGTTTGCCTAAAAATCGTGATTTTATCTAGAACTCCCTCTTCAAAATCATTTCCCTGTGCGCCCGGTATAACAGTCATAAATTGCACGAAATCAACATATGGTATAAACTGGGCAACTTTTTCTGTTTTGGTTCCTGGGTTTAATGAAACACCCACACGATATCCTAACTTTTTAGTCTTTTGCAAAAACACTTCTACATTTTTGGATTCTACCTGTGCTACTACGCTTTCTACACTCTCAATCTTCTTATCTAAATATAAATTTGGGTCTTGTACCATGAGATGGAGCTCAAACTTAGCAGAAGTTTTAATGGTATTTAGCTTTTCAAATTCACTAAAGCTTTTTGCAGTTATAAATTCTCCGTCACCCACATCAATCTGTATTAACGTTGCTTCTTTCTCCACAGAAGCTACTTCTTTTTTAATTTCTTCAAAATCTTTTTGGAATATTGCGGGTATAATCATTTTTATATTATTACAGTAACTTTTTCTTTGTCCAATCTTTGCTCATCTTTCAACCTTTGTTCAATGTCAGTAATTTTTTGTAATCGTCTTACATGTCTTGTATCTTGTGAAAATGGGGTAGCTAGCCACGTATCAATTATTACCTCTGTTTCTTGTTCTGTGATGTAATCAGATGGAATTGCTAAAACATTAGTATTGTTGTGTTCTCTTGATTTAGCGGCATGGGGGCTGCTCCAAGACAGGGTTGCTCTTACTCCCGGGAACTTGTTTGCAACTATTACTTCACCACTCCCACTTCTACAAAAAAGTATCGCTTTATTCTCAACCAAGTCCTCTTTTAACTTTAGAACTGCTTTTTCTACAAAATCCGGATAATCATCTGCTGGGTTAAGTTTAGTGTTTCCAGCGTCAAAAATTTCAAGCCCTTTTGCCCCTAGAACTTTTTTAATGTGTTCTTTGAGCTCAAATCCACCATGATCAGCTGCTAATATCAACATTGGGCAGTTTATCCTTTTTATAAACTAGATAAGCAATTGTTAAAATAATAAAATAAGAGGTCATACACCAGCCACATATGGCGTGAATCACAAATATTTCAAGTGCTGTAAGGTAAGTGGAAAATCCTATGCCCCATAAAAGCCAGAATTTTGTAAGATGGGTGCTTTGTCTTAAGTAGAGTATGAGTAAAGTTACATAATAAAGCATACCCCATGCCGCGACCGGAATATTCAAAAACATTGAATAAGTGCTATTTTGTACTTTGTCGCAGCCCCCGAAACTACATGCAAATGGGTTGGCATTTATCTTGTAATAGGCAAGGTAACTTGAGATACAAAGACCTGCAAATATAAGAAAAACTATAGTTTTTTTGATTTTTTTAACTTCCATAGCAATACTAAAGATAGTAACAGCATAAGTATAGCTATAGTTTGAGTAATGTTAAAGTTTGCAATACTTATATCTTGAGTAAATGTAAGTTTTTCTATAATCCACCTCGCGTTGTGAAATTTATCAAGTATAAGTCTGATTATAGAATAACCAATAATATATTTTGCAAAGATAGTGCCATCTGGGTTTTTCTTTTCCTCTTCGGGACCAAATTTCCAAATTTTATTTTTTAGATCCAGCTTTCTTGTTTGGAGTTGTAAAAATACAAATAGTAAAATATCTGCTAAAGACTCATATATTGCATATGGTAGAAGTTCCCCATTAAAAAAATTTCCCCATCTGCCTATGGCTTGTCCAAGAGGAATCACAGAAGCAAATATATCCAAGACTCGAAGAAAGTATTTTTTTGGGGCAGAGAGATAGATACCAAGTAGACCTCCGGCCACCCCGCCCAGTATCCCAAGCCCCCCATTCCAAACAAAAATTATTGAAATAGGATTTTTCGAATAGAGCTCCCATTCTGCCACCACATGATAAAGCCTTGCCCCAATCAGACCAAAAATTAAACCTCGAAAAGCAAGTCGCCAGATAAGTTCTGATGTAATTTTCCTGCTTTTAGCTACAACTTCTGCAAGATGAACAGAAAGTATGATTCCGATTGTGATGAGAAGTCCGTACATATTTTAGAGGATATAAATGCTATAACCCGAGGCAGCTATAAGTAGTAGTAGGTAGAGATATACATTGAGTGGTTTCATCTCCATTTTAAATGACCAAAACCAGTTTTCTACTTTACCTTGAAGATATTCTTCCATAAATCTATAAATGGAGTTTACAAAAGCTGCTGCTATAAAAATTTTAAGAAAGATTGTTACATTTGCCGTCATGACAAATATAGATGCTGCTCCCAATACCAGCTGAAATAAAGCACTATTTAATGTTCTATCTTCAAAATCAAACTTGTGTGATTGCACAAAGAGTAAGAGACCTTGAACATCTTTGTGTTTGACGTAGTCTTTGATGAGTCCCGAGTTTGGCTGTTCTGGCTCGATGAAATAAGCGTGAATTAGATAGTCAAAGTCAAGTAAAAATGTGCCAAGAAAGCTGCCAAGAAGCATAAGAAAGATATTGAGAGGATCCCTTTCCATCTTAAGAGCCATTAGGGCTATAAAAAAGGTTAATGATAGAAGAAGTGGAAGTTTATAGAGTTTTACAAAATCTTTTTTTATCACAAGTAAATCATAGTTAATTTATTGCCTATCTTCAACCACCTGTGGCAACGAGTCTTTTTGATTCTTGTTTTGTTGGACTTTTATTATTTTGGAGTTTTTAAGTTCCTTTAGTTTCCACATGAAAAGCTTGCCTTTAGTAGTAGCGTTTTCTTGATTTAATACAAAATCCCTAGCTTGTTCTAGGAGGTCTCTATTCTCAAGTTTTGCAAGCTTTATATAAAGTGCTCTGTGTGATATATCTCCAAATTCTTCAGCGAGTCGGTTACCGTATGCTTGAAACTCATATTTATTACGGGTATTGCTTTTTATATCTTTGAATTTTAGTAAGTCGGATAAACTTTTCATTTAAAACTTAGGATTTGAGTTGATCTCTAGCAATTTTTCCGATGAACGGCAACTCGTATTCTTCTTTGTTGTAGGCTTTCCACATCATGAAACACCATGCCATGAAAGCGACAAGATTTACTAAGGTGATAAATACAGCCAAAATTATAGTCACAGCAAGAGCTGAAACCAGAATAAAGTGTGCAACTCCAAGAAGTATTCCTTGCATAGCGTGAAATCTTACAAATGGATTTTTCTTTTCAACAAAAAAGATGGCTAGGCTTGTGAAAAGGCCGATGAAAGGAAGGTAGGCGATAGCTGCCTCTATGTTTGGATCCAAATTATAGGGTTTTTCAAATCCTCCCGTGCTAACAACCTTTTTTTCTAAAATCTGCTTGTCTTCTTGTTGGTTTTGGGAATTATTTTTTTGAGTTTCATTTTGTGTTTCATTCATAGTTAAATAGTAGCACAAATTGGGTTTAGTCAGATATCTTACTTGATTTTATAGTAATGTTTATTTTAACTTTCTACTAAACTTTCATCTATTTTAACAATTGGCTTTTTCTGTAATCGATACATCTGCTCAAATTCTTCCGGGGTTGTTGTATCAGTTGCACTTTTATCTTCTCTAAATTTAATAAGCCGCGGAAATCTCAGAGCAAATCCAGCAGAATGTTCGCTAGATTTTGAAATCTCGTCAGCGGCTATCTCTACTACAATCTCAGGATTTGCCCATACATCACAATCATATTTTGAAGATATATCAGCATTTTTAGTTTTTTCTTTGATTTTTACTTTATCCACCATTTCTTTTAGCTTTTCCCATTCCTCATCTTTAAGCCCAGTCCCTACTTTTGTTATTGTTTTATATTTTTGATCCCTTTTGTCCCAAATACCAACCAAAAATCCGCCAATCCCAAAATTTGCTCTCACACCTCGCCCAAAATAATACCCAAGTACCACACAGTCGATTGTGTCGCCCAAGATTTGTTCTTGAGATTTTTTAAGTTTTACCCACGTAAAGTTTCTTGCTCCCGCCTCATAGAAGGAATCAGGTTTTTTAGCCATAATGCCCTCTAGGCCTCTATCGAGTGCCTCTTTAGAAAATTTAATAAGTCTTTTGACATCTTTTGTTTCCATGTGGTAATCAATTTCAAGCGTTTCATTTCCCTTTATTATTTTGTCTAAAATTATACGTCTTTCCACAAGTGGTAAATCTACCAGGGTTTTACCATTCAAATATAAAATATCAAAAATAAGATACTTGAGTGGAGTTTCAACTACCGCTTCTTTTATGCCATGTTTTCTTTTTCTTTGCATAGTTTCTTGAAAAGGTAGGTAATCCCCAGTTTTTTTGTTGTATCCAATGGCTTCGCCGTCTAGTATTACCGACTGCGCATCTATTTGTTTATTTGCTGCTTCCACAAGATCAGGAAATTGGTGTGTTGTCTCTTCGAGATTTCTTGTAAAAGTTTTCACAAAAGGAAGGGTGTTTCGTGATTCAAAAAGATCTTGCTGATTTGTTTCAAGGCCGGGCATTTTTCTTGATCTATCTAAATGTAGTTGGACTCTTGTGCCATCAAATTTATATTCTGCCCAAACACTTCCGAGTTTTTCGATAATTTCTTGTGGGTCGGCGAGTCGCTGGGCTTTTTGAGCATGCACAGGAACACCAACTTCCATACTTATGTAATCTATTCCCTCAAGACCATTTTCTTTAATTACTTTTGCTATGGTGCCAATGTCCGGACGAATTCTGTATTTAGCCTCTATTTTAATTTTTAATTCCTTTGCTGACAGGTTATGTTTTGTAGAAGATTTTTCTTTAGGTGCATTTGTTACATTTTCAAATATTAACTTTGCTAGCGCATCAATTACTGTAAGTTCTGTGAAACCAAGTCGCACTGTACTTAGGATAATTCTTGTGAGAAATTTAGAGGTAAGCTTGTCTTCAAGAGCAAGAATTTGGGATGCTTTTTGGATCTTTTTTTCCTGTGAGCCGGTACCAGAGATGGTAGCTAGTTCTTCTAGTTTTTTATGAACTTCAAGAATTGTAGTTTTTGATGGTTTTTCGTTAGGATTTACTTTGAAAGCTACATTTCCAAGATCTCCCTCTTCACCATATAGCTTGTTTATTTTTTCTTCTGATTCATTAAAAGCATTTGCAAGTATTTTTACCATCATTTTTTCAGCGATATTAAACTGTAAAGAGTTAAACTGTGCTCTTAGGTAGCCAAGAGAAAGAAATATACCTTTGTCAGTTTCTGCTTTTTCCATTTCTTTAAGCATATTTTTGAGAATTTCTGTGATTTCTAGTCTTTTTGATGTTTGCTCAAGAATGTCCAAGTACTGTGCAAATTTTGAAATATACATACCTTTCATTATAGCAGGGAGATTTAAGACATTTGGAAAAGATTTGCAAATTTGAGTAACAGGTTAGCTGTTTTTAGCTATAAATATAAGGAGTAAGATATTACTTTAGCTCGTACCGTGAGGACTTTGTACTTCCTTTTTTCACAACAATATCTTTTTGTAGTAAGGTTTTTAGATCTCTTAGTACAGAATCTTCAGAAACTCCCTCAAACAATTTACCAAAGTCCTTGTTTTGTAAAATTCCATAGTCCTGCAGATATTCCACAATTCTTGATTGCCTTGGGGTAAGATCCAATGTCCCAGAAGCTTTTGCAACTTTGGTGTCTCGTGCTAAAAGTAGTACTTTTTCTTTCATGTTTGCGACTTCACTTGCAAATGCTTGGGTATAGAATTCCAGAAACTCAGTAAATTCATCCTCTTTTATATTTTCAAGTATTTTAAGGTGGAGGTTTCTATTGCGAAAGAAAGTTTCCTCTAACGCCACATAGTTTTTAAAGCTGTAGCCACCAAGTCTTCGGCTTATTCTTGAGATAAGATTAGCAACCGAGAAATTAAAGTTTTCAAATGGAAATACTGACAAAAGTTTGCCATAAATTATTCCCGCTACGAGAATTGGACTAGTTTCTTTGGAATCTAAGCTATTAAACCAATCAAAAGTTCCTACGACTTGTGCAAGTATTTCTTGTGGGTCCGGATGATTTATATATTTTTTATTTCTAAATCTACTTTGTAGTTCTGGAGTAACAAGCCCCTCTGTAATTATTTTATGCAGTGCCAGAAGGTCTTTTTCATCTACTTCATTGGTTTGATTTATTTCCTCGACAATTTTAAGTCCACCTATGAAGTTTCTAATTTCTTCTGGGATTTTAGTTGTTTCAAGCCCGTCAAGATATTTTTTAATAGTTTCTGGGTTGGCATAAACTCCATCCATTCCAAGAGTATTACTAATGATTTTTATTTTAGATTCTTTGATAAGTTGTTTTTCCCAGTGAGGCAAAATTGGAGTATTTTCTATAAGAGCACGACCATACTCAATGGTTGCTATGTTTTTTAGTATTGCTGAAGTAATTGAGTATTCGGGTACAAACATGGCAGTAAAGCCTTGGTAGGGGGCAGTGTCCCCGAAGGGATTCCTACCAAGACTGTAACAATTCTTGCATATTTACCGCAGAATGGGTAGATGCTTTTTGATTTAAGGTTTATGTGTGATCTTGACTTAGAAGCCAAAAACTATCTGCTGTGCACTAAGTTAAATCTCCACTGTCTTTAATCCCATATCATTATTCTCTTTTTCTGCGGAGGTTATGATTGTTTGTTGCATCCCTATTATATTCAATACCGCATCTTTATGGGTTTGATCAAGCTCTGAGAATATATCATCAAGAAGAAGAATTGGTCTTTTCCCTACAGCCTTATCAATAAAATCAATTTCACATAGTTTCAAAGCTAAAACTGTTGATCTTTTTTGCCCCCTCGAACCGTATCTTGCAACATCGTACCCATTAAAATTTATACTAAAGTCATCTCGGTGTGGACCTACCAAAGTCTTGCATGAGGCAATTTCGGCATCTTTGTATTTGTTTAGCCTTTCCGCACTTATTTCACTTTTATCATAATTTATTTCGTACGTTACATCATCCCTATTTAGTTTTTTACCATGTTTTTGGGTATTTTCTCTTGCAAAGTCAAAAAACCGCTCTCTTTTATCTTGAATAATTTTTCCCGATTCAACTGCCTTTGTTGTCCAAAATTCTATTTGATCACTACCTGTTCCAAAATCCCGCATCATTTCAAGTAGTTTGTTTCTTTGTTTTATTGCTTTTGTATATTCTGAAGTGGCTTTTTTATATGTCCTATCAATCTGAAAAAACAATGAATCGAGATGTTTTCTTCGCACACTTGGTGTACTTGTGAATATTTCTACGTCGTGTGGAGTAAAAAGAACTGTGTTTATAGTCCCAGCAAAAGTGTTTAGGGATTTTGCAACTTTATCAATTTTTACTTTTTTTGAGGATGAGTTCTCAAACCTATCGCTTTTTGTAATTACCATCTCGAGAAGTGTTTTATCTCCGTTTGGAAAAGCAGTAAGTTCAATCCTAGCAAAATTCTTGTCATGGGAAATCATCTCTTTATCAAATTCCGTTCTTAGAGATTTTGTAGTACTTAGAAGATGTACTGCTTCCAGTATATTGGTTTTACCTAGACCATTATCCCCAACAATCAAACAAGATTTTCCGTCAAAATCCACAGTAAAATTTTCATGATTCCTAAAGTTTGTAAGCACGAGTCTATCTATTTTCATTTATATTAATTTAATTTGATTATTTAAAGGTTGGCAGTTTTCACAATAAAAGGTAGGTCGTCCCTGCATTTTTTCGTAGGTCACATGATTTCCACAGTTTAGACACTTTCCATCTTTTTTCCCATAAATTCTAAAAAAGTTTTGATGAATCCCCGGTTTACCAAAAAGATCACGGTACCTGTCTATTGTACTACCACGATGCAAAATTCCTTCAGTAAGTATTAGAACTACATTCTTGAAAATCGCTTCCAATCCCTCTTTTGATATATCATTCGCTTTAGTTTTTGGATTAATACCAGATAAAAATAGGGCATCATTTGCATAAATATTTCCAATCCCGCTTATGATGCCTTGATCAAGTAAGACTGTTTTAATAGGGGACTTTCTCATCTTTATTTTTTCAACAAATTCATCCGAAGTTATATTGTTGTCCAGTGGGGTTTTGCCCTGCTTTCTTCTATACCTTTCAACTTCCTCAGGACTCCAGACTTCAAAATAGCCAAACATCCTGGTTTCTGAATAGTTAAGTTTATCTCCTGTATCCATCTCTAAAGTAATTTTTGTATGTAAATCCTCAGTGTTGTATAAGAGAAGGCCTGACATGTTAAGGTGTGTAGCGATGTAATGTCCCGAAGACATTTTAAGTAGAAGTAATTTGGCGATATTTGAAATTTCATCAAAAGTACTTCCGAGCACAAGATCCCCAAAATGTTTAGGACTTGGTTTGAGTTTATAAGTATCGACTTTTTTTATATTAACCACCTTTTTACCAAGAACAGAGGCTCTTAAGTCATTTCGTATTGTAATTACTTCTGGGAGTTCTGGCATAAAGCCCCCTTATAAGCTGGCTTTTTTCTCAAGCCACTTCTGCATCACAAATTCGTACAATTCATTTTGAAATCTCTGCTTTGAATATTTAGCAGAATTTTTTTTGATATCAATTGGATCGAAGTTTTTGTTTCTCACAGCTTTATCAAACTCACGCATTTTGTCTACAAAATTAGGTAGATTAAGGTCATCAACAAACATACCATCTTTGCCCTCTCTTAGTATTTCAGTGGGACCACCCGATCTGTGGGCAAGCACTGGTTTTCCATGAGTTAGTGCTTCCACAACAACAATACCAAAATCTTCTTCTACTACCGGAAAAATGTAACCTAGCGAATTTTCTATCACAGTGTTTCGCTCCAAGTCATTACTTCTCCCTAAAAATTTTATATTTGATTTTGCTATTTTTTTAAGTTTTGCTTCTTCAGGTCCAGTTCCTATTATTTTCAACGGAAGTCCTAAAATGTTAAACACTTCAATTATTAAATCGTAATTTTTATAGGCAACAAGTCTTCCAAGAGCATAGTAATAAGGTGGTTCCAAACTGTTTCTTTCTATTTTTGTATCATCTATTTCTACCGGCGGATTTATGACTATTGCATCTCGGCCATAAAATTTTCTTATTCTATCTCTTGTAGTTTTAGAATTGGCTACTAAAAAATCAGGTCTTTGAGCAGCTACAAAATCCCACACTCTTAAAAAATGATCCACAATCATAACAACAGGTTTGTAATACCAAGCATTTCGTTTTGTACTTTCCACACTATATCCATAGAGAAACCTTGGGGGTGTATGAATATACCCGATGTGAAGCTGTCTTGGCTTTGTTAAAACCCCCTTGGCATATCCACTACTACTCGAGATTATTATGTCGTACTCATCTAGGTTTAAGTTTTCAAAAAACATTGGGATAAGAAAGGTGAAATATTTTGCAAAAATCGGAAAAATGTTAAATAAAGTATTTGCTCCTTTTGTAGCTGTGTAAACCTTACGGGAACTAAAAATCCCTCCTACTTTTTTTGGTTTATAAATAGCTGTGTAAATTGGTGCTTCTGGAAAAATTTGGGCAATTGCCTCAACAGATCTCTCAGCGCCTCCGTGTTGAACTAGGTAATCATGCACAATTGCAATTTTTGGTTTTGCCATTTTCCTATTATAACCTAAGAAGTTATAGAAATGCCTTTTTTTATATGCTAACTTAAATTTATGAGAGGTTTTTCTGCCCCGTTACTTTTACTTCTAATATCATGTCTTATGGCAGCTGGTATATTTATTTATTCCAGTTATAGAACTTATCCAAATGTAAGGGGCACAAACACCCAAAGTCAGCAGTCAAAAACCGGTTTGGAACTTAGTGTGGTATCCACAAACACTTCTTGGGAAATGCTTAAATATCTTTGTATATCAGAGTCTGATTGTCTGGAAAGTTTAGATGCGGGAAGAAGATTATCAAAGGTAAGTGGCAGCCCAACAGAACTCCGAGATATTTCAGAATCGCCCGATGACACATGGAAAGAGTTTAAATTTTTAAAAGTTTATGTGAGATCAAGTCTTAGTTTAATAAACAGTAGTTTTTCTGTACTTACACTGGGTGATGTGCCAGGTACACTCATGAAAGTAATTCCATTTGGAAATGCAAAGGTAAATGTAGCTTTAATACCAATTGAGCCACTCCTATCTTCTTTCTACAAATCGGCTACATTCAGTGATCGCTAACTCCAGTATTTATTGATACCATTTATATATGATTCCAAGAGTAATTAACTCTGTGACCTCGATTTTTTCCGACGAATTTGGCGGTCTGACTATGGCCGATGCCTCACGACTTCTCGCAAGATTTGGGCCAAATAGATTACCTGAAGTACCGCCTCCAACTGATCTTAAAATCTTTTTATCACAGTTTAAAAGTCCACTAGTTTATATCTTACTCATTTCATGTTTTATAACTTTGGGTCTTGGGGAATATGGAAATGCTTTTATTATTGCAATTGCTGTTTTTCTAAATACAGTTCTTGGTTTTGTGCAGGAGCGAAAAGCAGGTAAGGCACTTGAAGCGTTGAAAAAACTTGTACTTCCTACAGCAAGCGTTGTTCGTAACGGTAAGTTGATAACTTTGTCGGTGGACCAGCTAGTACCGGGGGATTTAGTTTTTTTGAAACAGGGCGACAAAATCCCTGCAGATGGGAAGCTGGTAGATGCTAATAGGTTTTTTGTAACTGAAGCAATTTTGACCGGTGAGTCTGATGCAATTCAAAAACATATTAATAGTGAAGTTTACATGGGAACAATAGTTACTGGGGGTAAGGCAAAACTCCATGTGACTGTGACCGGAGCTTCTACTGAAATGGGAAAAATTGCACTTAGTATTGCAAATGCCGAAAGTGAAACCCCACTTGGTAAACAGCTTGTATATTTTAGCAAACAGCTTTCGGTTGTCGTTTTAATTTTAACTGTTTTGGTTTTTACCTTTGGTCTTTTTGGAGGACTCCCTCTTCTTACTATTTTTACAACATCTGTTGCGCTTGCAGTTTCAGCTATCCCCGAAGGTTTACTTGTGGGATTAACTGCGGTTTTAGCAATAGGTATGCAGAGGATTTTGGGTCGTAAAGGTCTTGTGCGAAACTTGACTTCCGCTGAAACTTTAGGAGGCGTTACAACAATTTGTATAGATAAGACAGGCACTTTAACTCAGGGCAAAATGCAGGTCGCAAATGTTTTTGGCGAGGAACAAAGCATAGCCCTTCAGTCTATTCTTGCAAACGATTTAGATACATCTGTTGTAATAGCTTCATGGGAGTGGGCGAATGAAAAAGTACATAAAACTGAAATTGAAAAAGTTAAAAAATTTGGTAGCATCGACAGCATCCCATTTTCTTCAGAGCATAAATATTTTGCGAGTTTAAATAGATGGTTTAACGATAGTCACATGGTATTTATTACCGGTGCTCCCGAACTTTTATTGAAACATACCGTATTAACGGCAGCTGAAAAAGAGCGTATACACCACGAAATTCTTCTTCTTACTAGCGAAGGAAAACGTATTTTAGGTTTTGCAAAAAAACTTGTACCAAATACGTTAGCAAAACTTTCTAAAGATACAGTACTAAATGATGTCGAGTGGGTTGGGATGCTTTCTTTTACTGATCCTGTAAGAACCGATGTTAAAGAGGCTTTAGAAAATGCAAAGATTGCCGGTATACGCATAATGGTTATTACAGGAGATCACGCTAACACAGCGGCTACTGTTATGAAACAACTCGGTATTAAAGTTGCAAATGAGGATATAGTTTTAGGTAGTGAGCTAGGTAAAATGAGTGAGAAAGAACTTGAACGAAGACTTTTTGATGGTGAGAGACATATAGTTAAACTTTTTGCACGGACACGTCCTGAGCAAAAATTAAAGATAATAGAAACCCTTAAAATACACGGTGAGATAGTTGCTATGATGGGTGATGGTGTAAATGACGCTCCGGCACTTGCTAAAGCCGACATAGGTATAGTTGTGTCCGATGCCTCAGACGTTGCCAAAGAGTCGGCCGATCTTGTTTTGATGGACTCTAGTTTTTCTACAATAATTTCGGCAGTTGAGGAGGGCAGGAATATTTTTGACAACATTCGAAAGATTATCTTGTATTTGATGGCCGATGCATTTGAAGAGATTCTTGTTATTTTGACTGCGATTTTTTTAAAAATCCCATTACCCCTTAATGTTGTCCAGATATTATGGATTAATTTAGTTTCAGATGGTTTGCCTCATTTAGCCCTTACTATGGAGCCAAAAACTGCTGGTTCTATGCAAAAGGAACCCAGACTTCCATCAGAGCCTCTTGTATCAAAGTGGATGATACGAATTATTTTGGTAATTTCTACTTTTGGTTGGCTTTTTTCAATGGGGATGTATTTTTTTATATTATACAAAACAAGCGACTTGCTTTTAGCAAGATCAATTCTTTTTGCAACTGTCGGGCTTGATTCATTGGTTTATTTATTTTCTGTCAGGACACTTCGTGAACCATTTTGGAAATCTAACCCATTTAATAATTTATGGCTTTTAGGTGCTGTTGCGGCGGCGGCATGTTTACAAATTGTACCTTTTACAAACCCGTTTTTAATGAATGTATTTAATATAAAGCCGTTGGGGGATTATTGGCTTTTTCCTATAATCATATCGTTCATGATTTTTATTGCTGTTGAAATTTTTAAACTGATTGACAGAAAGAGGCTAAATTAAAATGCAGTTTGTGGATCGTAAATCTAAGCTTTGGAAATATTTACCGGAAGAGATAAGAGGACTTTTGGAAGATGGTGAAAAACTTCTTATTGAATGCCACGCGCTATCTGGACATGTGAGCGATTATTCTTACTTAGTTTTTCCATTTGCAAAAGCATATGAAGGGTTTTTAAAGCAATTATTTTTAGATCTTGGGCTTATTCACGAAGAGGATTTTTATAGTGATGATATAAGAATAGGTAGAATTTTGAATCCGATTTTTATTAATAAAGATTTCTCGGTTTACAGTAAACTGAAAAAATATTCCAAAACCGGAGAAGAAACAGCAGAACGTCTTTGGAAGATTTGGACTCATGGGAGAAATCAACTGTTTCATTACTATCCACACAATTTTAGAAGGTTGAGTAGTTATGAGGCAAATAAAATAATAAAAGAAATGCTGGATGCCATGCATACAGCAATAGATATTTTAAGTTCCAAAAGATAATATAGACAAAACGATGAAAATTGTTGTTTTCACAATTAAAAAATAAAGTTAAAACTGGGGTCCAAGTGTTTTACTTGAAGGCCCCAGTTTTTGTTTGTCCCGTCCCACCCTACGTTAGCGCGATCCTCAGTCCAACATATTCTTCTTTCCAAAGATCCGGAACGAAGAATTTCGCATCAGCGCAGTAATAACAGGTGTAAATCTTCCCACTTACTATCTGGCCACCAATGAGCGCTGATACACTGTCATACCCACGCTTGAAATCATGAACCCTCGAATACGCCACATTACAAACGCTTGTGACATTTGTAATGTTTTCTACAACAGGAATAGTCACCATTTTTCCTCTTCTTAAAAATTTAGATATGGGGTTGGTATAATGCTCAAGTGTTGTTTACCACAAATACCAAAAAAAGTCCAAAAATGAAAGTAGCCGTGGGTCTTAGCGGAGGGGTTGACTCCTCAGTTTCAGCTTACCTATTAAAGGAACAAGGTTATGATGTTACTGGCGTTTATATGCAATGTTGGGATGCAAGAGCTGATGGTTGTAGTGCAGAAGAAGACCGAGCTGACGCTGTCAAAGTTGCAGCCCACTTGAGAATACCTTTTAAACACTTAGATTTTATTAATGAATACAAAACAAGAGTTATTAAACATTTTTATAATGAATATCAAGCCGGACGTACACCAAATCCGGATGTTTTATGCAATAAAGAGATTAAATTTGGAATATTTTTAGATTGGGCGTTGGAAAATGGTTTTGATTTTGTTGCGACAGGTCATTATGCTAGGGTTCAAACTAATGATGGGAAGTGCAAACTTCTTACGGGTTTAGATAACAGCAAAGACCAATCATATTTTTTATATCTTTTGGATCAGAAAAAGCTTTCTCATGCATTATTTCCTATTGGGGCATTATCAAAAAATGAAGTAAGAGAAATTGCGCAAAAAGTTGGTTTCCATAATTTTTCAAAGCCAGATAGTGTCGGAATTTGTTTTATAGGGGAGGTTGACATGAAAAGTTTTCTTAAAGGTAAGATTCAAACAGCGCCCGGAAGTGTAGTTGATAAAACAGGTGAAACTATAGGAACACATGATGGCGTTCAGTTTTATACAATAGGTCAAAGGCATGGCTTTAAGGTGGAAAAATATTTTGGTCTCCCACTTTATGTCATAGGGAAAAATCCAGAAAAAAATGAACTTGTTGTAGGTTTTGCTAAAGATGGTCTTCGTGAAAGTTTTGAAGTAGGTGATGTGCATTGGATAGGAAGTAAGCCCGATGATAATTTTGAATGCTGCGTAAGGATAAGACACCTTGGTGAAATGTATTTAGCCCATTGCACTTTTATAAAAGAAGACCAACAAGGTAAAGGCGGTGCACTAGAATTAAATATAAGTAATAATAATTCTAAGATTCAAGTAAATTTAGTCGATTCTATATTTGGAATTGCTCCCGGTCAAAGTGCTGTTTTTTATGTAGGGGAAGTTGTGCTGGGTGGGGGAATTATTCTGTAATTGCTATATTAAAAGATCCATCTTCAAGCACTAAAGTTTTTTGCCAACTTTCTTCTAAGACTCCAAAAACTGCAAACCAACTTAAATGGTCAACCTCAGTTTCAATTGTTTTTGTTTCTGGATTAAATAGAGAGGTAAGTCCTTGCCATTTTCCGGCGCTTTCGTCAAAAGAATAAACTCTAAGAGATCTCACATCTATCTTTGAAAGATCAAGGTTTGCTAAGTCAAAAGTTAATTTTATTTTTTTACTAAGTAAATGGATTGTTTCGCCCAGTATATTTACAAGTTCAATAAGTGTTGAACTTCCATTTACATATTCTAGTTTTTCATTGTAAGTATTTTTGATTGGTATTGAGTATGACCTTACAAAAATTGAGGCTGAGTTATCTGTGATTTCGGTATCAGAACTTATTGTTACAATTGAGTCGTTGGTATAAGGTAACCCCTCAGTTGCCCATAAATTGTAACTTTTTGGCCCCGTGTGATTTCCGTTTACATCTTGCCAAGATAGGTTTGCCCACGGATCCGTGAGATTGTGCGCAATCCAGCCAAAAGGATCTATTCTATTTTCTGGGCGAGGAGTATCCAATTTTTGAATAGCAAAATGTAGGTGTGGTCCTGTTGTATTTCCAGACATACCAACTTTCCCAAGCACTGATCCCTTTGCGACTATAACCTCTTCTCCAGCTACAGATGAGATAAGTCCATCTTTTTGTAGGTGAGCATAAATTGTTTTATAGCCATTTGGATGGGTAACTGTGATGTAATGCCCAAAACCAAGCCTATCAAAGTTATACACCCCAACTCCATTGTAAGCTGCAAGAATTGGGGTACCAAATGGTAGTGCAAAATCTATCCCGTCGTGGCTACTGTAATACATTTCAGGCTGCTTGTTTTTTACACCAAAGAAATTAAGAGTTGTATTTTTTATGTCTTCTAGTTCAATTAGACCTGCATAACCTAGAAGCGGTAATTCGTGATCAAAGAATGAGTATAGCTTTTTGATAAGTTCATCTGTATTTAAAAAATCCCATGGAATACCTAAGAATTTTTGTGGACCGAAAAAGGCTACATAGTTTGTAGTAAAAGTGCCTTCTGTTACAAGACTACTAAGAATGATTGGAATTTCTTTATATACACCAGCAATACTACTTATCCTATTTGTCGGTTTAATAAGGTTTGTTGTAAGCCATGTCTCACCATAATCGTATGATTTAAAAACCTCTCCGTTATTTGCACTGTACAAAACATCTCTAAAGTTTGTAACAAAATCAGACGCCTTATTACCCCAACTTTGATTTTGTGTCCACCCAACAGAGGGGTTTATTGTAACCCAAATTCCACTAGTATTGTCAGTACCAGCAAAGATATAGTCACCTAGCTTAGTGAAGTTTCTGACTCTTAAATTTTTAAGCTGAGTTACTTCCTGCCAAGTTTGTAAGTTATCTGTGGAAACAAATGTGGAAGTAGCAAGTGATGCTAATGCAAAGTTTTCTTTTAATAAAATTGCATATATTTGTGGTCCGGTGTAACCATCTCCAATCTTTTGTTGCCAATTAATACCCCCATCATTTGAAAGCCATAAGCCATGACTATATGTTCCAAGAAGAAGTTTATTATCAAGAGCTTCGATTTTTGATGTTGAGACTTTTGGGCCTTTTTGAAACCAAGTTTTTCCACCATCTTCAGAGATAAAAAGACCATTTTCTCCTCCTACAGAGTAATAAGTTGTTGCATAGAGTTTCTTGTTGTTGTGTTTGATGGAGTTTATACCTTTATTTTTTAATGCGAACTGTAGCCATGTTTTGCCAAAATCTTTACTTTGATAGATACCATTATATGGAAAAAGTTGAAGTCTGGGATCTTTTTCTCCAGCCAATACTCCCCACGGAGTTACCTCCAAAGTCTCTATATGACTAGAATTTAGTGAGGTTTTTGTCCAAACTTCACTAGCTTGTACTTCTGTACGAATTTGAACAAAACCCACATAAATCTCCAAATAGAATGCTAATAAGGTAGCTATGAAATGGGAAGTATTGCTTACCCAACCACGTTTTTGCATGCTTAAGTCTCCTACTTGTAGGGTGACATATTAATACCGATATCTCTATTCCTGTTAGATATTTGGGTAATTTCAAGACATATGCTTATTGACACAAGAAAAAGGTCTTGCTATCTTGCGACAGCTCGCTTAAAATACGGAAGTCTTGTTGAGGATAGGTGATTTTGGTATTACAATTCGCAAGATAAGTTTAAGTTTTTAGCTTGTTATTTACTCAAACCCAGAAATTTAGGTTAGGTTTTGAGTTGTACTTTGATAATCGAATAATTAAAACATTCATTTTTAATCTTTCGAGAGATTAAAAGGTGAAAGGAATGGTCCAAGAGTCATATTTATATGTACTCGCGGATTTCTTTGAGAATTTGATCCTAGTTCAGGATGAATGCTAGCGGCGTGCTTAAGGTATGCAAGTCGAACGATTTTTTTGTTCCAACGCAAGGCGGAACTTTTAAGTAGTGGCGAACGGCTGAGTAACACGTAGGAATCTACCTCTATCCCGGAAATAATTCGCCGAAAGGTGAACTAATGTCCGATGTGAAGGAAACTTTAAAGATTTATCGGTTAGAGATGAGCCTGCGGCCTATCAGTTAGTTGGTGGGGTAATAGCCTACCAAGACTATGACGGGTACCTGGTCTGAGAGGATGTCCAGGCAGAGGGGCACTGAGATACGGGCCTCACTCCTACGGGAGGCAGCAATCGGGAATTTTGCACAATGGACGAAAGTCTGATGCAGCGACGCCGCGTGAAGGATGAATGCCTTCGGGTTGTAAACTTCTGAAAATAGTACCGGCTAACTACGTGCCAGCAGCAGCGGTCATACGTAGGGTACAAGCATTATCCGGATTTATTGGGCGTAAAGAGTTCTGTAGGTGGCTTTATAAGTCAAAAGTGAAATACTTCAGCCTAACTGGAGAAACGCTTTTGATACTGTAAGGCTCGAGGTAATTAGGGGGTAGCGGAACATATGGAGGAGCGGTGATATGCGTTGATTTCATATGGAACACCAAGGGGGAAGCCAGCTACCTGGGATTATCCTGACACTGAGAGACGAAAGCGTGGGGAGCAAAACGGATTAGATACCCGTGTAGTCCACGCTGTAAACAATGTCTGCTAGATACCTGAATCTTTGGGTGTCGAAGCTAACGCGTTAAGCAGACCGCCTGGGGAGTACGGTCGCAAGACTAAAACTCAAAGGAATTGGCGGGGACCCGCACAAGCGGTGGAGCATGCTCTTTAATTGGCTGATAACCCAAAAACCTTACCCAGATTTGACATGCAGATGCGAACTTGTTGAAAGACAGGTTGCCTTCGAGGGTTCTGCACAGGTGTTGCATGGCTGTCGTCAGTTCGTACCGTGAGGCGTACCCTTCAGTGGTTCAACGAACGCAACCCCTATTGTCAGTTGTATCACTCTGACGAAACTGCCGTCGTAAGGCGGAGGAAGGTGGGGACGACGTCAAGTCGGTATTGCCTTTATGTCTGGGGCTAGAAGCATGCTACAATGGCGCGTACAACGGGCTGCGACACAGCAATGTGAAGCCAATCCCTTAAAACGCGTCCCAGTTCGGATTGGAGTCTGCAATTCGACTCCATGAAGTTGGAATCGCTAGTAATCGGTGGTCAGCTATACACCGGTGAATACGTTCTCGGGTCTTGCACACACCGCCCGTCACGTCAGCAAAGCTAAGGCCACCCTAAGTCCTGCGTGTAGTGGGCCCAAGGTGGAATTAGTGATGAGGATGAAGTCGTGTAAATAGAGTGTTGCGACTTGCAAGAGTAATCTTGCAAAAAAATTCGGCTAATAACGGTGAAGTCCTAATGTTTCAAAAACATGGATAATACCGTGGGAAGTCGCTTAAATTTAATTATTTAGGTTGACCCCGTATCGACTGATTCTACAATTTATATTAGAATGTTGTAGATGACATATGAGTCTTTCAATAAAACTTTTATTGAAAAAATAAGCTTATATGAAACGCCGACTCCTGAGATAATAAAAGCTTATATTCTTGGTGCATTGCATGATGCTTCTGAAAGAGAATATACCTATCGATTAGCCCAAAAATCTGAAAAATATGTTGAGTTTATCTCACAAATTATTCATTTTATTGGATTTAAAGCTTGGTATTACAAAGAGGGCAAAACTAGAAATGTTCATATTGTTGAATTTTCTAAGAAAATCTTAAAAGATTTTGTTTTGACTTCAGTTTCAGAGCATATTGCTTATGTGAGAGGATACTTCGATTCGGAAGGTTCTGTTCCTAGATACTTTAAAGCAAGATATTACTTATATTTTGCCCAAAAGGATCTAGCTGATATTACCAACCTTAGAGATATCATTTTAAATTTAGGTTTAAAATGTGGTGTTCTTCATAATCCAAGTTATGTTAAAGATCCTAATTATTTTCGATTTTATCTAATAGGTGATTCAAAATATCACTTTACGAATTTAGTAGGTTCTTGGCATGTAGAAAAAGCAAAGTTTCTTAGGAAAGAAGATATAGTCAGTACCATTAGTAATAATGGATTGTTACGAACAAGGTAGCCGTAGGGGAATCTGCGGCTGGATCACCTCCTTTCTAGGGAGAAAAAACGTTTCTGTGATTGATAGATACTTACTTTAGCTAAACGCTTTAGAAGCCTATTGAAATATAAGAAACCGTGTATTGATGTTTAGCTCAAGGTCAATATACGTATAAAAAACTGGTGTCCTCACGACACTAGTGAGCAGGTTCGGGATGAGCCTTAATCCCAAACATTCCTTTCACCTTTTAACTCTTGAATGTATTGCCCAAATGAAAGAAAAATTTATGGTTACAATAAAACCAAACGGTAAAGCGAAAGATGAGCTTCTTGAAATAGCCCTTGCTATCACAAAGAATGACTCTGGTGATGTTTTGATTATTCGTCGTCAGAAGCCTGAACAAGGTTCTGATGGTTCCCGGTTAGAGTGGGCATTCCCAGGTGGAAAAATTTCGGATTACGAATCACATGAGGAGACAGCCGAGAGGGAAACATTAGAAGAAACAGGTCACTATGTTGCCGTCTTAAAAAGGCTTAGTACAAGAAAGCACCCCCAGTATCCTGTAAAAATTCATTATTTTGCTTGCAATTTAGCTACAACTGCAACAACTCAAATGATAGAAGATCACGAAATTGCTCAAATTGCTTGGGTAAAACCCGAAAAGCTACTAAAGGAGTTTTTTAAGACTGATCTTGATAAGGCTGTTGCTGAATACTTGGAGATAGAAATAAAGGTCAAGAGTTAATATTCATAGGTAACAATTCCCATATTCGTATTTTTTCTAAAGAAAGTCCAATAAACAATATAAAAAGACATGTGAATTAGTTGGTTTATTCCAAGACTTAAAACAAAGAAGTTTAAGTAAATGTAAGCAAAAATAAATCCACCAAAAGATATCCCTATAAATAAAATTAGTTTTGTAAGGTTTTTAATACGTTTCAGAAAAAATACAGGTATATGCAAAGACAAAAAGAGCAGTGCAAATTGAGGAATACTTAAGTAATTAAGTTCCGAAAGTCTATTAACTAGAAGCAGGACTGTAAGCTGTTGAAAAGTTACATCCATTCCTTTTGAGATAAGAAGCTGTGCAAAGCCTGATCTTTTATTGTATGCGTAGATTAAGACTGTGACTATTACAAGTGAACTTGATGTCATGGCTAAACTTAGTAGGTTTTGCGGAAAAGTTTTATAGATGAACACCAAAGGTAAAATGGAACTTATTAAAAAGTATATACCCATGGAAATAGGCTTTTTTATGTAATCAAATTTTTTCTTTGGAATAAGATAAAGGTTAGAGACACCATATACTGAGAACCAATAAACAAATATTGATATGACAGTGGCAAATTTTTGAATCTGGAAAATTGTAAGCATATTTATGATTTTTGGTGGGTCAGCCAGGAATCGAACCTGGGACCTCTTCCTTATCAGAGAAGCGCTCTAACCGACTGAGCTACTGACCCCAATGCCACCTTATATTTACCGGCCTATATTACCATAGTATGTATTTCAAAGGTAACAGTTTAAGCTCCCAGTTTTATTATGCAAAATATATTGTAGAATAACCACTAAAGCTTAATTTTCAACTCTAACCGTAAAAGTAAGAATAAGGAGAAAGCCATGAATCAAGCAAATATATCGCTACCTCCAAGTGATGAACTGAGAAAGCTCCTACACGCTGTGAAAGTTAATGTTTCAAACCAATACTCGCAGCGGATGATAGATTATATCGTGAAAGTTTTGGGCGGCCGGACAGTAAGTGTTCAGCACATTGTTGGGGCAATCAAACAGGCAGTTACAGTAAGCTGTACTGGATTCGGGGAATATAAAATGGAGTCTGCCATTGTCCAGGAAATTGGACCATGGATTAATGCCCTGACTAAAGAGTCTGATGCTTTCAGAGATGAAGCGTTGGCAGTTTATCTCAAGATATTGGTGGAAGATTATCCAACATCTTTTGTGAAAGCCCTTCAAATTATACGTGAAGCAAGGTAACTTATCGGGGTTTTGAGAAGATAGTCTGTTTCTAGCTTTAAGCGGAACCAGACTATTTTTGTATTCACTGTTAAACCCCCTAAATTTATCACCCCAAATCATTGACATTTACCCATCACCTAGCATACAATCCCAAATACGGAATGGAATTATACCTTCTCCCGTCCTATCGGACAGAAGCTCTGGATTCTAAAAATTTAAGAAAAACTAAATATAGATATGGCGCACGGCGTTTTATTTATGTTTATTGTGTTATCGCCCTTTATTTCTTAAATTAGATGAACTTAGGGCCTGTAGCTCAGTTGGCTAGAGCACTGCATTTGCAATGCAGAGGTCACGGGTTCGAGACCCGTCGGGTCCACCAAATTCCGCAAGAAGAATTCAAGTTTCAATCAGGTATATTTAAAGGTTTAATTAAGTGCTAAGTTACTAGTTAAATGTTAAATGGAGATATCGATCAAAAAAGCCTAAAGCTTTAGCGGTCGACAAATAAAGAACTTTACAGTGATTTTGCAAAAAATACTACTTTAAGTTTGTACATTGAAAATTGGGTAAGAAGTATGAAGAATTGAGTGCAAACTCAGTTCACCGTATTTTGTTCGTCTTAGTCAAAGGTAAAAAATGTGTATGGTGGATGCCTAGGGTCCTCGTGCCGAAGAAGGACGTGCTTAGCTGCGTTAAGCCTCGAGGAGCTGCTGTGAAGCGTTATAACTCGGGGATGTCCGAATGGGGAAACCCAATCAAGAGCAATCTTAGATTACCACTCACTGAAGGTTGCGTTAAGCAAACATAGGTGATTAGGAGGGAATTCAGCGAACTGAAACAACTTAGTAGCTGGAAGAAAAAAGACCAATTTAGGAATTTCCTGAGTAGCGGCGAGCGAAAGGGAAGAAGCCCAAACCCATGTTTAACTATCATTTCAGGATTAAACCTGATATATCGGTTAAATAATTAATGGGGGTTTTGGAAGACCCACTCTTTAAGTAGAAAGAAGTTACAAAATATTTTCGTAGAAGAAGTCTTCTGGAAAGAAGCGCCATAGAGAGTAATAGCCTCGTATTCGAAACGTAAATATCTTCTTGGGTCTATCCGGAGTAGCATGGGGCACGTGTAACCCTGTGTGAAGATAGCAGGACCATCTGCAAAGGCTAAATACATGAGGACACCGATAGTGAACTAGTACCGTGAGGGAAAGGTGAAAAGAACCGGGAGTACCGGAGTGAAATAGAACCTGAAACCATACATATACAAACTGACGAAGTCCTATGGGGACGACGTCGTGCCTATTGAAGAATGACCCTGAGAGTTAATGTTATGCGCAAGCTTAAGCGACTAAGTCGCGGAGGCGAAGGGAAACCGAGTCTTAATAGGGCAACAAGTACATAACATTAGACCCGAAGCCGTGTGAGCTTACCATGAGCAGGTTGAAGTCTACCGAAAGGTAGATGGAGGACCGAACCGTTGTACGTGGAAAAGTGCTCGGATGACTTGTGGTAAGAGGTGAAACGCCAAACGAACACGGCGATAGCTGGCTCTCCCCGAAATATATTTAGGTATAGCCGTTATCTTACAACTTTGCGAGGTAGAGCTACTGAAAAGAGATAGGGTCCCTCGGGATACCTACTCTTATCAAACTCCGAATGCGTAAAGTTTTGATAACGAGTCAGCAATGCGGAGCAAGTTCGTGTTGCAAACAGGAAAACAGTCCAGATCATCAGCTAAGGTCCCTAATCTTTACTTAGTGGGAAAGGAAGTGAAATTGTTTAGACAGCTAGGAGGTTGGCTTAGAAGCAGCCATCCTTTAAAGAAAGCGTAACAGCTCACTAGTTAAACGGTTTTGCGCCGAAGATCCAACGGGGCTCAAGTAAAGTACCGAAGCTATGGATTACGAACCGACAGGATCGTAGTGGTAGGGGAGCATTGATGTCACCACAGATGTGTGGCTTAGGCTGCGAAGGTAGAGTCGTGAGACATGCTGGAGCGGCATCAAGGGAGAATTCAGGGATGAGTAACGAGAGGATGGTGAAAACCCATTCCGCCGGAAGACTAAGGGTTCCTCCGCTATGTCAGTCATCGGAGGGTTAGTCGACCCTAAGGTGAGGCCGAAAGGCGTAACCGATGGATAGCAGGTTAATATTCCTGCACTTTTATTAGATCGTTATTACCAAAGGAAGGACGGCGCATGATAGGTTGAGCTTATTAAGGATTTAAGTTCCGAAAGCAAGTCAGTCTGTGTAGGTAAATCCGCGCAGGCGCTTTCCCACCTTAAAAATGGGAGTTATACGAGCTGGGGAAAAGACCCGTAAAACGGTCAATTCAATCGAGTTAAGCGTCCAAGAAAATTTTCTAGGGAGATCTAATGAAATCCGTACCGTAAACCGACACAGGTAGTCGAGTAGAGAATACTAAGGCGAACGAGAGAATCGTGGTTAAGGAACTAGGCAAATTACGTCCGTAACTTAGGGAAAAGGACGCCCAATCGCAAGGTTGGGGGCACAGAAAGGGCTCTAGCGACTGTTTATCAAAAACACAGGTCTCTGCTAAACCCGCAAGGGGATGTATAGGGGCCGATGCGTGCCCAGTGCCCGTAAGTTAAATCCGGGGGTGATTCATTCGTAAGAATGATGAGCTTTTGGTATAAGCTCGGGTGAACGGCAGCAGTAACTATGAGTAATGTTGTAGTTGTTAAATTTGGCTATATGCTGGAATACCCGTCCACACAAAGTGGTGTCTAATTTCTAATGAGATTAGAGTAAAGAATCTTGAACTACTTAATACATTGTTAATAATTTAATGATGTTAAGTAATAATGTTTCAAGTGCGGACAATCAGCAGGAAAGATCCATGGAAACAAAATTAGAAGGTGATTATTGGTTAAACAATATTCCTTCAGAATTTGGTTATTACATTTCAGGATTTGTTGATGGTGAGGGAAGTTTTAATATTTCTCTCAGACGTAATGGCGATTACAAGGTAGGTTGGCAAGTAGTGTTAAGTTTCAATGTTTCTCAAAAGGATCGCACAATGCTTTCTATTATGAAAAACTATTTAGACTGTGGCATTATTAAACAAAGATCTATCGATAATCTATATTCGTATGATGTAACAAACCCAAGTGCAATAATTAATAGGATAATCTCTTTCTTTAGTCAGTATAAATTTCTTTCAGAATCTAAAAATCGAAACTTTTCTATTTTTAGAAAAGCAGCAGAATTAATGTTTTCAAATGCTCATCTAAATAATGAGGGTTTGTACAAGATTTTGTTACTAAGAGAGGATATCAATACTGGTAGAGGCAGAACAAGGAAGTATTCTATTTATGATGTGTTTCCAAGGAAATCCTCAGAGACTATATGCCAAACATCTGATCAATTGATTAGATGATGATATAGTCCGATCTATGTGGCGACATATAGAACTAATTAGAAATAATTAGTCACCTCTTTAATATTATTTTATTGAGGGAGTAACATACATGAACTGTTCTATGGTTAAAGCCGCTGCCATAGTAAAATCTGGCTATATGCTGGAACATCCGTAGTATCTGAAAGTACTAGTTTAGTAGCAATACTAAAAAGTAAAAATCTTATCAGTGCGGACAATCAGCAGGAAAGGTTCAGCAATTATTGCTGAAAATCCTCACAGACTATACGCCAGACGCTTTGTTTGAATTCTTAACTAGATTAGGTAAAGTGAAGATATAGTCGTATCTGCATGGCGACATGCAGTGAGATAGAAGGACAAGATTCTATCTAAACCTTGGAGGTTGCAAAATCTTCTAGGAAAAATTGGATGAGCGTAATCCCTTGTCGCATAATTATCGACCCGCACGAAACGCATAACGACTGGAGCACTGTCTTAATCACGAACTCGGTGAAATTGAGATACCGGTGAAGACGCCGGTTACAAATTGTTGGACAAAAAGACCCCGTGGAGCTTTACTATACCTTGACATTGGTTAGTGATTTTAAATGTATAGCGTAGGAGGGAGTTTTTACTTTTAGTAGAAACGACGATGAAACACCTCTCTTTTGAAATTGCAAGCCTAACCATGCACCGTAATCCGGTGTGGGGACAATGTCTGGGGGGTAGTTTAACTGGGGCGGTTTCCCGCTAAATGGAAATCGGGATGTAAGCGTAAAGGTAAATGTGAGCTTGACTGCAAGACATACAAGTCGAGCAGGTACGAAAGTAGGTCTTAATGATCCTCCGAGTGCCTTATGGTAGGCCCGGAGCTTATCGGATAAAAGTTACCCCGGGGATAACAGGCTGATCGCGCCCGAGCGTCCACAGCGGCGGCGCGGTTTGGCACCTCGATGTCGACTCGTCATATCCTGGAGCTGAAGCAGGTTCCAAGGGTCGGACTGTTCGTCCGTTAAAATGGCGCGTTAGTTGGGTTCAGAGCGTCGTAAGACAGCTCGGTCTCTTTCCACAGTTTGCGTTTGAATTCTGAGGAGCGCGATTCCTAGTACGAGAGGACCGGAATTGACCAACCTCTGGTGTACCAGTTGTTCCGCCAGGAGCATAGCTGGGTAGCTACGTTGGGTTGTGATAAGCGTTGAAAGCATCTAAACACGAAGCACGCTCCAAGATTAGAATTCTTCGGACTTGATCCGACACAGCACCTAGGAGAATACTAGGTTGATAGGTTGCAGGTGTAAGTACAGTAATGTATTCAGCCGAGCAATACTAATGGTTGTGCACCTTTGATTATAAAAAGGCGGACAAAGTACGGTAAATACTTCTTATCCAATTTTTGTGTATAAACTTTTGTACTCATTTTGAAGTTTTACATTGGTAAAACAACAAAATTGAGTCATAATGCACAAGGAGTTAGTTCTTGAAAATTGAAAAAACGCACTTTTGACAATTTGTGAACACTATCTCGGTGATGATAGCGGTAGGGACCCACCTCTTTCCATTCCGAACAGAGAAGTTAAACCTACCAGCGCTGAAGATACTAAGGTTTTACCTGGGGAAAATAAGTCGTTGCCGGGGTAGTGTTCATAAGTTTTATATTTTTTTAAAATTCTTATCCAATTAAGACCAATTAAATGAACTACACTCAAATTTGTTAAAACCCAAAAGTGATAGATCTACTCATCTGGGTTTTTCTTGTTTTGTTATTCACTGTAAGCTATATTAGTCTCAGTTAGAGGTTTAGTGAGTATCTTAAATAATTTCTGAGAAGGGATTTTATATGGCACAAGGTGGTAGCGGTAATTTGACATATGCTGAAATGATGGCACAGGGTGAAGGGATGAGTGCGGAAGAAAAAGCTAAAGAGGCTGCAGCGATGGATGCCGGAGCTTTTGGCGACTTTCATAAGTCCGAAAATCAAGCCGCGGTGGATAATGCTCAGGAAGATCCCAGCCGTAAGGGTGAAGTTTTTATAAAACAAGATCCACCTAAACAAAGCTAATTTCTAGTCCCGATTGATATTACCAGAACTTGAACCAAACCCTTGCCAACGCGTCTTTCCTAAAATATAATCCCCGAGCTCATACAAAAGCTTGCCAATTGTTGTGTTGCTTTGTTTTGGCATTGCTTAAAGTAATTAATTAACCAAAGCAAGGTTTGCCGCTAGGTAAACTAGAACAGTTTTCTATGTCAAAAGCTCGTAAAATAT
>JACPGI010000001.1 GCA_016182565.1 candidate division WWE3 bacterium
TTCCTGTAATATCAAAAGTACCATCGTATGTCACATCACTGGAAAAGTTATCTCCGGTTATTACCCCATCAGCAATACTTGTTGTCACTAAGTTTCCTATAATGTCACCACTTAGGTTTAAATTTGTAGCAAATGTGGTAATTGTTGTGGTATCAATTCCAGCGACTCCTGATAGTGTTCCTGTTCCTACTAGTGCAATAGTATTTGTTGTAAGGTCACCCTCAACGTTTAATGCCTTTAAATTGGCGGGAACATTTATTTTAAACACAAAATCAGACTTTTTGTCTCTGTCACCAAGCACTCTTGCTAATTGGCTGGAGTTTAGGAACCCAAATTTTGTTTCACTTTGTTGTACGGGGTTGTTTTTGCTGTCAAATGGTGATAGATACATTAAGTTTGCCTGAATTCTTTTTATTAAGTTATTTGTATTTTGAAGGTTACTGGCGTGAAGTTGAAGGTTCTTACTTGAGTTTAATGCTAAAAAGGTACTAAGGGTGATAAGTATTGCTCCGACAAGCACTTTTTTTGTTATAGCGAGGTTATCTGTGAGTTTAGATAGTCCAAGACCGAGGTTTTTAGCGTGTATTTTTTTTGATATGCTTAATATGCTCGTGTTAGGTTTACTGTCTTTAAGTTCACTTGTTTGCACTTTAAGCTGTTGTTCCAGGTTGTATTTTATTTTTGACTGCTGCCTTTCACCATCAAGTTGTAGCTTAAGATTTGTTATTTCATCAAGGTTAAAGATTCTGTAGTTATTAATATCTCTTGTAGATGTAATTTTTCCTTGAATTTCTAGTCTTCGTAATGTAGTAGGGGAGACTTTTAGAATAGAAGCAGCTGCAGTCGTATTTAGTACATGAATACTACTATTTTGAGCAGGTTGTTGATTTTGGACAGACATAGATTACTACTTTACCAAACTGCCCAGTAGCAACGTTTGGTAACCTATGTATAGCTTAACCCTTTTTTAATATTGTTTGCAATACTTTCTTAGGATAATTTATTTACTCTCCACCCCCTTTTCTTAAAATGGCATGTGTTGACAACCCTATATGGTTTTGTTAATGTGATTTTATTAATGAGGCTAATCTCAAGCGGGACTTACAAGTTTACTTGTATGCTTTTCTTGTACTGTGGGCAGGAGTATAAGAATGATTCTCGCTTGAGATTAGCCCTATTAGTCTTATTTTAATTAGTCCCATAATAAATTTCTTACTAATTTAGCTTAACCCTAGAATTTTATAGCTTTTATATCTATAATCTTTTGGTGGAAAGATTAGGACTTCATATTTATATTCATCAGCCATACGACGCTGGGGAGAAAGCGATCAGAAACGCAGCAGAGAACTTATACATACCCATGTTTCGTGCTATTAAAAACGCTAGAATTGCAGGTTTTTCTTTGAGCATTACTTTATCAACTTTGGAGCAACTTGAAAGTTATAACTACAAGAATTTATTACAGGATATTAAAGACTTAGTAGACTCTGGCACACTAGAACTAGTACCTTGCCCCGCATACAACACAACTATCTCAAATACATCTTCCGATTTTGTGTGTAATCAAATTGTTCTAAATGAATATGCACTTGGATACTATTTTGGTATGCGTCACGGCTTTGAGGGGGAGCCTGCTATATTAGTAAAAGATGTCACAACATGTTTCTATCCAGGATTTGATGTTAATCAGGTATTTTTGGATTCGATTAAGGAGTCAGGTTACGAGTTATTACAAAACCCAAATATTATGCTTAGTTTTGTCGATCCCACTTTATCAGAAACCTACGATGGTGGCATGTTTTCTACATTGGATCATAACTTAAACATATCTAGCAAAATATGCCCTATGATGCTTTCCCCAGCCACCCAGCAGTTTGAACTTGATCCGGGATTACAAAACTCTTTTGTCTCACTCCCATTGGTGAATTTATTCACATTAAACAATGACATGTCATATAGATTCTCAAGGTTATTAGATAAATTGAGTGAATGGGATGTAGAAGTGACAAAATGTTCTAATATATTCCAAGACAATGCTGATGAGTCAAAATGTATTAGTCGTGATGTTGAATCCCTGCTTGAACTTATTAATGGTATTGCTAACGAAACCGTCAATTACTGGGATACAATTATTACTCAGAACACCAAAAATGAAAATGAGGTTAGTACATCTGCCGTTGCTGCTATCAATACTACCTCAGAAGTCAAAAATGTGATTAAGCATCTCATAAACATATATGAAAAAGCACGATCTTTGCATACTTTACATAAGAGAAATGAAAGCACTTCGGGAAATGAAAACGTACCTTTATGGTCACGGGAATACACCAAAGATGACCCAGCTTTAGAAATTAACATTCAGTTAAATAGATTAACGGACGCTTTTTATCTAAACGATTTGGATGAGCTTGACGCAGATCAGCGAAAATCCTATTTAGAGGAACTTACTAAGTTAGCAAGTAAGCTAGATGCTTCTGATAAGCTAGCACAACTTCCTACCAACTAACTTTTATTTATTATATTAAAAAATGAAAATACTGCTTGCTGCCTGCGACATTTTTAATACTCACTACGACGACATATTGCAAAATTTGCCGACTGGTTTTGCCCAGTTGAATAAGGGTAGAGCGTCTAACCCAGTACATGTAGATCTTATTACACCTCTTTCGGATGCTGAAGTTGAGATTAATACTAGAAGAAATATAAACTTATCAGTTATATCAGAGTTACAAGTTAGTTTTGGTGGTAAGTTGAACAATTTCAAGGTTATTCGTGCTCAAAAAGACAATATAAATCATTACTATATTTCACACCCCGCCTTACTATCATCTAAACTAGGTAGAGTGTTTATAAATGAGCTTTATCCGGAAGCTTCTGTGGTCGGATGGGAGGTTTATCTTTACGTTTTTCTGTCTTTGTGTATCGTAGAGTTTGTTTCATCTGGTTTTAATACTTACAATTTGATTAATGTTATTGGAAGTGAGTTAGGACTTTTGCCGCTTCTACTTCGTGACAGATTTACATCTGATTCTCCCTCATGTGTTTTCACATTTCTAAATATTAAAGACGAAATCAGTGCCCCTTCTACATTAGCACTAAATATCAAAGAATTGCCAATAAATTCTTCTGTAGTAAGTCTTGATACTTCAGATAATGACATAAACTTTATGCTTGAAGCTGTGGCACATTCAGATTTCATTAGCACAGTATCTAAGTCATATGCTAAAAAGTTACCTATAACTGAACTGAAACCGGATCTAGCATTAATTTTACAAGCACGAAGTGACCGAATTATAGGTGTTAATCTTGGTTTTAATTATATGGGTATAAATTCAGGATTTAATTCCACAGATGTCACTCAAAAAAAAGATCAATTTAAATCAAAATTATTAAAGAACTTAGGGCTTATTAGTCAACCAGAATCTTCAACCGCACTTTATATTTATAATTTACAAGAAGTTCCCAGAAAACAAACTTTGGTACATAAGCTACTCACATCTCTTCCAAAAGTTGCTGGTATTCACTTAATAATCACTGATTTATCTACATATGCTAAAAATTCCAAGTTATTTAATTCACAAAATACACGCTGTATTATATTAAGTGGTGGTAACAATTTACATCACATGTCACGAATAAAATTTAATTTTTTAGAGGTGTTAAGAGCAGCTGACTTTTTTGTTCTTTTTGATAAAGAGCCATTAAATTCAAATATAATCGCGCTAACTAATTATTTTGGGGTTTTGCCCATAAGTGTTTTGGGAGGTGTTGCAGGGGATTTAATAAAAGATGGCGTTAATGGGGTAGTATTTTCGTCATATACACTTGGTGCTTTAGTAAAAGCTTTGGATAGATCGGTTGTTTTGTATAACAACAGGGATCAATGGCCGCAAAACTTACAAAATGTTGCAAACTTGCGTCAACTTTGGTCGGACACAGCCAGCAAATATCTAGAAATATATGATAAAGCCTGTCAACTTAAGGAACATCAAAAAAGCGGCCTTTAAGACCGCCTTCTTGTTTGTAAACTATAGTACTAGAAACTTACTTAAGTTCTACTTTTGCGCCTGCATCCTCTAAGGTTTTCTTGGCTGCATCTGCTGCATCCTTTTTAGCACCCTCTAGGATAGCTTTTGGAGCGCTTTCAACTAAAGCTTTGGCTTCAACTAAACCTAAGGCTTGGTTGATAGTTCTTACAGCTTTAATTACGTTAATCTTATTTGCACCTGCGTCAACTAAGACAACATCAAACTCAGTTTTCTCCTCGGCTACTTCAGCGGCAGCTGCTTGTGGCATGGCTCCCATCACCATAGGGGCGGCTGCACTGACTCCGAATTTTTCTTCGAGAGCTTTTACTAAGTCATTTAATTCTAATACTGTTAAGGCCTCTACCATTTCCATGATTTTCTCTGCATTTTTTGATAATTCCATGTGTGACACCTCCTTTATAAACTTAAAAATTCTTTCATTTAAATACACCTAAATACTAAAAAACTAAGAACCGACAAGAATTTAGTTAATTTTGATTTTTTTTCTTATCTGCAATTGCTGATAAGACGTAAACTAAATTCCTTCTGGTACCCCCAATGACGTTTACAAAGCCTGTAAGAGGGGACTTTAGTCCACCTACTACTTTTGCTATCAATTGGTCTCTAGATGGTAGTTGGCTTAAAATCTCAACTTTAGAAGCATTTGCAAATAGCCCATCAACGACTGCCCCCCTTATTTTTGGAAGGGTTATCTTTTTTGCAAAGTCTGCTAGTAACTTAATAGCTGCTATTGCATCATCATAAGCAAAGAATGTTGCTACAGGACCGTCTAACACTTCGTTTGCCTCCTTGGATAATAAGTTTTTCTCCTTTAAAGCTATCTTCAAAAGTGAGTTTTTAGAAATAGACATTTCTCCACCGACCTCTTTCATTTTTTGTCTTAGATCATTTGCTTGGTTTGATTTTAGTCCATGATAATCAGCAAAGACCATAGATTTAGCAAGAGACACTTTCTTCTTAAGCTCTTCTAATAAAGCTACATTTTTGTTATTTGGCACTTAGAACACCTCCTTATTTCATATAAAACAACTTTTTGTCTTATAGTTTAAATTTAAATATGACTTTGGTATTTGGTACTTGTGTATCTAAGACCCCAGCAAAGTAAGCCGACATGACAACAAAAAAACTCGCGAGAAACGCGAGCCTAATAAATAAAAATATATTAGTAAAATTTGCTCATGTTCCTCGGCAAGATATTTAATCAATTAAGTCGGGGACTTTGTACACTTGCCCGAAGTAACTGACCTTGCTGTCTTAGGTACAGGACACAGTTTATCTAGCAAATCCTATAAAGTCAACAAATCCAAAAACTTAAAGAAGTTATTCTTGAGCTAGGCTTACTTCTACCGCTTTACCCATTGTAGACTTTAGATAAATGCTTTTGATCCAGTCCGGTTTAGCTTTTTGAGGTCTGTTTTGCTTTAATGTCATCAGTATCTCTTTAAAGTTTTCGACCAAAGCTTCATCTTTAAAGCTAACTTTTCCTATCACTGTGTGGATAATTGGTGCGTTAGCTTCGTTTCTTATTTCAATTTTTCCTTTTTTGAAAGACTCTACTGCAGCCTCCACATTTTCAGTAACAGTTCCGGTTTTTGGGTTTGGCATCACACCGGCTGGTCCTAAGACTGGGCCAAGTTTAGCCATTTTTGCCATAAAAGATGGTTCTACTATAAGAACATCAAAATCTCTTCCGGGTTGGATCTCACCCTTTTCTAGCTTGTGAATATCACTTTCCGAAAGCACAAGATCCGCCTTTTCAACCTTTTTATTTGTTAAAACTGCAATTTTAATAGATTTACCGGTTCCATTTGGAAGTGAAACTGTAGTTCTAAATGTTTGATCTGACTGCTTTACGTCAATATTTAAGTTGATATGTGCCTCAATAGCCTCGTCAAATTTTGCTTTTGATGCACCTTTTATTTCTGTTAATGCTTCAATTAATGTTTTCATAGTTCTACCTCCACACCCATCGACCTTGCAGTACCTGCAATTACTTTTACAGCTTGGTTGACATCTTTTGCGTTAAGGTCTGGCATTTTGATCTTTGCTACATTTTCTATTTGAGCTTTTGATAATTTACCAACTTTATTTTTGTTTGGTACTCCAGATCCTTTTGCTAACTTTAATTCTTTTAAGATTAAAGAGGAGGTGACTGGTGTTTTTGTCACAAAAGTAAAAGTACGATCATCAAATACTGTCATAACAATAGGGATGATGTCATCACCCATGTTTTTCGTTCGTTCATTAAATTCTTTACAAAAATCCATTAGTCCAACACCGTGTTGACCCAAGGCTGGTCCAATTGGAGGTCCGGGGGTAGCGCGACCTGCTTGAATGTTAAGTTTTACTAACGCTTTTATTTTTTTACCTTTTTTCTCTGCCATATATTCCTTTTATAATTTTTTGATTGTTTTAGTATCAGAAGCGAATACTAGAACAAAAGGCACTTTAAATACTTGAAATCTGAGTAAAGTCTAGTTCTAAAGGAGTTTCACGCCCAAAGACCGATACCAACACTCTTACTTTACCCTGATCTTCGTTTACCTCATCGATTTTACCTAAAAAGTCTCTAAACGGACCTTCACTTACTTTTACAGAGTCTCCGGCTCTAAATTTAGCTTCAAATTTAGGTGCTTCCATAGTCATAAATTTCATTAAAGCTTCAACTTCTTTTTCTGGAAGGGGAGTTGGTTTTGTACCAGTTCCTACAAATCCAGTAACACCTTTTGTTGATCTTACTACATACCAAGCATCATCATTCATAAGCATATTTACGATAATGTATCCGGGGAAAAGTCTTTCATCAATTTTTCTCTTTTTGCCCTCAGAGACTACTATTTTTTGCTGTGTTGGAAGTAATATTTTAAAAATCTGGTTTTGCAGAGCTCTACCAAATACTTTGTCTTGTATAAGAGTTGCGACCTTTTTTTCATGCCCCGAGTAGGTGTGTACTACATACCAATGGGCATCTTCCGGTATTTCTTTGTTAAACACCAAAAGACTAGTTTTGTTTACTTGATTTAAATTTTGTTTATCCATTTTTTCTTCTGACATATTTTCCTTTGTTACTTTTGGCTCAACATCAGCTCGATTGTTTTAGCAAAGACATAGTCTAGTCCACTAACGTAAAGACCGACGCCTACACTAACACCAATGACTAGGACAGTCAAGCGAATTGTCTGCTTTTTTGTAGGCCACTGAACCCTTTTTAGTTCTTCAATGGCTTCTTTTATGTAATCAAATACTTTTTGCATTTTATTTTTTTATTCCCCACTATTTGATACTATTTTAAACTTTAAATGTGGGGAAACTTTGCAAGTGCGATTGTAGCATTTTTGCCTGAGGTGGGGAAGTACTCACAGTCTTTACCCACTCTTGTTATAGTGTTAAAAGTAGAGCTTAAAGAGGTCAAAGATCCCATAGTTGTGTAACGCCCAGAAATTTGATAAGATCCCTTTGCAGGTTACTGCACCAAGCAATTTTTCTTGAGTTGTAGCCTAAATTTTCATACTGGGACTGGGAATTTTGTAGAAAAACTGATACATTTGACTTGCTGTGATAGCCAACATTGATGCCTCCTGCCGGCGCATTATTTCAAATGTGTTACTTTTAAGCTTATTTTGCAAAATTCCCAGTTATTTTTATTTAACTGATATAATCTCCCCATGCTTTTTAATATTTTCTTAAACGGATCCGGTAATTTTCTAATAGATCTTCTTATGTTTGTTTTTATTCTTCTTGCGCTGACTATGGCAATTTCAGTACATGAGTGTGCTCATGCCTATGCTGCTTATAAACTAGGAGATGCCTCAGCCAAATATTTAGGAAGAATTACACTTAACCCCAAAGCACATATTGATACCACTGGACTTTTGTTTCTTCTTATCACAGGTTTTGGGTGGGGAAAGCCTGTACCATTTAATCCGATGTTTCTTAAAAATCCTCGAAGAGATAGTGCTCTTATTGCTTTGGCTGGACCGGTTTCTAATTTTATTTTGGCAATCATACTCGCTATTATTTATAAATTTCTACCATCGGGTGAGGTTTTACTCTTTTCTCTTATTAAAACACTTGTTTTTATAGTCATTCAATACAACTTAGTTTTAGGAATTTTTAATTTAATACCTGTAGAACCACTCGACGGCTTTAAAATTGTTGCCGGGGTACTACCACATGATTTAGCTATTCAATGGATGCAGATAAGACCATACGGTTTGTGGATTTTACTTATCCTTGTTTTCACCGGTACGACAGAAAAAATAATGACTCCAATTTTTGCTGTAGTATCAGGCTTACTTGGTATATAGATGTTTGACAAGAGACTTCATTTTGTTTTAGTATGTTTATGGTAAGACGAAAGTCTTCCAGCGTCCTGATGTGTATCGATAAACTGTAGGGCTATGTTATCTTAGCACTCTTTTTTCGGGAGCTTTTTAAGTTTAAATCTTAGGATTTAAGATGCGAGCACCCACTTTGTTCCTAGGGAACACTTACAGCAAACACGGCACATCGGGTGGGTATTATCAAAATTAGGCATTGCCTTAGCCAATAGTCCAGTAAACTGGGCTGTTTGGCTATCACGACTACATATTTCGCGTGATAAATGTCCCTCTTCGAGGGATTTTTGTTTTCTGTTTTACTTTTCTGCCGTCTTTACTTATTTCTATGAACTTCTACGAAAACTTTCTATTCTTGTAAGTCTTACTTTCTACAAGATTTTATGTTTAAGGTATAATTTTTCCTATGTTTCTATTTGACAGCAAAAGAGCAATTGAACAGCTTGATATCAAAGTCACTCAACAAGTAGCTCAAAAAAGTAAGTTACTTGTAGGTAAAGTTTTGGCAATTGTTCAAATAGGGGATAATACTGAATCCAAAAAATATATTGAACTCAAAAAAAGATATGGACTTAAGTTTGGAATAGATGTTTTGGAATATAAAATAAGTTCTGATTTAGATGACCTAGAGATAGTAAAGATCATGTATCAGATAGCAGGAAGTGCATCTGTAGGTGGGGTCATAGTTCAGTTACCACTTCCAAGGCCAAGTTTAAATGCAATACTTAATTTTATTCCTGTTGAAAAAGATGTCGATTTGCTAAGTGAGAAGTCTTGCCATATTTTTTATAGTGGTGTTTTTGACCGTCTTTCACCCGCTGTTTTAGCTACAGAGTACTTTATTGACTCAATTAAAGAGAAACTTGAAAAGCTTGAAATCAAAAAATCTATCATTTTAGGTGGGGGTAATCTGATTGGCAAACCAGTAGAATTTTATCTGAGAAGTAAGGGTTTTATGACTGAAATTTTGCTTGATTACACATCTGGAATAAATCTTAATGCTAATCTTATAGTTCTTGGGGTAGGAAAACCAAATCTTGTAAAAGGTGATGATATTGCAAAGGGTGCGAATGTGATTGATTTCGGATCAAGTATTGTAGAAGGTAGAGTAGTGGGGGATTTAGATTTGACTTCAAACTTAGAACACCTTGGCTGTGTAGCAACTTCCCCCGGAGGGCTTGGACCTTTAGTGGTGAGATTTTTGTTTTTGAATTTTTTGAAAGCAATATAAGGCTAATGAAATTAAAGATAAATGATTTAGCGCTTCCAGAGTAACAGAAGCGCTAAAGTTATGAAATTAACCTTGATGCCTTACCAGATTACGTGAATTTCCTTACCCTGGACCCAGGCTGTTGCATCACGTCCGCCGGTGTTAAAACCACCGATACCTTTTTGGGCGGTTTCGTTGAGTTCTTTGGTGGCGCTTTTTCCCAGGTCTGTTTTGTTGGCAAAAGCGACACCCGGTGTGGTGATGCGGAAGATGGCTTTCTTGCAACTTGACCGGGATTTGTCCAGCTCTGCGGTCACATTCACGCTATCAATCAAAATACTGGTACTCATCTTTTTAGCTCCTTGTCTGAGATTTGCCTTGATTTAGGCTTTGAGACTGCACTATATCATTAACAAAATCTGATTTCAACTAAGATCCAAACCTCTGAAAATCTCTAAATTCACATTCAACCTATTTATTACCCCGTGCTTTATCTACATTAATGGGTAAAATCAATCATTTAGTTCACCACTTGTGCCAAGTGAACATTATTTATACAATTTATTTGTATGACAACCAAAACCTCCTTTAAGATTTTAGAATATATACACAAAAATAAACGGGTAGAGACTAAAGATTTAATTAAAACACTAAAGATAGGTAAACGTGCCATTTATAAACAGTTAAACATATTAATTAAAAATCATAAAATATCTAAATACGGTATTCCACCACACGTTTTTTATACACTTTACGCAAAAGATTTAGTACCAAACTTACTCCAAACCATTAAGCAAAAACCCTACAAAGTAACTCGGGACATGCAGATTAAAGAGCTTATAAATAGAGTTCCGCCGGTTGTTAATGTAAATCTTGTTATATACAAAGAAGGTAAGTTTTTGATAGGTACCAGGTCTATAAAAAAGGATAAGTTGGAGCACGGTTTATTACTTTACCCCGGTGGAAGAATGCAGTTTGATGAGACAATTGCTCAGTGTACTAAACGTATTTTGGAAGCAGAGGTTTGTGGGGTACAAGCAAACTTAAGGCGTTTGATAACAGCTTGTACCGATCTTGGTACTGATGTCAGATCTTATAATGTGAATTTGTATTATTTGATGGATTATGTAGCAGGTACACCCAAACCAAGCTTTCAATTTGATAGTTTTAAATGGTATACCGAGGAAGAGCTAACTAGAGAGTCAAAAATAGTTGATGAGGTTCAAGACATTATTGGTGAAGTAAGTGCTGCGGTTAGGCTCATAAACACCAACGAGGAGGAAATATTGGTAGAAGCAGACAGGGATGATAACGAGGTTGGTTCTATTTCCAAACGTGAGGCACATCACACATCCTCTAGATTTCACAGAGCTGCGCACATTGTCATATTTACATCCAAAGGTGAGGTTGTGCTACACCAACGAAGTATGAATAAAATCACATCCGCGGGTAAGTGGGATATGTTTGGAGGTCACCAAGTTTATGGGCACACAATAGGACAGACTGCACAGGCCGAACTTGCTGAAGAGCTTGGTATAAATGTACCACTAACACTTGTTGAGAAAAATTTATACTCAACAAATACACAAAATGAATGGGCATATTTATACTATGGAATTAGTGATGGACCATATGGGTTTGACAGAAATGAGGTGGCTCAGATCAAAGTTTTTGATTGCGAGAGGCTCTTAAATGGGGAGTACTCAAAAGGCTATGACATACTTTCACATGTTTTCACATATATTGAGAGACTGAGGTTTATTTGGGGTAAGCTAAAAGTTAGCTAAAAGCTAAGGATATGTTTTGTTGTATTGAGTTTTCTGGGCATATGATATATTACCATTAACATATAAGGAGAAAGCGATGCACAAAGTACTGATTGTTTATGCCGTATTTGAATTTGGGGAGCTGCGACAGATTATGTCACGTCACAACATAACCTGGTCCGCGGAAGAGCTTTCCGACAAGACTGATTTTCACCTGGAAACCATTGAGGGACTTTTGACCGGTAAAAGGGGTCTTCGCAAGGACGATGCCATCTTCTTTGCAAAGGTACTGGGGATACCATTTGACGAGCTATTTGGTGATGTTTTCGATAAATAAAATTCAAAAACCACCATAAAAAACAATAAAGTTCTAGAGAAGGAGTCAGCAAAAATGGAAACGAGACTTTTTAACTTGTCCTAAATGCGGACAAGAGGTAGATAGTGTGAAGGGTGCGGGCGGACATTTCTACTGCCCCAATGACGGAACCCAACTTACAGAAACCCGTCAATATCCGAGCGCTACTGGTTCCGATATGGCTTCAATTGAAGAACCAATTGGGTCGCCTACAGCAGGCCATGATAGGGTGTAGGTTTTTTGTAAGATTTAGCTGTATAAAAAGGTTAGTAAGTCTTTTCTTGCTGACCTTTTTTCTTTTACATCAATTTTATTAATTAGTCTTGGTTTAACTAGAACCCAAAATTAAAAAGTACTATACTGTTGCCATGCTCCCAAAAGGATACAAAATAAGAAATATGACCCGCAAGGAACTGGATATTGCTGTCGATTGGGCTACAAAAGAAGGCTGGAATCCAGGATTGCACGATGCCGATGTGTTTTGGAATACAGATCCCAAAGGATTTTATGCTTTGGTTAAGTGTGAGGAAATGATAGGGTGTGTGTCTGGCATTTCATACAGTGGTGAATTTGGGTTTGGCGGATTTTTTATACTAAAACCAGGATTTCGAAACCAAAAATTAGGAACAGAGCTAGCAACTTATTTTCTTAAGGCATTTCCATCCAGGCTTAAAAAAGGTGCTGCTATTGGTGGTGATGGTGTATTTAACATGCAGCCCACGTACGAAAAATGGGGATTTAAATTTTCCCATAGAGATTTGCGGATGGAAGGTATAACAAAAAAAGAGGCCTTTTCGGCCAGTGTTTCAAAAATCAGTTCAAAGGATTTCATAGCTATAAATAACTTTGATAAGGCTGTATTTGGTTTTGATAGGTCTGTTTTTTTGAAAGGGTGGTTAAATCTTCCCGAAAGTATGGCTTATAAATATAAAGACGGAGAAAAAATTAAAGGGTATGGTGTTGTTAGAAAGTGTGTTACTGGATATAAAATAGGTCTGTTGTTTGCATCTGACTATAAAACTGCCCATGAGTTATTTAAAGCCCTATCCTCATATGTGGCTAATAGCTTGGTTTATCTTGATATCCCTGAAATAAATAAAGATGCAGTAAAACTTGCAAAAGAATACAAAATGAAAGAAATGTTTGGGTGTGCAAGAATGTATCTAGGTAGTGCCCCAAAACTTCCATATACAAAAATTTTTGGGGTTACAACTTTTGAGCTAGGTTAACTCAATGAGTTTATTGTTACATTTTTTTGTTATATAGGTCAGATTAAACGAGCGTGTATTCAAGAGTCCATAAACGCAACAATTATGGAATTTATACCCAATTAGAAAAATAATACTGACTTGTGGGAGTGGCTAGCCTCAATAGATATTTACAAAGATTTTTTAAACTAAACCCTTTGGCAGGGGCGGAGTGAATCGAACACTCAGTTTCGGATTTGGAGGCCGATGGTTTACCATTAACCGACGCCCCTATATGTGTTAAATCGGCGTGAGCATTATAGATGTAATGTAGCTTCAAGGCAATTTTATATTTCGATTGATTTATGAAAACAAGGGAGAAATTACTTCAATTTTGCTTTTTCTTTGTGATCTGTGACAATTTTACAAAGTTTACAATACTTCTTAAAAGCTACCTTTTCGGTGGTATTCATCTTGTTTTTTTCGGTAACATAGTTCTGTCTGCCACAGGTTGCACATGTTAATCCTAATAGTACTCGGTTTGTTTTCTTTGCCATAACTGTGGAAGTTTATAGTACAGGTGAAATTCAGTCAAGTTTTCCTTGTTTTTTTGCTAACAAAACCATAAGAAGACCAATTAAGAGGATAAGGGCTCCAGTGATATATGCAAGTAAGGTTTCTATATTATTTAGAGTAATATTCAATTTTAACTCCTTCCAATAAAATTGATGAAATCCATGCAAGTACAGCAAGTAACAATCCAAGTATAGCATATGCATTATTGCCCCCAATATGCTGAAAAATACAGAAGCCAGAAAAACCTGTCCAAGATTATCAAATATATTTGCCACTCTAACAACCTGTTCCATGTTAATTAACATGTGTGAATTCTAATTTAATTTTGGCAAGATTTAGACTTAAATATTCTAATGTTATTAGGAATTTAAATATGTCTAATTTTCTGGAGCCCACTGGCAGGATCAAACTGCCGACCTCATCCTTACCATGGATGCGCTCTATCAACTGAGCTAAGTGGGCATTATCCTCAAACTTACTACAATTCAATTGCCCAATCTTATCTAATTTCAAGTTTATATTTGGTGCCGAGAGAGGGATTCGGACCCCCGAAGGCTTACGCCATCTGATTTACAGTCAGATCCATTTGGCCACTTTGGTATCTCGGCATTCGCAAAACTAGATTCTAATGCTTTTTTGTCAATTTTCTGGAGCCAGAGGTGAGGATTGAACTCACGACCTGCCCATTACAAGTGGGCTGCTCTACCACTGAGCTACTCTGGCCTAACACCCTTAAAATACCTGAGAATTCTATCATAGGGCTTTTGTATTTCCCATATTTTACCCTTGTTTATCAGTGATTTATACGGCAACCTGTTCTAATAATCTATTAATTACTCGTAAAGCGTAATGCCTATTTTTTGTTTTTGTTGACACATCTATGGCCAGCATGGTTTAATCTCATCTGTTATGTCTCGAATTTGTGAATTATGTTCAAAAACTTATCAACGCGGAAATCTTGTACCTAGAGGTATTGGACGACGTGTTACAAGACGTACACTAACTCGTCAACAACCAAACATTAGAACTGTGAGATTTGACGTAGAAGATGGCAACAAAATCACACTTAAAATTTGTACCTCCTGTTTAAAAAGACTTAGAAAAGATGAAAGAGAACAAGGATTAAATGCCGTTAAAGATTCAGTAGCGGAGGTAGTAAAAGTAGAAAAGGCACCTGTTGCTAAGACATCATCCATATCTTCAAAATCTTCAAGAGTTGCCAAAAAAGCCTAAATTTGCCGTTGGACTAGTTTCCTTGAATGTATCCGTTTTCAAAGCTTTTCCAATCCGTTATGGTCTTCCCTTCAACTTGAATCTTATCTATCTTAAGCAAATTTCCATCTAAATGCGCTGTATATATCTTGACTTTTAAACCAAGGTTTTTATCAGGTCTTATTTTTGCAAAATTTTTATCTATTTCTCCAAGCGTGGACCATGCAACTGGCCACGGAAAGTATGCCTTTATTTCTTGGTAGATTTGTTTGAATGGTTTTTGCCAATCAATTTTTGCATCTTCTTTGAAGATTAAAGTACTTTTGGGGTTTGTCTTGGAGTAGGTATAAGTGGCCGCATTGTGATTTTGTTCAGTTGGTTCTAAATTGTTCCCTGTATACCTTGTTAGCACATCTGGAGTCAATTTAGCCGCTTCTGTGAATAGTCTGGTGTACAAGTCTTCTGATGTATCTGTTTCAAAAATCGGAAATTCTTTTTGAAAAATTACAGGTCCTGTGTCCATACCCCTGGCAATTAGTTGGAAAGTAATTCCAATTGTTTTGTCATTGTTTAAAATGGCAAATTGTACCGGACTTGCCCCCCTATAGCGTGGAAGTAGCGAAAAGTGTAAGTTCACAATTCCAAGTTGAAATATACTTATAATATCTTCAGGAATTATAAAACTAAAATCGGCAACCATCCCAAGATCTACTTTGTGTTTTTTTAGCTCATCTGCTAGATACTGCGTACTTGTGAGATTCATGTTGCCTGTGGTTACAAAATTTACTCCATTTTTAATACACCATGCTTTTACACCACTTACTTTTTGTTCTTTTGTTCTTCCCACAGATACATCCGACTTTGTAATGCATAATTCAAGGTCGAAATCGGAATTTTTCAAGGCCTCTAGTATTGGAATTGAACGGTCGGATGTTCCAAAAAAAGCTAATTTAGTAGTTTTCATATAATTTAATATTTTGATTCAATTTCTTCTAATTCTTCTTCTGTGTATGGTCTTCCGACAAGTTTTGAAGTAAAAAGGATACCATCCAGATGATCAATTTCGTGTTGAACAACTCGCGCCAAAAATCCGGAAGCCATAAATCTGATTTCTTCGCCATGTTCGTTTAAAGCTTTTATTTTTACCTTCTTTGCGCGCTCAACCTTCCCATATACAAGCGGGATACTTAAGCAACCCTCAATATCAAGCTCTGTTTCTTTGGATGCCGAAATTATTTTGGGATTTATTAGAACATAATCATGGGAAAGTACTTCGTCCCTGTTCATTGGATTTACAAAGAAGTCTCTTACGACACAAGCTCTTTTTGATATCCCTATTTGAGGCGCAGCAAGTCCAGCGCCCTCGGGATCTTTTGCTTTTCTGACCGTATCAAGAAGGTTTTTAATAAGTTCTTGTGTATCTATGTTGAAATCCACTATTTTTTTAGTGGGGGTAAGAAGTACTTCATCTGGAATTGTAACTATCTTGCAAACCGGCATAGGGGTATTTTAGCACTTCAATTGAGTATATTTGATATTTTTCCTGTGATACACTCGCTTTGCATGATAGATAAATTACTTGGGTTATTTTCCCATGACATCGGTATAGATTTAGGCACAGCAAATACTCTTGTATATGTTAAGGGTAGGGGTATTCTAATAAGAGAGCCGTCCGTAGTCACAATTCATAAAAAAACCAAAGAAGTTTTGGCTGTTGGTTCTGAAGCCAAAAGAATGCTTGGCAAAACTCCAAGTACTATTGAGGCAATTCGTCCTTTAAGAGACGGTGTCATTTCTGATTTTTATGTAGCTCAGAAGATGATTGAGTATTTTATCAAGATGGTTCATGAGTTACCTTCAAGATTTCCAAAAATTCCAAGACCTAGGGTAGTACTGGGAGTTCCGTCCGGCATCACTTCAGTTGAAAGAAAAGCAGTTATAGATGCTACACGAAACGCGGGAGCAAGACTTGCATATCTTATAGAGGAGCCAATGGCTGCAGCAATTGGGGCGGGCCTTTCTGTGCAAGAACCACGTGGCACAATGATTGTGGATATGGGAGGTGGCACAAGCGAAATAGCAGTTATTTCTCTTGGGGGGATGGTTATAAGTAAATCTTTAAGAATTGCAGGTGATGAACTAGATGTTGCCATAGTTAATTACGCCAAAAATAAGCATAACTTACTTTTAGGTGAACGAACTGCGGAAGAGGTTAAATTTGCGATTGGCAGTGCGATGCCATTTGATGGTGAGGATCAGTTAGAAGTTTATATGCGTGGCAGAGATCTAAGAAGCGGCCTTCCTAAGTCTATTAGAGTAACAGCCGGTGATATAAGAGAAGCACTGGAAGCTTCAATTAGTTTAATAATCGATGCTGTTAAAGATGCTATAGAAGAAACACCTCCAGAACTTGTACCTGATATTTTAAGAACTGGCATAACACTTGCAGGTGGAACGTCTCAACTTAGAAATTTTGATAAGCTTCTTCAAAAAGAAACTCAAGTTCCTGTACAAGTAGCAAAAGAGCCTATGACTTGTGTTGTACGAGGCTGTGGAATGGTGCTTGATGATCTAGATTTGCTACAAAGGGTAAAAATTGCTTAATATATCAATGTGAAATGGATACTTGCCAGTTTTACAATTTTTATACTAGGACTTTTTAACTTGTTTGCGCCTATTCGAGGTGGATTTCACTATGTTTTTAATCCGATTCAGTTTGGTATCAAAGAATTTGCCCTGGAATTAGCGGATTGGTCACACTTTTTTGCGAATATTCAAAATATCTATATTGATAATCAAAAGCTTATTACTCAAAAAGAGAGCCTTATATCTCAAATCGAATCTTTCAAAGAGTTGGAATCAGAAAACGTACTTTTAAGACAACAACTAAAATTAAAGGAGGACTTTGACTTTTCAAATAATTTAACACTTGTACGAGTCATAGGTAGTGTGGATAGCAAGTTGGGAAGATTTATAAGTCTGGATAAGGGTAGTAACCACGGTATTAGCGTAAATGATATTGTACTGCAGGAAAAATATCTAATAGGAATAGTTAGAGAGGTTACAAAAAATAGAAGTAAAGTAGAGCTTGTAACTTCTCCTGATTTGTCTATAAATGTTACAGATTCAAGATCAGGTATCGAGGGAATTTCCCAAGGTCAATATGGGACAACAATTTCTGTCAATCGAATTCTTCCTAGCGATAGTGTGTTAGAAGGAGATGTTTTTGTGACAAACGGTAAAGACGGGGTTTTTCCTCCTGGTTTTATTGTAGGAAGTGTTGATTTTGTGTCGGGGGAAACACCAAATATATTAAAATCAGTTTCTCTTGTGGCAATGCTTGATTTAGGTAATTTACGAAAGGCTTTTGTTCTTTCTTCTAAGTAAGAAACCTACTTAGATAATAAACTATATGAAAAACATACTTATTTTAGTGTTTATAAATTTAATGTTAGTTCTTTTTCAAGACTCGTTTTTGGCAAATTTACTTACTTTTGATTTTGTTCCCACACTACTTCTTGCTTTAAGCTTTGGTTTTATATTAAGCGATAAAGAAGATCTTTCTTACAAATCTGCTTTTATTGGGGGGCTTTTGAGTGACTTTCTTGATTTTAGGATAGTGGGGGAGTCTTCCCTTATTCTAGTTGTATGTCTTTTTCTATTCTCTTTGTTTAGAAGATATGTTTCAAAAAATATTATCTCAAATTTTGTGGGAGTTTTTGTAGTTAATAGTATATTTCTTTTCCTGACGGCATCTGTGAGTTCTATAAGTATATATAATTATATTACAAATGGGATTTTAACTTTTTTAACCTCAGTTATTTTTTATTTTTTTATCCAAAGTTTAACCGCAAGTTCTATGAAAAATGTATATACCGTGCAAAGATGAGACTATATGAAAAAGCCATTTTTTGATGAAATTCTCAAATTTTCACAATTTGGCAAGTATAAGCGTATAGAAAAATATTCTCCAAAACTACATAGAGTTGGTGATGAGAGCTCTCTAGTGTCAAAAAGTACTATTATGGTTTTTGATTCTTCCACAAGGTTTTGGAATGCCTTTGTATTTATTTTTCTTTTGTTTACGGTATTTCTTATTGTAATTGGCAGAGCCTTTACCCTACAAATTATAAATGGTTACGAAAATTTACTATTGTCTGATGGTAATAGAGTTAGGTTAATAAGAAGTATTGCCGAACGTGGTTTAATAAAAGACCGAAACGGGAGTGTGTTGGTCAGAAATAAACCAGGTTTCATGTTAGAACTTGATACCACAGCCTGTGACAGGGGGCAGGTTGGCCAAATACAGTGTGCCCAGTCTATAAAGGACCTTTTAGGCAGCTATCAGATTGAAATTGATTTCCAAAAGATTTTACAAGATATAAAAAAAGGAAAACAACCTGTACTTATAACTACAGGGCTTACTAAAGAGCAAGTTTTGTCCATTGAGACTAAATTGCATAGTCAAGCAGGTTTATATATTTCCATTTTTCCACAACGCGATTATATCTTGGCCAACTCATCAGCACATGTACTTGGATATGTTGGGTCTGGAGACACTATATATCCAAGCATTGTAGGTAAGGTCGGGATTGAGGAAAGTTACAATGATCATCTTAGAGGTGTAGATGGTGGGGAGCTTATCCAAGTTGACTCTTCGGGAAGAAAAGTTGCTGCTATTTCTAAAAAAACTACAATTGCTGGCAAAGACTTAATTTTAAATCTAGATGCCTCAATTCAAGAGATTGCGTATGAAGAGTTGAAAAAAGCTGTTGACGAAAAAAAAGCAACTGCCGGTGCGATTGTCGCACTCGATCCAAACACAGGTGGGGTTTTAGGTTTAGTAAGTTATCCATCTTTTGATCCAAACCTTATGTCTGGGGGTTTAAAACAATCTGAGCTGAATGTGTTAAATAACGATCCAGATTTCCCATTTTTCAATAGAGTGATCTCTGCAGCATATCCTCCTGCTTCAACATTTAAAATGCTTATGGCAAGTGCAGCGCTTATGGAAAATGTTGTATCAATTGACACAACAATAGATGATAAAGGCTTTATTCAGGTAGGTAGTTTTATTTTCAGAAACTGGAAACTTGATGGCCACGGTATTGTAAATATTCTAAGAGCCATTCAAGTGAGTAATGACACATTTTTTTATACGGTGGGTGGAGGATATGGTGGTATAAAAGGACTTGGTATAGATAAAATCTTTTTTTGGGCTGATAAGTTTGGTTTTGGTAAATTGACAGGAATTGACATAAATGGTGAGACTACAGGATTTGTTCCCAATGGTAAGTACAAGGATTGGTATTTGGGCGACACATATATTTCTTCAATTGGGCAGGGGGATATGTTGGCAACTCCACTTCAAGTAGCACTTGTTACATCTTATTTTGCAAATGGTGGTGTCTTATACAAACCTATGGTAGCTCGTGAATTAAATGGTATTTTTATCGAACCAACAGTTCTTGCCAAAGATCTAATCACGACAGAAGTATATGAAACAGTGAGAAAAGGACTAAACCTAGCTGTAAAACCAGGTGGGACAGGTTATCCATTTTTTGATTTTCCAACTAAATATGGGGTAGAAGTTGCAGGTAAGACCGGAACCGCTGAATTTGGATTTGGAGATAAAATAAAAACCCATGCTTGGTTTACAGTATGGGGGCCATTTGCAGTTAAAGATCCACACAGCATTGTTGTCACAGTTTTTCTTGAAAATGGTGGGTCGGGTGCAGATAATGCCGCACCAATTGCCCGAAAAATTTTTGATTATTGGTTTAAGGATAGTAAACCCCAGGTATTAGTTAAATAGATTTAAGTGCACTTTGTGCTGCATTCTAATTTGATTAGACATTTTCTAAATTTTCTTTTTTGAAAATCAATAGTATTAGTGAATGGAAAATGTACTAAA
>JACPGI010000006.1 GCA_016182565.1 candidate division WWE3 bacterium
ATTTTTGAAATCTTGAAACAAAAACTCATCCTGGCCCTTAATTTTTGGAATAAAACTATTTAGATTTGAAGTTGAAAACTGCTGCATAGATGCAATTGCAGATCTTATTAAGATTTCTGCTCTATCTTCTTTGTCAGAATGCGAGATAAATCTAATTAAAATAGTAAAACCCATCTTGGAAAGTTTATTTTCAATTGATTTTATCTCCTGTTCCTGTGAAAAACTAAGCTTAAACACATCTGATTTTGGTTTTGCCCCATACCCAGTTGCTAAGTCATATTTCCCAGCTAGTGAGTCAAAAAAGGTCCTTGTTAACTCCTGCACTTCTTTTCCGACCATTGAACCCACAGAATTACCAAGGGAAGGTGCTACAAGTGGGGTTCCTGCCCTTAGGGCATCAATGTATTTGTATCCGGCTTTTTGCCAGATGTCGGGTACTGGTTTTACAATAAGTTGCACCCATATTTCCTCTCCAGCCTTAGCCTCAGATAAAGCTGAAGTTATGCTTGAAAGTGGATCAATTTCAAAATCCTTAAAGCTTTTGAGTGGGAAGTAATCCGGTTTTGATAAATGCATTGAGGCCGTCTTATAAAAACCATGTTTAAACTCTGCGGGAACATAGTCATTAACCTTTGCAATGTGTGCTGTTGGGTATTGTCCGTAAATCTGGCTTTCCAGGGATTTTGAAATACTGCTTGGTACAATTGCATAAAATTTGATACTGCTATCTGTTGCAACAAACTCCAAAGAAAAGTGTTCCTGCTTGAAATTATCATCGCGAAGCAGTCCGTGGATTGTTGCAAACATATGCTCTGCAGCAACCGGAGCAGTTCTTAGTTCACTACTTCTCACTTCAAGATTTTTTGGCACCTTTATTTCAAGAACATCAAACTGACCTGTAAAATCAGATATCGCAGCGCGCTTGTATATTAGTTTTTTACTAAAAGGCCACATATTATCTTTTTTAATTGCGGGAAAATAGAACTCCCCGCCCTAATGCGGGGCGGGGAGTAAGAAAGGAGAGAGACTACAAAGATTATCTCAGAGCGTTTCAGCGATGTCAAATCCAACAATTAGCATCACATCGGCTCTATTGGCTATAGCTTCCTCACCGTGGTAGTCATTTTTGGAAATCACTTTTTCTATATTAAAAAAGCGCATTAAAGCCTTAACTGAAGCAAGTTCAACACCATCTGCTACTAAAACAGACTTTGCGTAGCTTGTCTCTGTGCTCTCAGTCGCAATCACATGTCCCCCAATATTTTTGACAAGTCTAGTACCAAAGGTGGCAACACCAGAAATATTTGTGCCATTCATAATTGCAAAGCTCTTTTCCTCCCTTGCTACCGCTGAATCAAAAGTCAAATCCCTAAGTATCTTATCCGTAAAATCTTCAAGCATAAAATGGTCTATCCCATCATCATGGGTTATAAAACGATCGGAAGTTAGTCCATGCACAAATGTATAAAGTTCATACATCTCGGACATTTGAAGATCATTAATGGAATTAAAAGCAATACCAGACAAAATATCAAGATCAAATAAGTTTCCATTCTGACCACTTTCAAATAGACTAAACACTTGAGGTGCAATATCCTTATTTACAACCAAAACCTTATCAACATTAAAACCAAAATCCCTTTTAACTAAGTTTTTCAAAAGCGTAATACCGGATGTAAGGTCTTTACCGTCAAGGGCACCTATTTTCAGCGTATTTTGATATTTTTCCAATCCAAATCTTCCTGGTAAATCTCTTTCTAAGTCCAAAGGAATTTTGAAAGTAACTACTTTTTTCATCGTTATATCAAATAAAACTAAATCCACTGCATTGGTCCTAACATCATCATCTACACTTATTGAATCAACATTTACAAGAAGCAGTGAAACAATATCTTGATCTTTTATGTCATAAGAATTCATGGATTGAGCATTTGCCATAGATTTGTTAAGAGTCTTATAAAGTGAAACACCGGCAATAAAAAGAGCCGAAACTAGGATAATACTAAAAAGAAAAATAGTTTTTTTTAAGGAAAGAATCGTTTTACGATTGAATAATAGTGGAGTTCTTTTGATAGAAGCTTTGCGCTTACGTGTTATTAAAGATGACTTATGGGCAGGCCTTGTGGGCATTGTATATATTATGCAATAAACACACTTAATGTCCAGAGAAAATATGAAATATCATGGAATTAATATGCAAACTCTTTTGGGATAGGCGCTTTAAATTGTCGAGTTTCCTCAGTACTTGGCATAACAAAAGTAATTTGATGGGCGTGTAACATAAGTCTACCAAAAGTCTTCCTTGTACTAACACCTCGTCTTTGACCAGCATATAAGAAATCTCCAGCAATAGGGTGATTTAGTGCAGCCAAATGTACCCTAATCTGATGGGTTCTTCCGGTCTTTGGAAAAACCCTTAGAGCTGTATACTTTGCCCCATTTAACTCAAAAATATGATCTTTTTCAAACAATGTCACTGCAACCCTTCCTGTAGGAATAACTGCCATTTTTAGTCTATTTTTTGGGTTTCGTGCCAAAGGTGCATTTATTTCAAATTTCTGGTCAGCTATTTCACCAATTGCATAAGCAAAGTAGTCTTTTAGCACAGTTCTTGACTTAAACTGCGCTTGTAAATAATTAAATGCGGCTTCGGTCTTTGCTATAACTAAAACACCAGAAGTGTCTTTATCAAGTCTATGCACGATACCATTTCGAGACACAAAGTCGGAAACTACATCATCCTCTGTGTCATTAATGCCTGGTATATTTGTCATAACAGGATCTTTTGAGGCATCTAAAACCCCTATATCTGTAGATAGGCTAGTATCAACCCCAGAAGCCACTTTTAATGGAAAATTTTTAATCAAAAAGTCCTGTACTGTGGGTGTGTTTTTTGTAGTTTCAGATCTATTTACTGTAATTCCGGCGGGCTTATTTATTACTAGAATTTCTTCATTTTGAAATAAAATTTCAATATCCTGCATAGGAGATATCTTAACATATACAGTTTAATTTAAGTCCATGGGATAGTCGCTTAAGGATGGGAACTCAATGTCTCTAAATGTTATGCCATGATCATAGTCGAAACCGAAAGCATCACTAGAAATCTGACCTGAAGTGATATTTTTAACATATTGGTATGAAAATATGTGACATATTCTAATTTTTAACAAAACCATAGTTTCTAAAACTATATGAATTAAAGGAAAAATTAAAAATACATCCAAAAGAAACTGTAAGAGTAAATTATCTTTAATATGGGGCAAATTGACGTAGTGTCCAAGTAGACCTATCAGGAGTAAAACAGCTTCAAAAAATGCCAAAGAGGCAAATTTACTCATTTTATTTATTTTTAGGCATTGGATCTGTTATAAGTGTATAAATCGCTAATGTCAATACACCAATATCTATGAGTATGTCGGCCAAATTAAATCTAAATAAGCCAAAAAAGCTAAATGGATCTGGAACACAGTAACCTAAAAGTCTAAAGTATAAGTTGTAGGACGCACCAAAAACAATAAATAAGATAAGCCACTTCCCCACTCTATCCCTGTATATAAACCAAAACCACAAAATAACAAATACCAAAACCAAAACATAACCTAATAAATATGTCGGGGTACTTATAATTCCAGAAAAAATATGGCTGCAGTTCATTTTAAATTAATAAATATATGGACGACTGTAGCTTTAGCAAAAAATATCAACACTATTATTTAGATGGCGTGTTCAAAGCAAGTAGTGGCCTCAGGATAAACTTCTAAACGAGCTTGATCTATTACCCCACTACAAATTTCGCACAAACCGTAACTTCCTGTTTCCATTAAGTTTAAGGCCTTATCAACCTGAAACAAAGATTTTTGTAAATCATGTAGTTTAATTTGAGTCTCTTCATGAGCAAGATCCTCATAAGCTTCATCTGCATCCTCAGAATTACCGTCAGCTCTACTTAAATCATGGTAGGTATCTTCTCCGTTTAGAAGTTTTAACTCTTCAGATAGGGCTAGTTTTTTGGTTTGCAATTTATTTTTTAATTCGGCTAATGATTCTTGCGACAACTTCATCATGTGATATTCTCCATCTAAATCCAAATACAATAAAACCAAGTGTAACTAATACACAGTAAAAGATCAAATTATCTTTAACACCAAAAAAATAAATACCAAGTGCAGTGTTTAACACTGTAAATAGACAAAACCCATACCCCGACCTTAACTTGGTAGTTCTTAACCTAGCTAGAAGAGCATAAACAAAAATCCAAGCAGCAAAACCAAACAGAAAGTTGAATTTAGCCTGCAGACCAATGTAACCTAAGGCCACAGCAGAAAAAGCAAGAGCTAATCCCATAGAGAAAATATCGATAATATGGTAAAAAGACCAATTCCAAGATCTGCAAAAAAGAAATATAGGTAATATAAAACCTATTAGAGCTCCTAGGAGATTAAAACCAGGTGTCCATACTCTAACTATTTGAAGAAAGAAAGCACCGGCTGTCACAGAATGATCTAAAGCAAAAAAAGTTCTTGAAAATAAAATGCTAATAAATGAAGACACTAAAAGCATGTCAAAAAGCCTCTCTTCGTCAAATCCGTCTTTTTTCCCCTCACTCCAGACTGTAAACGCCAGAAGTAAAAATCCAAAAAATAGAAATATTCCAAAGGAGTTTATAGAAACACCACTTATTATTAATTGACTAGGTATACTAAACATTTTTATAAAACCCTTAGCTTTTTTAATTTTTTAAATACACTCAGGCTTTGGAGACATAGTCGCCGGACTCTGTGTTGATTTTTACTATATCACCAATTTTTATAAATGTTGGAACTTTAACAAAAGTACCATTTGATAAAGTGGCATCCTTGTAGGTGTTTGTGACAGTATTTCCTTTAAATCCGGGCTCAGTGTATAAAATTTCAAAAATCATAGATTTTGGAAGTTCTATTGATATTGGATTATCATTAAAATACAAAACCTGGACAGTCTCACCTTCTTTTAAAAATTTGGCTGACTCCCCTACTATCTCTTCATTTACAGTAGTCTGCTCATATGTAGAGGGACTCATAAATATATAACCCGTATCATCTTTATAAATATATTGAAGATTTCCTCTGGATACATCTGCCTCATCTATTTTCTCTGTAGAACCCCAACTTTTCTCAATAACATTTCCGTTTAACAAATTTTTAGATTTAACACGTACAGTAGCACCGCCACGTGCTGTTTTAATGTGCTCATATTTGACCACCTGATATGGAATTTCCTGATCTTTAAATATTCTGCCTGTTTTTAATTCTGATGCTAACATAAACGCTCACCTTACTGTAATAAATACAAACTATGCTTAAGTATTGGTGGGCAAGGAGGGACTCGAACCCTCACGGGATTAACTCCCATTGGTTTTTGAGACCAACGCGTATACCATTCCGCCACTTGCCCAGTTTTACCTTTGATATCAACATTTGAGATTTTACCATAAAGAGTATAGAATCGACGAAAGTTTGTCTTTATACTCCATGTAAAAAGAGAGGAAAATATGACCACTACACAAAAAACAGTACGGGACATAAACTCGGGGATCATTTACCTCACATCCCCGTTGCCAAATCAAACAATGGGAATACCACTGACCATGCTTCCTGATGCACAACCAGGTGACACTATCAACATAACTCTTGATGAAAATAAACCTGTATCTGCAGAACACATTGGTCATGTACACCTGTGTTCAAATGATTAACTTGTAATTCTGATTGGTATGAGGTGCCGATGTAACAACACCTCATACAGATCTAACTAATTATATATTCTGTTCAATTTGCCTATTTCTATTATTTCTGACTATTTGAACCAGTATCAGTTTCAAAAAACCTTGTCCTATCACCTTTAAAGAAAAGTGGTATATCACCTGTTGCACCATTTCTGTGCTTTTGGATGGATAAAATGTGGTTTACTCTATCCTCATCGTCAGGTCTGTATAAAAACATGACTACGTCTGCGTCCTGTTCAATAGATCCAGAATCTCTAAGATCAGAAAGTTGTGGCCTTTTGTCACCACCCCTTTGTTCAACAGCACGAGACAACTGAGACAAAGCTAAGACAGGAACTTTAAGTTCTCTTGCTAAATTTTTTAAAGCTTGGGAGATTTCGGATACTTCTTGTACTCTACTTTCCAGATTTCGGCCTTTTACCAACTGTAAGTAATCAACAATTATTAGATCAATTTTATGTTCAAGCATCATTCTCCTTGCTTTTGTTCGCATTTCCATAACTCCAATACCCGGAGTGTCATCAATAAAAAATGGTGCTTCTGCTAACTCCCCCGCTGCTATAGAATATTTTTCAAAATCCTCGGCTTCTAAGTTACCGGTAGCAATTCTCCAGTTATCAATATCTCCCTGCACAGAGATCATCCTATCAACTACTGACTCACGGCCCATCTCAAGTGAAAATAAAATAATGCCCTTTTTATGGCTTACTGAGGCAAGTTGACCTATGTTTAAAGCCAAAGAAGTTTTACCAACGGATGGTCGTGCAGCCAAAATAATCAAATTTTCTTTTTGGAGGCCTGAAAGCATACGATCCAAGCTTTTTAAACCAGTCGGTACTCCTCTTAAAGCACCTCTTGTTTTACTTAATTCATCAAGTCTTTCAAAAGTAATTTCAAGTACTTGGCTTACCGGCACAAAATCCTGATGAATCTTATCCTGTGAAACCGAAAATAGTGCTTGCTCTGCACTATCAAGCATATTTGAAACTTCCTCTGATCCATAGGCCATTTCGGATATTTGGGCAGAAGCTGTAATGAGAGAGCGTCTTATGGCGTGATCACGAATAATTCTCCCGTAATGTTCTATATTTGCAGCAGTAGGAACTGCATTTACAAGATCAGTAAGATAAGAAACCCCTCCAACCTTTCCAAACCTTCTATTCTTTTCAACTCATCGGGTACTGTAATAAGATCAGCAGGTTCTCTTTTTTCGTAAAGATTTAAGATTGCTTCATAAATCATCTCGTGGGCATTGCGGTAAAAATGCCGGGGTGTCAAAAACTCAACAACTTTAACAATAGATTCAGAATCCAAAAGCAAAGCACCAAGTACGGACTTCTCCGCATCAATATCATGCGGGGGTACACTGCGGTCTACATTTTTTTTGTTGTGTTCATAATTTGCCATAGGCTACTACATTTCTACAACATCTGAAGACAGAAATATATAGTCTGCCTGCTTAAATGTAAGCTGAACTTAGTTATTAATGGGTAGGATTTAAAACAACAACTTCGGTTTCTTCCGGAATTTCACCTTTTGTTATCTTGAGTTTGTCCTGCGTAGTGACGTTTTCAACACCCATTTCATCCAAAAACTTCTTTAACTCCCCCATATCTTTAGTTAAAGGATTTGCCTTATCTTCTTTGTAGTGCATGGGAATAACTACACCTGGTTCAATAGAAGAAATGAGTTTAGAGGCCTCTTCCGCATCAATTGTATAAAATCCACCAACAGGTACCATCAATACATCAATATCTAAAATCTTTTCTAAAGTTTCTTTATTTAACAAATGCCCCAAATCCCCAACATGTAATATATTCATGTCGTCAATTGTTATTTGAAACATCGTATTTTTACCACGGTCCTTACCCTCTTTATCATCGTGAAAGGTGGTAATACCCTCTATATAAACGTCATTTATTTCGTACTCACCGGGAGTTGTAATTGCAAGTTTATAACCAGACACTCCGTCTAGGAAACTGTGATCATCGTGCTCATGGGAAGTTAAAACAACATCGGTAGTCAGTTTGGGAAGTTTATAACCAGTTTTGTCAGGATCGTAGGGATCTATGACAAGCTCTAAGTTTTTACCTTTTATTTTGAAGCACGAATGCCCTATGTATGTAATTTCCATGTGGATATATTAGCACAAGGATTTATTTAGCAAATAGCATAAAAATCAGCTATCATTACTGTCGATGAATAATACAAGAATATCAACTCAACCATATAAAGGCTCAAGGGACTTCTATCCAGAAGATCTAAGGCTACGCGATTACATTTTTGGTATTTGGCGCGAGGTATGCAAAAGTTATGGCTACGAAGAATATGACGGTCCGTTTTTGGAATCATTTGAGCTTTATGCAGCAAAAAGCGGGGAGGAGCTTGTAAACGAACAGCTTTACTCTTTCACTGATCGTGGGGAAAGAAAAATTGCAATAAGACCAGAGATGACACCCACTCTAGCAAGAATGGTAGCTGCTAAATATAAGGCTTTAAACTTTCCTATCAGGTGGTTTTCAATTCCCAACTTATGGCGATATGAAAAGCCCCAAAGAGGGAGGCTTAGAGAATTTTTTCAACTAAATGTTGATGTTATGGGTATTGATGAAATTTCAGCTGATTTTGAAGTAATGTGTCTTGCTATAGATATTATGAAAAGGGCGGGAGCAAAAGAAGGTATGTTTGAACTTAGAATTAATAATAGAAAATTGATGGATGAGTTCTATAACTTTCTTGGACTAACCATTGAACAAAAAATTGAGTTTAGTAAAGTACTTGATAAAAAAGCAAAAATTTCACCAGAGGATTTTAATAAAATACTTGAAGAAAAGGTACTGCTTAGTGAAAATCAGATAAAAGATGTAAATAATCTACTATCACAACCCAACACTCTACTGGAACAAATGCTTTCACAGAAGTCAAATGGTGCCAAAGAAGTAAAAGAATTACTCAAAAAAGTAAAAGATGCAAATCTTGAAAATTTTATAAAATTTGATCCCACGATTGTAAGAGGACTCGCCTACTACACTGGGATAGTTTTTGAACAATTTGATTTAAATCCACAGAATACTAGAGCGATGTTTGGTGGGGGTAGGTACAATGATTTAGTAAAAATCTTTGCAGATGCTTCTGTACCTGCAACAGGCTTTGGTATGGGAGATGTCACATTTATGGATTTTCTGACAGCCTGGAAACTTTTACCTCAAAATCAAGATGAGCTAGATTACATGATTACAAGGTGGCCAGAAACAAATCCAGAAAAAGCAACAATTTACGAAAATCTTGCAAGTGAAATAGCTATAAAATTAAGAGCCAAAGGAAAAAAAGTTTTGGTATGGCTTGACAATTTCTCAAAACTGGACAAGCAACTTAAATTTGCTGAACGTAAAAATGCTTCTATGGCTGTAATTTTTGGAGAAAATGAAATAAAAGATAAGACTGTAATAATAAAAAATCTCCGGACTAGCACACAAGAAATTCTACTCCTTGAAGATTTTTTAAAAAACTAATTAAACTTGAAATATGGTAAAAAAGTCACTGCCCAAAAACATACTTCTTGCCCATCTGGCACTTCTTACCGCTACTATTATATGGGCTGGTGCTGGACCTATCATAAAACTCACCTTAGACTACCTCCCACCATTTACTTTCATGGTTTTGCGTTTTGTGATTGTTGGCGCAATACTTCTTCCTTATCTTCTTATCGCGCTAAAAAGAACACCGATTGATTGGGCAGATGTTCCAAACATTTTTTGGCTGGGACTTTTTGGACAGGCCTCTATAGTCCTTATATTTATTGGTCTTAAATACACTACAGCAATTGATTCATCCATCATTAATGTCTTAACCCCCATCGCAACTATTGCAGCTGGACATTATTTTTATAAGGAGAGGGTCAACCTTGTACAAAAATTTGGCTATGGGATTGCGACCTTTGGAATGCTTTTTATTGCAATTGAACCAACTCTTACTACAAATGGATCTTTAGTACCAACACATCTACGCATTTTTGGCAACTTACTTATAGTTATCTACCAATTAACTTGGCCGGCCTATATAGTTCTTGGAAAAAGAATGATGGGCGAAAAGTCAGACACTACAAATAAAACCTTTAATTACTTCCACTTACACCAAATGCACAAAAAATATGACTCAACTCTTCTAACTATGCTCACTTTTTATGTGGGACTTATTGTCCTTATACCATTCGCACTTTGGGAAATCTTTGGAATTAACACGCCCCAGCAGATCATTTTAAACTTTCCGGCTATTTTAGGCCTTTTATATATGGCAATTTTTTCCTCGATTGTTGCCTACACCCTATTTGAATGGGGGCTTACTAAGATAGCAACAAGTGAAACTGCCATTTATAACTACATATCTCCCCTTTTTGCAATTCCTATAGCTATGTTGTTTTTGGGCGAAAAACTAAGTGTTTTAATCCTTTGTGGTATGGTTGTTATCGCAACCGGGGTAGTGATTGCAGAGAAATATAAATCTTGATATACTCCCCCTTGCTTATGAAGAAGGACATTCACCCACAAATCTATACAGACGTTTTAGTTACCTGCGCTTGCGGTAACAAATTCACTACCCTGTCAACTCTTAAAGAGATAAGGGTGGATCTTTGTAGTGCGTGCCATCCTTTTTATACCGGTAAACAAAGGTTTGTCGACACAGAAGGTAGAATCGAGAAGTTTGAGAAAAAAAGAAAATTGGCTCAAGCAAATGTCGGCACAACAAAAAAAGTTGCTAAGGGTACAAAAACTTCGGACAAATCAAAATCCCTTTCACTAAAAGAAATGCTCGCCTCCACAAAAACTCCAGAAAAATAGATTTGCATTACAATTTTCCTATATTCATTATCTTGGTTCCATGAAAAAATAACTATATGAGCGTAACAACGGATACAATACAAAATGAAATAGATAGACTCAAAAAAAACGTAGAAGATAATACGTTACTTTTAGCTTCTTGTGATGAGGAAATGCAGAAGTTAATCGTGGAGGATAACATTTCCTTAAATGCGCAGATAGATGCCCTTGTAAAGTCCCTAAATCATCTGGAAGGGGATTATACGAATGCAGACGAGGTTGACAACCCAGAAGACGCCATAGACAAAAACAAAGCCATACTTGAAATACGAGCAGGAACTGGTGGAGATGAGGCAGGTCTCTTTGCAGGGGATCTTTATAGAATGTATTTAAGGTATGCTGAACTCAAAAACTGGAAAGTAACTGAACTTTCTATCTCGCAAGGCGATTTTAAAAGCATTAAAACAGTGAGTGCTGAAGTAAAAGGAAAGGAAGTATATCCACTACTTCAACATGAAACAGGCGTACACCGAGTACAAAGAGTGCCAACTACTGAGGCAGGAGGAAGAATCCATACTTCAACAGCTACTGTAGCAGTGCTTCCTGTAGTATCACCTGTTGTCATTGAGATAAAACCGTCAGACATAGAAGAGGCATTTTTTAGATCTGGTGGAGCTGGAGGCCAAAACGTAAATAAAGTTTCCACAGCTGTAAGACTTATTCACAAACCAACCGGTATGGTTGTTGAGTGTCAGGAAGAAAGATTTCAATTGAAAAACAGATTACGGGCAATGGAAATGTTAAGATCACGCCTTTATCAACAAATGATTGAGAGTAATGTTAAAAATCTATCAGATTTAAGAGCTGACCAAATAGGAAGCGGAGAACGAAGTGAGAAAATTCGTACATACAACTTCCCACAAGACAGAATCACAGACCATAGAATAAATGTATCTTGGCACAATATTCCAAAAATACTAAACGGAGAGCTTGATGGGATGTTTGAAGATCTTAAGGCGTTAGACAATAAAGAAGAAAGGTAAATTTGAATCCTTTTTGAAACCCTTGGTCTAAAGTATTAAATATAGAATATTAGTCTTCCTTTGTACTCTCAATAGAATTTCGGTCCGTAATCCCCTGCTTTATAAGCTCGATTGCCTTTTCAAGTTGTTTATCAACATTATTTTTCATATCTTCGGTTGTTCTTTCAATAGATATGTCTGGATCAATGCCATTTTTATGAACCCACTGTTTTTTTGGAGTTAACCACTTTGCTATTGTGATATGAATTCCGGAGCCATCCTCAAAATCTTTAGCATCCTGAATTGTCCCTTTACCAAAAGATTTCTCCCCTACTACCGGAGCATCAATATTTTCACGTAAAGCAGCGCCTAGTATCTCTGCTGCAGAAGCACTACCTCTATCTAAAAGTACAATAACAGGAACTCCATGGAAAATACCAACTCTTTTTGTATCAAGGGCGGTTTGTTCTCCGGTTGCGGCTTCTTGATACATCACAACCTTATCCTTGAAAAACTCCCCAGCTATATAGACAGCTGACATCATATAACCTCCGGGATTTCCTCGCATATCAAGAACAACACCATCAAGGTTTCGCATCTCTACATTAATTTTAGCTACGGCTTTATCCCACTCATCATTTGTATCAGCCCCGAACCTACTTAGTCTTATATAAGCTATGCTTTCAGCCTTTTTCTCCCACGTAACACTTGCTATAACAATCTTTCCTCTTTTTATGTTAACTACGTATGGCTCCTCGTTATTTCTTTGTATTGTAAGAGCTACCATTGTCCCGGCACTACCGCGTATTTTACCAACAGCCTCTGATACCCCAAGTCCTACAGTTATAATGTCGTCAATTTTTAGTATTTTATCGCCTGATTGAATACCAGCAGCTTTTGCAGGAGACCCATCAATTGGGGCTACCACAATAAGTTGCCCATCTTTTATACCTAACTCAGCTCCTATTCCTTCGTATGTACCATTTAACGCATTATTTACAGAGTCATTAATTTCTGGAGAAAGATAAGAGGTATAGGGATCACCCAAAGACTTAACCATGCCCTCAATTGCACCATAAAGCATCTTTTTGCCATCTACTGGTCTTTCAAGATAATCGCTTTGTAACATTGTCCAAACCTTCCAGAACAGATCAAAATCTATTGTCTGGGAACTAGGAGATCTATTTATGACTTTAAGTTCCGGGGGGTTTCTTCTAATTTCAAAAAGATAGCCAGCCTTACCAAACCACCAACCACCAAAAAAAGCACTTAGTATAAGTAGGAGGGAGGTTGCATATATCTGAAATATTTCAAATTTTGTCATCGTATTTTACAAAAAAAATTAAACTATGTTTGTACTTGGAACACTTCTTTAAAGTCCAAGCTAAGTTATAGCAAATCTGAAAAAATACCTATTCTAGTGCAACTAAATTAGGAATTTTTATCTTAACAGGATCTTTAACATCGTCAAGAATAACATACACATCGTCATCTGTAACAGAGGAAACTTTACCAACCCATCCAAAGTACGGTTCTTCAAATACCTGTACAGAAAGGTCACACTTTAGTTCACACAAAGTTCCTGAAAAAAGATCAGGACTGACCTCTGCTTCAGAAAATTCAGAAGAAACCGGAATTCTTAAAAGTTGCCTGCTACCCTGTAAAAATACATATCTATTTGAAATATCTTTCAAAAATGCATAGACATTGGTTGGGGTTGGAATCTTACCAAAACCTGAAATTGAGCCCAAAAATACCCCATTTCGTTTGGCAAGTGAAAAGGCATCTCTTTCAGCACTTCCAGCAATAATCCCAGCAACCCCAAGTTCAATCGCCTTTGCTACCATCATAGAATTTACGTAGTTTCCGGTATAAACTATTTTTCCGAAAGAATCTTTAGAAAAACGCTCTAAGTAGTGCATTTCAAGAAGCTCTGAAGGATTTGGAAAGACAATAAGCTCACCATCACAACTGTTTTGAGTGCAAGCCGCAAGATGAATATCTGTTGTTTGAGTTTTTAGAATAACCGAGTATTTATCAACATAATCAATCACCTCGCCCCAAACACCAGCTAGAAGCCAGAAGTCACGCTCCTCTTGTTCAAACATAAAGCCATTTGGAATTTTTTGTAGTACTCCGTCAAATGGGGCAATAATTTTTTTTCCGGTTAATATGCCAAGCACCTCACCTGTATAAAAATAGGAACCAACACTTTTTCCCCGTACTATTTTTAAAGAAGAGGCAAGCGGAAGCCTACCGTAAGAAACTTTAGCAATACCAACTCTTGTAAAAGGTTCAACTTTAGTACCGATTGGGGCGTCAAGCTCACCTTTTTTTGGTAGAGCCCTTTCTACTAATACATTGTTTCTTTTTGTGATTTTCTGAACTAGCGGAATAAACATAAAAATATAGTACTAAAAAGCAGCTAGCCTTTCTTCTAAAACTTTAACCCATTCTCTATCAACTCGGTCATAGTAATGATCCCTTGAGTCAAGTACAAAACCAAGTTTACCACCCCTTACACTATTCTCCTGTTTGCCTATATATTTTCCTGATACAGATACTTTTGCCCTCTCTGACTCTAAAAGTGGGAAAACAAATACTTGATTTGGCTTGATATCTACAAGTTGTGAGCCTCCGGACTCTTTTGTAAAAAGCACCTCTCCCCCGCCTACCATTTTAAGAACTGTCCCTAGGTTTATGAATTCATCTTCAAATGTATCATCTATGGTTTTATCAAGGGATGCTATTAAGGGTAATTTATTTGCGGGGTCTATTGTTACTTTGAAGAAACCAGAATTATTAAGAAGTCCCATGGCAAAAAGATATGTCTGAGCCGGAGATTGTAAAATTTTTGTAAATCTACTACCTGTAAAAATAACGCTAGAGTTACTGGCTATATCATTTTTAGACTGGGCGTAAAGGTCTTGGATCAAAAGATCCTCAATATTTTGAAGTTTTGGATTTGAAGTTGTGATTTGGGGATAAAGTGCGCGATTTGAGATAAAATTAACAAATTCCCCATCTTTAAACTTGGAATCCTTGCCATATGGAAAATAGCTAATACTATCGATTGGGGTTGTAATAGTAGAGTTTTCCACAAATACCCAGTGATAGTTCTGAATCGATGCTCTAAGAACACTAGAAGTTTCAAATAGTTTTGTGGGGGTTAAAGGAATTTTTTCACCAAACCCTGCAATTATATAAAGTTCGTGGGTACCAAGTTTAATTTTGAATTTATCAAAAAAATAATCGATTAGTTGATCAAAAAATCTCTCCCGCGCATGAGACTCCTCATTAAGCTCTGATAGAAAAACATAAGGAAGCAAAGCGAATTCAAAAGATGCCGGTGTTTTGTAACGCAATGCGGAAACCTGAGATTCACCAATGTATAAGGACAATGAAGGCATGTATAAATGATAGCAAAGATATCAAAGGTGTTACAGAGAATGAACCTCTGTGTAGTAAACAAGGCTCATAAATCTGGCTTTTTTTACCTCTGTTGAAAGTTTTCTTTGGTGTTTGCTACAAATATCAGTTCTACTTGCTGGTTGAATCTTACCTCTTTCGGTAATGTATCTTTTTAATACCAAGGTATCTTTATAGTCTGGATTACTTTTACTCTCACAGTAGTAGCATTTACCAGTTCTTTTGCTTGCAGTATTTGTGTTGTTTTTATTGTTCTCTAACATATTTTTATCTTTTCTTTGCTATTTTGGCCTAGAACTCTAGGCAACTTATCTTTAGAAAGGGATCTCCTCTGCGGAAACTTCCTCACCAAAAGTCACATCGTTAAGTTGGGAGTCTTCTCCTGCACCAGTATTTTCTTTAGCAGAAGCTCCAACACCTTCTCCACCCTTACCACTTAAAATAACCATCTCATCTATCACTATCTCAGTTTTGTAATTCTTTTTACCATCTTCACCTTGCCAAGTTCTTGTTTGCAATCTACCCTCTACATAAGTCTTAGCACCTTTTGTTAGAAATTGAGAACAAATTTCTCCCAATTTATTCCAAGCCACTATATTATGAAAATCAGCTGCTTCTTGTTTTTCACCGTTTGTAACCCATTCTCTGTTTGTAGCAATGCCAAAAGTGCACACTGCGTGGCCCTGAGGAGTATATTTTAACTCTGGATCTCTTGTAAGATTTCCGATTAATATAACTTTATTAACACTTCGTGCCATATTAGTTTTTCCTTTCTTCTAATTTATAGAAGTAAGTAAATACCTTAATAAACCCTCTTGTAGGTTCAAGTTCTTTTTGAGATTGACAAGGTTTTTTGCATCCATATCAAATGTAACAACCTCATAAAAGCCTTCGGTGTCTTTACCAATTGCGTAGGCAAATTTCTTTTTACCCCAGAAATCACTATTCATAATTTTACCCTTGTTTGAGGAAATAGAATCCTTGATTGTGTTAGATAGGTCGCGTGCGCTATCTTCACCCAGGCTTAATTTTATAATTGTCATTAATTCGTATTTTTTCATATAGTATTGTGGATTTCCCACCCCGTCATATCAGACAAATTTGATAACCTGCGCCCATTATAACGGTTAGAGGAAACTAGTCCAGAGTTTAATGTCTAACTAGACTAGAACACTAAAGCTTTGGGATATTACAAGAAAAAAGGCACTTTCGCAAGGTTTTTAAACGCTAAACCTAAACTCGACCACATCGCCGTCCTTCATAACATACTCTTTGCCCTCTATTCTGATTAGACCTTTATCTTTTGCAGCCTTCCAACTACCTACTGAAATAAGGTCTTTATAGCCGCAAATCTCGGCTGAAATGAACCCTCTTTCAAAGTCGGTATGAATAATACCAGCAGCTTGAGGAGCCTTTGAACCTTGAAGGATAGTCCACGCTCTTACTTCTTTAGGCCCAGCTGTAAGAAATGTCTGAAGACCAAGCAAGTCGTAACCTCTTTTTATAACCTTATCAAGACCGGACACATGGATACCAAGTTCTTTCATATATTCTTCTTGTTCCTCTTCAGGAAGCATGGAAAGCTCTGACTCTATCTTTGCTGATAATCGAACAACATTATTACCCACCAGTTCATTTTCTTCTTGTATGATAGCATTTTCTGACACATTATAAACATAGATGGCTGGTTTTAATGTGAGTAAATTAAGATCTTTTATTATAAATTTTTCTTCGTCAGTAAGATTTATTGATGAAGCAAGTTCACCTCGTGAAAGTGGGCCACTTAGCTTTTCATATACTTTTGTACGAGCTTGGCTTTCTTTGTCCCCTGCTCTTGCAAGCCTTGCATCGGAAGCTATTTTTTTATCTAGTACTTGAAGGTCAGCAAGCATAAGCTCTGTTTCTATGATTTCTTTGTCACTTTTTGGATCAGTAGCGCCTGCACGAAGGATGTTTTCATCATCAAAATCTCTTATCACGTGAACTATGGCATCAACCTCTTTGATATGGGAAAGAAACTTATTGCCCAGTCCTTCGCCCTCTGAAGCCCCTTTGACAAGGCCTGCAATATCTAAAAACTTAACTACAGCTGGGATAATCTTTTCGGGTACTTCCCTAGTGCCATCACGGCCACCGTATTCGGTTTTGACTATTTGGGCTAATTGCTCAAGGCGTGGGTCTGGGACATCTACAATACCAATGTTTGGTTCTATTGTGGCAAATGGGTAGTTGGCAGCAAGTGCTACTTGTTTTTTAAGTAGTGCGTTAAAGAGTGTTGACTTGCCGACATTTGGAAGGCCGACGATACCTATGGATAAAGACATGAGTGCATTTTAACAGATGTAGAAGAAATGGAAACTTAAACAGCTAGTGAATTAATGGAAAAAACAAACAAGACCTAGGAAGCTGGGATTATCCATGCATTCAACCAGGTCTTGTAAAAAAGAAACGAACAATGATTTCAAACTCCTAATTTTACATTCGCCTAGGAGACTCAGATTTATAATCTGAAGCGAATAACTGTTCTTAGCAGAGAAAACTTCTCAACCATCTAGACTTTCTTTGAAACTAGATGATGCCTGCACATGCAGCGACTTCACTGAAAAAGTCTTCGATAAATCTTATCGGTACTTGTGATAAAAGACGCCCTCGATCAGGAATCCCTCACGGTACCAAAAACCATCGCTGTGGTAGGCCATGACCTCAATCACCTTTATGTGACTGATTTCAAATTCTTTACCCGGGCGACGGGTCGGGATAGCATATTTTTCTTCCGGGGTATTTACCGGTACCAAACCCCAACCGAAATCTGATTGTCCGTATTTGAGGAACATATACTTTTTACCATCCAAGTAAAATGGACGATAAATTTCTGGGTCAATCAACTTTCGGAATTGTTCCGACGCGTTCCGAGCCTCAGCCAAAATTTTATCCATTTCCTTCCGCGCTATAATCGGCAGAAGTCGATGGTAAAACTCTTGACTAATATTACTGTTTCCTGAGGCATCAGATACTGGGAACCAAATCTTATCAAGTTCCTTAACTTTGTTGGAACTCGTTGTCCGATTAGCTATCTGGCGGTACATATCACCTTCTGGACCCTGATATCTGGCCCAATGCAATCGTACCTCTGCGTGCAGAGTTTCGCTCTGGCTAATCTTGTTCCAAAATATCCAATCAGCCTTCGGGGATGTTCGAATATCTTCGCAAGTGTGCCCCATGTAGTCAAAAGAGCGCCGAACAGCACTTTCTTCCCCGCATTGATTCCCGTACTCGTCACTATAACTGTAGTTGGTCATTTTTACTCCTTGTTTCCTCGTTGCCTGCCATTATTTGCACCACAAATGTGGTACGGTCAGGTCTCCGGAAACTGTGTAAGATTTTACTCCATTATTATACTATAGGTTCAATGTTAAATCAAGCGCTGTATAGAAATCCTTGTAATGACAATCCAAACTTACATACTAAATCTCTGCTAAAATACCCCTATGCTACCCACTTTTGAACTCCTCTACCCTACCGGCAACCTATGGCCAATCATAAGCACTTTTCTTGCCTTTCTGGCTCTAAATCTGGTTGTAGCACACCCTTTTATAAACCTCCTCACAAGACTCAAATTCTACAAAACCACCCAAACTCAAGGTGTGGACACATCACATAGAAATCCACTGTGGTACAACCATCTTGGAAACACTCTAGGGGTGCCTTCAAGTTATGGGCTACTTTTGATACCAAATATAGTTTTTCTTGCTCTACTTCTAGCAACATTAGGTAAATTAGATTTCCACACTATCACTCTGTTGCTATTTTTTGGCATATTCTTGGCACTTGGACTGTGGGACGACATCTTGAAATACTTCTATTACCTAACAACCAACTCTTGGGGACTTAGAATGTATCAAAAGCTTATTCTGCAGCTAAATGTATTTTTCTTTGCAGCTACCATACTCTACCCTGTACACATCATCTGGTTACTTGTAGGTTCAGTTGTCGGGGTTTTTGTACTCAATGCATACAACATTACTGACGGCTTGGATGGGCTTATAGGCAGTCTTACATTAATAGTACTTCCTGCTCTTATGTACTTTGAGTACACTTCATTTGGGTTTTCAGTACTTTTCTATTTGCACACTGTTTTGCTTGCCTACTTTGGAGTTTTCACATTCTTTAATTTGAAGCCAGCTAAAGTTACCTTTGGCGACAGCGGTACAATGGGTGTGGGGTTTCTTTTAGGGCTTGGTGTTTTTAGATACCCCATACTACCAATTTGTATTTTATATATGACACTTTTAGTGGAAGGTTTAAGCAGTCTATGTCAAATTATGTCAATAAAATACCTAGGTAAGAAGCTCTTTCTTATAGCCCCACTACACCTTCATTTATTAAATAGAGGCTGGGAAGATACAAAAGTTGTAAAATTCGCAACAATTGCACAGATTTTATTGTCGCTAATTAGCATATTAGTTGTAAAATACCTTGGCTGGAAAATAGTATGAGTAAACAAGTAGAGATTATTAAAACCTTTCAAGATTATCAAAATGTACCAAATGTACCATTTTTGAGTGCTTTTACTACTAAATTTATTAGAGAGTACCTTGATGAAATTGGAGTCTCATATACTGAAAATATGTATGGGATTGTAGTAGATCCAACTAAAATTGATCCTAAAAAACCAAAAATACTTGTTATGGCACACCTAGATCACCCTGGGATTATATTAAAAAACAATTCGGAAGGTGTTTTCATGGGGCTAGCTGGTACAAAGAGGCTTCAAGATGAGGTTAAACGCTCCAACATATCTATAAAAATATTTGATCCAAAAGGTGTGTATCTGGGAAAAGGTAAAATTAAAAATGTTGATGCAGGATTTAAACAGCGGGTAGAAATAGAGGCAAATTTTGAAGTACCTTTAAACTCTTTTGGACAATTTGACCTGAACTACTTTGATCAAGATGAAAAAAATCTTTATGGCTACAATGCAGATGACGGTGCTGCCGTAGCTGTATTGTTACAACTTATTAAAGATACAAAAGAATCAAACTTTAATGTTTATTACCTTTTTAACACACATGAGGAGGTCCATCAGCTAAGCAGTTGGTACTTTGCTAAAACCAATTACTTTGGGCTAACTAATAGGGACTTTATTGTAAATCTTGAGTGCTTAAAAGTAGAAAATATTAAGGATTTGGTAAAAAACCTATCGATTTCACACTTAGAAAATTTTGTAAGTGAAGCAAATTATGAAGACGGTGTAGTTTTACAGTTGTGTAACACAGGGTGCTTATTTGGGTATAAAAATAAGGGGGAAAATAAAGCAGAAACATTATTTAAGAAGGGAGCTAAAGAAAATAACATAACTTTACAGATTGGTCTTATTCAAGATTCATGTGACTCAAGGCCATTTACCCAATTTGCACTTACACCAAATATCGTAAGTTTAACAATACCAAATAAGTATAAACACAACGGTGCTGATGATGGGAAAGTTGTTGCTGAGGTAATTAAGAAGAAAGATTTGGAAGATATGTATGAGCTTATGATAAGGACTTTGAAAACTGATTTAAATAAAATACAAGAAAAAGGAAAGGAAGAAATAAACATTTCGTTACAAATAAAAAACCAAGACTTTGTGACAAATTATGAACTTATGAAAACTAAGGGTCTGCTTAATAGGAGGTTGGAGATTGCTTATTACTCTATCTTAAGTAGGAAATATTTTTACCCAGAAAGTTATGTTGATAGAGTAAATGATCTCATAAGCAAGTGTATCTCGTACGTAAAATATTACTTAAGTATTACTTTAAAACTTAACTAGTGGGTGTAGACTTAACTAATCCTGCATATTACTCATTAAAAACACCAAGCCCAACAACTATGAAAAATCCACAATTGTCGGGCTTTGAAGAATATAGTGCCTGCATCAGATTCGAACTGAGTCGACTCAGAGGTCTTCGTAATAAAGAGTCCTCTGGTCTTGTAGTGGAGTAAAATATCTAAATATCAAGCAGATACCTACACCACACCCTTATTGTGGATTACTCCTTTACAGGGATAAATCAAGTAACCCCAGGCACTAGTTTAATTATACTATGGGTTAGTAGTATGTCAAGTGGAATTTGCTATTATTAATGTAATGCCCAATAAAACAACCATAAAACCACAATTAATTTTATTTACAGCTTTAGGTATTTTTGCTTTAAATAATAGTACCCATGGTGTGGTTTTCGCAGGTACCACTCCCCCTGTCACAACCTACTCAATGAGTCCAAGCTCACCAAATGGAAAAAACAATTGGTATGTCTCCCCTGTCACCTTTGACCTTCATACAACAGATCTTGAAAGCGGCGTTAAGGAAATAAACTACAAAATAGACAGTAATAATTGGCAAAAAGTAAGTTTTAGTAATACTTTAAATCTTGTCCAAAACCCATCGATGGAACTTTCGGGTGTGACCACAACAAACATAGCAAATTGGGAAGCTACCTTGGAAGATGCTGATACTACCTATTCACAAGATACTCTAGATTACGCACCCTCATTCTCTACCGCTTCGGCAAAAATTGTCTCTAGTACTGTGCAATCAAATTTATGGCACGGAATTAACAATAAAGAATCATTTGCAGTAAGTTATGCATACAGAAATATGACCGCCTCAGCATGGATAAAAACTTTAGATGTTACGAATGGGGCTTTATTTAAAATATATGCTTTGTCAACAGATGAGTTTGGTAATGAAGTAACAACAGCAATTACTCAAAGTGCCGTTATATCCGGTACAAATGGGTGGAATAAATTGTCAGTTAGTTTCATAGCATTACCGGAAACTGTGACCGGAGTTTATATAGATATCGGTATGTATGGTGCTGGTACTCTTTGGGTGGATGCGGTTACAATTGACGCTTCAAATAAAACTGCCGATACTTCAGTAGTAATAGCATCTGACAATGAAAACCATTCTTTAGAGTTCTATGCTGTAGATCAAGCTGGCAATATTGAGAGTCACTCTTGCACATCAGATCCTAAAGTTAACTGTGTAGCATTTAAACTAGATTCCACACCTCCCGGTAACTGGAATAATTCAGGCGCCACAAGAAGCGGTAATGCTCATGAACTCTATGTTTATACAAATATTGAAGATACAACATCAGGAATATCCTCGCTGACAAATAAATTCCAGTACCACACAGATACGGAGCCAGGATATGGTAGATTTTCTGATTTACTCGGTTGTAACAGCCCATGGCAACCAAATGTGTGGACTGACCTGCTGGCACCAACTTGGACAGAGGGCGATAATAGTGCGTATTTATCAACACCCAAAGTAGACTTTTGTAATAATGACTGGAAAACATGTAAAACTGTGAAATTTTATGCAGAAGATGTGGCTGGAAATGATGTTTCGAAGGATTTTTGTATTAATGGCCCCTGGATAAAAATAAGAGGTGAGGGTATTGTGGGTTCAAATAACAATATAGATATGCTCTCAGAACCTGAAGGCGATAATACAGATGGGCTTGTACAAGTAGGTAGCTACGCAATAGACTTTTTTACATCTTCTAAAGATTGGTATCTTAAAAATGTAACAATTCCCACAACCTACAACTATGACAAATATAATAGTATTATTAAATCATCTAAAACTTCCTTCACCGGAAGCCTCCCCACAACTTCTGGCACTTTCATATATAACGGTGATTACGAAATAAAAAATACTACCTTACCAAACAATTATTCGAGTTCTATTTTTACTCAAGTTATATTTGTGAATGGGGATTTAACTATATCAAAAGATGTAACATTAAACTCTAAGTCAGTAGTATTATTTATAGTTAAAGATGACGTAAAGATTGAGAAGAGTGTTAACAACGTTCATCTTGGACTATTCGCAGACGGTGATATTTACTCCGCATACAATATGGTAGAGGGAGGAACATCGTCCACACTTAACCTAAAGGGAATGTTTCATGGAGACCAAATAATTCTCCAGAGGACTCTTCAGGGGACAAATAATGACACCTCTCCCTCTGAGGACTTCACTTACGAACCAAAATACCTTGTTAAGCTAAAAAGTTTATTTGGAAAAAATACAGTGAATTGGGAAAGTGTGGAGTAAAATCCATAAAACAAGGGGTGGTTTGTTTTATAATTATGTTCTCTTCTTTCGACCTGAACTTCCCAGGTCTCATCAGACACTATGTGTAAGAAGAGACTCTGTGTCAGCCAGTACAGGGATTATATCCTGGCTGACACAGAGTAAGGGCGCACCGTTCGGACACTCATTTGATGAATGCACACGATCGGATTTGCCGGCTGTCAAAAATTTCGAGTTTATTCTCAAGGATGAACTTGTAGATTTCACTCGGCGCGTGGTTTCATTACAAAACCTAGGGATTTGACATTTCCCCGGATGCGCTAGATTCATCTTACTGCATGCTTCTGGCATTTGATCGGCCATGGCAATTCAATAACTAAGATCTGCTCTACTGAGGTTTTCCTACTCAGATAGATTAACTGTTAGTCTGCTCGCCTGATGCAGCCTTAACAAGTTTAGCTTTACCATCACTGGTAACCAGATCTTAATCCCAGATCAACACGCGCATGTGTCGATTTCACCTGGACCTATCCTGCTAAATCACTACACAAAACTTGGGGCCTTGTGAGTCGGATAAGTGGAAAAGAAGAAACGATCCCTCGGAAACAGGGTGTTCTTCAGTTTTGGGCCCTCTGCGCTAGCCCCACCTAATTGCCGTGCTGGAGTTAGCAGGCATATTTCTTGGATAAATTTAAGGAACCCGGGTTCCGTAGTTGGTTTAGAAGAAGCATCCCAAGAGATTTTTACGCTTCATTCAGGCTTCTCACCAGGCTTAAGGGATTTTCCACGTCCCAAACCTTGTAAGAGTGGCACCTAATTTAAACTGCCCAACTACCTAGAGTAAAACCTTCTCCTAAGGCTCTCTAGAATCCAAACTGCTGTATCGTTTGCCCAGAAAAACAAGGCAACCGATCCCGTGCCAGGGTAACAACAGTTTGCTCCCTCATGAAACTTCCACATCTCGCAGGCGTAGCGGTGGATGCACTTTGCTCGGGGCCACTTAATAACTAAGCGCCATCTGCCGGGCAAGGGGCCAACACCAGATGTTTGCGTCCCTCAGGTCTTTGCCTAGGGGCGTCGAAAGATCGCCATGATGCGTGTTTATGAGTATGAGAAAATATTATCATAAATCCAAAACCTGTCAAGCTATAGGTCACTAATTGGCTGTGTATAAATACTAAAAAATAAAAGGGGGTGTTACTTTGCTCTTCTTATCTTGAAGTCACTACTACTATCATCTACCACAAATCCTGCCTTTTCAATCTGTCTTCTTATCATGTCTGCCTTATCCCAAATCCCCTGCTTTTTATATTCCCACCTAGTTCTAGCCAGATTTTCAACAGATTTTGGTATTTCATAACCAATATGATCTGCAATTTTTAAACCAAACACCTCGTCAAATTTAAGCAGTGTGTTTAACTTAGTGCCTTCTGATAAATCACTTTTAATAAGATCCCACATGACAGCAACAGCTGTAGGCATATTTATGTCATTATTTATCGCATCTTCAAACTGTCGCATATGCTCTATAGCAAGTGGGGCATCTGGATCTTCTTTGTATGTTTCAATAAGTGCAAAAAGCCTCCTCAAAGAATTTTGGGTATTTTGCAACGCTTCCCATGTAAAATTTAATTTTGTTCGGTAATGGGCATGCATATAAAAAAACCTTAAGGCTAAAGGCTCAAACCCCTTGGCCTCTAGATCAGAGATGATATAAGCATTACCTACAGATTTACCCATCCTACCGCCATCTACTTTAAGAAATGCTCCATGTACCCAGTAATTTACAAATTTTTTGCCTGTAGCACATTCACTTTGGGCAATTTCATTTGGGTGATGAATCATCTTGTGATCTTCACCACCTACATGGACATCAAGTGTTTCTCCAAGTTCAATCATGGACATAGCACTACACTCTATATGCCAACCCGGAAAACCCTTACCCCAAGGAGATTCCCATTCTTGCCAGCGTACTTTATCAGATGGCGAAAGTTTCCAAAGAGCAAAATCAGTGGGGTTTCTTTTTTCTGGGTTTGGTTCAAGTCTGGCTCCGGCACCACCTAAATCTTCCAATTTAACACCGGAAAGTTTGCCATATTGTGCAAACTTAGAAGTATCAAAATAGATGCCGTCTGATATACGGTAAGTAAATCCTTTTTGCTCAAGTTTCTGAATAAGTGCAACCATATCTTTGATGTAAGCTGTGGCCTTGGTAAACCTTTCAGGTTTTGTAAGATTTAACTTATCAAAATCTTTTAAAAAGTATTCGGTATAAAAATCAGCGATGTCACGGGCACTTTTTCCCTCCCTATCTGCTGCAATTTCTAGCCTATCAGAACCTGTATCAGCATCCCCTAAGTTATCCCCAGTGAGATGCCCAACATCAGTTATGTTCATGATTGATTTAACTTTGTAGCCATTATATTTTAAAACCCTTTGAACAAGATCACTGGCAACGAATGTCCTAAAGTTTCCTATATGCTGATACATGTAAACGGTGGGGCCGCAGGTGTAAATTGTAACAATGTCGGGGTTTATTGGTTTAAAATCTTCGGTTTCTTTTGAAAGTGAGTTATAAAGCTTCATAGCTTTCGTATTGTAGATGCTTGCTTCAACCCTGTAAAGTCCAACTTAACCAGCCTTCTATTTTTAAAAATTTAACGGGTTAAAACTTTAACCTTCCTTCAAGTGCTCTACTTAATGTCACATCATCTGCGTACTCAATATCGCCACCCACCGGTAATCCGCGGGCTATCCTTGTAACTCTAATTTCATCTTCTTTATATCCCCTATCTTTAATAACTTTTGCAATATACATTGCAGTAGCTTCCCCCTCCATACTTGTGTTTGTAGCAAGTATAAGTTCAATTGGAACTGTCTGGCCTTTGACATCAGCGCTATCTGCAATTTGATCAGTAAGTCTTTTTATAAGTTCATTAATGTAAAGTTCATCCGGACCAATATTATCCAGTGGATTAATAACGCCGTGTAAAACATGGTACTTACCTTTGAAACCAACCTTTTCGAATGCATAAACATCAAGCGGACTTGATGTAACTATGATTTTAGTTGGATCTCTTAAAGAATTAGTGCAAATATTGCAGGGATCAACTTCATCAACATTTTTACAAATCGAACAAAGTTTGGTGTCACTTTTAAGTTTTGCCAGGTTATGTGAAAACTCAGCAATATCCTCAGAAGGCACTCTAAGAAGATAAAAGGCAAGTCGCTGAGCTGTCTTTGGTCCAATGCCAGGAAGTCTCTCAAAAGAGTTTATAAGTGCTAAGATGGGTTTTGGTAAGTTCACTAGAAGATTGTAAGTTTAGTTGAAGGTGTGGTCAACCTTAAGTCTTGATTTGAAACTGGGGTTTGATAATATCTTTTTTAACACATCTTCTAGCTGGAGGCACATATGAAAACGGCTATACTTTTCGAAGGTAGGGAAATACTTGCGGAAGTAACATGCGAGCGCATTTGGATAAAAGTAGATGGGGTGGAGTATGAACGTTGTCAGCATGCAACCTCAGGAGTGGGAAAAAGACCCCGTCCCACTTGGCATATGCTCTCTCACCTTGAAAAGTATCCGGATATAACTTTTCTGGGAAGACTTGCTAACGCCATAATAAAAAAAGAAAGGAGTGGAAAGGTATTTATAGGGAGATCGGGGTGGGAAGTTCGTCAAAACTAAAGCGTTTTGTTTAAAAAAGACAAAGCGCTTGAAGTTTTTTACAGAACAAGCAAACAAGGGGGAAACTTAAACATTACATGAACACTACAAGGGTAAAGCACCATCAAACACATTTACCAACGACTCCCCTATCGGAATGTTCAATGGAACAGTTACATTAAAATCTGTCAAATCCCCAGATTCATACTTTTTATTTATTTTTGGGTGATCATCACTTAACACGCAAGAAAATCTAATAGGTTCTTCAAAAATTTCCTTTAGTACATCTTCTACAACAGCTCTATTTGAGGGTGTTTCAAGTCTTTCTTTATGAAACTTATAAAATACTTCAACCACCAACAAATTTCCGTCCAAATTTTTTGGCCTAGAGGCTTTAAGTAATGCCTGCACCCCATGATTGTGTGTTTTTGCAGCTTTTACTACATCATTCCAACCGTCATCAATTTTTTCAAACGTTGTTATTAAAGTAGTGCTCGCAGCCATTTTTGTTGGAAAGATATTTCGTACACCTACGGAAGGTTTTTCAAAAATAGATGGCCTTTTGGTATTTCCAAAACTACCGCCATTGCCCTTACCACCATCGCCCCCAAAAGACTTCTCAGAAAATGCCTCGTCTTCGGTGGTTTTGTCACATATTTTCACAATAGCTACTTCCACAGGAAGTTGAGGAATTACGGATGATTTTATCTCCAACTGTGCTTTTGAAAATAGCTCAATCATACTTGCAACTTCAAGAGATGACATTTTGCTAGCTTGATCGTTCATGAACGAAAAAAGTTCAGTTGGCACATCGATTAGTCCCTCAGAAGCGTCTGCTGATATAAAAAGCAGGTCTCTTAAATAATGGATCAGTGAAATTGTCCAGGTATATAAATCTGTTCCATCCTCAAATACTTCGTTTATCTGTTTTATGGCAAGTTTTGTATCTTTGTCTATAAGATAATTTACAAATTCAACTAAGGACTCTTTACCCTCCCTACCAACATATGATTTTACCTCCAAACCTCCCTCAATAACTTGCTGTAATAAAGTCTCAGCATCACGGTAACCCCCCATGGAAGCACGTGCTATTCGTATAAGGTCATCTTTTGAAATTTTTGCTTTTTCCTCTAAGGCAATGTTTGAAAGCTTTGTTACGAGTTGATCAAGACTTGCTCTTTTAAATTTATAAACCATACAACGTGACTTGATGGTTTCTGGTACTTTGTGGGACTCAGTAGTGCACAGTATAAAAGTTGCGTGCTCCGGAGGCTCTTCTAAGGTCTTTAGAAGGGCATTAAAAGCCTCGCTTGTGAGCATGTGGACCTCATCGATTATATAAACTTTTTGTTTCCCTAAAGATGGCGTTAATTTTATTTTATCCTTTAATTCGCGAATATCATCAATACCACGGTTACTAGCAGCATCTATTTCTATTAAATCCATAAAACTACCACTACTAATGGATTTGCAGGAGTCGCACTTACCACATGGATCGCCTTTATCCGTTATCTTTTTACAGTTTAATGCCTTTGCCAAAATTCTTGCTATTGTAGTTTTGCCTACCCCACGTGGACCAACAAACAAATAAGCGTGTCCGACTTTTTTTGTAATTATCTGAGTAGATAAAGCTAACGCAATATCATTTGGTTTCGCTACCTCACTAAATTTTTGTGGTCTGTATTTTGTATAAAACATAAAGAAAAGTAAAATTAGTATACAACTGGACTTATAACTATCAACCAACCAAAATTGGTAAGATATTTAGTTCTTTGATTTTTAGAAGCTCATCATCAGTAAAATCCTTAAGTACCCAATCAGCTGAATTTACATCCTGATTCAAAGGTCGACCTATACCTACACGAAGTCGCCAAAACTCATCTGTACCTAAACAATCAATAACGCTTTGTACACCGTTGTGTCCCGCGCTACTCGCACCTTTCTGTTTCTTTTTTTGTAAAAAAGATAGGTCAAGATCGTCATGTACTACAATCACATCATCATCCTCAATCTTAAAGTATGATTTTACAAGAGAAATGGCTTCACCTGAATTATTCATAAAAGTTGTTGGTTTACAAAGAAAAATAAACTCGCCATCTTTCATTTTATATTTCACCATTTCAGACTTAAATCTATCTTCCAATTTCCAATTGCAATTAAGCTCGCGGGCTAATTTATCAACTAAAATAAAGCCTAAATTGTGCCTGTTGTTTTTATATTTAGTGCCGGGGTTACCTAAACCTACAATTAACTTCATCTTTTGCCAAGCGCAGCAAAGATAGCAAATATAAAAATTTCCAAGATAAGCGCTGCAGCATCTATCTCCGGAATAGACCAAGGTGCTTTAATAATAGAATAGCAAGCAATAAAATAAACCGCCCCAAATGCAACTAAGGTGGCTCTATAAGAAGATGCAGGGCGACCATCTCTTGCTAACACATTATATAAAACTGCAACGACACCACCTGTAATAAGAACACCAAATAATCCTTTAATTGTGATTATTGCAAAAACATTTAGTACTAAAACTATAATTAAAATAGGATGCATACGAAAAATATAACACAATTAAATACTCCTGCCAGTAGGTTTTACAAAAAAAATTAATGGTCATCTCCATCATGATGAACACCTAAAAGATGCAAAACTCCGTGCCCAGCAAGATCTGAAATTTCCTCTTCGATACTGTTACCAAAGTCTTTGGCCTGTCTTGCAGCTTGCTCTTTATTTATAATAATATCTCCCAAATAGTAAACTCCATCCTCATTTACAGTATCAATATTAAACGAAAGGACATCAGTAGAATAATCTTTATTGCGATATTTTTTGTTAAGCGATTTTATCTTTTTATCGCCAGTGATGGAGATAGATATATAAATTTTATTATTGTCCAAAATAGGCATTTAAAATTCCCTCTAAGACTTCTTTTTCCGCAATCTCTTTGTTAGCTAAATCAAGCCTTTTTCCTGCGGTATAAGCTTCAATAGATTGATTTCTTTGTTTTATTTGCTTTCGTAAAACCTTTTCAATCTGGTCGTCATTTAACTCAAGGCTCTGGCCTCGTAACTCTACTTCTTTATATTTTATTGCAGAAATCAAGAAATTAAGTACAGAAAGTTTAAGGTCATTACGATCTTTTCTTGCCTGCAGCATGTCACTTTTAAGATTATCTAATATCATCTGTTTAAAGACTCCAAATATATTTTGTGGACTCTTTCTTTTTCGCGCTGTCTTTTGGTTTCGCTTGGTTTTCTGTATTCTTTTCTCTCCAAAGCCTCACGTAAAATTTTGGCTTGAGTTACCTTTTTATTAAATCGTCTTAAAGCTTGCTCTAATGATTCACCATTTCTAACTTTTATTCTTACCATGTTAAATTAAAATACACCTCCAAACCAAATCTGATTACAAACTTTACCCTTTAGGTGGGACTAGTCTGTTATAACAACAAATAACAACTAAACAAAGCCAATATTAAGTTTAAAAACTTACTAAATATTACTTTGATATTAGAAACTAACTAAAGTATATAGTGCACTTTTGAAGCTGGCAAATTATATCACATGGGTTAAAAAATATTGCGGACATCTTTTATTGTAATAAGGATTAAAAGACCAAGTAGGAAAAGCATTCCCCATCTGTGAATATATCCTTCAATTTCCTCAGAAATCTTTTTTCCTCTTAAAGACTCTATCAAGACAAAAAATAGCCTACCACCATCTAATGCTGGGAATGGCAAAATGTTCATAATAGCTAAACTTATTGAAAGTAGGGCTGTAAGATCAATAAGTCCTATAAGCACCTCGGACCCGGAGTAGGATAAGATACTGGTAATTGCGCTGGATATACCAACAGGGCCTGAAATACTTTCGGATACAGTAGTCATGTCACGAGTTGCAATAGCAGATGAAAAAAGTTCTGCCAAAGTATTCACAGAGTATACCCCCATATTGTAGGTGTGAACCAATCCCGCCGTAAACTTTGTCAAATTATCTCCGGAGTAGTTCAAACGAAATGCTGGTGTGAGCATAACCCCCAGAAGGACTTTGCCCTCCTCGTTTGCTTTTACTTCTACCTTAACACTTCTTACTGGACGTGACATTTTCCTTATATCCATAAGAAGAACGCTTACCTTCTCACCGTTCTTTGATGCAAGAACTGCCTTTATATCATCAGATGAATATACCGGCACATTCTCGACTTCAAGAATGGACTCCCCTACCTCTATCCCGGCAGATTTGGAGGGTGAATTATCAGCAAAGCCCCCAACCACAGTATTTAATTTTTCCACAGCACCAAACTTGAATTTATAATCAAAAAACATGGGAAGCGTCATAGTCTTAAATCCAGTAATCAGGAATAAACCTGAATAAAGTAAGACTGCAAGAAGTACATTCATAACAACTCCGGCTATTAAAATAGCCATACGCTGCCTTGGGGTTTTGGATCTAAAACTTCGTGGATCACTAAGTTTACTTGTCTCAACTCCTTCAAAATCCTCTCCGGTTAGTTTGACAAATCCCCCAAATGGAAGCCAATTTATAGAATAAAAGGTTTCACCGATTTGTTTACCCCAAAGTCTTGGTGGAATCCCCCAACCAAATTCTTCAACTCGTACATTATTTCTTTTTGCGATGTAAAAATGTCCGAATTCATGGGCTATAACAAGTACGGACAGTATTAATATTAAAACCAAAAAAGTAAGCATATTTTAAATTAGATTTTAAGCAGATCTTGTTTTTTCACCTCTCCAAGATCAACTGCTTTTTGATTGAATTCTTTGGTTGTACTTTCAACCTCATCCTTAAGTTTAAACTTATCATCCTCACCTATCAATTTATTCGTAAAGTCATTATCAACGTCTTTCATTGCATCCTGTCTGATATTTCTAATTACATTTCTTGTGTCTTCAACTTTTGCAGATACGCTTTTAGCTAGATCTTTTCGCCTTTCTTCTGTTAAATCTGGAATTGGTACTCTAATGGTGTTTCCGTCAACGGCAGGGTTTAGATTAAGCTCACTTTCTCTTATAGCTTTCGCTATCGGATCAACAAGTGTACTATCCCATGCAGTCACAAGTAAAAGCTGGGAATCAGCTACCGCAACAGAACCTAACTCTTTTATAGACATGACTGTATCGTATGCATTTACCCGAACCGATTCCAAGATTGAAGGATTTGCCCTACCGGTACGTATCTTACTTAACTCACCTTGTAAAAATTCAATAGATTTTTCAAGTTTTGATTTTAATTCTGATTTTGTCATGAAGCTATTCTACACAATTTATAGGGCTATTCACCAACTTTAAATCGAATTGCTTTTTTAAGTTCGATGTTTTCGCCAACTTTAGCTATAGTTTCGCTCACTAAATCTTTGATTTTCTTGCTACCATCCCTGATGTAGTCATCGTTTAGTAAATCTTCCACATTATCATAGGAAATAGAAGCGTTTTGCATAGCGATTTCTTTACACAAGGCTTGGAAAGCTTCTGTTCTAGCAACAAAATCGGTCTCGCACGCCACATAAACCATACTACCCACTTTACCTCCGTTATGGATATAAGAAAAAATCAAACCATCCTTGGCATTTCTTTCTGATTTGCCGGCAGCTCTTTCTTTACCTTTTTCCATCAAAAAGGCTTTAGTTTTTTCTTCATCGTATGCAAACTGCTCAAGGGCGTTTTTAATGTCCAATATACCAGCACCTGTCAAATCTCTTAATTTTTTTATTAGTTTCGCGTCTAATGTTGCCATGATCTTGTTTCCAATCCTAGCTCTAAAATCTAAATGAATTACTTTTTTGCAGTCAGTTTCTTGCTTAGTCTTTTGTCGGTAGTCTTTTTTGCAGTTTTATCCGCTTTAGTAGTTTCAACCTTTACGTCTTTTTCTACAAGTACTTCTTCTGCTTTCACCTCAACTTGAATTTTACTTGTTGCTTCGGTAACGTGAGACGATTCAGAGGAAGATGCCTTTATTGCCTCTTTTATTGGAGAAACTGTTGGAGTAACAATGGACTCGGCTAACTTAATTTTTTTAGCTTCTACTTTTTTTGCGTAGTCTGTATAACCAGACTCTACAGCATCAGCAAGAGTTTTCATAAGGATTGCGATGGATCTTATAGCGTCGTCGTTACCTGGAATTGGATATGTTACCTCACTTGGATCCCCATTAGTATCTAAAATTGCAAACACGGGTAGTTTTGCGGCCTTTGCTTCTTTGATAGCGGTTTTTTCTCTTTTTGTATCTATTACAAGAACAGCCGCTGGTTTACCCTGTAATCCAACTATCCCACCAACAGAACTGTTTAATTTCTCAATCTCTCTATCAATTAAAAGCCTTTCTTTTTTGGTGTATTTATTAAATTCGCCGGATTCCCTTTTTCGCATGAAATCCACTAATTTATCGATTTTTTTCTTTAAAACTCTAAAATTTGTGATCATACCACCAAGCCATCTCTCATTCATAAATAAGGCTCCGGATCTTTTGGCTTCTAAGCTTATAATGTCTCTTGCTTGGCGTTTTGTACCTACAAAGATGATTTGACCACCAGTTGAAGCTATTTCAAACAATTTTTCGGCAGCTTCTTCTAATTTTTTGTGGGTAGTATCAAGGTCAATGATATGAATCCCAGATCTTTCAGCAAAGATATATTTCTCCATGCCTGGATTCCATCTTTTTACCTGATGACCAAAATGGACACCTGCCTCAAATAATTCTTCTATTTTTGGTAACTTAAAATTTGCCATAAACTTTTTTGTACTTAGTACCTTCCTTAAAAAAAATAAAATCCTCCCAAAATGGAAGGATCGCGGTAGTGCTTTTAATTCTTGAGTTGACTTATTTTGTACCTATTTGGTTTGATTTAGTTCGACCAAAAGTGATATTAAAATAAACCTGGCAAAAATTAACGCTTTTTGCTTTCCTCCCTTTTACTTTTGGCCTCCTTATAAATAAAGATGCCTCAACCTAAATCTGTACAAGTAAAACTAATACAGACAGAGAGCTTAGGTACAGGAAGGAGGATAACATGGAACTTGTGATGAAGCAACATATTTATACAATATATCTATATATCCGGATCTGGAAGCTAACAAAAATTATTCATCATCTCCACTATTTCCCTGCATCGGATTTTTCCAAGATGCATAGTCACAATTTGGATAGTTTGAACAACCATAAAACACTCGTCCTTTTGCTTTTTTCACCACCACTTCCCCGCCTTCCCTCTGAGATTCTTTACACTTAGGACAACTCATTCCAACTTTTTGCAAAAACGGCTTTGTATTTTTACAATCAGGGTATTTATTACAAGCCAAAAACTTCCCAAATCTACCTTGTTTTAGTACAAGCTGACCTTCTTCACATTTATCGCACTTACCAAAAGTTGTTGCCTCACCATCTGCATTTACACCCTCACTATCAAGTGGCTTTGCAAACTCACATTCAGGAAAGCCGGAACAACTCAAAAACTTACCGTACTTACCAAGCTTAAATAATAAAACCTTCCCACATTTAGGGCATTTCTCATCACTCTCACCAAGATTTGTAACATCTTTTTTCTCCAACTCCTTGTCGGCTTTGGCAACATCTTTTTCAAAAGGACTATAAAATTCTTTTAATACAGGGACCCATGCTAAAGCCCCGCTAGCAATCTCATCAAACTTTTCTTCCATGTTGGCTGTAAATTGAAAATCAATAACTTCTGGAAAGTAAGCAACTAACAAATCATTTACCACATAAGCCACTTCTTCGGGTACAAAATACTTCCCATCTTTTAAGACATATTGGCGATTTTGAATGGTGGTAAGGGTTGGAGCATATGTGGAAGGCCTACCAACACCTATCTCCTCAAGCTGTTTAATAAGTGTAGCGTCAGAATATCTTGCAGGTGGTTGGGTAAAATGCTGCTCCGGTAACAATTTTGAAAGCTCGAGCTTAGTATCTTCTTCTAACCCAACTAGTGTGCCAAGGGCTAACCAACCTTCAAATTTAACTATAGATCCGGTAACACTAAACTCATAACCTCCTTGAGAAAGTATTTTTACTGAAGTTTGATCATATACTGCATCAGTCATTTGACTCTCTAAAGTTCTTTTTAGAATTAAAGAGTAAACCTTAACCTCATCTTTAGTTAAACCTTTAGCTTCTATTTCATCTATCTGTAAGCTCACGTTAGTCGGCCTTATAGCCTCGTGCGCTTCTTGGGCACTCTTTGCATTTGTTTTATAGGTGATGGAATGTGTAGGAATAAATTTCTTACCCAATTTAGTGTTAATAAATTTTCTTGCTTCCTCGATAAAACCCGGGGCTAAATTTAAAGAATCTGTTCGGTGATAAGTAATAAGCCCCTCCTCAAATAGTTTTTGAGCGGCACTCATTGTTCTCTTGGCCGTAAAACTATAAATATTGGATGCTGCCTGTTGTAATGTAGATGTTCTAAGTGGCGGGTAAGGTTTTCGTTTTCTTTCAGACTTTGTCACATTCTCAACCACAAATTTATCTGCTAACAAAAGATTAACTAAACTTTTTGTATCTTTCTCATTTGTAATTAAGACCTTCTTACCATTTAGTTTAGTAAGAGACGCCATAAATACATCTTTTTCTGGAGTCTCAAAAATCCCATCAATTGACCAATATTCTTCTGATTTAAAAGCCTTACGCTCACGCTCTTTTTCAACAACTAATCTCACTGCAACACTTTGGACTCTGCCAGCAGATAGGCCATATCTTACTTTTTTCCATAATAAAGGGGATAAATTATAACCAACTAAACGGTCAAGGATCCTTCTTGCCTGCTGAGCATCCACTAAATCTTTATTTACGATTCCTGGGTGCAAAAAAGCCTCATCTATGGCATCCTTTGTAATTTCGTGGAAAACAATTCTGGAAAATTTATCGTCCGACAGGCCTTTTACTTTTAGTGGTACTTCAACTACCACTTCACCTTCTTTAAGTGCTACCTCTTTTGTCTTTTTCTTTGACAACTTAGTCTTTTTTTTGGTTACTTTTAACGATTTCTTTTTTAAATCCGCATTACCTGTCAAAATTTCCTTTAGATGCCATGCAATTGCCTCCCCTTCTCTATCGGGGTCAGTAGCTAGTATTACTGCAGATGCAGTTTGGGCTTCTTTTTTCAATTCATTTATAGTCTTTGACGCTTTTGCTGGAATCTCGTACACAGGATTAAAATCATTTGCTACATCAACACCTAATTCTTTCTTAGGTAAATCCCTTATATGACCAAACGAGGCCAATATCTTATATGATTTTCCAAGAATAGATTTTAAAGTTTTTGCTTTTGTCGGTGACTCTACTATTACAAGCTTCATCATCGAAGAATAACATACTCTTAAATATATATGGAAATTTTAAAGGGATTTAGAGCTGAGTACCTGTGCAGAATTGCTACATAACAAAAACTCAACACCCAAAAAACCAAAACTAAAATAATCTGGGATTACACAATATATTTGCTTATTCTTCTCTAATGCTTTCTCAGCAAGTTGCATACCCTTTCCGGAAATCAGAGTCTCACCAAGAATCAAGATTTGGGAGTTTTCTAAAATCAGGGTATCTCTTTTAATCTTACCTAAAGAATAAGAATATGGATCAAAGTTTTCAATTGAGTTCTTAATAAATGTACATTTGTCATACACCTGTAAATCTTCTAGAACACTCTCAACATTGTAATTAGCAATGTAATCTTTATCTTTATATATCTTATAAACAACGAGTGAAACTTCTGTTTTTATAAACTGCTTACAAAACTCCTGTAAAATAACGGACTCTAAAGGCAAGTGTACCTCAAAAGCAGTAGTGTTCTTTATCTGATTATCTAAAAAATTCTTAAAAAACTGAACAAGTATTTCAGACATAAAGTCCGTATGAATTGTAAGCTTTAGTACATTTTCCATTCACTAATACTATTGATTTTCAAAAAAGAAAATTTAGAAAATGTCTAATCAAATTAGAATGCAGCACAAAGTGCACTTAAATCT
>JACPGI010000008.1 GCA_016182565.1 candidate division WWE3 bacterium
ATCTTAGAAGCCACAAGCCCGTGTCCTGCCTCGTGGTAGGCAACCATCTTACGTTCGTCCTCAGTCTGAATAGTTTTTCGCTCAGATCCCATGGTTACCTTTAAAGATGCCTCTTCGAGATCCGCCTCAAAGACTTGTTCTTTGTTTTCTCTTGCTGCCAAAATTGCAGCTTCATTTACCATGTTTTCAATATCGGCACCACTAAACCCTACCGTTCTTTTCGCAAGTTTTTCTACAGAAACATCATCTGCAATTGGTTTTCCTAACATATGAATTTTTATTATCTCCTCGCGGTCAGTAAGATCTGGCATTGGAACTGTAATTTTTCTATCAAATCTTCCCGGACGTACAAGAGCGGGATCCAACATATCAGGACGATTTGTTGCAGCGATAACAATTACATTAATTCTTGTATCAAAGCCGTCCATCTCAATAAGTATCTGATTTAATGTTTGTTCTCTTTCATCGTGCCCACCACCTATACCCATCCCACGTTGTCTGCCTATTGCGTCAATCTCATCAATAAATATTAAACTTGGCTGAGCTTCTTTGGCCTTTAGAAAAAGGTCTCTTGCTCTTGCTGAACCAACACCTACAAGCATTTCCATAAATTCACTGCCTGCAACAGAAAAAAATGGAACTCCGGCTTCACCCGCTATTGCTTTTGCAAGAAGAGTTTTACCCACTCCTGATGCTCCCACTAACAAAACTCCCTTTGGTATCCTTGCACCAAGCTTTCTGTACTTATCTGGATTTTTCAGAAAATCGACAATTTCTAAAAGTTCTCTTTTGGCTTCCCCAGCACCTGCTACATCTTTGAAGGTTATAGAAACACTATCTTTGCTAAATATCCTGGCCCTTGATTGACCAAAAGAAGCAATGTCACCTCCCGCACCTCGCATTTGTCTGAAGATAAAAAATAGCAATAAAAGCGGAAAAGCAAAACTTAAGATTGGTGTAAGTATATCCAACCAAGAAACATCAGATGAAATTTTTACCTCGCCAGCAATTTTTGATCTATCGATTTTGTTATTTGTAAGAATTTCATCAAAACTTATACCTTCTTCTTTGGAAGACTTAAACTCAGTTCCATCCTTGAGTTGAATATCAATTTTACTTCCGGCAATTTTTATATTTTGGACGTTTCCGGCATCAATTTGCTTTAGCACCTCACTTATTGGCTTCATCTCTTGTGCTGCTTTTGGATTAACACTTCCTGAGATTGAACTTACTACCGAATAAATAATGATAACTAAAAAAACATAGAAAAAAATGTTATTCAAAAGATTTGGTGTTCTTACCACCTTCTTATTATTAAGAGGGGTTTTTGCACTTCTTCTTTCAGATTTTTTCTCGTTAGAGTTTTTTGGCATATTCGTCATAGTCAATGGATTATACTACATCAAAATCCCATTTTTTGCTTAACTTCTAGTAGCGTTTGAGAGGCAACATTACCAGCTCTTTTGGCCCCATCATTAATCACATCATCCAAAATTTTTACCATTTCAATTCTTTTTTTCTGAATTGGCTCCACAACTGAAAATATGGCCTTTGCTAGATCCATCTTTAACTCGCTGTATCTAATTCCACTAGAAAGATACATATCTTCATATTTTTTGCGATCTTCACTGCCTTGAAAAAGCTCTACAAAAAATAAAAGATTTGCAACCGATCCCTTAATTGGTACGCTTTCGCCCCTTCCACTATCGGTTGGCACTTTTGCAAGTCTTAAAGCAATTGTATCTGGATCATCAGTTAAATTAATAAAACTTCCATCTACCGATTTACTCATCTTTCCATCACCTAACAAGCTTGGGATATACTTTCCAACAGTTTCAAATATCTTTGGTTCAGGAAAATCCGTACCGAATTTAGTATTCATATTTCGTGCTATCTGTCTTGCTATCTCTAAGTGAGGTTCTTGATCAACACCTACAGGAACTGCCTCTGCTTTATAAGCCAAAATATCAGCAGCCATAAGAACCGGGTAGTTAAGAAGTGCCATGGAAGATTCGTCAGAGTATTGCTTAACTTTTTCTTTGTATGTAGGAAGGTGAAGCATCCTATTTACTGAAATTACGGAACCTAGGTAGTGAGAAAGCTCAAAATGAGCAGGGACCATCGACTGCACAAAAATCACACTTTTTGCAGGATCAAGGCCAGCTGATAAATAATCCAAAATTACCTCTTTTCTATTTTGAGCAAGAGTTTTTGTATCATATGGGGTTGTAATGGCGTGCGCATCCGCAACCATGTAAAAAGTCTCGTACTCAGACTTATCTTGCAGTTCAAGCATACCTTTTACTGCCCCAAGATAATTACCAAGATGTAATCTACCTGTTGCTCTAATGCCAGATAAAACTCTTTTTTTGCTTGATGGGGTAGTCATATCAATATCTATTATATAGCTTTGGGGTCTTTGGACCAAGCATTCATTAAAATAAAACAAATTGGTGCCGACACCAGGAATCGAACCTGGAACCTGTCGCTTATGAAACGACCGCTCTTACCGATTGAGCTATGTCGGCATACAATTACCTAGTTTAGATGACAAAGCACAAAGATTATAACAAATGACCAAATTTTAAACGATAAATCTGATATCTTCCAAAATGCCTACAGAAAAACCCCTTTCGGGGTTCCCATTGATAAACATATTAAAATCCTTGGTTGCGGGGTCCGGAGTTGCACCGGAATCTTCAGATTATGAGCCTGACGAGGTACTATTCCTCCACCCCGCGCCGTGACGGAGGAATTTTATCAGGGGTTGTCTATATTGTCAAAACCACGGGAAAAAACCTGAACCCATAGTTGTACATTGCTAAGAGCTTTTTTTGATTGCCCCAAGGCTGAATTTGTTCCCAGAATGTTTTCTACTACAAAGATCTCCTCTCCGATTTTGGCCATCCCAAGCTTATTTCTAGCCTCCTTTTCTACAAAATCATCAGTTTTTTTGTACTCAAGTTCAGACTTTAGCTCATTTTTCTTGCTCTCAAGGGACGAAACTGTGTTTTTTAGCTCATCTAGCCTTTTGCTACTTTCTATTATGTTTAGGGTTGTACGAGTAAAATTAACCGCGGCTACGATAAATAGAAGGGTTAGCACTAAATGTTTTATATAGGCAGGAACATGCATTAAAGCCATTATAGTAAGGGAAAATGGGGGTGTCTATAATTAGGTTGACTTGAACATCTCAAAATGCTATCTTAACCCATAGGAAAATTATATTTGGTACTTGTAAAGGATACCTAAAAAAGCACGAAAATGACAAAACTTGAACAAGCCCATAAAAAATTCATAGATACACTAGAAACCCAGGAGAGATCCCCTTCTACTGTTGTTGCATACAAAAAGGATATTGAGCAACTTATCGAACACCTTTATAAGGCTGGTGTGAATCTTGTACAAGAGATAAAAACAATCCATTTGGAGGATTTTATGAAAAGCCTTGCAGAGAAAGAATACACCAACAAATCTATTTCAAGAAAAACAAACTCAACAAAGACTTTTTTTAGGTTTCTGATTCTAGAGGGGTTAATTAGCGAAAATGTTGCCGATGCTTTAAAGCACCCCAAAGTAAAAATAAAAGCACCAAGAATATTATCTAGATTAGAATATGGTGCCTTAAGAGATTCTGCAAGGGATGACGTCCGAACTTTTGCAATTGTAGAAGTTTTACTGCAAACAGGTATAAGAATTTCTGAACTTGCAAAAATTAAAATTGAACACCTTGAAATGGATCTTGAAAAGATGCTTGGAGCCTTACATATAGGACGAGTCGGAAGACACGACGCAAGGACAATCCCTCTGAATAAAGCGGTAATAGAAGCAATAAATAAATATCTCCAAAATGAAAGGCCAAAACTGGACAAGGGAATACACCTTTTCATTACAAAAACTGGAAATCCACTCCTTGTAAGAAATATAAGAGCCACTCTAACAAGATATTTCGAGACAGCTGGTATTGAAAATGCTACCGTAAATGACCTAAGACATACATTTGTTGCTCACCACCTAGCCCAAGGTACAAGCATTACAGTCATCTCAAAAATCGCAGGTCACAAAAGGTTGTCAACAACTGAAAGATATTTAGAGTTTATTGAGAGAAAAACAGATGTTGAAAAATCTGAACTTGGTGTATTGTAAAGAACCTTCCCTTAAACTTAAACTAAGATAATAAATTTTGGTGGGTGCTCCAGGGATCGAACCTGGGACCATTCGTGTATAAGACGAACGCTCTACCAACTGAGCTAAGCACCCAAACAAAGTTGTAAATAACGATAGTTCTTTCGGCAATCAGTCTTGTTGACTTATAGACCAATGCCACGCAAAGATTTTAGCATAGATTTTAGCATTTCTTACAATTTTCAAAATATTTCAAATATTAAGCTGATGCCCCTGAGATAACTCTAGATAACTCTAAACGGGTAGGATTTATGTGTCCGAACTTACTCTTATTTTACTTCATAAAAGTCGGAATAGTAGGCTCTTCCAGCACTATCATAAGCTACAATCCTAAAGGTGTGATCTGCACCAGGAAGAAGCCCGGCAACTTGACCACTATGTGTCTTTTTAAAAGTATTTGTAATTGGTATAGAATTCACATACGCAGAACTAGTGCCATACTCTATTGCTGTCCTAGCTGGAAACTTTGTTTCTACATTTACCTGCATTTCCGTATTCTTCGTTTGTGCATAAGTTATTTTAGTAAAAGGGCTACTAAATATTCCACCTACCAGATAGTATCCAAGTAAAACTCCAATAACCACGAAAACGAAAATAAAAAGACTCACTGTGTGAGTTTTTAATTTAACTATCTCAAGTGAAATCCATTCGGGAGAACCACTGTTAAATAAAGGGGGGTTATTCCTCATCTTTAAATACTTTCATTTCTCGGCTTTTCTGCCAACTAGATGACTCATTCTTCGATCTATCTTTATTGTACTGTCTTTGGACATCAGTAACAGCACTAATTATAGCAGTTTCTAAATTGAATGCGGTGTTATTTGCAAAATATTTTTTGTTTTTTATCGTAACTTCAATCTTTGCATCAAAGGTATCATCAGCCTCACCCTTGTTTAATACAACTCGAACCGAAATTAGATCTTCCGGAACTTCCTTTAACCTACTTGTTATCTTTGTAATCTTATCCTCTGCTAAAACTTTCATACTCGGGGTAACTTCAATATTATCTGAGGTTATTTGGAGGTTTATCATATTTTTATTTTAGCATGAATTCAAAAAGTACCATTCACAAAAACCAACTAGCTTAAGCATCATTGTGTTCCTATAAATAGTTTATTTTATAGGGGGAAAAATTTGAACTCCATATTCATCATATAACAAAATTGCCTGAGTAGGACAGCTTTGGGCAGCCATAAACAAAGTGTTATCATCAACGTTTAAAGCATCCGCCATAACTACAGCAATTCCACTACTATCTAACTCAAAGACATCTGGGGCAATAACAACACAAGTTGCCGCGCTTATACAATCTGGCCGAATTACCTCTATTCTATGCACTTTCCTTTTTGTTTTTGCGTCACCCATTTCCATGAAAATTTCCCACAAAACTTACTCACCAAATTGCACTACTTCATTTATACGCTCAACCATTTCGTCAATTTCCTCGTCCAAGTAACCATGGATCTTAGCCCCCGTCTCAATAGAATCAAAGGTATTTGCGAAGCAACCTACACAGTGTAAGCCATAATCCAAAAGTACCTCCGCAATAGCAGGATATTTCATAACAGCTTGGGCTATGTTTGAATCTTTTGTGAGTGGAATAAACTTACTATTCAGATTTTTATCAAGCACAGGATTTAACGTCTCATATTTTTTAATAGCTTCTTGCAATGCATCCAAAACTAACAGAGCACATTTAACACGACTAGTAGTAAGTTCAACACCCAAAAGTTCAAGAACTTTTTCTTTATCTAAAAGCTTTGCCTCAATAAGAGTTTTCCCCTTTATATACTCTGTAACAAGTGATGATGAAGCGATGCTTACAGCGCAGGCATCCCCTTCAAAAGCTATATCTGTAATAACGCCATTTATGATTTTTAATTGCAAACTTATAGTGTCGCCACAAAACGGGTTTATTTGATGCTCTGTTACATCAGCGCCCATTATTTGGCCCCTATTCTGAGGGTCTTTGTAATGCTCCATTAATTGTTCTCTATAAATACTATCCATATTATTTAGCCTAGAATTTCTTTTGCTTTTTTGATTCCATCAATAAGTAAGTTGACATCTTTTTTATCATTGTAAATATAAAAACTTGCCCTTGTGGACGAAGAAATGCAAAGTTTAACGTGGAGTGGCATCGTACAATGTTGGCCTGAGCGAACACATATCCCTAAGTCACTTAAAACCGAAGCTATGTCGTGTGAATGAATTCCTGCAATTACAAAAGAGACAAGACCACATCTTTTTTTTGCATCTAATGGTCCAAGTATAGAAAGCTTAGAAATTTTTGCTAACTCGGTGAGGGCATATGCTGTTAGTTCCTCCTCATGAGCTTGGATATTTGCCATACCAATTTCTTCAAGGTAAGAAATAGCGGCAGCTAACCCCACAGCCCCCTCTACATTTGGGGTACCGGCTTCAAACCTTGAAGGTATATCGTCCCATGTAGATTCTTTGAAATCTACAGTTTTTATCATACCTCCGCCATATTCGTAAGGAAGCATTTTTTCAAGAAGTTCTTTTTTTGCCCACAAAACACCTATTCCCATAGGTCCAAGCATTTTATGTCCTGAAAAAGAATAAAAATCGCATCCAAGTGAGGAAACATCAACTTGAAGATGTGGCACCGCCTGAGCCCCATCTACAGAAACCAAAATTCCCATTTTTCTTGCGAGTTTACAAATTTCTTTAACTGGAAAAATTGTCCCTAAAACGTTTGACGTATGAGATAGAGCAATAAATTTTACTTTATCTGAAAGTAATCTCTTAACTATTTTTAAATCGATTTCGCCATTTGCATCAACTGGTAGTACAACTAATTTTGCGCCTGTCTTCTCTGCAACTATCTGCCACGGCACAATGTTACTGTGGTGGTCTGCCTCCACAACTATTATTTCATCCCCTTTAGTTACATATTGGGCGAGAAAAGAAAAAGCAATTCTATTTAAAGACTCGGTAACCCCTTTTGTAAATATTATTTCTGAAGAATTTGTAGCGCCTATGAAGGTGGCAACTTTTTCCCTAGCTGTTTTGTATAAATTAGTTGCCTCTTCGCTTAGAGTATATATTCCACGGTGGACATTGGAATTATAATTTTCGTAGTAGTTAGAAATTGCCCCTATTACTTGTCTTGGTTTCTGATAAGTTGCCGCACTATCTAGATACACAATTTTGTTCTTACCAAATGTTCTATTTAAAATAGGGAAATCCTCTTTTATTTTATTTTCTATCATAAATCTCCTTTCGCACCTGAGCTAATAAACTGGCCTCATCAATTCTAGCAAGAATAGAATCAAAAAATCCTTCAATTAATAAATCCCAAGCTTCTTTTTCTGTTAAACCTCTTGTCATAAGATAATAAATTGAAGCTTCATCAAGTCTTCCTGTTGTTGCGCCATGGGAAGCCTTTACATCGTCAGCAAGTATTTCAAGTATAGGTTGAGAGGTATTTTTAGTCTTTTCACCAATAGTCAAAACATTATCTTCAAGGTACGAGGAAGTCCCTTTTGCATCTTTGGCAATATATATCTTTCCAATGTAGTTAGAACAAGAAGAATCAAAAAGAACAGCTCTTACTACAACATCGCATTTTGTATTAGGCACGCTATGAATTGAGGTTGTTTGTAAAAAGACGCTTTCGTCATTTTTTAGCTTATATAGCACTAGAACCTCTACTAAAATACCTTCCTTTATAAGCTCTACGTCAAGACTTACTTCACCATTTGGCACAAGAATTAACCTTGTATCTTTACTTATCCTCAAGCATTTTTTTCCATTAATTTTTTTCAAAAAAACATTTTCCATATTTTACCCAGCTTTAATAAAAACTTAACCAACACTTCCTTCCATCTCAAGCTCAATTAGCCTATTTAGTTCAACGGCATATTCTAAGGGAAGCTCTTTTACAATTGGTTCAATAAATCCGGATACTACCATACCCATAGCTTCTTCCTGAGTTAGACCCCTACTCATTAGATAAAATAATTTTTCTTCTCCAATTTTACTCACGGTTGCTTCGTGCTCAATTGTTGCTGTTGGATTGTCTATTTTCATCACGGGGTAAGTATCGGACCTTGAGATTGCATCCAATATTAAGGCATCACATTCAACTCTACTCTTTGCATTTTGAGCAGACTGTGTTACTGCTATCATTCCACGGTAACTACTACGACCACCGCGTAAACTTATAGATTTTGAAATTATTTTAGAAGTTGTATCTGGCGCGATGTGTATCATCTTAGCACCGGCATCTTGATGTTGTCCCTTGGAGGCATATGCAATGGATAAAACCTCACCATGTGCCCGAGGCCCTACAAGGTAGCATGACGGATATTTCATGGTAAGTCTTGAGCCTAGGTTTCCGTCAACCCATTCCATAATGGCATCTTCTTCGACTCTTGCTCTTTTTGTTACCAAATTGTAAACATCATTACTCCAGTTCTGAATTGTTGTATATCTAAATCGAGCGCTCTTTTTCACAATTACTTCAACAACGGCACTATGCAAAGAATCTGCAGAGTACACAGGAGCAGTACAACCCTCTACATAGTGGGCTTCACTTCCCTCATCAGCAATTATTAAGGTTCTTTCAAACTGACCCATATTAACAGCATTTATTCGAAAATAAGCTTGGAGCGGTCTTTTGACTTTAACTCCTTTTGGAATATATACAAAGGATCCCCCTGACCATACAGCACTATTTAACGCTGAGAATTTATTGTCGTGCATTGGAATAACTTTTCCAAAATACTCATCAAAAAAATGCGGGTATTTTTTAAGTGCCTCATCAGTACCCATAAAAATCACGCCTTCTTCTTTTAACTCGTTTAACAAAGACCCATACACAATTTCGGAGTCAAACTGGGCTTTAATACCTGCTAAATGCTGCCTTTCGGCTTGTGGAACACCAAGGCGCTCAAAGGTATTTTTAATATCATCTGGAACATCTTCCCAATTTTTACCTTCTTTATCTGTTGGCTTTAAATAATAATAAATTTTTTCGTAATCAATTTTGGAAAGATCGCCACCCCACAATGGATTTTCTTTCTTTTTAAAGACTTCGTACGCTTGAAGTCTATATTCAAGCATCCAACTAGGTTCTTTTTTCATTTGGGAAATTTGTTTTACAACCCTCTTGTCTAAACCAAGCTTAGTTTTAAAAACAGAGGATTCTTTGACACTGAAACCATATTTTTGTTTGTAATTGGAATTAATATCAGCGGCAGCCGACCTTGCTTCTTTAGCTTTTTTTACATCAATTTCTTCAACCTGTTTTCTGCCCATCTATTCTCCAAATGGGGCATAGCCTTGTTGCTCAAGCTCATCTGCCAACTCTTTACCACCCGATTTAACTAATACGCCGTCTTTTATAACATGCACAAAGTCAGGGATAATATAATTTAATATTCTAGTGTAGTGAGTAATTACCAAAACACTCATATTTGTAGTGGTTCTTAAATAATTCACAGCCTCAGACACAGTTTTTAATGCATCTATGTCAAGACCACTATCAAGCTCATCTAAAATTGCAAGTTTGGGCTCCATGATAAGCATCTGAAGCATTTCCATTTTCTTTTTTTCACCTCCGGAAAAACCTTCATTTAGATACCTTGAGGTAAAGTCTTGAGAAATCCCTAGGATACTCATTTTTTCTTGTAAAATTTCACGAAATTTGATGGGACTTAGTTTCACAGCATTTTTTTTATTGTAAATTGTACGAAGGAAATTTGTAATTGAAACTCCTGTTACTTCACTTGGATATTGAAAAGATAAAAATAAACCACTCAAGGCTCTTTCGTTGGACTTTAGTTCCAATAGATTTTTATCCTCAAAAATAATTTCTCCATCTGTAACATGGTAGTTAGGATGCCCCATGAGAGTTTGTGCCAAAGTACTTTTACCAGAACCATTTGGCCCCATCAAAACATGTACCTCATTTTTATTAATTGTAAGATTTATACCTTTTAAAATTTCCTTATTGTCTGTATTAACTTTTAGTTGTTTTATCTTTAACATAAAAAATAAAGGGTATTTGCAGGCTTTCTACTTTTCTGGAAATTTCAAATTTTGTAAAATGCAGGCTTTCTTGTGATGTGGACATATGTGACTAACTGCGTAAAAAACCTCCTTGCCAATTCTTTTTGACTTTAGAAGTCCGGAATGTTTCATTTCTTTAAGATGATATGACACGGTTGGTTGGGTAAGATTTAACTGGTCAACAATATTTCCTACAGTTGCTTCCTTTTTCTTAAAATTCAAATAATTATAAATAATCATTCGAGAGGGAACACTAATTGACTTAAAACAATTAACACATCTCACAACTACTGGCCTTGCAGTAGGTTTTTTAAGTTCTGTTTTTGTAGTTGTTAGAATTAATTTTGTCTTTTGGCTAAGCATCGGATAGATGATAGTCTATATGAGATTGGGTGTCAATTAAATTAAAAGGGTTAGATAGCTAGTTTAAAAGTCCAAGCTTTAGTACCCAATTACTGGCTGTAGTGTCAATATAGCCTCTTGAACCAAATTTTATATGAAGCTTTTTGACATCAACTCCCATAGATTGGAGTTCGGCTTTGGCTCTTACAAAACCTTCTCTAAAAGCAACCATATTTGGGTTTTTTTCACTCACGGCTGCATTTTGAAAATCAATACCTAAAATTTCAATTCTTAATACATGATCGGAATCGTAAGAGAAGGAATGAATAACAATATTTAATTCCATCTTATTTGAAGTCATAAAGTTATTTATATAAACTGGGATTCGATTATTTAATTTAATCTTCTCGTTTAGAGCATCTTGGTCACTTATTTCTTTGTTTAGAATATATTCCGGCGCTACAGCTGCAGTTCTCTTCCCATTAGCTACTTCATTTATTATTTTCGAGGTGTCTTGATTTGGAGTAATCATTACAATTTCTCCAGAGCCTTCTAAACCATTTCTTTTATATTCATCTGGATCTGATAAGTCTTCAGTTATTACAATGTCAGGGTTTGTTGACTGCACAAAATCATCTTCAGTATTCTTTAAAAAATTCGGTAGAATTCCAGGTCCATTTAGAAACGCATCATCTACTTCTTTCTTAAAAGAGGGAAGTGTCATATCTAAAGTGCCAAGCTTTACCTCACTGCCACCGCGGAAAAGTATTAACAGAAATAATCCAAGTGCTAAAGCTCCCAAAATTAGAATGAATTTCTTTTTGGATTTTATAAGGCTTATTATTGGTTGTAGTTTAACTAAGATATTTTTCATATTTATCCTTAAGGTCCTCCTACCAAAAATCCTGTTAAGTAGAAATACAAAGCCGCAGTGTAAGCACCGGGTTTATCATAAAGTAGTGGTGGACCGCATCTTCCACATAAAGTCGGATAATCTTTAATTGATGGGTCATTAGCTTTACACAGGTCGCAAAATGCATCTGCTCTAACTCCATCCATTGGATAAATAATGTACATGTTTGTAAATTCCGGCGCTAATAGGTTTGTAACATAAAGATCATCCATGTAAGGAATTGTTGGCGGACAATGGTTATAGTATGAAAGTGGCGTACCATCTTCTGCAATTAAGTTTCCGCATTGCTGGTTCCCACCGCCATTGTAGTCTGATAAAGCTTTGATAAGATCTTCAAAAGTAGCAGGCACCGAACCATGAATAGCCAAAAAGTGATCTATAGCTCCACGCGCGTCGTCCAGTAGTGCACTTGGATCAATCTGATGACCATCAAATAATGATTGGAATGCATTATTATCCCCTTCGGCAAAATGTATACCAGCAATTACCTCGCATGGAACTTTCTTCTCTTTTTCTACTTTTGCGTAAACACTTAATACATCAGGATCAAGTGGGGCACTAAGTACATTTGCAGCTTGGGGGGTAACATTACTGTATTTAGTAAAATATTTAGCTTTTGGTATAGACTCGTCCGAAGAACATTCAAAATATTCCGTTATTGGACAGTCCCAATAATAGCTTCCGTACTGACTTGTTAAAGGCATTCTTTTTTGCCATTGAAGTTCAAAAATACTAAATGGCACATAATCAGCCCCATATCTTTGCCTCTGTTTTTCATTGAGGGGGTGACCACCGTTCAGCGGTAATATTTCCCAATCACCCTTTGGCCCCTTTGATCCATCAGGCATAGTCATTTCGCAATGATAAAAGATTTCTTTATAGGGTTTTGTTCTATTTATTTTAGTAGGACTTGCCGAAGTACGGTATAAAACTTTAGGTTCACCTCCTGGACCGGCATCCATATCAACTCCTGTAAAAGTTGCCGCACCCGCATCGCAGTGAGAACAACCAAAGTCAACCATACCCATCACTTTTGAGCAAATATGCCCCCCATACGGAGATGAGAACATTTTTGCTAAATTACAAAGTTTGTTTGCCCACTTGTCTACTGAAACCTGGTCGGTTGAGTCGTTGCCATCTGCTAATAATTTTTCCTGGGTATGAGTTCCCATATATTCAGTGTTTAAGGTGGCAATATAACCATAGGAAGGTCTCTCAAGATCACATCTTGTAAACGAGCAGGTTACCTCATCACCTGGTTGTGGATTAGAAACTTCACAGTCAGATATGTGCTTCTCATAACATGGGGTAGGATCATCTGGATCTTTATTTCTGTCATCTTCTAACGGACAATCCGCAGTATCAGCTTGAGGCTTTAAACAATTCATTACTTCCTGCTCAACTGTGCACGGCCTTTCATCAATCTTTCCGTCACCACAGCAATCTTTTTGTTTACCATTGGAACCATAACATTTACCATCGGAACCCGGATCATCACATTCAACTGAATACTCATAGTAGTAACATCCGTCTATCTCTTTTACCTTACAACTTCGCATAGCTTTGTTTACACCGGCATTTGGATCTCCAGGAGCGGGTTCTCTTGGGTCGTTATTAACACCGGGATAAACTCCGCACCTATCTCCGGCAGTGAGATCAAGCCATGGCATATCCGGATGGTTTCCTGGATAACCGTTACCCACAATAGACCAACCGGCTCCACCAGACCCTTCATCAACAACAAGAGGTGGAAAGAAACTCAAATAATTTCCTTCGTACAATGTATATTTGATAGGAATAGTTGAGCTAGATGCGACATCAGGAGGGTGCTTTCGATCCAAAAATGTTTTTATAGGATCTACTCCCCATGTAAAAGTTGTCAGATGATCAACAACATCTTTTCCAATATCTAAAAATGTGGTGTAGTCATTTAACAAGCCCATATTTACTTCGTCTTCAAAAGCAGCTGCACGAAGCATAGTATCAAGATAATCCCTGGTTACATTTGTACTTCCAATTGCATTTAGTTCACCATACACCGGTTCAAACAGATCATAGTCTCCATTTGGACCAAGCCTTGATATCATCTCTGCATCCCTTCCGCCAGCATATGGGGTTTGAAAGATACCAGTCTGTTCTGAAACACTTCCCTGGCCACCCTGATCGTTATTTAAAGCTAAATGATCTGCTGAGCCGTTAAACATAGGGTCAGCATGAAAATCAATGTTAGCCATCATTGTAAGGGCGATATTGCATTTCTTTCGGGCACCATCTGTTAAAGTACCCCCTTCAAACAGAGGAATACAATATCTTGCCCATTCATATATTCGAACAAGGGGATGCTCCTCAATAGTTCCCCATGGAATACCGTATGGTGGTGGGGCTGATTCGCGTAACTGCTCATTTATAGAACAATGGGAAATTGTGTATGCACCTATGTCCCATGTATAGTCAGATCTGTCTTTAAGAATTGCTTGAGCTCCCAAAGAAAGCTGTGATATATCAATCTCACCACCTTCGTTTGTCTCAGCGGCTTGAACCGAATATCTAGAGGCAGTTTCTCTTGCATTTCCAAAGTTAAATCCGGTTCTATTATCATCTGGCCCTAAAACCACATTTGCATAAACATAGTTCATGGCTGCACTTGGCTTTATTTGTATCCAACCGGCCTTAGATAACTCACCGACCCCATATTTAGCAGGATCTAAATCTTCAAATTTGTATATTCCGGTCTCATCGGTAATCTGAGTTTTGTCCGTACTAGAGTCATATATAGAATTATTATTAATGTCTAAGTATATTGTCCAATCTTTAAGTCCTATTTCAGCTGCTTCCTTGATGCCATTCTTATTGACATCTTCATAGACAATACCAGCAATTGAGGCTTTTCCTTCTTCACCGCCACCGCCTCCGCCCCCACCACCGCCACCTCCATCACCCGGAAGTATCCCACCGGAAGCCACATAATTTATAAATTCTTCTTCGTAAGGAGAATCAAACATATTTATAATCCCACCATCAGCTTCCCCTACTACAAAATCGGCTCTTGGGGCGGAGTTTCTTGCATTTGTACCACCGGAAAATATATTTATACTTTGAGTTTTACAAGGCTTAAATCCCTCATAATTAATACCTATAATAAAGTCATTTACCCTTACCTCATCTTCCTGGGAACATGAATCGCTATCATCTTGATAGGTTGTAGTCATCACAGGAACAGCCCTTCCAGGCATAGTACAATCAGGTCTTCCAAAAAGTACCTGTAATCTTGGGTTAGACAAAAGCTGCTTACAAGTAAACTCAGTACCAGCTGGTATATTTATGCCGTATTCCGGCAGGTTCCAAGTTTTTGTTGTAAAACAGAATGGAACCCAAGATTCAGCATCATTTATGCCTTGGGCTTCAAAATCATCGAAAGTAAGGGCTGATTGAGCACCAATAGCAAATGAGTTATCAAGCTTTGAATTATCCAAAGAGCTTTCCCCTATTGCAGGATTAGCACTTCCCACAGCACTCATACTTCTTTCCATTGTTTCGCATGTCTCAAGATAATCCCGTGAATGACCAATTTTTGCAGCTTCATATACATGGAGTGGTTGTTGCACAGGGGTTTGACCACCAGTACAACCAAATGCAAAACATAAAAGTCTATTTATTGCATTTGGAAACATATTTATGGTTTTTGCAGCAGATCTATTTTCTATAGTTCGATAGGCAGGCAATTGTTTATTTGGAGGAAGGTGCCATATTGCATTTCTAATATTTTCTAAGTCGTAGTTTACTGGATCACAGTATTTTAATAAATCTTTGCTGCCTCCTTTTAAGTCTATATAAAAATATTGGACAAACTTCTTGCAGTCTTCAGACCATAAAGATCCTATAAACCCACCAGATGACTTTAATGATGGATCAAAAAGAGATGGAATTTTGTCAGCAGGAATACCATCTATTTCCATAGCTTTAGTGGAGAGTATCGCTGCATCAGTAGAAACAAATCTTGTATCAAAGTTATTTTCTGTAATTGATGCCTGGCTTGGGGTTTTTGGTTTGTTACTATAACCAATATAAAACGGATCGGTACCACTATCATGAAAACCTATTATTTCAGCTACAGTGTCTGTAACACATTCTAAAAATCTTGTTCTGTCTGCTATTTTTAAAATAACAGGTGGCAGTTTGTAACCTTTTTTTACCTGCGAAGAGCAATTGCCATTTAAGTAAAAGTTGCTTAAGTATTGGTTAGTTTTTATCCTTCGTAAGTCGGCTAGTTTTCCTTCACAAAAAGCAGCAATATAGACCTCACCGTTTTTTGGTCCCATTCTTCGCATCATCAGGCGCCAATAACCATCTTCGTTTGTTTCGGTGGATGTAAATAAGTGCGTTAAAGAACCTCGTGTAGTTTTACCGGATAAAGTGTTTGGTAGTTTCTCATATATTGCAATTGTTCCCCCTCTTATGGGTTCCCCTGTATTATAAAACACCTTTTCTTCTTCATCATCAGGATCTATTCCAGCATCTTTTAAACTATACTTAAAGCTTTCAAGTTGCACAGAGCCTAAAAACCCACATATTTTCATAAAACCAGGTAACCTATCTCCATCGTGCGGAGGACACCAGTAATCATCCATATTTCGCATCTTGAGCTGATTTTTAGCAGTTATATTTTCGATACCACTTGCGGCAAGCGCTGATTTAATTATGTTTTCTTTTGTACCTTGTGCAATATATTTAGTTTTGGCAACTACCATGAATTTCTTTTCAGCAACAGAAAAAACAATACCTGTGAATAAGGCAAAAATTGTAATAAAACCCCATAATTTTATCGGAGATACTTCAAATTTATCTCCGGGGTGTTTTCTTAGTAAACCCATCGTGGAAATTATAGCATCAGGTTGTTAGACTTATACATATGAAAATCCTACAAAATACTGTTGAACACCGAGTGAACAAACTTAAAACTTTTTTCCATGTTTTTGGAAAAAGCTCTAGTTCCTTTGACTATTATAAGGATATTGAGAGAGCTCCATTTAGATTGTCAGTTAAATATTTACTGGCGCTACTATTTATCGCCACAACCGTAACCACTATTAAATCGGCTATACCAATATTTAAAAATACTGAACCTGATGTGAGAAATGCTTTGGAGAATATGGAAAAACTATACCCGCAGGATCTTATTTTAACTATTCAAGATGGGAAACTTACAAGTAATAAAACTGAAGCAGTGATAATAAAAAACCCAAGTTACGGTGGAAAAAGTGAGATTGGAAAAACAGAAAATCTTATTGTTATAGATGAAAATGGTGTAATTGAAGACTTAAAGTCAAAAAATACCCTCATGGTACTAAATAGTAAAAACCTTTTAGTACAGGATCCAAAGCAAGTTATAGTTTACCCCCTCTCTAAATTCCCCGATGTACAAATTGACAAAACTTTTGTCCAAAAAACAGCCCAAGACGCGCTGCCAATGATAAAAATCCTGCCTTATATTATCGTAACGCTTCTATTTGGAATAACTTATGCTTTTTATGTCGTGAGTAGATTTATTTATCTTTTGGCGGTTGCATGTGTTTTATGGGGATTTACTCTACTTTTGGGCGAGACCTTTTCTTTTGGTAAATTATACCAGTTTGGAATCCACGCTATGACTTTGCCTTTGGTACTTGAGGTTATTTTAGATATAGTAGCACCAAGTATTGATATTTCGTTTGCATTTCCTATTTTGAACATAATAATTGCAATAGGTGGGATGCTTTATGCGACAAGAAAAGACTCTACCGCGTAGTTTAGCTAGGTAATCTTTTTGTGTTACTCGGCTTCTATTTTAGAAAAGCTAGGAAAGCGTTGAAGAGTAATTGCCTCTGTGATAGCATTCGTCTGGCAACGACACAATATAAGATGGGTTTAAGAGCTAGCTTCAAACGGTTTTTAGTAACATAATGGACACTTATTAAATTTATATTCCCCTGTAGCTCAGTGGTAGAGCAGGAAGCTGTTAACTTCAAGGTCCGTGGTTCGAATCCACGCGGGGGAGCCAAATATCTTTTTTCCCTGTCACTGCGACGTTTTCAAACAATTTGTAAAATCTAGAACTTTACCCAAACAATGACCTGTAGTATAATAACACAGAAGTCCAAATCAAAAGGAGATTTACTACAATGGCAGCTATACCCGAAGATATCCTAAAGGCTATCAAGACTTGGGATCGAGGTCAGATTGGGGATCATATCAAAAACCAGCTACAGGATTTTTCCTTCAAAACCTGGGCTAGTTGGAAATTTCATGCGACCGAAGTCTGCACGTTATGCAAAGCAGTGCTAGCCCGCATAGATGAGCTCCAGATTCAATACCCTGCAGACGAAACACCCATTGGGGAAGTGATTTCATATATGCAAAGAGGCAGAACTTCAATCCAGCCACGGCCTCACATTGAAAAACTCATAGATATGATCCAAAAATCAGGTTTTACAGGATTGGATCAATTATGATTCGCAAGGTCTACGTGTATGGATTAGTCCAACATGCAGACCTTGTTTCGTTTTATACACATATATTCCCAAACACAAACTTACTCATAAACTCTCTTACTCGAGTATCGTTTCCTCTGGTGAGCTAGTTGCAACGTAATATACCCAAAATTGCTATACTATTAATATGTTTTTTGAAATTATTGGCTGGGTTGGTACACTAGCGATTCTCTTCGCATATTCCTTAGTGTCATTTCACAAAATTTCTTCCAGTTCAAAAGAATATCAGTTATTAAATTTATTTGGAGCAATAGGAATTGTTGTTAATTCAGCGATTCATGGAGCTTTGCCTTTGGTGGGCTTAAATATTGCGTGGTTTTTAATTGCTTTATTTGCGTTATATAAAATAGCGAGGAAATAAAACGGGGACTCTAAAAACTTAAGAAAGCTAAAATATTATTTATAAAAGATCTTTCACTTCTGAGATACTCGCCGGTTTGGGCATCATAGTAAACTGTGGCTGGTATTTCTAATTCAAAAAGGCCTAAGAGTTTTTCAGATTTGTTAGCCTTCAGACGAAACTCTAATTTAGAAGTATCATCATCTCCAGAGTCGTCGTCAGATTCGATTTCAATTTCTTCAATACTGTCAATGTCATCAGAAGATTCTGCTTTCTCAAGAATAGCTTGGGGCATCACGCCTAGTTTTACTTCACCATTTTGAGTCTGAACATATATGTTTCCGTCAGCTTTGTCCAAAAATAGTGGAAAATTATCAAGACCTGTAACTCCCTCACTCTTAATCAAAATCTTGTTATCCTCCACTCTAACCTTTAACTTATTTCCCGATGAATCTTCAGTTTCAGACTCAATTCCCTCATCACTACCCTCATATTTTTCCTCCTTTAATAGTTTTCCAAATGCATCATAAGTTTTTGTTTCAATTTTTGTCTTATCATTCTCTAGTTCCTTTTTTATAATCGAGTATGTGCCATCATTATTTTGAACTCTTTCTTCCGTTTTGTTTTTAGAAGTGTCCTCATCTTCCAACTCATCCTCCTCTTCAATCTCATTTAAATCTTCGTCCAAATCGTCCGTATCCTCGTTTTCTTCATCTTCTTCTTTATCCTCATCTTCATCTTCATTTTCGTCCTTATTTTCATCCTCATCATCACTATCCCCATCCTTGCTTTCGTCTTCGTCTTCGTCTTCATCTTCACTCTCATCATCATCGCCTAATATATAGCTAAGCTCTTTAGCATCAGATGCCTTTTGCTCCTTTGTTACTTTGTTGGTCAATTTAGAAGATATAAATGTAGATAAGACAAAAACCGCTACTATTAACAATAAAACAGGTAAATGAAATACGTAAAAAGTCATACTAGACGTCTTTTGGTATTTATTTTTTGACAAATTCATTGTGTGAATGATACAGCGTTTTGATTAGAAAAAGCAAGTACCAACATACGTTGCTTTGGGGTAAATCCTATATAATAGTTATTAATGAAACTTTCCGAACAATTATTTAAACTAGCAAAAACTCCCCTATTCGAGTAACATCTGTTCTAATGAAGCACAAAAGCTAAATATCATTCACTTGTTATAATCCTTATATGAATGCCCCAATCACGCATCAAATATTTAACAACATACTTGTGTTTCTTGACCAAAATCCCGATGGATTACGCTGGTCAGCATTACTTAAGAAAATTAATGAAAACCATCCTGATTTTCATCCAAAAACAATCAACGGTTGTATTTGGAAAATGGTAGAGAAATATCCCAATAAAGTTTATAAACCATCTAAAGGTGTCTTTCGGCTTTTGAAATATAAATCCTTTTAATATAACTTCTTATTTTTTGATACACTGAAAGTGTGCATAAACGAAATCTTATTCTTCTAGTCATTACAATTTTCCTAATCATTGTTGGAGTTGTGTTTTTTCTTTTAAAAAATAAAGAAAATGCGCCTCGATTCATTTCAAATAAAAATGCTCTTATCTGGACTTTTAACGGTGAGTCATGGCAAGTAAATGCTACTCCGCCTAGCTGCCCAAATCCTCTTATCCTACCTGCACCTGTTGATTTAACTCTTGTTAGTGGAATTTTATACCCCGGACAAGAGCGAGGAGGAGATTACAAACCACATGGAGGATTCCGATTTGACAACAACAGCAGCAATGAGGTTAACGTGTACACGCCAATGGACGGTAACCTTTTCAAGGCCGCCCGACATCTGGAATACGGAGAGGTCCAGTATTCTTTGTATTTTATTAATGACTGCGGCATCATGTATAAACTCGACCACATACTGGAACTGACTCCTAAATTTGAAGCAATACTAAACAACATTCCAATGGGAGCTGAGGGTGATAGTAGAACAACCGAAATACAACCACAGGTTTTTGTAGCCAAAGGAGAGCACATCGCAACAAAAATTGGATTTGAAAATTTCCCCGGCGGCTATAAAGATAGAAATATTTTTGTTGATTTTGGTTTATATGATCTAAGAAAAATTAACGGAGTTTATTATGATGATGCTTTTCGGGCAAAGCATCCAAATATAAACGAGTATGGCACGTATGCTGTTTGCTGGTTTGATTATTTTTCGAACGAAGACAAAGCTATTGTCCGAAACTTACCAGCCGATGGCAAAGGGGGAAAAACAAGTGATTATTGTAAATAGATTTAGTCCATACCTATAGACTACAGCACGTAAACACCTTGACAAATCAGCCATTTCATCCTATAGTATTTTCATTCCATGTGTAGCGTAGCTGGTAGAGTACTTAACCCGAGAGGATAGGAAAACTCTTAGAAATGCTTTGCATAACTGTGTAATAGCACAACAACGCTTTGACTTACACCGCAAGTCAATCTAAGGGAGTCTGTGACTTTGATGTCGTAGACGTGATTGAAACACCAGTCTTGGAGCAACAAACAGGCATCTGATGGAACTTCAAAGTTTCTGATAGATGTCTGTTTTGCATTTACAATCCATTCTGAGCTATAGGTTGATATTATTTGGATCTTAAACTAAAATAGCAACACCAAATCCATAAAAGGAGATAGAAAATGGGAATAAACCCTAGAGACATCCTTCAAGCGCAGCACAAAAAATCCCCTAAATTTGTGCTAACAGTAGAATTTGCCTTACGACTGGCAGAATTTATAAAGAAGATGCATAACTGGGAATCGATTAAGGGCCTAAGGGATAGATCAAATCTGACTTTTGCCGAGTTTTTCAACAAGCTATCCCACAGGGAGAAAACAGTTCTCGGTAGGCTTTTCTGGCAACTGCCATTCTTTAAGGCAATGCCAAGTATGGAATCGGTAGGAAATCTTCGAGAACTAACGTTTGAAGAGTTAAGATACGAATTTTCCGATACAACCGCTGCATTTCTTGCAATATCTTTTGGGTGCAAGAAATACAAAAAGAAATAACAACAGCAAGGTCTGCATGTATGAACTAATCCAACATGCAGGCCTTGTTTCGTTTTATTAGAACAAATCTTCAAATAAACTCCCCTATTCAAACGATATCTACCCGTACTATCCTAGTTTGATACAATCTATATATGTCTAAAAACCCTATAATCAATGCCCTTAGTGCCTCGGCGTACATTATCTTCATTGTCACTGTTATGACCTTTGTGACTGAACCTCTAAAGAACAAACCGGATACATTTTTTGCTCCAATCACTTTTTTGTCTGTGTTAACCCTTTCTGTGGCCGTGATGGCATATCTGTTTTTTTACCAACCTATTCTGTTATTTATCGATGAAAAGAAAAAAGAAGCTGTTGAATTATTTGTTAAAACGGTAGGTATTTTTGCAACTATTACCTCAATTATTTTAATTTTGCTTTTTTTCGGTTTAGTGTAAGGTAACTTTTGTTATAATCAACTGGTATGAAAACAATATTGGTAGACGCAGTAGGAACATTTGTTATAAAAGGTTTGGGTATATATAAACCCCTATATGAACTCTTGGAGCAATATTTAAACAAAAAATTAGGAGTGAGTAACAACCTATACTTAATGTTGATGTGTTTTGTTCAGGTTAAGAATACTAAACCAATCCACAACAACTAAAGATCGGCTAGTATCCTATAGGTTGCTTAGGTATGAGCTTTCCACTATAATGCAAAAAATCTAATTAAATGGCCAAAAATCAAATAATGGAGACGAGAAACTATGAAGATCTCACCTGGTTTTACAAAAGTAGCAGTACCAGACGGCGCGCACTTCTTCGCGCGAGCTGTAAGATGTGACTGCTGTCACACTTTGCTAGAAGGAACAGGGGGAACTCCGCAGGACGCCGAGACAAGAACCCTCGAGCTTGCAAAGAACCATATCTGCCCAATCAAGCCCGAAGAGAATCTTGAGAAACCTTAAGAAATAGCTGGGGGTTAATCTTGAACCCACAGTACATCAAAAAGAAATACCAAATCGCATTAGGAGAACGCTATGAAAACAACGCATTTTCAATACCCCTGGAATGGGCCTGTCTACAGTTTTGAAGCCCGGGATGCACAACTACTGGATGGTGTAAATGTCATCCTGCCTGATGGCAACACTGAAGTCAGAGTAACGGTACTCGAAGATCATTTCCCTACAGTCGGGAAGCCGGTTGAACTTCAGATAAACCAACCCCACGCAAAGGTCGTAATTCCTGAAAATGGGTTTCAAGTGAAATTCGATGGGAAATGGAAATCCATTGCAAAACTCGTCAATGCGGCTGCGGCGGTAAATACTCTCTTTTCAGTCATCCTCACGCATGAAGAGTATTACCGGCTTAACCTTGGAGGGCTTGACCAAATCAAGTACCTATTCTCCGAGCGCGCCTTTTCACTTCTGTATCTTTACGACGATTACCGTACAGATGGGCCTTCGCTCGAACTGTTCAGAACCGGAACCTGTCGCTAAGATTGGCATTCTAGGACATTCTAAAACTCTGTTTGGTACCAAGCTAAACAGAGTTTTGACTACCAAACATTTAATATCTTAGAAACACCTAATTTAGATCATTTTCTGAAAAGCCACATCAAAATCCCTTTTTGAATATGAAGCCTATTTTCTGCCTGATCAAAAATCAAAGAATACTTATGTTCTATAGCATCTCTTGTAATTTCATACCCAACATGACAAGGCATACAATGCATAATTTTTGCGCTAGGACAGTATTTATTAACTAACTGTGCATTTAGTTGATACGGGGCAAAAACTTTCTTTCTTTGTTCATACTCTTTTTTAAACTCACTTTTGATTTTTCCATTTTCAAAAAACTCCATATTCATCCAAGTATCAGTATGCACAAATTGAGCATCTTTTAACCCAGACTTAACATCTTTTGTATAAGTCACCATTCCGGTTTTATCTGCAAGTTTATTTAGTTCCACATCAACACTAGATGAGTCTAGTTCAGGTGAAATAATAGTAATATTTATCCCAAGCAGCGCACATGCAAGTTTTAAAGTATTTGAGACATTGTTTTCTATCCCAAGCCATGCAACCTTTTTTATTTTTTTAATCCCTCCGGCACTTTCTGCCATGGTCAAAATATCCCCTAGTGCTTGGCAGGGGTGATATTTTTCACTACAAGCATCAATCACAGGGATACTATTCATACTTGCTGCCTTTTCCACATCACTTGCTTTTAAAGCCCTAAACATAAGAGCGCAACCAAAGCGCATAATTGCCTTTATCTCATCACCAAAATCAGTAAGACTAAACTGAGTTGTTCTACTATCAAGAAAGATTGCATGCCCGCCAAGCTCAGTCATTGCAGATTCAAACGAAAGTCTAGTTCGAGTAGATGTTTTTTGGAAAAGCATTATAAGTGTTTTATTTTTTAGGTAGTTTGTAAAAACCCCTCTTTTCCTTTTCTTTTTGATATCTGAGGCCAAGCGCAATATTGTAAGTAAATCCTTGGCAGTATTTTCTTTGAGCGAAATTAAGTGTTTCATAAATTTTATAAAACTTGGTTTTCCTCCAAAACCTTAAATATATTATTTGAAATTATTTCATTACCTTTTTCAGTTACATGAACCCAATCTAGAAAAAATTCTTCATTTTTCTCTCTGGCATCAAAAATGTTTGTTAAATCAGTTGAGTTTACGTTGTATTGAGACTTTAATTTATTTGTAGTCTCAACCATAGATGGGTAAGCTTTTGCAAATGCCTCACTAATACCTGTGCCAATCAGATAGTAATTATTTTTAAGCTGAAATTCGTACGGTGTTAAATAAGATCCTGAATATAAGTTTGGTTGTAGAAAGTGTGCAAATTGGGCTTTGCGGCCAGTGGTAAAGCCTGCAGCCTCCGTAACATTTTTTAAATAATTTGTAAGTAAATCTGTTGTGAGTTGATCCACTTTTGAGGCATCGGTCATATGAATAGGTAGAAATCTTGACTCAAATGGATTTAGAAAATATCCAACAAACTTCGACTTTTCGCCATACTTCACAAAAAGCTTTATGGCAAGTTCTTTGAATTTTCCGGACTCTCTTAAAACTTGGTTATTTTTGCCGATAATATACCCCTCTGGATCATTGTTATAGATTGATTGAACTACATCGTTTGCGCCATCAAAAAATATTACGATATCACCCTCTTTTATATCTATCGTTTTTAACCTCTCTAACTCCTGCGCCGAAACCACAGAGCTTGCACCAAAATTTTCGACTTTGTATTTATTCGGATATTTTTCATTTATTTTTTGTTGGAGGTATGAATTTATTGTGTAGTCGTCTGGCACTTCAGCACAAAAGACAGTTGACGCACCAAACACATATATCATGTGTTCATATTTTTCTGGTTGATGGGAGGTTTTTCGAAGGCCATCTCTTACATTTAGATATTCAGAACTAAAATCTTTTGGAATAACAAGTCTAGTGCCTTCCGGGGTCAACCAATCAACCAGTCCAAATGTACCATCTATAAATCTGGCAACATCATAAGGGCTATTCTTATGTGGCGCTGGTACTGACTTTCTATAGTCTTTATGATTTTTATACTGAGATTCCGGAAAAACTTTGATGTAGACTCTTGCCCCAAGTTCCAATAACAAGAGAGACAAAGCCAAACTAATAAATACTAAAATAAGTCTAGCGAGAAACTTTTTTAACAAGTTGTTAGACACAAATTTATTTTCTTTCTACCATTGCTTAATAAAATCTTTTTCTACCCAAGTTTTATTTACATCTTCAAAGTAACTTTCGTTGTCATCGTGAGTAAATTTTCTTGTTTTAACTTCATTAAACAATCGATAAAAAAATGCGAGCGGTGTAAGAATCAAAAAGAAAATAAGTGATAAAAGAAGTTTTGAATTAAATCTTCCTAGGACTTCCGCAAACTTCAACCAATAAAAAGAAATTATTTTATTAAGATCAATATAAACTAAATTAATTACTAAAAGTTCGATTGCCAAAACCAAAATCCAAGCAGTATTTGTAAAATAAAATACCACAAGTAGAGCAAGGATGATGACACTTATTGTTCGGTATGACTCTAGTTCGTTTACTTTTTTCATATTTTATTTCTGCATCAAACTAAAACAAAGTATAAATAAACGGTGAAATAGCACTCCCTGCAGTAAGAACCACTAATACCCCCACAAGCAGTAATACTGCTACCATAGGAAATAACCACCATTTTTTATTTTCTTTTATAAAACCCCATAATTCTTTAATAGACTCCATAAATTCACCTTTCAAAAACAATTAATCAGTTTTACTTGTATCCTCCATACTATACTTTTTGTATGTAGTTGGTTGGTTTACCTTGTCAAACAGGTAATTTCCCATCACAAGAAAGTCCATTTCTGTTTTGACAAAACACATGTATGCATCTTTTGGGCTGCACACAATTGGCTCACCTCGTACATTAAAACTTGTATTAACAATAACACCATATCCAGTTTTTTTCTTGAAGGTATTTATAAGTTTCCAATACTTTGGGTTAGTTTCTTTACTCACAGTTTGTAATCTTGCCGAATAGTCTAGGTGGGTAATTGAGGGGATGTCGGACCTTGTGAAATATAGTTTTTCCTTTAGGGAGAGCTTATGAAAATTATCAGGAAGTGGGTTTCGTCTTTTTGGAGCTACATCTGCAACTAAAAGCATATAGGGAGAGGTTCCTTCAAAATCAAAAAACTCCTTAGTTTCTTCTTCCATAACAGAGGGGGCAAATGGTCTAAATCCTTCCCTAAACTTAATTTTTAGATTTAATTTCTTTTGCATTTCAGGGTTTCTAGCATCACCAACTATACTTCGGTTGCCAAGTGCTCTTGGGCCCCATTCCATGCGACCTTGAAACCAACCAACGACTTTACCTTCCATCATAAGACTTGAAACCACATCTAGTAGCTCCTCAAAATCCTCGTAGTATTTATATGGTGCATCTTGATTTAAAGCCTCTTTTTCTATATCCTGCTGGGAAAACTCAGGACCAAGATAAGACCCGTTCATAGCATCTTTTCCCGTTGTGGTATTTCGTGGTTTATCAAAGGACAAATGATAAGCTGCAAGTGCACAACCCAACGCTCCACCGGCGTCTCCAGCCGCAGGTTGAATCCACATATTTTCAAATATTTTTTCTTTTGTAATTTTACTTGTAGAAACACAGTTTAGAGCAACTCCTCCTGCTAAACATAGGTTATTTGATTTGGTTAAACTTTTGGCTGTTCGAGCCATTTTAAGAACTATCTCATCAGTAATTTGTTGGATGGCAAGGGCCAGATCGCAATGGAACTGCTCCAAAGTATCTTCTTCTTTTTTTCGCCCGAAACTAAATAGCTTTTCCCACCTAGATTCAACGATCATTTTTAAACCGGTACAGTAATCAAAATAATCCTGGTTAAGCCAGATTGATCCATCATCTTTTATCTTCACTATATGTGTTTTTATTAATTCTTTAAATTTTGGGAGATTCTCAGAAGTCGGATCGCCGTATGGAGCGAGTCCCATAAGTTTATATTCACCAGAATTTACTTTAAATCCCAAAAAATAAGTAAAGGCAGAATATAAAAAACCTACTGAATTAGGAAAGCTCATCTCCTTCAAGACCTTTATAGATTTACCGTCACCGTAAGAAATAGAGGCGGTAGCCCACTCACCAACACCATCTATTGTTAAAATAGCTGCTTCTTTAAAAGGTGATGGATAAAAAGCACTTGCGGCGTGAGATAGATGATGATCAGAAAATAGTATTTTTGGTTGGATGTAAGTTTTGCCAAAAGTTTCTTGGATTTGTTTTAGCTCCTTATTTATAAGCTCCTTCAAAAATAGCTTTTCTTTGATCCAAACCGGAATTGCCGAAAGAAAAGAAATAAGCCCCTTTGGAGCAAAGGCATAGTAAGTTTCTAAAAGTCTTTCAAATTTCCTAAAGGACTTATCATAAAAAACGACACTATCAAGGTTGTTTAAGTCTATCTTTGCAAACTCCAAGCAAAACTTAACGGCATTTGTTGGAAAGGCTGGATCATGCTTTTTTCTTGTAAAACGTTCTTCGTGGGCTGCGCAGATAATTTCACCGTTTTTGAGTAAAGCTGCTGCGGAATCGTGATAAAAAGCAGATATACCCAATATGTAATTATTATCGGTTAAACTCATCATGTATTTATATATCGGCATGACAGCTATGACAAGAGGATAATTAGTTAACTACAAGTTAGTTTAAACTTACAATCTCAGACACCCTATAAATTAAATTTATCTTTTAATACCTTTGCTACAAACTCATGACCAAGCTTATTCCAGTGAGCATCTATTTTAAAATAGTATTTACGCCAATTTCCCGTCGCAAGAAAATTGTCAGTCAAATCTGTTATTTGATCTTTATCAAAGCCTGCGTTGGTTATCAGTTCAGTAAAAGTAGATGCTGGAAGTTTTGGATCTATAGCTGTACCTACATATGGGGATTTATAACTCCCCTCACTTATCAAAAGGTTTAATCTTGATGGGATGATAATAAAATAAAACCTTGTATTATATTTTTTAGATAATTCATAAGCTTCTTTTAAATAGCTCTCAATGTTTGCATAAACTTGATCACGATCAGGAAGAAAGGTTGTATTAATTTTTGTATCACTTGTGTATTTGTTTGTGGCTAAATTTTTATCATATAGAAGTATTTCTTTGGTTGCATAACAATTTTTAAAAACTCTGATACTATTCTCTTCGGCTGCAAATTTTGTGATATTTGCTTTTGTTATAAAAAACTTAGCAACGTAAGATTTTTGGGTCAACGGCAAAATGACCTTCTCGGTGAACTTTCTTAAAAGCTTTTCGGATGTAGAGTCACCGGAAAGATAGGCCCTGTCCCCAGGACAACCTGTAGACCACTCTCCAGGCATCATCGTCACAACATGCGATGGGTAAAATCCCCAAATAACAACTTTGGGTTTTACAAGCTCTAAGTTTCTTTTAAGGGAGGTAAGCTGAATATCAAAGGTATTACCCCACATACCTGCATTATATGCATTTAAAAGTGCGGGAAAACTTTCGCTATCTTTAACTCCAAAACCAAATGTAAATGAATCTCCGGTAGCTAGAATGTCTTTTGGATTTGTACTTGGACCATTCGACCTGAACCCATTTTTATCGATGTGGTAGGTGTATCGCCACTCTGGGTTACAATGATCAACTTCATCAAGTGGCTCATAAAAAGCTGCCAGTTGAGAATAGCCACGAGAATTACTAAATTTATTCGCATTAAAACCTGCACAATGGATTTGTGCTTTATTAACCTTTGTAAGATCTATGACTTTAAAAATATATTCAATAAAAAATAAGGTTATAAAAAGCGAAAAAACAAGAAGAGCAATTTTTGTAAAAAAGTATAATTTGGGGGATTTTATTAGAAAATTTTTTGCAACTTTTGGCGGCTGGGTATTGGCCTTAGGTTCTAGACTTTCTATAGCTGGTTGATTTTCTTGGGGATCATCTGAAATTAACGGGTTCATTATAAAATTGTACAGGAAAATAAGTAGATTAAATTTCTTGGTTTATATACAGCCCTATAATAAATCTATCTATTTTCTCCAACATTATTAGAAATTCCTGCATGATATTAATTTTTTTAACTTCATCAAGCTCTATTTCAGTGTAACTCCCAAGCACCCTATCACCGTCTTCAAAAAATATTAGTTGACCTCTTGTGCTCTGTGCGCCCATAACCCCACCATTAATACGAAGTTGTTTTTGTTGGTTATCTTCTGACTCTGAAATTTTCTCAGGTAACACTAGATACGAAACCGAAGCAAAATCTTTTAATACATCGGTACCTCTACTATCATTTGCCAAAACCATAGATGACGGTAAGAAACTAACCTTAACTATTCCTGGAGTTTTACCCTTAAAATACACTGTACCAAATAGACCCCCGTCACTAGAAAAGCCCGGGTTTGGCAAGCCACCGGTCAAACGTGCATATCCGATCTCATTGTTTATTTCTTTTTGAATAAAAATATTTGCGAAGGAATCAGCTGTTGAAATGTCCACAACCTCAAGCTTTGCCGGATCAAAACTAATGTCAGTTTGTACTGTGTTAATAGGAGTTTGCACATTTGAAATCTCTACTTTCATTGGGAAAATTTCGCCAAGTCTATATTGACCCTTTGGTGGTATAACAATTGAAACAGTTTTGGGGGTAGGTGGGATTCCAAGTTTAAAAAATAACTGGCTTTCAAGAAATACCACCCCAGCAGAAATAAAAGTAAAAATCAAAATAATAACACCATTTAAAATAGCAGATTTTATGCTTGCAGGAGCAGCAAAATTATTTTTGTTAACACTTCTTTTGCATAAAGAGCACCAGTCTCCATCCCTTTTACCTCGACATGAAAAACATACTGTTGCGTTTGGTAAAAGCAACCACCAAATAGGGTATGTTATAGCAAAAAAAATACCTAAAATTGCAAGGAAGTGTAAAAGTACCCAGGATAAAATTAAAATTAGGACAACTCCAAAGATCAGTCTTACATTTATTGTTTTAGTATTCATATCAAAACCCTACAGATTATATAACACACCCTATTTAATCCTACAGATAATAAAGCATTACTGAAAAATCTACTATGCTACATGTACTGTCTTTATTTACATCACATAAACTACTTATTTCATTATTTCCACTAAGTTCGGTTATATCTTGGATGTCTTTTGCAATTCTATCTCGCCAATCATTCACCCAAGCTCGTATCAAATCTGGGACTTCTCCAGTTTCTATTGTACCGCTCCTGTCAATATCAAAAGTACTAAGAAGTGCAATTGGAAATGCACGGACTATAGTTTCGAAGGACAGCTTAGAAGAATCATTCGTACCTGTTTGATCAGACGTTGAGTCTGTGATTTCGTTATTACTCTCGCTACTGCTACTGCTGTCACTATTGTCCCCATCTCCAGAATCCGCAGAAGTATTAAAACACGCAGTTGTTACAACAGAACAACTAATATCACAAGATAAGGAACCGGAATTAAAACCGTAATCATTACAAGTAAGGCTGCCAAAATCTCCAATATCACAATCCTCCGGATTTTCTTTTACACTGTCCCCACAGACATTTATTTTTATAGTCGCATTTACAGTATGAGTACCTTCAGCAAATACTTTTAGGTTTAATAAGGAAGTAAAGTCCCTTACAAAAAAGAGGGATAATCCCGATATAACGAGAAAAAACGTTTTTAATTCTATTTTGCTCATTCCTGTGAATCAGTTTTCTTTTCCGGCTTCTTAATATTTATTTGAATATTAAAAAATTTCTTAAATAATATTAAAGCCAAAACGATACCTGCCAAAACTGCAAACCTAGAGGACCAAGGTTGATAAATTTTCCAATAACTTATAGCCCTGTAATACATGCCCTCAATGATATTTGCCGGCTCTACTGTAAAATATAGTTTAGCAGCTGCAGCAACCCCAATACTTGTATTTCCATTTTCAGCTTTTTTGGTAGGATGCGCTTCCAAATATGCAAAATAATCCCCCGGAATGGTCTTTAAAGGAAGATTTAATTTAACTGTCACCGTACTTCCGGCATTTGGTTCCAGTGAGAATCTTTGGGGCTCAAATATAAACCAAGCTTCAGGTGGCATAAGCTGGGATTGCTTTTCATGGTAAGCTACTGCAACTTCATAATCGGAAACTTCATCACCTGTATTTAATACATTTAGCGGAGGCAGCTCATATATTATTCCGGGCTTTAGTTTCTCATCTATCTGTATTTTTCCTGTACCAATACCTACCCCTATACGAGCTAGTGCGGTTTTAGTCGGCACAAATAAAACTCCAATAAGAAACAATATTACTAGAACATTCAGTTTACTCATTGTTATATGATATCTGCGAATTAAACTAAATGCAATAAAGGCTATATAATTTTATTATGGGGCTACGGCTTGCACAATTACATCAACAGATTGTTGTGTATAAGTAGCAGTAGATGATGGTGTTGTTATTTGTAAATCAAATGTTTTGGTCCCGGATGCAGCAATACTTGTGCCAAGTGTTTGGTAACTGGTTGTTAAAGCAGTGTAATTTGTAGGGGGAGTAGTACAGGAAGCGGTACAAAATTTATGCACATATTGCTCTGAACCGGCCGAACCTGCAAGCGTCCATGCGGCAGTGTTTTGGCCTTTAATATTAAAATCCTCTGTTATATTTCCGTTGTTTGTTGCAGTTTGAAGATCGTTTAAATCTGCTGGTGTTGTACTCTTTGAAGAACTAGAGCTTAAAGTACCATAGGCTATTGTGCCATCACTTACTGATACAGAAATATTTTGTAATGTTACTGTAGCTGCTACAGTTGCAGTACTAGCTGCATTCGCTTTAAATAAAAAAGCAAATAATATAAAACACGGTATTAATGTAATGTAGGCAAGTTTTTTCATATCTTACGTAAGATTAAATAGAAAATCTGGTTCTGTCAATCCTAAAAAATATTTCTAACTATATACTCTGTTCTAAGTAACAAAATAAACTAATAATTCTAATTAGCAACAGCTTGAACAACAATGTCTACAGATTGCTGAGAGTAACTTGACGTTGCAGTTGGGGATCTAAGCCTTAAATCAAACTTTTGAGTCCCACTCACAGCTAGTGCAGTTACAAGCGTTTGATAGTTAGTCGTTAATGCAGTCCAAGTTGGGCTTGCATCACATGGGTCGGGAGAACCACCACCCGTTTTACAAAAATCATGTGAATAAATATCACTTCCGGGATTTCCCCCAAGTGTCCAGTTGGCACTGTTTTGCCCTTTTATATTCAAGTCTGAGATTATATCTCCGTTGTTTGTTGCAGTCTGGGTGTCATTAAGACCAGTGGATGTCGTATCTACACTACCATTGGCTGCAACAGTTCCAAATGTCACCACACCATCACTTATGCTAACTGAAGCTATTGGGGAAACCCTTACTTTACTTGAGGTTTGAGAATTGCTATCTAAGGTTGAGCTCATATAGCTGTTAGCATTGCCGGTCGGGACAGAGGAATCAGTTGTTATTGTATACATATATCCTTCGGTTTCACCTGCTTGTAAATTTACGTTTCCAGCACCTGTATTTGTAATACGAACATCGTTTGTAGCATTAAAAGCAAGTGTACAAGAAGTACTACCATTATCTGAGCTTGGGTCATAAAAACCACAGCTTCCTAGTGTTGGACTGGTACCGGCCCATTGTGCTTTCACCGCAACATTATCAACAAAATCTGAGGCTCCATTCATCTTTGCAGTAGTTCCCCCATTATTTTTTAGCAGTACATCTACTCGGTATTGAGTACTCGCGTTAATCCCAGCCCCACTTAAACAATTGATTGTGTTTGCGTTTGTATCGGTAAGTGTTCCGGAACAGGCTAAAGTCCCTGTACCCCAAGTCAGGGTTCCGGATTGATATATATTGTAATATGCACCATCCGTGATCCAAGTTAAATCTATAGCGGATAGGTCCACGATTGTGTCTCCAAAAAGACCATCATTGGTAGCATTTTGATAATAAACACCGTAAAGCTTGGTTGAGGTATTTTTATTCATATAAATGTATCTTAGGTCGTTTCCGGTTGTATTAAACTGAGTTTCAGTTCCCCATGTAGACATCCCATTAATAGACTTTTTGTAAAATGCGTTACAACTTGACCCTGCAGTTCCCTTCAAATATGCAACATAAATATCCCCACTTAAGGCATCTGTAGCGATATCCAAAGCTATAATTGTATTTGCATCAGTTAATACATCGGTCTTTAATGCCCAAGACCCACCACTGTATGTGGCCGTTCTTATGTCTGCAGTGCCAGCGCCAGCAACACTCGCCCCATATGCCAAATAAACTGCGTTTGTAGTTTTATCTACTGCCGCCACTACTGTTTCCATATATGTGGCGCTCTCCACTGCTGTTGTGTCTATGTTTGTCCAAGAAGCATCCCAAGTTGTTGTACCTACTGTATATTTTTTTGACTGAATATCATCAGCTGATATATCGTCCCTTATTAGAAGCATGTCACCGCTTGCAAGCGGTTGAATGGTTATAGGATCATTTGCCACGTCAATTGGTGAGGTACCGGGTGCCACCCAGTTTCCGGCAGTTGTACAGGTACCGGTGCATCTTTTGATGGTACATGATGCTGCAAGTGCCCCATTACAAAAACCAATATAAAAATTTCCGTTTGTCCCTTTGGATATTGATAAATTATCTGCATTTGTAAAAGAATTTCCGGAAGATGTGTCCATGGCAACTTCACTACCGTTGCTGTCACCACTGGTATCAAAGGTGTCATACCAAACATCATCATTTCCGGTGTCTACCATTGCTATATGAACTTTTGTTCCTGCATCTCCCGGAGTCCATTGATCATACCAAACAGTGTAAAGCGCTATATCTGCTTGAGCGGTTGTCGCTACTGCAGCTCCCCAAGACCCACCCCCATCAGTGGTTTTGCTATAACTTAGAACACCCGTTGAATCAACATAAAACATATACCCAGTATTTGCATTTATAAAGACTAGGTTGGATTTGAGCTTCTGTACACCCGTAGTAGTGGTGATAGCGGAATCAATTGTAGCTTCCGCGGCATAAGTTATTTTTGAGGTATAAAAAGAAAGTAGCATTATAAACAAAAAAAGTAGCGAGTATGATTTCACATTAAATTTAAATAGTTTATACATATTTAATCCTCTAAAACCTTGGTGTCAACCAAGTCCAAAATACTATATTTTTTTGATACATCGTTTTTCTTAAACAACTTGTTTGAAATAAACTTGATTTTTAAATCTTCGGGGTGCTTATCACAACTATTATCCTTATGTATGCATTGAAAAATTACAATTTGGCTATCTTTTAGTACATTAAAATCATAAGTTCCATCGGAGGTAATAGTAAAATTAACTGTTTGGTCACAATCTAGGTGTAGTACATGTTTTTTAACTTCATCAAAAGTCTCACTGCATTTTTCTGGCAATACAACTACTTCCAGCGGCAATTCGTTTTCTTGAAACTCTTCTGAAAAATTCTTGACCCTTATTGTTACGGTTTTATTTTTATTTATTTCTATGAATGTATCCGAAAGTTCATCTATCAAGTCGAGAGCTTCTTGTTTACCTTTTGTATTTTGATCCGAGTTAATAGCCACCTCGTTTTCATCTTTTGAGGGAGTTGGACTTAATACATACTCTGCTGTTGGTATGAACTCCACTTGGCTCGCTGTTGGAGTAAGTTGTTCATCGGCACTAGCTAGTCTAATATTTACTAATAAAACACAAATAGTTAATAAGAAAAGTAGAGTGTAGTTTTGGCGCATAATTCTTGAAAATTTCATAGACAACAATAAGTATAATCTATTCTACTATTGGACTAAATGCTGTGTCTGGTCTAACACTTATTTAAATGTATGGGTCTTTAGATAAGATTGGGTAAGTTTGTAAAAACCAACCATCAGTAGGAAACTTTCAACAACCTGAAGTCCAGCTATACCCGGGGATGTAATTACAGACATATACCAAAGTTGTGGTGGATATGGGTACACTTGTCTATAGATATAGAAGCATGAGGTAGCAATCAGAAATACTACACCATTAGCAATCCACCAAACCCCACGCCTCGTAGTAAAATCCGTGTTTGATGTTTGTAAATAAAGTTGCCTTACTTCATACAAAAGTAGACATTGGGCGGGAATATAAAAAAGTACATGGCTAAACCATATCGGGGCATACACATCACTAACAAAGAAACTTATCATAAAATAAGTGATGGCAAGACCTAACCAAACAAAAAACATCCAATTTGTGGTAAGTCTAGGTTGCCTTGGCGGACTCAAGAGACGAATACCTTTAATAAGCGAAAAAAAAGCTAGAAACCAAGCAAGCAAAGTAATACAAAAAAACACATAAAAATCCTGTTGCACTATCTTCATGTTGCCGTTTGCTAGCATATTGGGAATTTTAAACAAAAGCTGTGTACCCAAACCGTATGAGAAATAAAGAAGGAAACTATGTTTTCTTCCAGTTGTAAACCAACTCACCGCAAAATATGTACCACTAACAATGGAGAAAAATAAAGCTGCCAGCGAAAGATAAAAAATAGAGTTGTACATTTAAATACAATAAATCAAACTAAATATTAATAATCAACTATCCAAAAAGTATAAACTATTTCTAATTCAAGTATATAGAAAAAGTCAAAGCTTCTCGTCCTCGTAGGCATCGATTCCGTCTATGTGTCTTCCAAGCTTTTTTGCTTTTCTTAAAGCTCTGCTATTTTTGAACTTTTTTACCTTCTCAACTATCTTTACGGTATCGTCCCACTTGAATATGATTACCTTGTGCCATGGGTTGTTTTTGTTTATAACAAGTTTAAGACCTAAAAGTTGTAAACCAATAAGAGCCACCCACCAACCCGGAAGTACGGGAACAATCATGCCAACAACTCCAAAAGTAATAAGCGTTATACCTGCAAAGTTCTTTAAGAAAGTTTTTTGCGGGGTTTGTAAATGCATTGTGCAATTATACAGAAAAATGGGGTGATTTATTGATAATTAATTTATGGGATACTAATTAACTATAATTTGCAGTGTTTTGGAAGCGGTCTCCACCCAAGAAAATCTTGCGACATTGTTAAACCCATCATTAATTCTTTTTTCTCTAGCACCTTCAGGCTCAGTGAAAAGTTTTAGTATCCCTTGTTTTATTGAATTCTGATCATGTGGATCTACAAAGATAAAATTTCCCAGATCAATTTCCCTGTAAGCTGGAATATTAGAAACTACACAAGGTACCCCACAAGACATAGCCTCAAGCAAAGGAAGCCCAAACCCCTCTTCAAAAGAAAGATTTACAAAGCCGTATGCTCCACTTGCCAGTGCTGGTAGATCCGATGTTGGGGCCGGACCTAAAAATACTACTTTATCTTCCACACCGTATTTGTGGGGTGAATTAACAGATTCGTCATAAAGCCATGCTAATTTACCTGATAAGACTAGTTTAGGTTGTACTGATAATTCTTTTAGTGCTTTCGCAAAGCCCCCCACCATGTTTGGCACATTTTTTCTTGGTTGGATGCTTGATATAAAAAACAAATAATCACTATCCCCTAAATTATATTTGGCTCTTATATCTTTTATCTCTTCTTTTGATCTAGGTGTAAATATGGGGTTAATCCCCTCTGGGACAACAAAAAGCTTTTTTGGGTTTATAAAATAAAATCTTTGCAAAATTGCATTTCTTGTTGCAGTAGACGGCACAATTATTTTTGAGGCAAAAAAAGCAGTAAACCAGATAGGTAGCGCCTGGAAATATCTTTTCCATGTTTTGGAAATTGGTGAAAAACTGTATTCAAGACCATGAATCATCGCAATTGTTTTTAACCAAGGAATTGCAAGAACAGGTATGGTGTGAACAGCTGTGAAAAATACGTCCGGTTTATCTTTCCAAAGGGTAAGGAGAAGATCAAGTTGTGTCCAAGAAGTTCTTTTTTTTACAATCTTTATTTCAAAATTGGGATTACCCAAAGTTAAATCTTCAAATTTGCCAAATCTTGGGAATTCGTCTGATAAATAAATTACATAACGATTTGTGTTATCAATTTTTGCTAAAGTTTTCACAAGATTTTCAGTGTAAACGTATGGTCCTGTTGGGCTGAAAGTTGTTGTCAAAAGAATCTGGCCATTTATTGCTATCTTCATAAGAAGATCATACTAGAGCCAAGAAAAAAAGTATAATAAGGGTATGAGGTTACCAAACATACTCCCAATGGCTAGTGTATTAGTTTTTGTTAGTGTGTTTACTTATCTAATATTTTTCAGGTATTCCAAAGATAATCAAATTAAAAGTGTACGAGTGGGGGGCAAAGAAGTAATGGTAGAAATAGCTTCCACACAGGCGCAACTTGCAAAAGGACTTATGTTTAGAAAAGAGCTTGGCGAAAACAGTGGGATGCTTTTTATATTTCCAAAAAGTGGGACGCATTCTTTCTGGATGGCAAATACTTACATACCACTGGATATTATTTGGTTAAATGAAAACAAAGAAATTGTTTATATTTCTGCAAACACCCCACCTTGTACAGAAACCGGAAATCTTTTGGCAGTGTGTAAATCCTACTTCCCAAACAAAAAAGCTAAATATGTTTTGGAGGTAAACGGTGGGTGGGCAGAAAAAAATAAAGTCAGGGTGGGTGATAATGTAGAATTTGAGATCAAAATTTAGTAGAATCAACACATGAAAAGAATATTTGTAGGTAATTTAGATTACACAACAAATCATAATCAATTTAAAGAATTATTTGATAAATTTGGAGTAATTATTTCAGCAAGAGTTGTAACAGATGATGAGGGACGATCCAAAGGATTTGGTTTTGTCGACTTTGAAAGTGAAGAAGATGCAAACAAGGCTGTTTCAGAGATGAATGGTTATGACCATTTAGGCTCGAATTTAAACGTTAGTATCGCAAAAAGCCAAGGCTAAATTAACCAAACTAAACCGACCTACTCTCCAGTAAAACAACAAGTTCAACATGTGGCGTATGGGAAAACATATCAATGGCAATTGCGCGTGTAATCTCATATTTTGGCACAAACCGGGAAAATTCTTTCACAAAACTTTTATAATTGCAGGAGACATAGACTATTTTTCTAGGGTTTTTGATAAGCAGGTTTGATAACACTGTGGGGTGAAGTCCGGCTCGGGGCGGGTCTATTAATATGTATTCCGCTTCAAAATCTTGTAGGTCTAGCTCTTCTGATTTTTTTGTTATGAACTTTACTGCAACATTATTTTGAATAGCATTAAAATTTGCGTCATTAACTGCCTCTTCCACTACCTCTACTCCAATTACATTTGATGAGGATTTCGCCAAAGGAATAGTAAAAAAACCACTACCGCAATATAGATCTAGAATCTTTTTTTCTTTGATGTCCCCTAAAAACTCTAAAACAGTAGATTGGAGCTTTTCTCCTGCATATGAGTTCGTTTGAAAAAACGAGTTGGAAGTGATTTTATAAGAATAACCATTAATAGTTTCGGTGATATAACCACTACCAACAAGCACCGAATGCTCTTCACCAAAAGACACGTCTGACAAATTATTATTAATCGACCAAACAATTGTCAAACCTTGTACTTTTGGCATCAAGTAGGCACAAAATGCTAGTAGTTTCTGTTTTTCTTCATCAGAGTTTTTTAAAG
>JACPGI010000009.1 GCA_016182565.1 candidate division WWE3 bacterium
CATTGATGCTCCAGGTCACGCTGATTATATTAAAAACATGATCACTGGTGCCGCTCAAATGGACGGTGCTATTCTTGTGGTTTCCGCTCCAGACGGCCCTATGCCACAAACAAGAGAACATATTTTGCTTGCTAAACAGGTTAACGTTCCAGCAATGGTCGTTTTCATGAATAAAGTAGATATGGTAAATGATCCTGAGCTTTTAGATCTTGTTGAGCTTGAAATTAGAGAGCTTTTGACTAAATACGGTTTTCCAGGAGATGAAATTCCCGTTATTAAAGGATCTGCATTAAAAGCATTAGAGGGCGACGCTGCCGCAGTCGAACAGATTATGGCTTTAATGGATGCTGTTGATAGCTACATTCCAGAACCAAAAAGAGAACTAGACAAACCATTTTTAATGCCAGTGGAAGATGTTTTCTCAATTTCAGGAAGAGGCACAGTTGCAACCGGAAGAATTGAAAGAGGAAAAGTCAGTGTCGGTGAAGAAATAGAAATTGTAGGAATCAAAGATACAGTTAAAACTACAGTTACCGGAGTCGAAATGTTTAAGAAATCCATGAAAGAAGGTCTTGCAGGTGATAACGTTGGAGTACTTTTAAGAGGAGTTGAAAGAGAATCCATTGAAAGAGGGCAAGTTTTAGCAGCCCCGGGATCTGTTGCTACAAAGACAGAGTTTGAAGCACAGGTTTATGTACTATCCAAAGAGGAGGGTGGAAGACACAAACCATTTTTTACAGGTTACAGACCACAGTTTTACATCAGAACCACAGATGTTACTGGTGAAATCACTCTTCAACCAGGTGTTGAAATGGTAATGCCAGGTGATAATGCAAAGTTTGTTGTTAAACTTATTACACCTATCGGACTTGAAGAGGGCTTAAGATTTGCTATTAGAGAAGGTGGACAGACTGTTGGAGCTGGTGCAGTCACAAAGATTATTGGCTAAGAATTAATTCGCAAGTAGGTGGGTGCTAAAAAAGCACTCACCTATTTCGAAAAATACTTAATTAGAAAAGTTACAAAGCCCACACAAGTAAAAAATAAATTATGGTAAAAGCAGATACAAAAATAAGAATAAAGTTAAAAAGCTATGATCACAGAATCATAGACCTCTCTGTCTCCAAAATTGTCGATACTGCTATAAGAACCGGTGCCAAAGTTGCAGGACCAATTCCGTTGCCTACTAGAAAAGAAAAATTTACGGTGATAAGAGGACCACATATTGATAAAAGGTCACGTGAACAGTTTGAACTTAGAACCCATAAAAGGGTAATTGATATCCTAAACCCTACCTCAGCAACTATTGATTCATTATCACACTTAAGCCTTCCTGCTGGTGTTGGTATTGAAATTAAGATGTAATCTATTTTTTCAAAAACACTTTTATTTATTATAGAATTATAGATATGCTAAATGTTTATTTCATGCTTGAGCAAGATATAAAGTAAGATGCGTGTTGGTAAACTCTCTGAAACAATAAAAGATAGAAACGCTTTATTTGATGTTGTATTAAAATTAGAACCAAGTTTGGTGCTAGGTTCAAACAATGATCAAGTTCGTAACTTAGTAAAACAAAGTACGTTTGGCGGTATCGCAAGTTTTACAAAAATTGGTTTAGCTGAGAATTTAAGGAACTCCATTGAATTTCAGAAAAAAGCTCCAAAATTTAAATCATTTACTATACCGGAGATCTTATCTAGCGCTGAATTTAATTTTCAGGATCTAGAATTAATTTATACAGTGGAGAGAGAGGTACAAGGTGAGTCACTGTATAAATCTCGGAATTTTGATTTAATAGATAAAAATTTGATAGCTATTCAATTGGAAATTGATTCTATTGCAGATCTTGGTTTAAATGATACTATTGCTCGCAAGAACAAACTAGCAACTCCAGATGGTTATACTTTTTTTAAAAACAAATTAAATAATCTTCTGAAATTTTGGTATGACAACTCCACTATAAAATTTGAAAACGTGCTAAAAAGATCGGTAATACTGCTTGATCAAATACAAACGATTGAATTAGGCAATGCACATGGGGAATTTAACTTCCATCACATATTTTCTGATTCTGTTTCGGGTTCTATTTCCATCATAGATTGGGAAAGATTTTCTCAAGCAACCATTAGGTTTTTTGATATTCAAGAGTATATTGGTCGCGTTTTAGTGTTTGATAATGATTTTGATCGCGCATTTAATATTATGAGTAAATTTAGATCTGTGATTAGCTTTGATAAAATTGCCTTCGAATACTCTCTTTGGCATCGAATTCTAGGATCAATTTATGAAGGCACAGAGGATAAAATTCCTTTAGTTTTGCAAGAATCCGATGAAACTAAGTTTTTAGACTTTGTTAAAGAGGTTTGCAATTAGAATTCTTTTTATGCACAAAACTAGCTTTTTTGTTGTTGTAGCGGGTAAAAACACCAATTGGTTATCTAAAATATTGTTGTTTACACCGGTGTTTTACCCCATATATTCGGCAAAAAGAGACAAAAAACCTCTTGGAATTTGCTAAATTTACTGGTACAATCACCCCGATGTCAACGCCATAGTATAGGAAATTGGTTTTTTCTAAACTTACTTAAAAAGCGCTTAGGCGCGTTTTTTCTTGGTGTTTCACCAAGAAATAGGAAACATGATAATATTAACAGGCTTAAAATATGGAAAACACAATCTTAAAAGGAAAAAAACTAAACATGAGTCAAATTTTCCTCCCAAACGGTAAGGTGGTTCCTGTAACTTTGGTTGAACTTACATCCGCGACATCCATTGAGAACGCGGATAATTTTTTGAATAAGAACGTTGTTGTTACTGGTAAGTCAAAAGGTAAAGGTTGGGCAGGTGTTATCAAGAAATGGGGTTTTCACAGACAACCAAAAACTAGAGGCTCTTCTGATAAAGTAAGATCAGCTGGTGCAATTGGAGCACAGACACCAGGTAGGGTTTTCAAGGGTAAAAAGATGGCAGGTCATCAAGGGGACGTTATTGTAACTGTAAAAGGATTAAAGATAGTTCAGGTTATGCCAGAAGTTAACCAGGTTGTAGTTTCAGGACCAATTCCAGGGGCTAGAAACTCATTAATTACCTTGAAGGTATTAGAGTAACAAGGAAAAACATATGCAACTCGATATATTTGATACAAAAGGAAAAACAACCGAAAAATTTACTCTTGACGAGACTGTATTTGGTGTCGTTCCAAACTTGCAGGTAATTGCGCAGTACATAAGGGTTCTTCTTACCAATCAAAGGCAGGGTACTTCTAAGGTTAAAACAAGAGCAGAGGTGTCAGGTGGCGGTAAAAAACCATGGAAACAAAAAGGTACCGGAAGGGCAAGACAAGGTTCTACAAGAGCTATTCAATGGCGACATGGTGGTATCGCACATGGACCAACTCCTAAGGATTGGCTACTCACACTTCCAAAAAAAATGAAGCGCTTAGCTATGATTTCAATACTTTCTATCAAGGCATCCAAAAACTCTATAAAAATTTTAAATGATTTGAAACTTAAAGAGTCAAAAACTAAAGATATCCTAGATGTATTAACAAATTTAAATGCGAGGGGCAAAGTACTATTCGTTTTACCTGAAAACGACAACACTATTTTGCAAAGTGCAAGGAATATAAAAAATCTTAAAGTTACTATTACAGGCACATTAAACGGTCTTGAACTAATGTCAGCAAATAAAATAATTTTTGTAAAAGATGCTATCAATAAGATTCAGGAGAAATACAAAAAATGAGATTAACAAACGTTATATACAACCCAATAATTACTGAAAAAGGTGCCATGCATATGCTTAAAGACACCTACCTTTTCAAAGTAAATCGCAAGGCAACTAAAGGTGCTGTTGCAAAAGCTATCGAAGACTTTTTTAAAGTAAATGTTATAGATGTAAGAACATCAGTAGTTCCTGGTAAGAAGGTAAGGATTAAAAAGACAGCAAGATTTACCAAAACCGAAAGCTGGAAAAAAGCTATGGTTACTATTAAAACAGGCCAGAAGATAGAGATGTTTACACATCTTATGGGAGGCGAGAAGTAAAAATATGATAAAAAGCTACAAACCAGTAACACCGGGCATGAGGTCAAAAAAAACACTAGTTCGTAACACTACTACTGGAAATGTTTCAAGACCTGAAAAATCTTTAACAAGAACACTAAAGAGTGCTCCAGGTAGAAGTAATGGTCGTATAAGCATAAGACACCGGGAAGGTGGTAATAAGAAATTTTATAGAGTGATTGATTTTGCTAGAAACAAGAGAGATATACCCGCCAAAGTTGCAACCATTGAATATGATCCAAATAGAGGTCCAAGCATAGCTCTTCTACACTATACTGATGGTGAAAAAAGATATATTTTGGCTCCAGAGGGATTAGAGGTTGGGATGTCGCTTATGTCAGGTGATGCTGTTGAGTTAAAGGTAGGCAATGCTCTTCCTTTAAGTAAAATTCCTTTAGGTACAGCAATTCACAATATAGAGTTAAATCCCGGTCAAGGTGGAACTATGGCAAGAGGTGCCGGAAATAGCGCTATGATGCTGGCAAAAGAGGGTGCTTATGTTAATATAAAACTTCCAAGCGGCGAAGTTAAGAAGTTTTTAGGCACTTGTTACGCCACAGTTGGTGTTTTATCCAACATGGATCTTAGAAATACAAGATTGGGCAAAGCCGGTATTCAAAGACATTTGGGTAATAGGCCACATGTAAGAGGAGTTGCTATGGCAAACCCATCCGACCACCCACATGCAGGATCCTACCGAGACAATGGTATTGGTATGCCAGCACCAAAATCTCCATGGGGCTGGACAACAAGGGGCAGAAAAACAAGACATCGAAAAAACACAAATGTGTATTTGGTTAAAGATAGAAGAATAAAGTAATAAATTAGAAAAAATACTATGTCAAGATCAGAGAAAAAAGGACCATTTACAGACGAAAAATTAATGGAAAAAGTTACTAAAGCTCTTTCTGGAACTATTTCTAAAGTGATTAAGACTTGGTCTAGAAGATCAGCTATAACACCAGAGATGGTTGGGCTTACCATGCAAGTTCATAATGGACATAAATTTATTGATGTGTTTATAACAGAACCTATGGTTGGTCATAAATTAGGTGAATTTTCTCCCACAAGGACATTTCGAGTTCATTCATCAAAGAAGGGTCTAGCCGAGCCAGTTAAAAAATAAAGGATTTATATGAGAACCGCACAAGTTTATGCAATTCAAAAATACGCAAGAATCTCACCTAAAAAGGTTGCTGTACTTATGGATTTAGTAAGAGGTAAAAGTGCTGTTGAAGCTGAAAGAATTTTGAAATTTGATCCTACAAAAGCTGCTAAACTTGTGGGCAAAGTTTTAAAATCCGCCGTTTATAACGCGAGAAATTCATTTGGATTGGATGAAACTAAAATGTATGTAGCTGAACTTAGAGTTGATATGGGCACATCTTTTAAAAGAGGTCAGATTGTCGCAAGATCAAGGTTTAACCCTTATTTAAAAAGAACCAGCCATATAATAGTGGGCTTGTCTGAAAGGAAGGCTAAGTAACATGGGACAGAAAATTAACCCAACCGGTTTTCGAATGGGTATTACAAAAAATTGGGCTTCAAGATGGTTTGCTGATAAAGCAACTTATGGGACTTTAGCTTTGGAAGATAGAAAGATCAGAAATCTTCTCAAAGAAAGATTTGAAACGGCCGGCGTTAAAGAAGTAATTATCGAAAGATCCTTAAACGATATTAAGATTACGATTAGAGTTTCAAAGCCTGGTGTTGTGATAGGTAGGGGTGGGGAAGGTGTCACCAAGGTTCAGGAGGAGTTAAAGAAATTAACTTCATCCAAAATATCCTTAACAGCTGAAGAAGTCAAAGTTCCTGAAATTGAAGCCGCTTTAGTAGGTCAGTATATTTCAAGACAACTAAAAAGAAGGCTTCCTTACAGAAGACTTGTAACTACAGCTACTCAATCAGCTATGGATAAAGGCGCAAAAGGAATAAAGATAAGAGTAGCAGGACTTTTAAGCGGTGGTAACTCTATTTCACGAACTGAGACCATCTCACTTGGATCTATTCCCTCTCAGACCTTGAGAGCTGATATTGATTATGCTCAGGAAGATTGCCACATGATATTCGGGACAATTGGTATTAAGGTTTGGATTTATAAAGGTGAAACGGAGATAAACTAAGATGTTGCTTCCTAGCAAGACTAAATTTAGATATAGCATGCGACTTACAAATAAGGGTCTTGCGACTCGTGGTTATAAGATAGCATATGGAGACTTTGCTCTAAAATCAGAGGATAGAGGAGAACTTACTTCAAGACAAATTGAAGCCGCAAGAAAAGCCATCGCCCATAAGACAAAAAGAGGCGGTAAGTTGTGGATTAGAGTTTTTCCACACAAACCAATTTCTAGAAAACCTGCGGAAACAAGGATGGGTGGGGGTAAGTCTCCAGTGGACCACTATGCAGCCATGATTAAGCCAGGCACTATTATTATGGAGCTTGGGGGTTTAACTGAAGAGATGGCAAGAGACGCCTTTAAAAGGGCAGCAGATAAGCTTCCTGTAAAGACAAGATTTATTACATGGGATAACCAGTTATGATGTTAATTACAAAAGACTTAAGGTCTAAAACAACTGAAGAATTAAAGGAACTTTTAATAAAAACGAAAGTAGAGCTTGGAAACGCCTCATCTGCTACAATGCAGGGCGCGCAAAAAGATAAGGGTATGGCTTCAAAAATGCGCAAAGAGGTGGCGAAAATAATGACAGTTTTAAATGAAAAGAAAATTTTAGCGGAGGTAAAATAATGAACGGAAAAACATTTGTAGGCAAAGTAACATCAACAAAAATGCAAAAAACTGTGGTTGTTTCTGTGGAGATCACAAAAAGACACCCTATCTATAAGAAAACTTTAAGAAATACTCGTAAATTTAAAGCAAGGGATGAGATGGGTGTAAAGATGGGGGATACCGTAAAGATTATAGAGACAAGTCCCTTTAGTAAGGATGTTACCTGGAAAGTTACAGAATTAGTTGAAAGTGCGAAGAAATAAGGAGAATATATGATTCCTTTCGCAGCGGTATTAAAAGTAGCAGACAATTCAGGAGCCAAGAAGGTAAAAATGATTGGGATTCCTGGTTCAAATAAAAAGTTTGCTTATATTGGAGATGTTATTTCTGTTGTTATAAAAGGTGCTACCTCAGTAGGAAACGTTAAGGACCATACTGTAGCACACGCCGTTATCGTAAGAGCTAAAAAAGAAACAAGGAGAAAAGATGGTACTTACATAAGATTTGATGACAATGCTGTAGTTTTAATAGGTAAAGATAACGCTATGCTTGGAACCAGAATATTTGGCCCAGTAGCAAGGGAAATTAAGGATAGGGGTTTTGCTAAAGTAGTTTCATTAGCACCGGAGGTTTGGTAAAGCCATTTTGAAAGAAGGCAAAAGCTTCTAAGTTCAAAGGTTATTTAAGGATAATATGAAAATAAGAAAAGACGATAAAATAAAAGTTATAAAAGGAAAAGATGCAGGCAAGCAAGGTAAAGTTCTTGCTATCAATACAAACTCAAGCCGAGTTTTAGTTGAAGGTATCAATATTGTAAAAAGACATGTTAAACCTGGAGCAGTTTCCAAAGAGGGTGGAATTATAAGTATTGAAAGATCTATCTCACTTGCCAATGTCATGCTTATTTGTCCAAAATGCTCAGCTGCTACAAGAACGGAATTTAAAGTTATGGATAACAAAAAATTTAGAGTTTGTAAAAAATGCAAAGAGGTACTCAAAAAGTAACTTTCGAAAAGGAAATTATGCAATTTGAATCAAGATTACAAAAGAAAATGAAAGAGGAAATAGCTCCAGCTTTAAAGAAGGAGTTAAAAATAAAAAATTACATGAATGTGCCTTCTGTACAAAAAGTCATTATAAATGCTGGAGTCGGGCCATTTAGAGAAAACGCGGATGCCCTTTCCATATTTGAAACCGAAATGACTGCAATATCAGGCCAGAAGCCATCTCCTAGAAGAGCAAAGACCTCTGAAGCCGGTTTTAAAATAAGACAGAATGATTTAGTAGGATATGCAGTTACCCTAAGAGGTGGCAAAATGTGGGCATTTCTAGATAAATTTGTTAACATTGTGCTTCCAAGAGTCAGAGACTTCAATGGTCTTGACCCAAAAGGCATTGATGAAGGTGGTAACTACTCTGTAGGTATTAAAGAGCATACCTTGTTTCCGGAAGTAAATCAGAATGCAACAAAGGGTATGAGAAGCCTGCAGATAGTAGTAGTAACAAACAGCGGGAGTAAGGATATGTCAAAAACATTACTTACGATGCTAGGTTTTCCGTTTATGAAAGTTAAGTAAGAACATGGCAAAAAAGTCTTTATTAGCAAAACAGAAAAGAGAACCAAAATTTAAAGTAAGAAAATACCATAGATGTGAGATTTGTGGTAATCCAAGAGGATATATGGGTAAATTCAAAATGTGTAGAAAGTGTTTTAGAGAGATGGCTCATAAAGGTGAGCTTCCTGGAGTTATGAAGTCAAGTTGGTAAGGAAAAAATATGGACACTATAGCAAACATGCTAAGTCAAATTAAAAATGCATCACTAGTCAAGAAAGAATCTCTTGAGCTTTCTCATTCAAAATTACTTGAAGCAATTCTTAGAGTTATTGAAAAAGCAGGCTTTGTAAAAAAAGTATCAGTATTCAAAGAGAAAGATTCAGTAAGAAAGAGTTTACATATCGAGCTAGCCTACAACAGTGAAAATGAACCAATGCTTAGAGAAGCAAGAAGAGTGTCAAAACTTGGTAGAAGGATGTATATGCCATCAAAAGAAATTAAAAGGGTAAATTCTAAATATGGCTTAATAGTAATGTCCACACCAAAAGGAATTATGACTGGTGAACAAGCAAGAAAAGAAAAATTAGGTGGAGAAGTAATTTGCGAGATTAAATAATATGTCAAGAATTGGAAAGAAATTAATTAAAATACCTACAGGCGTAACAGTATCCCAAGATACCGGAGTTGTTACTGTGAAAGGTCCAAAAAGCCAATTGAAGTATGAATTTCGTCCTGAAATGGAAGTTTTTATTACAGGGGACGAGATTACAATAAATGAAAAGATTCAAACCAAGGCTTCAAATGCTTTTTGGGGATTAACACGTGCTTTAATTGCAAATATGATTGAGGGAGTGACAAACGGTTTTAAAAAGAGACTTCAACTTGTCGGAGTGGGTTTTAGAGTAAAGAAAGATTCTGATACTCAACTTACTTTAACACTTGGTTTTTCACATCCAGTGATATACAAAGCACCTGATGGTATTACTTTTGATGTTGAAGGTAACGATATTATTATAGTAAACGGCTGTGACAGCCAACAGGTAGGACTTGTGGCCGCAAAAATTAAAAAACTTAGAAAACCAGAACCATACAAAGGTAAAGGCATAAGATATGAGGGTGAGGTTGTTAGAAGAAAGGCTGGTAAGACAGGTAAAGCCTAGTCTTTAAAGAAAAATAATATGACAAGATTAATAATAAAACCAGGACAATTAAAAAGAAAACTAAGGGTAAGAAGCAAGCTTTCAGGTACCGCTTTAAGGCCAAGACTTTCAGTTTTTAGGTCAAATAAATATGTTTATGGGCAATTAGTAGACGATGTTACCGGAATAACTTTACTTGGGTTACAAGCTGAAGTAAAAGCTATACATAAAGGAAAAAATAAAGTAACTGCATCGTTTGAAGCCGGTAAAGCCTTAGCAGCCAAAGCTCTTGAAAAAAACATTTCAACTGTAGTTTTTGATAGAAATGGGTTTAGATATCATGGTAGAGTAAAAAGTTTTGCAGATGGTGCCAGAGAAGGTGGCTTAAAGTTTTAACATGAGAGATAGAGATTATACAAAACAACCTAAAGAGTTCGACGAAAAGATCATCCAACTTAAAAGAGTTTCCAAAAAAACTAAAGGTGGAAATAAGATAGGTTTTACAGCCTTAGTTGTAGTAGGTAACAGAAAGGGTAAAGTTGGTTATGGGCTTGGTAAAGCAAAAACAGTGTCAGAGGCTATTCAAAAAGCTTTGACTAAGGCAAGAGATAATACGGTCGAAATCACAATAACAGGGGCTTCAATTGCGCATGATATAAGAATGAAATTTAAAGGCGCGTCAATATTTATGAAACCAGCCCCAGCAGGAGCCGGTATTATTGCAGGAGGAGCCATACGAGATGTTATGGATTTGGTTGGAATTAAAGATGTATCCGCAAAGATGCTTGGTTCTAGCAATAAAGAAATAAATATTCACTGTGCATTAAATGCATTACAGGCATTAAGAAAATAATTATAAAGAAAAAAAACTATGAAATTAGAAAAAATGATAAAAACAAAATTTGAAAGGGAGTCCAAAAGAGTAGGCCGCGGGATCGGTAGTGGCAAAGGTGGACATACTACGGGCAGAGGAAACAAAGGACAAAAAGCCAGATTTTCAGTGAGTGTGGGTTTTGAAGGAGGTCAGGTACCTTTATACAAAAGACTTCCACAAATGGGTGGATTTAAAAATCCTACAAATAAAAATATAAGAGCAGTGCCTCTTAGCGTTTTTAATATCTTTGAACATGGCACTGAAGTTACCCCAGAGATGCTTATCGAAAAAGGTTATATTGGTGAGGGTTCTAAGCATGGGGTCAAAGTTCTTGCAACTGGAAAATTAGAAAAAAAAGTTGTCTTAAAAGGATTTATAGCTTCAAAAGAGGCAATCGAGGCTATTAAAAAAGCAGGCGCCACATTAGCCTAACAACCAATCGATCTAATTTTTGAGCTTATTTTAAAACACATATGCTTAGACTTTTTGCACTACCAGAATTAAGAAAAAAGGTTTTCTTCACACTTTTTGTAATTTTTGTTTTTCGACTTCTTGCTCATGTGCCTGTACCCGGTGTTGATATAGCAGCAATAAGACAATATTTGAACCAAAGTGCTCTTCTTGGACTTTTTGACTATTTCAGTGGGGGCGGTTTTCAGAATTTTTCAATTGTCACACTTGGTGTTAGCCCATATATTAACGCCTCAATTATTATTCAACTTTTAACAGTAATGATTCCATCTTTTGAAGAACTTTCCAAAGAAGGTGATACCGGAAGAGAAAAATTAAATCAATATACAAAATACTTAACTGTGCCTCTTAGTATTTTTCAATCATATGGTGTGTATTTTCTTTTATTACAACAAGGTGTTATTTCCAGTTTAAATAAATTAGACCTGTTTGTTTTAATAGCAACCCTTACTGTAGGAGGCATTATCTTGGTTTGGATAGGTGATTTGGTCACTGAGTATGGTATTGGAAATGGCGTATCTTTAATCATATTTGTTGGTATTATTTCAAGATTACCTCAAGCTACTTATCAATTCATAGCAACCTTAGACTCTACAAATATTACTTCCGCTTTAGTATTTGCGGTACTTGCGGTTTTAGTTATTCTTGGAGTTGTTCTTGTAAATGAGGGCACAAGAAATATCCCTTTAGAATATGGTAGGAGAAGTGCTGGTATTCAAAGAGTTACAAATTACTTACCAATTAAAGTAAATCAAGCGGGTGTGATACCTATTATTTTTGCAGTTTCAGTTGTTATGATTCCGTCTTTGATAAGTTCCCCATTGCAAGCAGTTTCTATACCTTGGTTACAAAATTTAGGTTTTTGGCTTGCCAAAAATTTTAGTTTCTCAAGTGCTTCATATAATTTAACGTACTTTTTACTTGTTGTGGCTTTTACTTATTTTTATACCTCTGTACAGTTCGACCCCGCAAAAATTTCGGATGATGTGAAAAAAAGAGGGGGATTTATACCCGGTGTGCGGCCCGGTATTGCAACGACCAGCTATTTAAGGGGTGTCATTACAAGGATTACTTTAGCGGGGGCACTGTTTTTAGGCACAATTGCAGTTTTGCCTTACTTAATCCAACATTCTTTAGGTGGTGCTGGAACATATAGCATCGGAGGTACTGGGCTTTTGATTGTTGTTTCCGTGGTTTTAGAAACAGTTCGTCAAACGGAATCTTTGTTAGTTTCAAAAAATTATGATAGTTTCTTAAGATAAGGAAGTCCTATGTTTGATAAATTCAAAACAGTTGCAAAATTTATGAAAGCCAAATCCGAGATGGAGAAGAAATTAGACCCTATTTGGGCAGTAGTTGAAAAAGCTGGCTATAAAATAACAGTAAATGCAAATAGAAAAATTATTGCTATAGAAGAACATGGAGTGGAGAACAAGGTGCTCAAAGATCTTTTGAATGATGCATTAAAGGCTGCTCTTAAAAAAGGTGAAAAAAAGATGAAAGCCTCTGGGGAAGACTTTGGTATCGGAGACTTATTATGAGACTTGTCTTAATGGGTCCACCTGCTTGTGGTAAGGGAACCATTGCTAAAATGTTAAGTGATAAATTAAACATTCCTACAGTTTCGGTGGGGGACGTTTTGCGTCAAGTTCCAGCAGATTTTCCTGATTATAATGTCATTAATGAACATATGGGTAAGGGACTTTTGGTACCAAATACTATTGTAGGTGCCCTTTTAACTTTAGAGCTTTCAAAACCAATTTATGCTAATGGATACATATTAGATGGTTGGTTAAGGCAAATCAGTGATAAAGACTGTTTTGACCCAAACGCAGATTTTGTTATTTATATAAAAATTAGTGATAAAACTTCTATTAACCGTATTAGTGGTAGAAGGATTTGTGAAGAGGATGGAAAAATATACAATATTTACACTCTACCCCAAGAAACTTTAAAAGAAATGCTTTTGTGTAAGACCTTAGTTCATCGTGAAGATGATAAAGAGGAAGTGGTAAAAGCCCGTCTTGTGTCTTTTTATGAGCAAACTATGCCGGTTATAAAATATTTTGAAGGCTTAAATAAGATATTAGAAGTAGATGGGGAAGGTTCTCCCGATGAAGTCTTTAACTTAGTTTTACATGCTTTAGATATAACTCAATGATAGTTCTAAAAACAAATGAAGAAATTGAAAAGATTGCAAAAGCTGGACGTATTGCAAAAGTGGCTTTAGATTTGGCACTAACAGAAGTTAAACCTGGAGTTACTACAATGCATATCGAAGAAATTGTATCAAGATGCATTACTTCAAAAGGTGCATTTCCAGGGTTTAAAACTGTAGATAATTACAAATATGCCACCTGTATAAATATAAATGACGGTCTAGTGCATGGGCTTCCTAGTTCGTATGTGCTAAAAGTTGGTGATTTAGTGAGTGTTGATCTTGGCGCTATGCTTGATGGTTGGCAAAGTGATCTTTCCTATACGGTAGAGGTAGAAACCCATAAATACGAAAAATTCTTAAATACAGGACTTAATGCATTAAACGCAGGAATAAAAAATGCTAGGTCTGAGTGTAAAATGGGGGATATTGGTTACGCTATGCAAAAACTTGTCGAAAATGAGGGTTTTTCAGTATCCAGAGACCTTGTTGGTCACGGTATTGGTCGTAATCTTCACGAGGATCCTATGGTGCCGGGTTATGGTAGGCCTGGGAAGGGAATAAACCTAAAAAACGGTATGGTACTTGCGATCGAACTTATCTACCAAATGGGGGATTTTGCCATTGAGACTGCAAGGGATAATTGGACGATTGTGACCAAGGATGGTTCTATGGGAGCCATTTTTGAGCATACTGTCGCCATTACTCCGGAAGGTCCAAGGATTTTGACATTGTAGTAGTTAATGCCGAAATTTACACGTTCATTCCTACTTTGTTGACTCCACTACGGCATTTTGTTAGAATTTGGCGCGTAGCTGTAGGAGAAATCCCACGTATTTATAGATGAGTACAAAACAGGTAATTACAAAAGACGGCATAGTAAAAGAAACTTTAATGGGGGGCATGTTTCGTGTAGTTTTTTTGGATGAAACGGTTGCATTGGCGTCATTATCTGGTAAAATGCGTAAGTTCCGTATTAGAATCTTACCTGGTGATAAAGTAAAAGTGGAGTTTTCTCCCCACGATTTAGCTAGAGGAAGAGTTACATACCGATATAGAACTGGTGAAGCAGTAGTGGAAGATGCAGTTGTCGGCGTGTGAGAAAGTGATACGGAAAATAAAAAAATCAAGGAAACCAAGGAAATATGAAAGTTAGAGCATCAGTTAAAAAAATTTGTAGGGATTGTAAAATCGTCAGAAGACGAGGTAAGGTCTATGTCATTTGCAAAACCCCTAAACACAAACAAAGACAAGGATAGTTTATGGCAAGAATTGCAGGCGTAGATATACCTACAGAGAAAAGAATAGAAATTGCATTAACATATATTAACGGTATAGGTTTAACTATTTCTCAGAAAATTCTCAAAACTGCGGGCATTGATTTAAACACAAGAGTTAAAGAGCTAAATGAAGCCCAGCTTGCAAGTATTAGAAATACACTTGATGGGATGCATCTTCAAGTAGAGGGTGAGTTAAAAAGATCCGTAAATCAAAATATTAGAAGATTAATTGATATTAAAAGTTACCGAGGTTCAAGACACAAGGCCGGTCTTCCGACAAGAGGACAAAGAACAAGATCAAATGCTAGAACACGCAAGGGTAAAAGAAAGACAGTTGGTGGTTTGAAAAGGAAAATAGCTAAGTAAGTTAATAACAACATATGATTGTACAAAAAATAACGACAGCTAAACAAACAAAAAAGCAGGTTTCAGCAAGTGGTAGGGTATACATTACTTCTGGATTTAATAACACTCTAGTTACAATAACTGATGCCGAAGGTAACATGCTTTTTTCAGGTAGTGCAGGAAGATCAGGTTTTAGAGGTTCAAGAAAGTCAACTCCATACGCAGCTACAATGGCTGCTCAGGATGTTGCAAATCAGGCCAAACAGGCAGGAATGCAGGAAGTTTCGGTATTTGTAAATGGGCCCGGTTCTGGAAGAATTTCCGCTATCAAAGCATTAAAAGTTGCAGGACTTAGAGTTTTAGCAATTGCTGATACAACTCGTATTCCACACAATGGTTGTAGACCAAAGAAAAGGAGAAGAATTTAAAAATATATGGCAAGAACAACTGGACCAAAATGTAGATTATGTAGAAGAGAGGGCGTAAAGCTTTATCTTAAAGGTGCACGTTGCGAATCTGAAAAATGTGCAATGAACAAAAGACCGTACGCACCAGGACAACATGGTAATGCTAGAAAAGGTAGAGTTTCAGGTTATGCCTTGCAGTTTAGAGAAAAGCAACAGGCCAAAAGAATTTATGGTATTTTAGAAAAACAGTTCAAGATGTATGTTGATAGAGCTTTGAAAGCAAAGGGAGTTACAGGTGAAGTTTTGATGCAAGAGTTAGAGTCACGTCTTGATAACATGATTTACAAAGGTGGTTTTGCTACATCCCGAGGTCAGGCAAGACAGTTAATAAGATCAGGCTTCTTTGAGCTAAATAGTTCTGTTGCAAGAACCCCATCAATTCAGGTTAAAGCTGGGGATGTCATAAAACCTGTCAATTTTGAAAGAATACATTTAAGACAGGGTTTTGTTTTGCCGGAATGGATTAAGGCAAACGTTAAAGATAAACTTATTCAAGTCGACAGATTACCTTCTTTGCAAGAAGTATCTGATTCGGTAAACGTGCAATTAATAGTTGAATTTTATTCAAGATAGGAAAGGAACAATATGTTACTTAGTTCAGGTGATATAAAAATTAATAAAGTTTCCGAAAATGGAAGCACAGGTGTATTTTCTTTTGAACCATTACCAAAGGGTTTTGGGCATACATTAGGTAATACTTTAAGAAGGGTTCTACTTTCTTCTTTAAAAGGTGCTGCAGTAACCCAGATAAAATTAGAAGGTGCGCTACATCAATTCACCACTATCTCTGGAGTTAAAGAGGATGTCGTTGAAATGGGACTTAACTTTAAACAAGTTAGGGCAAAACTTCACGGTGAATACCCAGTCGTTGGTAGAATTTCTGCAACTGGTCCCGGTGTTGTTACAGCAGGTGATATTGAAATTGCCTCTGATGTTGAGATTGTAAATAAAGATCTTCATTTAGTAACCTTAGCTGACAAGAAAACAAAGTTTGAAGCAGAGGTAGTTTTTGAACCAGGTGTGGGATACTCTCCAGTAGAAGAAAGGGAAACCCCGAAAATTGGAGTAATTGTGCTTGATGCAATGTACTCTCCAGTAATTTATGCAAACTATGAAGTTGAACAAACCCGAAAAGGTACAATAGCAGACCTTGATAAATTGGTAGTAACTGTTACTACAGATGGCTCATTACTTCCTTCTGAGGCAATGACACAGGCAGCAACACTTTTGCGAGATTTCTTCAAAAGATTTGCAATGGGTGAAGATAAAGAAGAAGCAGCTGTTCCAGCCGGTGTAGAAAACATATCTTCTAGCTCAGTTGATGCTAAAAAAGTATCAGTTGAGGAGTTGCCGCTACCTACAAGAACTGTTAATGCTTTGAAAAAAGCTGGTATTAACACCCTCTCAGAGCTTGCAGGAAAAACAGATGAAGATTTAGCCGATGTCAAAAACCTAGGTGAGAAATCAGTTCAAGAGATTAAGAAATTACTTGAAAAAGAGGGTTTAGTTAAATAAAAGGTATTTAATGCGACACAACGTTATAACAAAAACATTCAGTAGAGATACAGAGCACCGAAGATCGATGATGAGAAATCTGGCCGCTTCTTTGGTAGAACACGAAGCTATTGTTACTACTGTAGCTAAGGCAAAATACTTAAGACCTTATATTGAAAAAATTGTTACCCGCGCCCTAAAAGGTGATCTAAGTGCGGTAAGGCAATCAATCATTGATTTAGGCTCAGACAGTGCCGCAAGAAAATTAGTTAAAGAATTGGCGCCTAAATTTGCAACAAGACCAGGCGGTTATACAAGAATTATAAAACTTGCTAGTCGTGATGGTGATAAAGCCCCTCTAGCTAGAATAGAATTCATGAAAGAAGTGCAGAAAGCTAAAGAGGAAAAATCTTCTAAAGAAACCAAAATATCTAAGGCAGCCAAGGTAGTTAAGTCTACTAAACCAGAAAATAAAAAAAAGATAGTATCAAAAACTGAGGTACAAGTTAAAGCCCAAGTTGAGGAAACAAAATAACATGCACAAAAAAACATTTGCACCAAACGTTAATAACCTAAAAGTTTCTTGGCATAAAGTAGATGTCAGAGGTAAAGTTTTAGGTAAGGTTGCGGCAGAAATAACGACTCTATTGATGGGCAAAAGCAAGGCAACCTTTACACGTGGCGTTGTATGTGGAGATAAAGTTGTTGTAACAAATGCTTCTAAGGTAGCTGTAACAGGTAAGAAAGAGGCAACTAAAACTTATTATAGACACTCTAACTACCCAGGTGGTTTAAGAGCCGAAACTGTGTCTGAAGTAAGAGCAAAAGATCCAAGAAAACTTATTCAGTACGCAGTAAAAGGGATGCTTCCTAACAATAAGACAAGAAAAGAATTCATGGCTAATTTATATGTTTTTCCTGGTGATGAGCATCCACATGGTGCCCAGGTAGGAGAGAAATAATGGTTGATTCAAAAGCAAAAAAACCAGCCCAGAAAAAAATAATTTCAAGAACTCCTAAAATCTCAAAAAAAGATGATAAGGCTAAGGAGAGTAAAGATGTAAAAGTAATCAAAACCGATAAAGAAATAAAGGTAAAAAATGCAAAAATCAATCCGATCGAAGAAATTGTAATTGATACTACACAAAAAAAACAATCTAAATTTAAAAAACCATTGGCCTCAGGTACCGGGAGAAGAAAAACAGGTGTTGCATCCGTATTTTTAAATGAGGGTAAAGGTGAATTTATAGTAAATGGTAAAGAAATATCAGTTTATTTTCCATCCGTTAAAGACCAAGTTATTTGGATGCTACCTTTTCACACAGTAGGTATTTCTCACCCAGATTCCAAATATAACGCAACTATAAAAATTGTTGGTTCCGGAAAACAAGGTCAGTTACAGGCTTTAGTTCATGGTTTTGCAAGAGCCCTTTCAAAATTAAGTGAAGAAAACAGTATTATTCTTAGAAAAGCTGGTCTCATGACAAGAGACTCTAGAATGGTAGAAAGAAAGAAGCCATTTCTTAGAAAAGCTAGAAAACAGCCTCAGTACTCAAAACGATAATATCTTATATATACAATTGTTGCAGGGTTTCTCGAAGACAGTTTATCGAATTTAACACATCTGAAAGATGCTTTGATATTTCCTCTTTGTTTGTATAAGGAAGCTCCATTAAAGACACCCGGAAATATTTTTCGATTTTACCTAAAACCTTTATAGATGGAAGTGCTTTGTTTGTTTCATAAGCTGATATAGACTTGCCGGACACCCCTATCCTTTTTGCAAATCGTGTTTGGGATAAATTGTTTTTAAGTCGGACTTTTTTTATTTTTTCTCCCACAGTTTCTAACACTACTAGAACTTATCATATACCAATGTGTGTTGCAATAACCTATATTGTACTTATTGTTGCTATTTAGTTTCATAATAAAGGGGGTGACTAGTTTTGAACATTTTATACAGGGTAAAATCAAAACTTGGTAAGGGAAAGCTTTTTTATATCCTTGGTTTTTTACTTGTTGTTGCTGGCGCAACAGGTGGAGCTTACGCAGCATTTTCTGACAAAAATGAGGTTAAAGGTGTCACTATTTCTGTTGGAAGTGCAGATATAAAATTATTGCAAGATCTTGCTGGGGATTTAAGTTCCACCAATTTAGTTGATACAATGCAGGGTCCTAGCTTTGCAAATATCAGCCAAACCTGGACGGCCGATTTCCCATTAAAGGTTTATAACAACGCAACAAGTTCTATAGATCTTTTTAGTACAGCTTTTTACGAAACTGCCAATGACCCAGCTGACCTAAGATCTTCCATTTACGTAGAACCTATAGATTGGGTTGATAGTGATGGAAATGGAAACCCAGATCCCACAGAACTTGGTACAAATTATGGTAAAAAGACGATTGTAAAATGGAAAACTGAAGGCTTTGACTTTGGTAGTATGACAACCGGGGAAGTCCGAGGTCTTGTACTAAGGTTTTCGACTCAAGATCTCTCTACGACTAAACAAGGTGCCACTGCAACGTTTGACTTCGAGTTAACTGGGATTGCATTGGATTAGTTTAGTTATAGTTTTGGTTGGAGGCGTGTTTGCCCATAATACCAGTAGCACTGTTCTATATTGTATAAAAAAGAGTTAACAGCAACCACGCCTTGACCACGCTATTTTTAGTGTAGGTAGCTTGTTGAACGCTTTTTATACTTTTAGCAATCTGTTATGCTTTTAGTATGATCACTCTGCCTGTTGATTTAGTGAGATTTGGAAGCTGGATTTTAGCTACCGCCCCTGTCCGTATCGCCAAAATATTTGGCAGAATTATTATACTTGTAAACAATGAAGCATCATTCATTCTTAATTTAAAGATGCTTTTTGTGCCTTTGTTTGGAGACTATACCTGGGTTGGAAGGCTGATGGGGTTTGTCTACCGCACCATTAAAATCATATTGGGACTTTTAATTATCTTGTTCCTATTTTTACTTGGTATTGTTGTATTTTTGGGTTGGTATATTCTTCCAATTTACCTTTTAGCTGAGACTAAACTATTAATTTTGCCTTTTATTTTAGCCCTATTTTCGTATTGGAAAATTGTTACTCACAACGTTCCAGTTTTGAAAATTCGACACATTACAGGTGATAATTATTTGCAAAGTTTCAGGCCTGAAGCAAGACATGCCCTTGAAAACCTAATTAAATATCCTAAAACCCACTACTATAGATTTTTTCTACATCCAGACATAGTCTTACTCTTAACTAAGCTTGAAGTTCTTGGCAATAATTTTGTTGAAGATGTAATTGCGCTTGGGCTTGATCACACCTCCCTTAAAGCTAATACATTTAATTTTGCAAAAGAAATGAATGTAAGGTACGTAGAGTTGGAGCATTTATTTTTAGGTATTTTAAGTCTTGTTCCAGACCCAGATAGATTTTTGTCTAAGTATGAACTTACAATGCAAACTTGTACTGATGCCGTAAGTTGGATCGTAAACGAAAGAGAACGACTTTCCAAAATCTTTTTTTGGCAGGAAGACTACCAAGTTCCCATTATGGGCGGTGTTAATAGAGGAATGACGGGTAGAGTAACTCCTATTTTGGATTCAGTTGGAACAGACTTCACTGAGCAAGCACAGCTTGGTTATATAAAAAATATAAGGGGGCACAAAAAAGAAACCAAAGATCTTGTGGATATGCTTGGGAATTCCGATATGGTCAATGTTTTAATTGTGGGTCCACCGGGAAGTGGAAAGACCTCTATTGTTAAGGGAATAGCTATGGAAATCATAAATGGAACTACAGAAAATTCCCTTCAATATAAAAGGATAGTTTCAGTGGAAACAAGTGCCTTGATTGCTGGAGCTTCAACTGCCGGGGATTTTGCAGGCAGGTTGAAAAGGATAATGGATGATGTTGAAGGGTCGGGCGATATAATTTTGTTTTTTGATGAAATTCATAATCTTGTCGCAGCTGATGCGAAAGAGGGTTCTACCGTATTTTCTTTGTTGGAACCATATTTTTCTTCAAATAGATTTCAAGTAATAGGTGCAACAAACCTTGAAAATTATAGAAAATTTATAGAGCCAAACGGATCTTTTGCAAGACTTTTTAGAACAGTAGAAATAGGTGAAACTAATCCAGAAGAAACCTTGGACATATTAGAGGGTGCTGCATACAATTTTGAAAAAGATTATGGGGTGAAAATTACTTACCCAGCCCTCCAAAAGACCATTTTTCTTTCTAAGAAGTTAATTCATGAGAGAGTTTTTCCTGACAAGGCTTTAGATATTTTAGGCCGTGCAGTTTTGCTTGTAAGAAAGAACAAGAGTGTAGTATCTGGGGCTGATGTTGCCGACGTGATTTCTGAATTAACCCATATTCCAGTAAGTGTAGTAAGTGAGAGTGAATCCCAAAAATTATTAAATATAGAAAATGAACTGCGTAAAAGAGTAATTGGCCAAGACAAAGCCCTTGAACAGATTGGTAAGGCCATGAAAAGAGGTCGGGCTGGTATAAGAAGTGAAACAAAACCGATTGCTTCATTTTTATTTGTGGGGACAACTGGGGTGGGAAAAACTGAGACAGCAAAAGCCTTAGCCGCGTACTACTTTGGAAGTGAAAAAGTCATGATTCGTATGGATATGTCGGAGTATCAACAGCAAGATAGTTTAAGTAGGTTAATTGGAGCACCAGATGGGAGTTCGAAAGGTATCTTGACCGAAGCTGTAAGGAAAAACCCTTTTTCAATGATACTTCTTGATGAAATAGAAAAAGCTAATCCCCAGATTTTGCTGGCTTTTTTGCAGGTATTGGATGATGGTAGGCTTACCGACTCTTCAGGCACTGTAGTTGATTTCACTAATACTATAATAATCTCTACAAGTAATGTTGGCACAAGAGCCATTCAAATTGAGGCGGAAAAAGGTGCTGATTTCGAGACTATAAATACTGTAGTCATGGCCGAGGTAAGAGTCCATTTTGCTCCCGAATTCTTAAACAGGTATAGCGGCATTATTGTATTTAGACCACTAAGCGCCGATGATTTTAGAAAAATTGTAGGAATAATGTTAACAAGAGTCCAAAGAGTTTCAGAGGAAAAAGGTATTAGGGTATCTTTTAAGCCGGAGCTTATTGATGAGCTGTTAAAACGAGGGTTTACTCGTGAGTGGGGAGCAAGACCACTTGCAAGAGTTATAGAAGATAGTGTTGAAACTTACATCGCTATAAAACTTTTATCCAACGAGCTTGTAAGGGGAGATGAAATAAACCTTGGGACCGAGGTTTTTACTGATTGATTTTCCCACATCAATAACTTTAATAGTGAGTAAAAATCTTTTGAGAACACCTTTATTTTTAAACCTTGAATTATAAGCATTTGATATACTTCCAACATGCAAGATCCTCAGGAAAAATTAATAGGGCTTAGCGAAAAACTTGAAGTTACTACAAAAAGAGAGCGTATTAAAGAACTTGAAACTATTATTTCTGACGAAAAGATATGGCAAGACTGGGAAAAAGGACAAAAATTATCTCAAGAACTTGCTGAGATAAAAAGAGATCTTGAGGAGTTTGAAATGCTAGAGCTTCTTCTTGAAGCTGCAAATACTGAAGAGGAAAGATTAGAGTTTGATAAAGAGTTTAAGAAGCTAGAACTTAAAACCTACTTGTCAGGAAGTCATGATAAAGGAGATGCTATTTTATCAATTCATTCTGGGCAAGGTGGTACAGAAGCAATGGATTGGGCAGCTATTTTATATCGCATGTATTCAAGGTATGCCGAGAATAAATACTGGAAATTTGTGGAGTTAGAAAAAACTCGTGGGGAGGAAGCCGGAATAAAATCTGTTTCTGTTGAGGTGGACGGTAAATACGCCTATGGGTTTTTGAAAAATGAGTCGGGTGTACATAGACTTGTAAGGCAATCTCCGTTTAATGCTGATGATCTAAGGCAAACTTCATTTGCATTAGTTGAAGTTATTCCCGTGATTGATGATGGTATTGATGTAGAAGTAAAGCCTGCGGATATAGAGGAGGAATTTTTCAGATCAGGTGGTGCTGGTGGACAAAATGTAAATAAGGTTTCTACTGCAGTGAGACTAAGACATATCCCAACCGGTATTGTAGTTGAAAATCAGACTGAGAGATTTCAAGCTAAAAACAGAGAAAAAGCTATGAAAGTTTTAAAATCTAAGTTGTATGCTTTGGAGTTGCAAAAGATTGAGGCTGAGAAAAGAAAACTCAAAGGTGATTATGTGGTGCCGGGATGGGGGAATCAAATTCGAAATTATGTATTACACCCATATAAACTTGTAAAAGACTTACGCACAGATATTGAAAGCACAAATCCGGAAAATGTTTTAGACGGTGATTTAGATATGTTTATCGAGGCTGAAGTAAAGCTGTAATCTCTTTGTAACCTATCCCGTTAAAATGCAATGCTAAGATAAAGAGTAGACTAAATACTGCAAAAATTGAGGTTTTGATAAGGTCGGATTTGATTTGTTTTATGGGCAGGTCATTAATATTTTTCCTCTCACTACCGCCTTTTGCCTCTATTTCAAGCCCAACTGATCCCTGAGCTTTAAGTATTTCTTCATATCTTTTTGTACGTAACTTCTTTTTTTGCATATGTGTATTCTATCAGATAGCACAAGGCCATAATTTAAATTTGTAAAAACTGCATATAGACACAATATGTACTCAATCTCTATAATGCATCCATGGACAGTTTGATTCCGTTTTTTATATCGTTATCGGTTTTTACAGTATGGTTACTGCTTTTGACTTATTTGTATCTGGACTCAGTTCGCCACTATAAAAATCTTTCAATCAATAGGGGCGAAAGTTTAGATAAAGCAATAAACCTCATATTTAAAGGTTTAGAGCAATTGCACAACGAGCTTGGTAAAGAAAAGGCAAGGATATTAGATCTTGAAAAAGCGCAGGTGAGAAATGTTCAGAAAGTTTCTTTAAAAAGATTTAATCCTTTTGATGATACAGGTGGAAATCAATCTTTTACTATGGCAATGCTTGATGCAAATAACGATGGAGTAGTTTTTTCAAGTTTGCACGGTAGAAGCGGAACTAGAATTTATGCAAAACCAATAAAGAGTGGTATGCAGGCTGATCATGAGTTATCTGAGGAGGAGCAAGAAGTAGTTAATTTGGCATCTAAGGACTAAGAAAGAATAAAATGAAACAATTTGCTTCTATTTTTTTTGGAGTGTTAATTGCCGGTCTTTTAGTATTTGGAGGATTTCTTTATTTTAAAAAAGGCGGGAGTGGATTTATTTCACCTATCGCTAAAAACTTTGGAACTCAGCAAAAATATTCTAATGACGTTTTTTTCCAAAACCCACTAACTGGTGAGGAGTTTTCATTTGAAGCGGCAAGTCCTTGGAAAGATATAAGACCTCTTGCTGTTATGGTAAATAATTACATCGATGCAAGGCCTCAATCCGGGCTTATTTATGCAGATCTTGTATATGAAATAGTTGCAGAAGGTGGTATCGCAAGACTTCTTCCATTTTTCTTATCTAATGTGCCGGAAAAGATCGGACCTGTGCGAAGCACAAGAGAATATTATTTAGTGTTAGTTAAAGAATTGGGAGATGCCATGCTTATGCACATAGGATGGTCACCGCAAGCCCTTGAGGCTATTGAAACCTGGCCAGTAAGAAGTTTGGGTCGTGGAGGTGGGGATTTCTGGCGAGATAATCCTAGAAATGTAGCAATTGAACACACTGCATACACAAACGGCAAAGAGTTAATAAAAACAGGGCTTGAGTTAGGTTGGACTGGGACAAGAGATATCAAAGCATGGATTTTTAAAGAAGACAAAAAAGAATACCCCACCGCAAAAACTGCTTCCAAGGTTGTAATTGATTTTTGGTACAAGGGAGATTATACGGCAGCATTTGAGTACGATGCTGTTTCAAATAGCTATTTAAGATTTGTAGGTTACGATGAAAATGACAAATTAATAGCTCACAAAGATCAAGAGACAAATGAGCAAATAAAATCAAAAAATGTTATTGTCCAATTTGTTCCGGAAGTACCAATTGTAGGAGACGATAAGAATAGACTTACTTATGAATTAATAGGTGCCGGTAAAGGTTATGTTTTTTTGGATGGTAAGGTGATTGAAGTCACTTGGAGTAAAGCCGCACGAGATGATAGAACTATGTTTTATGACATGGATGGAAATGAAATGCAGTTTAACAAGGGTAAATTTTGGATTTGTGTAGTACCTGATAGAAATATTGATCAAGTAGTAATTAATTAAAGAAATGTATTGTCTGCCCAGTTAGGACAAATGCTAAAAGATTTATTTATATCTGAAGTTCGAGTTAACATATTAAAGGCAATGCTTCCTTACCCTGAAAAATCCTTTCATGTAAGAGCAATAGTGCGTGAAGTTGACACTGAAATAAACGCAGTAAGGCGGGAACTTGCTAGGCTTACTAATTTAGGACTTCTTCGAAAACGTCCAAGCGGGAATAGGATTTATTATTCTGTTGAAACTATCTCCCCATATTATCCTGAACTTTTATCCTTGATTGCAAAGGAAAGCGGGTTGGGGTTTGAGATCATAAAATCGGCCAAAAAGTTGGGAGAAATAAAATATGCAGTACTCTCACGTGGTTTTTCTAGAGGTAGGGTATTTGGAGTTTTTGATGTTGATTTGTTTTTAGTAGGTAATTCTGATCTTAGGGTACTTGATGCCCTTGTAAAAAAGTATCAAGATAAACTTGGTCGTGAGATCAATTATTCTGTAATGTCTCAAGATGATTTTGAATTTCGCAAAAGAAAAAACGATCAATTTGTGATGAAAATCCTTTCTCAGAGTAGGACTATGCTAATTGGAGATGAAGAAGAGTTTAGTGTTATCATGTAGCCTATGTTTAAAAATGTCTACTTTAGGCTAGGTTTAATATCTACACTTACTGCAGTTGCACTCCTTGTTGTACTTCCAAAAACTCCAGTGAAAATAGATACAGTTATATTTGGTAAAGAAATTAAAAAAGATTTTGCAGTCGGTGGTTACAATTTAAATTATTTTAATGGAAAAATTTCTTTAGATTTAAGTAAACTTAAACGCGGACTTGATCTTGAAGGTGGGGTAAGAGTCGTACTTAAAGCAAAGATGGAAAGCATTGCTGAAGTTGATCGTGATAATGCTTTGGAATCAGTTAAGGAAATCATTTCAAGAAGAGTTAATTTACTTGGGGTTTCTGAGCCGTATATCGCTTCAGTAAAAAATGGCGATGATTATAGGGTTATTGTGGAACTCCCGGGGGTGGAGGATGTGGCTACAGCAATTAACTTGATAGGACAAACTGCCCAGCTTCATTTTAAAGAGCTTGCTCCGGGAATAGTTTGGGATGAGTCTAAATTTCAAGAATTATTTTTTAACCCCCAAGCTTGGGTCGATGGTGGGGTAACCGGAGCTGATTTAAAAGGGGTAGACGTAGTTTTTAATGGTGATACTCAGAAAAATATAAATTCAGCTCCGCAAATCCAATTAAAGTTTACAGACTTAGGAAGAGAGAAATTTTCAGAACTTGCAAAAAGAAATATCAACAAACCAATAGGTTTATTTTTGGATGAAAGTTCGTTTCCGCTTTCAACTCCAGTAGTTAGTCCCGATCTTGCAAAAGGTCTTATAAATGATCCTGTTATAAGTGGTAATTTTGATGTTGCTACCGCAAAAAATTTAAGTGTCCAACTTCGTGCCGGAGCTCTTCCTGTACCAGTTGAAGTACTAGAACAAAAAACAATAGGAGCAACACTTGGTGCCGAATCTGTAAAAAGTAGTATTTACGCAGGTGCTGTTGGGCTTTTCCTTGTAATGGTATTTTTGATTATTATGTATGGAAGACTTGGGATTTTAGCTAATGTTGCTCTTATTATCTATGCTCTACTAGTACTATCCATTTTTAAAATAGTTCCGGTAGTTTTAACACTTCCGGGCGTTGCCGGTTTTATTTTATCTGTAGGTATGGCTGCGGATGCAAATATATTGATTTTTGAACGAATAAAAGAAGAAGTACTTTGGGGTCGTCCCCATTCAATTGCAATACGTCTTGGTTTTGAACGTGCTTGGTCTTCTATAAGAGACTCAAACATAACTTCTCTTATTACTTCTGCAATTTTATTTCATTTTGGAAACGGACCAGTGCGAGGTTTTGCACTAACTCTTGCCATAGGTATAGTGGTGTCACTTTTTACTTCAATTTATGTAACTAAAAACTTTATTGTAGCTTTTGATATCGCAAGTACTTTGGAAAAAAGTGGAAAAGTTTCAAAAGGTTTAAGTACAATTAGAAGCTTTTTGACAAAGAAAGGTAACAAATGAATATTGTAAAATTTGGCAAAACTTTTTTGATTGTTTCAGCTTTGATTTTAGTACCGGGAATAATTTCCCTTTTTGTAAATGGCCTTAACTTATCAATTGATTACACAGGTGGATCAGTTTTCGAATTTAATGTAAGTGATGCTAAAAATAAAGAAAATGATATACGAGGTGTATTTAAAGAAAAAAATGTGGAAGTTGAGGGCACTGTTTTTGAAGGAAGTAACAAGATAATTGTTCGAACAAAATCGGTTGATGTTGCTACAGGGGATGGGATCAAACAAGACCTTCAAAAAAAATTTACTGATCTAAAACTTAATTCCTTTGAAACTGTAGGACCTGCAATAGGTAATGAAACCACTAAAAAATCACTAATTGCACTTGCCATTGCTTCATTTGCGATAGTTGCATACATTTCATTTGCATTTAGAAATATAAGAAAACCATTTTCAAGTTGGAAATTTGGAGTATCTGCTGTAATTGCAATGCTTCATGATGCATTTATGGTAATTGGTGCCTTTTCTATTTTAGGTAAATTTTATGGATATCAGGTGGATGCTTTGTTTATAACAGCGCTTTTAACAATTATTGGATTTTCTGTACATGACACAATTGTTGTATATGATCGTATTCGTGAAAACTTGGGAAAACTCCCAAAAAGTTTAAGTTTTTCGGAAATTGTGAACTTTTCATTAGTAGAAACTTTGAACAGATCTTTGATAACTTCCTTAACAGTAATTATTACTTTGACATCTCTTTTAGTTTTAGGCGGACAATCTATAAGGTATTTTATAACCGCACTTTTGATAGGTATTATTTCAGGAACTTATTCTTCTATTTTTACTGCAACTCCAATTGTTGTTTTATGGGAAGAGTGGGGACTTAAAAAGAAAAGATAAATTAGAGCTATTTAATCAGTCAGCGAGAAAAGATGCTCGCTGACTAATATTTTATTTTTTGTTTTTTAATCTGGCGATCGGATTTTTTCCAAAAATAGCTTCCAAAACCAGATATAACGCAAAGCCCTGCAGGATAGCCGAAATGAAGGATTCAGGTTTTCGAATTGCATCTACAAGGCTGGTTATAGCGCCAAGAACTAGTGCTATGAATAGAATTACCAAAAATACGTTGACAATTCTTTTATTGGGATCCATAAAAATCTCCTTTCCTTGGATATGTTTGATTTTCCGCATTCTATAGTACAAAATGCTAAATTTCAAATAAAAGTCCTACTCTTTATTTTTACTACTACTCTATACCCAAATTATTTGCCAAAAATTAATTTACAAATATTCCTACCAATTTCCGTTATAATGCATCCTATGCGCTGGAACATAAAATCAACTCAAGCATTAACTTCAAATTCTAAAGAAAGTTTTATAGATCTTTTACTTTCAAATAGGGGAATATCCTCAAAAGACAAAGAGTTATTTCTAAATCCTCCAAAAATATTTTCCATGCTAAAAGACTTACCTAAAGATTTTAGAGTTAATGCAAAAAAGGCTAAGGAATTAATCCTTCAAGCAATTTCAAAAAATCAGCCAATTGTAATTCATGGGGACTATGATGCTGATGGTATTTGTGCTACTGCAATTTTACTTACTACCATCAGAAATGAACTTGGATACAAAAATTGTTTTGCATTTATCCCAAATAGATTTGAACATGGGTATGGTCTTTCCATAAAATCAATTGACGCTTCTCACAAAAATTTAAAAAAAGAAATTGGTAAATTTGACAAGGTGCTTCTTATAACTGTAGATACCGGTATTACTTCGGTAGAGGAGACTTTATATGCTAAGAAAATTGGATTTGATGTGATTATTACAGACCACCATCAAAAACCAGAAACCCTTCCCGAATATGATTGCCTTGTTTGGTGTGACGAGGTGGTAGGTTCTGGTGTAGCTTGGATATTGTCCAAAGTTTTAGGTTCAAAAAATCCTAAGGATTTAGCTCTTGTTGCTTTAGCTACTGTTACAGACTTACAACCCCTGTTTAGATATAACAGGTCAATTGTAAAAGAGGGTTTGGAAATTTTAAATACCAACCCCCCAACCGGGATAAAAATTCTAGCGCAAGTTGCAGGCAAAAACTCTTCTGAGATAACAACTTATGATTTGGGTTGGGTTTTTGGTCCAAGGTTAAATGCTACCGGAAGGATTGGTTCAGCAGATGATGCGCTTTTACTTCTACTTGAAAACGATGAAACAAAAGCTTTAGAACATGCAAAAAAACTAAATCAGCTAAATGTAGACCGCCAGGATAAAACTATGGAGATGTATGACTTGGCAACCGAAATCTCTTCTAAGGAGTTACCCCGAGTAATAATTTCTGCACACTCTGACTATCATGAGGGGATTATAGGATTAGTAGCTGCAAAACTTGTTCAAAAGCATTATAGACCAGCTATGGTGTTAAGTATTAATGGTGAATTGGCTAAAGGCTCTGTGAGATCTGTAACTGGTGTTGATATCATAGAATTTTTAAGAAAGATGGGGGATTTGTTTGAAAATGTTGGGGGGCATCCTATGGCTGCTGGATTTACTATAAAAACTACCAAAATCGATGAATTAAGAAAGCGTACAGCCAAACTTGCAGCCGAATTTATTTTGGATATCTTTTTGGAACCAGAATTAACAGTGGATTTGAAAGTTTCGCTTTCTGATGTAAAACCCGAGTTTGTTAAAAAAATAAACATGTTAAAGCCTTTTGGTGTAGGAAACCCTGCCCCTCTTTTTGTTGCTCAAGGTTTGGGGATTGTTGGGTTTGATAAAGTTGGTAAGGATGGTAGCCATCTTACTTTACAACTTATCTCTGAAGGGAAAGTATATAAAGCAATCTATTTTGGAAATGGTGCTTTAGCTGGTGAGTTAAAGCTTGGCAATACAATTGATATTGTTTTCGCTCCAGAACTTAATCTTTTTAAAGGTAAGGAATATTTAAATATTGTTATAAAAGATATACAAAAAGCAGACAGTCGCAAATTGTGATTTGCGACTGGATGTGTAAAAGGTGACTTAATTTGCATACGAAAAGGAGCATCTTACTATATCTGGTCTTGATTCCCTTTCCCCATTTATACTATAGACAAGATATTTACCCTCTTTTAATAACTCTTTAAGTTTTTTATCAAACTCTCCCGCACTATGTACTGCAATGTTTCTTCTTGTGGTTGCTTGAAGGTTGTCACGTTCATTTGGTGTATCAAACACGTGAATTATTACAGTTTGTTTCATACCTCACTCCTTTGTTTATTTAATTGTTTATTTTAGGGGAAAGATTTATAGGACCTCCATTAGTATTACATGATTTTTGTATTGACAGCAATAACTTAAAAATGTATCTTGCAATTAGTATAAAAAGCAATCGTAGGGATTGTGGCCCCCTATGGCTGGTAGGATGAACTCAAGTATTTCTACAGTACTTTATAATAAGTTTTTACGAAATTCTTGAAAGTAAGCTTTCCCGGGCATGCCCGTTACAGCTGTAAATTAAGTAAAATGACTGGGTGGTACCGTCCACACTTCTGGACCCTGGCAATAGTGCCAGGTTTTTTTGTACTTATTTTGGTGCATAATTAGAACTATGAAAAGAACATATATAAAAGATGTAAAAGCAAAAGTTGGTGAGACCGTTTGTATTAAGGGTTTTGTTCACACAATAAGAGACCAAGGCAAAATAAAATTTATGGTGATAAGAGACATCACCGGGTTTTGCCAAGTCGTAGTCTTAAAATCAGTAGAATCGGTTTTTGAAGCAGTAGCTGGCCTTAGTATTGAATCTGTAATCTCCGTTGAGGGGCTTGCCAAAGACGTTCCACAGGCTCCGGGCGGGTTTGAAATAGAGGCAATCTCCCTTGAGATATTATCCCTTGCTACACCAGAACTTCCAATACCTGTAGTTTCTGATAAAGGTGGTGACGAGACTGATATTACCTTAAGGCTTGACTGGAGACAGCTTGATTTAAGAAGGCCTGAGCGTAAAACTATTTTTAGAGTTTGGACAGCACTTGAACAAGGTTTCAGAGAGTATTTTGCTACTAATGGGTATTTTCAACTCTACTCACCAGCTTTTATGAACACTGCAAGTGAGAGTGGTGCTGAAGTTTTTGAAGTATCTTACTTTGAGAAAAAAGCCTACCTTGCCCAGTCTCCTCAGTTTTATAAACAAATGGCTATGTCTGCAGGATTTGAGAAGATTTTTATGGTTGGGCCGGTTTTTAGGGCTGAACCCTCTTATACTACAAGACATATGACAGAATTTACCGGTTGGGATTTTGAGTTTTCTTACGTAGAGTCTCACGAAGATGTTATGCGTGAACTTGAGGATGTTTTTATCTCAGGTTTTAAAAAAGTTAAGGAGGATGTAGGTATAGCAATAGAAATTCCATCAAAACCTTTTCCAAAAATGACAATGACAGAAGTGAAAGTAAAGCTTGCGGCAATAGGAATAAAAAGTGAAAAGGAGTTTGATATAAACCCAGAAGAAGAACGTGAGATTTGTAGGTTAGTAAAAGAGGAAACCGGTAGTGACTTTTTATTTGTAACAGATTATTCAAAAGAAATTCGACCGTTTTATCATATGCGCCAAGGCAAAGACAATAAGCTAACAAAAAGCTTTGATCTTTTGTATAAAGGTTTAGAAGTTGTGACAGGAGCTCAGAGAGAACATAGGTATGATGTATTAGTCGAGCAGGCAAAAGATAAGGGTATGGATATAACATCTTTAGAGGATTACTTAAACTTTTTTAAATATGGTTGTCCACCTCACGGCGGAGTAGGTATAGGTCCAGGAAGAATTGTTATGAAGATACTAGATCTACCAAGTGTAAAAGAAGCTACATTTTTACCGCGTGATGTAAAACGTCTACGACCTTAAGTAGTTAATCTCAAAATAGAAAGGATCAATTTTGTTTGGTTATTCTTTGGATTTAAGTCAAAAATTTAAATTAAACTTAGTATTTCTTGCCATTAATTTTTTATGGTTTTTGGATGATTTTTATATATTTTTGAAAAGGGGTGTTTTAAGTCTTGGTCGAGTCAGCTTATACCTAATTTTAGTAACTTCCTTTTTTCAGGCTTTTTATTTAGAAACATCTGTACCAGATTTTGGTGCATATTCATACGTTTTGACCCCAACAGTGGGTAAAGTTTTAGGTGCTGCAACTACTGCCTATGAATATCCATTACTTATCTCTCAGAACTCAATAACCGATATTACTGCAACATCAATTTTTGTTAAAGATGTTACAAGCGGCAAAATCTTAATTGCTAAAGATGCCGATGTTAAAAAAGCTCCCGCATCCACAGTTAAATTAATGACTGCCCTTGTTGCATTTGATTTATATAAAACTAATGAGATAGTTTCAATTCCCGATATCTGTACAAAAATCGAAGGCCAAAAAAATGGTTTTAGTCCTGATACCCAGTATAGATTTGAAGAACTTATAAGTAGTATGTTAATAAATTCCTCTGCAGATGCCGCTTGTGCACTATCTCTTGGTAAGACTACTTATGTTGATTTTGTAGAACGCATGAATGTGAAGTCCCGTACGCTCTTTTTAGATTCTACTCATTTTACAAATCCTATCGGGCTTGATGATTTAAATGGCGACCAATTTTCAACAGCACAGGATCTGTATGCATTGTCAATTGAGGCTCGAAAAACCCCACTAATAAAGCAGTTAGTTTCTACCAGGGAAAAAGTTATTCAGAGTCTACCTGATCCGAAAAAAGGGATTCTTAGTGAGGAAATAAAAGTTTTAAATACTAACAAATTACTTTGGGAAGTTTCGGGTACTGTTGGCATCAAAACTGGTAAAACTGAGGCAGCCGGAGAAGTTTTAATCTATGAGTATGATAAAGACGCAAAGAATTTAATTATTGTAGTAATGGGAAGTCAAGATAGATTTACAGATACAAAAAAGATTTTGGATTGGGTACTTACAAATTATGTTTGGGAAGATAAAGAAAAGCAGATTTAAATCATTTATTTTTTGTAGTTTGCCCTTGCCCCTGAGCAGCACCACTAGTTTTTACATATTGCCCGCTTATTGCAGGGTAATACAAGGAAATATCCCCAGTGATACCATTGTCACCGGTAAAGTTTCCTTGAAAAACATAAATCGGCTGTAAAAATTTTTGAGGTTTGGTGTTATCGTAATAGGCCATGTATACATCATTGATAAGTATCTTTTGGATTTTAACCGGTGGACTATCTACAAATGGGCTCGCTCCCGATGGGGTGACATTTGCTATAACACCCTTATTTTGAGCTATTTGATCCCAAGCCGCACTTATAGGAATCGCTGGATATGTGGCTACCTCTTTTTCATCAGTATTTATTTCCCAGTAATAAGATTCGATAAGTGGGAAACTTAATTGGGGGAATTGTGGTTTATCATCATATGCTCTTATAAAAATTCTAAGAAGGCCTTTTTTTGGGTCAGGACCAAGTATTGGATAATCTACAATCTTTCTAAAAAAGTCTACTCTTGCCAGTTGGGCCTCAAGGGGTGAATCTGCTTTAACTACCCCATTTGATTTAAATTTTCCATAGGCAACAGTTTGACTGCCTCTATCTGGGTTAGTGTATAAAAAGTCTTGAAATCTCCCAATTTGTTTAAATACTTCTTTTGCCTTTTCAATAACACTTTCTTTGTTCATGAATTTTCCTGCTGGAAAAAAGCTTCCTTTACCTGTCAGTGGTGTGACAAGTTGCATTGTGTTTGTAGTAAGATCAATTTTTAAGCTTCCTCCAAATTGAACATCTTGCCATTCAAAAGTAGTTGCATTAAGTGGGGAAGTTCTGTTTTCTTCGCCAAATCCAAGAAAAAGTGCATCTTTTTGAGCTTTTTCACCAGCGCCAAAAGACAACCTCGGTAGGATAAACTTATAAACCTTCACAACATTTGGGATATTTGTAGGTAGTTGACCTGTACGGGTGTTTAGCACATATTGCGGAGTGGAGTTTAAAGTTGGTGCAGCTGTAAATTCAAGAGGATCAAGATAACCAAAACCAATGGTAGGTAAGTTTTTTGGTGGAAATATGGTAAGGTAAAGGTTTCTTGTAGGCTCTTTTGATACCAGAAATATAAGATAAAGTGTCATCAATGTAGCCACTATTAGAACTATTTTTTTTGTTAGTTGGGCAACTTCTACAAGTCTCATAACTTGAGTAAATTTTAACACAGTAAGGTGTGTGTTAAAATTGCCTTATGACAGTTAGAACAAGAATGGCTCCAAGTCCTACGGGTGAATATCATATAGGTCACATTCGAACCGTGCTATACAATGTAGCCCTATCAAAGAAAATGGGCGGAAAATTCTTACTCAGGATTGAAGATACAGATAGACATAGGTATGTAGAAGGCGCTACCGATAGAATTCTAGATGTGATAGGGGACTATGGCTTATCTTGGGATGAAGGTCCTAGAGTGGGTGGTGAGTTTGGACCATATATACAATCTGAAAGGCTTTCCCTATATGAAAAGTATGCGAAAGAACTTATTGCAAAGAAAAACGCCTATTATTGTTTTTGCAGTGAGGAGAGCCTTAATGAGTTAAGAAATTCGCAACAGGCTAAAGGTATGCCTTCAACTAAATATGACAAAAAGTGTTTGAATTTGTCAGAGGAGGAGATTAAAAAGAATTTGTCTGACGGTAAGCCCTATGTGATTAGACTAAACGTGCCTGCCAATAGGGATGTTACTTTTCATGATGAAGTTTTTGGTGATATCACAATAAATACTGACTCTATTGATGACCAGATACTACTAAAAAGTGATGGTTATCCGTCTTATCATTTGGCAGTCGTTGTAGACGATCATCTTATGAATATTACCCATGTGATGAGAGGGAATGATTGGATCCCATCTACCCCAAAGCATGTTTTATTGTATGAAGCATTTGGGTGGGAACAGCCAAAGTATATTCACCTTCCCAACTTAAAAGAAAAAGGTGGTACTAAGAAATTATCTAAAAGGTTTGGACCTGTTAGTGCAATTCAATTTTTGGAAGAGGGTTATCTTGCGGAGGCACTTTTGAATTTTCTTATGTTTCTAGGTTGGAATCCAGGTACCGAGAAAGAAATTTACTCTCTAGAAGAATTTATAAATGATTTTGATATTTCACGGATTCATAAAACTGATCTTGTGGCTTTTGATAGGGAAAAGCTTTTGTGGATAAATGGATATTACATCCGCCAACTTTCACCCGAAGATTTACATACCGTATTTTTAAACTGGGCAAATAAATTCTCTATTGTATTAAATCCGGGTTTAATTGATAGAAATATTGGACCAAAAGTTTTAAGTCTTGTTCAAGAAAGAGTCAAAAAATTATCAGAGGTTTCTGCTATGACTCCATATTTTTTTGATAATCCAAAAGTTGATTCAACACTTCTTAGTGAATTTGCAAAGGAAGCAAACCCAAAAGATATTCTGACGAATTTTTGGCTATTTTATAAAAATATTGTAAATTGGGATAAAGAAAATTTGGATACACTTTCCCACGATTTTATAAAGAAAAAAGGTTACAAACCCAAAGAGGCCTTTATGACCCTACGAATTGCAGTGACTGGAGCTGTAGCTACACCCCCACTTTTTGACACATTAGAGTTTATTGGTAAAAAGACAACTTTATTGCGAATCGAGTCTGCAATTAAGATTTTGAGCTAAAACTATTCATTGACCTTATAGAGGCGAAAATCTAAACTAAGTGTAAATGTTTTTTACTAAAACTGCCCCAAAACAAGATGAGTCAAAAAAAGGTGCATACATTGCAACTTTAGCTGACAATTACCTTCAAAACACACTCCACACACTAAATGACCAATTTGTGAAAGATTTTTTACGGGGACAGTTTGCGTCTTTGAAATATACTTTAACGGGGTATGATCCGACCGATCTAACCTATGATGAAAAACTTAAACTTATTGCCTTACTCTATGAACTAAACATAAAAGAAAAAGGAATCGGTAATGCTAAGAGTGAAATAGAAAAAATCGGATTACAGATTAAGGATAGACTTGGAGTTATTTCTGCTTTTAATGATGGGATTAAAGACTTACCCGATGGTGTTTTTTCGGTTCATCGTATAGAAGGGTTACCCCCAGAACAACTTAAGGAAAAACTTAAACTTTGCATTTTTGAGCTTGATAAGATTAGAGAGCAAGTGCACATAAATGTGGATGATAGGACTACCCAACTTGCTGCCGAGAAAGATGTTCTTGAGGCAATTTTATACAATGCAAGTGATGGGGTGTTTGCTTTAGATAGGGCAGGTAGGATTATAACTTTTAATAAGGCGATGGAGGATTTGACTGGCTATACATTTAATGAAGTTGAATTAAAACTTGCCGATGAAATTATTCGTATTTTTGAGGATGCTAAACCCCTTGAAACAAAAGTGTATTGTGCAATGCCCGGGATTTCTTCGGAGAAGGCTGCTTTTTCTAGCGAAAAAATAACACTGGTTGCCAGAAACGGTGGCAAGAAATATGTGAAAATGACAAGCACAACTATACAAGAGGGTCCCGAGGTAAATATTGGTTGTGTCGTTACATTAAAAGATGTTACAAAAGATATTGAACTTGAAACAATGAAACTTGATTTTGTTTCTATTGCTGCCCACGAACTTAGAACCCCACTAACTTCTATGCGAGGTTACCTATCTTTTCTTACTGATGACATAAAAACGACACTAGACGATTTACACCAGAAGTATTTAGAAAAAGCTTCAATTGCTGCGGATCAATTACATGTATTAATTGAGAATTTACTAAATATCTCAAGAATTGAACGAGGAACTTTAGTGCTTGAAAAAACCAGCCAAAATTGGGTCTCACTTGTAAGAAGTGCCGTAGATCAATTTAAGGTAAGTGCTAGTACTGGGAAGGTAACCCTTACATTTATGCAAACAAAATCTACTATTCCGGAAGTTTATGTTGATAGAACAATGATTTTGGAGGTTTTATCTAATTTATTAGAAAATGCGATTAGATACACTCCAGAGGGTGGTCGTGTGACCGTAATTGTGGAAGAGTCAAATAATATGGTTGTAACTCATATTAAAGACACTGGAATTGGTATTCCCCAGGCATCAATTCCACATTTGTTCAAAAAGTTTTATAGGGTAGCTACGGTTTTGAAAGAAGGTAAGAAAGGCACTGGGCTTGGTCTTTTTATTTCAAAAGAAGTTGTGAAATTACATAGGGGGGAAATTTGGGTTGAAAGTAAAGAGGGGGAGGGAAGTACATTTAGTTTTAGCATTCCGGAAGCTAGTGCAGAGTGACGCAAAATACTCTAATATAAGTATATGAGCAAAAAAATATTATTAGTTGAAGATGATGCTTTCATCCGAGATCTTTATCAGACCGTTTTGTCTAGGGCTGGTTATGAGATAGAGATGGCAAATGATGGAGAAGAGGCTGTAAATATGGCGTCTTACAAGATATATGATTTAATTTTATTGGATGTAATGCTTCCAAAACTTACGGGTCTTGAAGTTTTGAAGCACTTACGGACAGACACCGAGCGCACGAAAGAAACTCCGATCTATCTTCTTACCAATCTAGGTGATGAAAACATTATCAACGAAGCTTATAAGCTAGGTGCAAACGGTTATTTACTAAAAGCTAAATACTTGCCAAAACAGCTAGTAGAAGAGGTAGATAAATTCTTTGTTTCAAACAGCAAGCCTGAGGGACTAAATTCTTCTACAGGAGGAGTTCCATTGACAGGTGATTCAATTTCTCTTGGATAAATCAGTTTAAATTAAAATTAGGTTTTAATTTCATATTTGAGTTAGATTTTTATAATCTTCACAGAGGTATTTATTTATTATATAAAATTTATATAGGATAATTTATTTTATTATCTAATCTTATTAGATACTTAAGTGTTGAATAAGTTTACTGTATTGATAGAATGCTATCAGTTACAAATTTTAGGAAAGGTTATATGTCTATTGCAAAAACTACAAAAGATAAAGACAAAGATACTGTTAAAAAGAATCGAGACATTGCCCTTGACTCAGCACTCGCCCAGATACAAAAAAGTTTTGGGGAAGGTTCTATTATGAAATTTGGTGATCCAAAATCTCTTCAGCAAATAGAGACAATATCAACAGGTTCTATAGCACTTGATTTGGCTTTGGGAGTTGGTGGGGTTCCAAGGGGCCGAATTATTGAAATATATGGTCCTGAGTCTTCTGGTAAAACAACACTTGTACAGCATATTATTGCTGAAGCTCAGAAAGCTGGGGGAACTGCTGCTTTGATAGATGCTGAACACGCCTTTGACCCAATATATGCGGTTAAAACCGGTGTCAAAATTGATGAACTACTTGTTTCTCAGCCAGATACTGGTGAACAAGCTCTAGATATTGCAGAGACTCTTATTAGATCAAACGCTGTAGATATCATAGCTATTGATTCAGTAGCGGCTTTAGTTCCCCGCGCAGAAATTGAAGGAGATATTGGTGATAGTCACATTGCATTACAGGCACGTCTTATGAGCCAAGCATTAAGAAGGATTTCAGGAGCTGTGAGCAGGTCAAAATGTGTTGTTATATTTACTAATCAACTTAGGATGAAAATTGGCATAATGTTTGGTAATCCAGAGGTCACACCAGGTGGAAGAGCATTAAAGTTTTATGCTTCAGTTCGAATGGATATTAGAAGAGTAGACTCAGTCAAAGAAGGTCCAGAAGCGACTGGTATTAGAACTAGAGTAAAAATCGTTAAAAATAAAGTTGCTCCACCTTTTAGGGTTGCTGAGTTTGACATAATGTTTAATGAGGGAATAAGTAAAGAGGGTGGTTTGATTGATGTTGGTGTTGAGTTGGAACTTGTTAAAAAAAGTGGGGCTTGGTATGAATATAACGGTGAAAAGCTTGGTCAGGGTAAAGAGGCTGCAAAAAATACACTAAGGGCTAACCATAAACTTGCGCAGGAGATTGAGAAAAAAATTAGAGATAAAGTTAAAGAGCAACATGATATTCCCCTGCAAGTAGGTGGTGAGGAAACACTTGAAGACGAGAATCTACAGGATTTAGATTAAGAGTACAAGCTTAATTAAATTAATATGCCCTTAATAACAAAGGTTGCGCCTCAGAAGAAGGCAAGTGATAGGTTTAATGTTTTTGTAGACGGTAAGTATTCCTTTGCTGTGTCTCTTGATGTTTTACTTCAGTTTAAATTAAAAGAGAGAGCTGAAATTAGTGAAAACGATTTAAAAAAAATACTTTCCGAGGAAAGCTTTTCTAAATTGTACTCCAAAGCCCTTAGTTTTATTTCATATCAAAATCGCACAAGAAAAGAAGTTTGGGATAAGTTATCTCGAATACTTTGTAAAACCGTTGATGATAAAAGAGAACGCGAAGACATTATTGACAAAATTTTAACTAGGATTGAAACTGCCGGTTTTGTAGATGACTCTAATTATGCTAGGCTGTATATCCAAAATGCATTAACACTAAAGTCCCCACCTTCCAGATATAAAATTAAGGAGTTTCTAAAACGTAAAGGCGTAAATCCTGAACTTATAACAGTTCAAATGGAAGACTATACGCCTGAAAATGAAGACGACAGTGCTAAAGTAGCTTTTAACAAGAAAATAAAGCAACTTGGGGGTATATCAGAGCTTAAAGACCCTAAGGTTAAAGCCAAGATTTGGCGTTTTATGGCAGGACGTGGTTATTCTGCTGATACCATCAAAAGCTTGTTTGACACTATCCCCCAAGTCTACTAGAATGGGGCGTAGCTGAAATTTCGCGTCTTGGCCTTAAAAACTTAAGGTTTAAGATAGAATAAACTTACAAAACATATGGAAAATGGCTTTTTGACTTTAACCAAGAAATCAACAAGACAAACACATTCATAAGAGATGTGTTATTCCCATGTTCTTTTGTTTGCTAATTTTTCAGCACATGTAGAAATTTAAATAGTTTATTGGAGGCATTATGATTGATATAACAACGATATTAACAGTTTTACTTACTGCGGGTGTTGGTTTTGGAGTTGCCTATTTTTTATTTAGTTCAAAAGGCAATAAAAATGCTTCAGCAGAGGTTATAGCTACAAATGTTGCTAAAGAAACAGTTGCAAATACTGTTGCAAAAGAATCAATAGTTATAGAGGCTCAGGCCAAAGCCAAGGAGATTGTGTTTGAAGCTAGGGACAAGGCTTTTAAAATAACTCAAGATGCTCAAAAAGAGTCTTTGGATCTTAAAAATAAGGCTGTAGAAGATTCCCAAAAGATGTCCGTGAAAAAGGTCGAAATTGAAGCTAAAGAAAAACAACTTGCGTATGAAAAACAACAACTTGATGCCTCCAAGGAAGTCTTAGCTAAAAAAAGAGAGGAATTAGAGCAAGCAATTTTGGCACAACAAGATAAGCTCCAAAAAATTGCCGGACTCTCCAAAGAAGAAGCCAAAAAAAGTCTTCTTGACTCTTTTCAAAACGAACTTATTAGTGAAAAAGGCAAAAAACTAAAAGATATGCAGGAAGATATCGAAAGAGAGTCTGATGAAAAAGCAAAGGAAATTTTGATATTTGCAATGCGCCAAGCTGTTACTGATTATGTAGTTGAATACTCCACTTCAAAAGTAAAACTTCCTGAAGAAGATATGAAAGGCAGAATCATTGGAAAAGAGGGAAGAAACATAAGAGCATTCGAAGAGTTAACCGGAGTTGAACTCGAACTTGATGAGACTCCAGGTGAAATAATAATTTCATCTTTTGATCCAGTTAGAAGAGAAATTGCAAAGATTGCACTAGAAAAACTTGTGATTGATGGCAGGATTCAACCAGCAAAAATAGAAGAAGTTGTAGAAAAAACTAGGGCTGAGGTCGAAAAGATCTTATTTAAAGAGGGTGATAATCTTTGTCACAGGCTTGGAGTTTATAATTTGCCAAAAGAGATTATAGAGACACTCGGTAGATTCAAATATAGATTTTCTTATGGTCAAAACATGATTGAGCATTCACTTGAAGTTACAAAAATAGGCATGGCAATTGCATCTGAGGTTGGTGCAAATATTGAAGTTGTGAAGCTTGGGTGTCTATTACATGATATAGGTAAAGTTTTAGAAGGCGAGGGATCTCATGTTCAGCTTGGAGTTGAATTTCTTACTAAGCACAGAGTTAAAAAAGAAGTAATTGCATGTGTCGAAGAACATCATGAAGACAAACCGTTTAGTTCAATTGAATCAACAATTGTCCAGATGGCAGATCATATTAGTGGTGCACGACCAAGTGCAAGATCAGAAGATTATGAGTCTTACGTAAAAAGAATGAAAGACCTAGAGGAAGCAGCTTATACTTTTCAAGGGATTGATAAGGCATTTGCTATTTCAGCTGGACGAGAGGTTAGAGTCTTCGTGAAGCCAGAAATAGTGGATGATGCATCTGCAGCTTTAATTGCAAGAGAAATTGCACGTAAGATTGAGCTTGAGCAAACATATCCTGGAGTTGTCAAAGTTACAGTAATAAGAGAGACCAGAGTAACTGAAACCGCGAAGTAACAGGCAGTAAAAGTATTGCAATCTTTTTTATGGCGTGGTAACAATGAATGGCGATAAGAAGTGAGTAATGACGTGTAAAAAATAAAAGACTTTAAAGTTTGATATTCGAAATACGAAAATCAAAGTCGTCAAAGGGAAGGCAAGAAAAAGTTTATGAGAATTCTTTTTATTGGAGATATAGTTTCAAGACCTGGAAGAGATGCAGTAAAGCATGTTTTACCGGGTATAATTAAAGAAGAAGAAATTGATTTTGTTATAGCCAATGCCGAAAATTTAGCTCATGGAAGAGGTGCAACCGTTGGAACTATTGAAGAAATGCAAGACGCCGGTGTAGATTTTTTTACTGGGGGTGATCATTTGTTTTGGCATGCTGGTTTTGATGTTGATATAAAAGACCTTCCGGTAATCCGTCCTGCAAATTATCCAGATACAGTTCCAGGTGAAGGATTTAAAGTTGTGGAAACCGACAAAGGTAGACTTCTTATTATTGATTTGATGGGACAGACTTTTATAAATGAACCATTAAGTAATCCCTTTATTGAAGTAGATACAATATTAGATAAATTCAAAAACGAAAAGCTAGACGGCATACTGGTTGAATTCCATGGTGAGGCGACAAGTGATAAGGTAGCCATGGGTTTTTATCTTGATGGTAGAGTTAATGCGTTAGTCGGGACTCATACTCACATACCAACCTGTGATGAAAAACTACTCCCAAAAGGAACAATGTATATAACAGATATTGGCATGACTGGCTGTATTGACTCAGTTCTTGGTGTTAAGAAGGAAATTATATTGGATAGAGTTGTAAGAGCAAAGAAACAGAAATTTGAATGGGAAACTGTTGGCAGAAGCGAATTTAGAAGTGTTCTTGTGGATATAACTACAAAAGAGATAAGGCGTGTTGATCGTAAACTTTATTAGTTGTTTTAGGATTTATCCAAAGCGATTAGTAAAGATAATTTTATTTGCCGAATTTGGTTGCCGCCAGGCATTATTGAAGGGGGGTGTATTGTAAATGACAAAGCAAGACTTAGTAAACGCATTAGCAGACAAAGCCGGAATAACTAAAGTAGATGCACAAAAAGCAGTTGATGCTTTGGGTGATATCGTAACTGCAGCTTTAGCAAAAGGCGAGAAAGTTACATGGACAGGTTTTGGAACATTCGAAGTAAGAATGAGAGCCGCAAGAATGGGAAGAAACCCACAAACAGGTGCTCCATTGCATATCCCAGCAGGAAAAACTCCTGCCTTTCGAGCTGGTAAGAGCATGAAAGATGCAGTAAAGTAGTAGCTTTCACTTTCTGTAGATTTGTTAAGAGAAAAATTAGAGTCGACTCAAAAGAAAAGACCCCTCAGGACGCTGTTGGGGTCTTTTCACATAAACTGCATATTTAATTAATTCACGCTGCTATTGGCATTGCAGTGCGCAAGTGTTTTTGGTGCTCCTCAATATCTAGATCGAGAGCTTTGAGGAAATCACCAATTTGAGCAATCTGTGTTTCGTTTTCAAGAGTCAGGTTCTTTTTCAACTCATTCACCTGCGCCAGCAGATCGCGTTGGAGTTTCTTTTTTTCTGCCAGTTGCGTCGGGATCCTTAGAATTAAATTTGCCATAGTGGCTCTCCTCTGTGAGTATATTTTATTTCTGGCCGGAGTATACCAAACCTATAGTAGATGTCAAATTCGTGTTATTAACCAAATTCTCGCCGATTCTTATCTTAATAACATCATGCTAAAATATTTCTATGAAATTACTCCTGACATCTGCTGGGATAACAAATGATGCAATTAAGAACTCTTTATTAAATCTTGCAGGTAAGGGATTTAATGAGCTTCATATTGCCTTTATTGAGACTGCGTCAAACCCCGAGATCGATAAATCTTTCTTGGAAAAAGATTACAAATACCTGATAGATCAAGGTACCCAAGATATTATGCGAATAGATTTTAGTAAGAAATTAGACGAGGATACATATAATTTTCTTGAAAACTGTGATGTAATCTGGATGGCTGGGGGAAATACTTTCTATTTATTAAATGAGTTAAGGGTCTCAGGTTTTGGTGAATTTTTGACAAGAGTAATTGAAAATAAAGTTTATGTTGGAGTGAGTGCTGGAAGTATTGTTGCAACAAGTAGTGTAGCTATAGCAAATGTAGAGCCAGCCGATGAAAACGTTGTTGGAATTGAGGATTTTACCGGACTTTGTTGGGTAAATTTTGAGATATCACCCCATACTCCTGAGATAGTAAGTCTTGAATCTGTAGAAAAATACTCAAAAGAAAATAATTCCCATATTTTTGCATTTGATGATAAAACCGCCTTAGAATTAAATAATGGGGAAATGGTTGTAGTTTCGGAGGGTTTTTGGCAGGAACTTGGGGTGTCAATTTAGGTCAAAAGTATAACTCGACACCCCGCCAATAGAGCATTATAATAACAAATGATGATTACTCCCACTTATAATACAGGAAGTCATATTATTGAAAAATACCAGTTTTTGCACCACTTTTTGCCCCATCCCGACACCAAAAAAAGGGCAAAACTGCTTCAACACAACGCGATGGCAACATACGCGCTTGTATTAGTACTTTTTATTGGCGTATTTCGTATAACGCCAAGATTTGCACCGGGTATTTTAGGTTACAGTTCTGATATCAGTGTTTCAGATCTTCTAAAAAGTACCAACAAATATAGAAATGAAAATGGTCTAAAGACCTTAAGACTTAACACGGCCCTCACAAAAGCTGCCGAGAGTAAAGCGCGACATATGTTTGCCCAAAACTATTGGGCTCATGTAGCACCAGATGGTACAACACCTTGGGATTTTATACTTGAATCTAAATATGATTATTCCTATGCCGGTGAAAATTTAGCTAAAAATTTTGATAGTTCAAACGATGTAGTTAAGGCTTGGATAAATTCCCCGTCCCATAGAGAAAATCTACTTGGTGCAAATTATGACGAAATAGGGTTTGCTGTAGTGAACGGAATATTAGATGGTTATGAAACTACCCTTGTTGTTCAAATGTTTGGTAAACCACGTGCATCAATTCCTATTGCTAGCGAGGAAGAGGAGACAAAGCTTTTGACTGCATACGAATCAAAGTCTGTTGTTGAAGCACCATCAACCCAATCCGCCAATTATCCAGTTTTAGAAAAGCCAAGTTTGAGTTTTGTACCTTCAAGGTCTGAAGAAGTACTGCCTGCTGTTGATGTGACTACAGCCTCTAAATCTATTACCTTAGTAGTTTCTGCATTTCTATTTATACTTCTTGCCTTAGATGTTTGGTATACCAAAAGAAAAGCAATTCCTCGCCTTTCGGGAAACGTTTTTGCACATATAACATTTTTGGTAATGACTGTAGTTGGGGTTTGGTTTGCACTAACTCCGGGAATAGTTTTATAAGATGAAATTAAAAGAAACTTTACATATTTTTATATTAGTAGTTGGTCTAAGTCTTGTAGTTTTTTTTATGTATTTTTTTAGATTTAACAGGGATGCTCAGATTTTTACTGGACTTTTTGGTTGCATTTATTATACTGTCTGGGGCATAATTCACCATGCGTTGAAAGAACGGCTAAGTAGAACAATTGTCTTAGAGTATGTTTTATTAGGGCTTGTTGTGTTTTTGCTTTTGCTAATGTCTTTCACGTTTTAAAAATATGAAAGTTGTAATTGTAGTTCCTACATATAACGAGGGTGATAATATTGGGCAACTTCTACCTATATTATTGGAAGAATTTAAACAAATCCCAAACCATAAATGTCATGTACTTGTAGTTGATGGCAATTCTACAGATAAAACTCAGGAGATTGTTCAAAGTTTTGCAGATGAAAACCCAAATATTCATTTACTTGTTGAAACTGAGAAATCCGGTATAGGGGGAGCTTACGTGAAAGCTTTTAAAAAAGCCATGCACGAAATGGGTGCTGAGGTTGTGATGGAAATGGATGCAGATATGCAACATGACCCAAGGGATGTAAAACGATTTTTGGCGGAAATTGATAATGGTTTTGATTATGTGATAGGTTCCAGATATGTTGACGGTGGGGCAATACCACAGGAATGGGGTTTTCACCGGAAATTTCTAAGTTGGGGCGGTAGCATGTTTGCAAGAATTATGCTTGGGATGTGGAGTATTAAGGATTTTACAACTGGTTATAAAGCAACTCGAGTTAAAGGTATTTTAGATAGACTCGATTTAGATAGTGTTTTGTCTCAAGGTTTTGCTTATAAAATTGATTTTTTGTATAAGACATTTAAGCTTGGAGCAAAGATAAAAGAAATACCTATTACCTTTGGACTTAGAGATCGAGGTGATTCTAAGATTGAAAGGACTACAGCACTCGATTCGCTAAAAGTTGTTTTAACAATCAGGTACAAAGAAAACAGCAGTTTCTTTAAATTTTTGATTACCGGGTTAATAGGCATGTTTTTTGATTTTGCCTTTGCCAATTTACTTAAATTTTCCGGTATTCGCTCAGGGTTTTCTGCAAGTCTGGCAGCACTTATTGCTATGCTTGTGACCTTTACCCTAAATAATAATTGGTCCTTTAAATCAAGTGCTATAAAGGGAGTTTCAGATATATCAAGAAATTTGGTTGTGTATATTTTTTCATCTTCGCTTCCGATAATCTTAAGATTTTTTATTGTAGAGGTACTAATCGTTTCATTTGGTGATAATTTTATGATTTATAATCTAGCTTTAATAGTCAGTATAGTCATAGGAATTGCTTGGAATTATTTTGTATATAGTAAGTTTATATGGAAAAAGACAAATGGTTGATTTTTCTATTATCATCCCAGCCTATAACGAAGAGTCTGGTATTACAAGTTCATTAACCCAAGTTCTAAACTTCATGCGTGGGTACAATGATAATTTTGAAATTATCGTTGTAGACGATGGAAGCAGTGATAGAACTTGTGAAAAAGTGGAAGCCTATGCCCGCGAAAATCAAGTAGTATCAGTTGTGAGAAATCCACATAAAGGTAAGGCCTTTGCGATAAGAACCGGTATTCTAATGTCATCTGGAAAATATGTTTTGATGGCAGATGCTGATATGGCAACGCCTATCGAAGAGTTAAAAAGACTTATGGTTTGGATAACGGACCACAACTTTGACATTGTAATTGCCTCTCGAGAGGGAATCGGAGCAAAAAGATTTAATGAGCCATTAATGCGCCATATTATGGGCCGTGTTTTTAATACAATTATAAGATTTGTTAGTATTCAAGATTTTCAAGACACTCAATGTGGTTTCAAAGTTTTCAAGGGTGATGTGGCAAAAAATATTTTTGGGAAACTTTTGTTATTTGGTGCAGATTCTCCAAACATTAAAAACGCGCGCGTTTCTGCTTTTGATGTTGAAGTTCTAATTGTTGCAAAAAGACTTGGGTACAGAACAAAAGAAGTTCCTGTGAGTTGGACTTATGTACCGACAGTTCGTGTAAATCCATTTCGAGATTCCCTACTAAATCTTTTAGATGTGCTAAAAGTAAAACTAAACGATATTTTAGGTAAATACTCTAATTATAATTAAGTATTATGTTGGGCAGTTGCCCTAGAAAGGTGTTCTATGAAGCTTTGCGTAATAGGCACAGGTTACGTAGGGTTAGTTGGTGCGGCTGTATTTGCGGATTGGGGTAACGAGGTAATCGGCGTTGATATTGATGAGGCAAAAATTAAAAAAATTGAACGCGGGATAATGCCAATTTATGAACCGGGACTTTCAGATTTAGTTTTGTTAAATGTTAAACAAAAAAGACTTTCATTTACAACAAATTTAAAAAAAGGTATTCAGGGAGCTGAGATTGTTTTTATTTGTGTTGGGACACCTCAGAGTAAGTCAGGTTCAGCTGATTTAAGTCAGGTGTGGCAGGTATCAGAAAACATTGGTAAATTTATGACAGATAAAATATATAAAGTTATAGTTACAAAAAGTACAGTTCCAGTAGGCACAAATGAAAAAGTCAAACAAATATTAAAAAAGTTTGCCCCAAAGAGTGCAAAATTTGATGTTGCATCAAACCCAGAATTTTTGCGTGAGGGGTGTTCAGTAAAAGATATGCAAAAGACAGAGCGCACTGTAGTTGGCACCGAGACTGAACGGGCAATGAAAGTAATGCGTAAGTTTTACGAACATTTAAATATGCCAATTGTTGAATGTGATTTAAGATCTTCAGAGATGATTAAGTATGCATCAAATGCTTTTCTTGCAACCAAAATTTCTTTTATAAATGAAATGGCACAGCTTTGTGAAAAAGCGGGAGCTGATGTTGTGAAGGTAGCAGAAGGGATGGGTCTTGATAGTCGTATTGGGTCTAAGTTCTTAAATGCTGGGATAGGTTATGGAGGTGCATGTTTTCCAAAAGATGTATCGGCTCTTAGAAGAACTTCACTTGATTTTGCTTATGACTTTGCTTTGCTTCAGGGGGTCATGCGAGTAAACGATGTTCAAAAGCACTATTTTGCAAACAAAATCTACGAAGAATTTGGGGGCGAAAACTTAAGTGGACTTACCTTTGCCTGTTTGGGGCTTGCCTTCAAAGGTGACACTGATGACACTAGAGAGTCTGTTGCAATAAAAATTATTCATTTGCTGCGTGGAAGAGGTGCTCAGGTAAGAGTATATGATCCAGAGGCTATGGAAAACGCTAAAAGAGAACTTGGTACCAGTAGTGTATTTTTTGCTAAAGATAAATACGAAGTTTTAAAGGGGGCGGATGCAATGCTTATTCTTACAGAATGGGGAGAGTTTAAGGATATGGACCTCACAAAGGTTAAAAAGCTTCTTAAAAAGCCGTTGATTTTTGATGGGAGAAATCTTCTTGATAAAAAAGTGGTCGAGGCTAATGGTTTTAAATACCTTGCAATTGGTCGAAAAACTGGTTCGCAAAAGCAAAAGGCCCCAGATTTTAGGGCAGCAATCCTTTAGTACTACGATACTAAAAAAGCTATAATACAACTATGAAGAAAAGAGTATTGGTTTTTGTACCTGAGTTCCCCGTTATTTCCGAGACTTTCATTGAAAGGGAACTTTCTGAGCTTGCAAAAAGTCAAAAAATCGAATTAAAAATTTATGCCTTGAAAAAAGGTGCTGATTTTAGCGACCAAGCCTTATCTTTGCATACAGAGTACATAAATCTATCATTTACTGATATTCTTTTCGGAAAACTATATTATCTTTTTAAGAAGCCTTCCAAGTTTTTCGAATGTTTACGCATTGCTACCCCAAAGAGATATTTCCTATTTGTAAAAAGCTTAGGTTATGCAAAGATTTTTTCTAAATTTAACCCCGATATCATTTATTCTCATTTTATGTCTACACCATCTACCATTGGATTATTTGCCTCAATTTTACTTGAAAAAGAATTTGCAATTTCAGCTCATGCGAGAGATGTTTTTGAATATCCCGATCTACCAAGAGAAAAATTAGAGCGAGCAAAATTTATAACTATTTGTAACAAAACAGCGTACAAGCACTTTTTAAACTTATGTGTTGGTATGTCTACATCCAAAGTTCATCTTCTGTTTCATGGTATCCCGAAATTTATAAATTCCTTTTCTGCAAATAAATCAAACCATGGCGGAAATATGAAGGAAATTCTTTTTATTGGCAGGCTAGTTGAAAAAAAAGGTGTAAGGTATTTACTTGAATCTATAGTTTGGTTAAAAGAGAATCTAAAAGAATACCCTCTAACCTTAAATATAATAGGTAGTGGCCCATTGATGACAAGTCTTAAAGATATCTCTAAAAAGTTAAAAATTGAGGATCATGTGGTGTTTACTGGGGAACTTCCGTTTGAAAAAACAATAACTTATTTTCAAAGCGCAAATATTTATGTTCAGCCAAGTATAAACATGAATTCCGGTGATTCTGATGGGATACCAAATACCTTAATTGAGGCGGCTATGGCAAGTCTTCCTATAGTTACAACTGATGCAGGAAGTATTGCTGATTTTTTAGATGAAACAAATGCTTTGGTTGTTTCACAAAAAGACTCAATTGCCTTGGCTAAAGCAATAAGAAACTTAATTTTGGATGATAATTTAGCACAGAGGTTAGCAAAGAAGGCTAATGAAAAAGCATTAGTTATGTTTGATATTAAAAATAATGTCGAGAAAATTGAAAGACTTCTAGTTTAAAAGCGAGCTTTAATATATGAAAATAGCTGTATTTATAAAAAGAACAACTTTACATAAGGGTTTTGGGGGTCTTGAAACTCAAAATAAAACACTTTGTGAGGGACTTGTAGCAAAAGGGCATGACATAACTGTATTTTCTCCAAGTTACGAACTGCTACAAAAAGAAGATTTGTTAAATGGAGTTAAATATATATTTGTACCATCTTTGTATGCAGCACAATTTGGTTTTTCTAGTTGGAACAAAAACAATTGGGTAAATAGATCTTTTGAAGTATTCAACATTTTACACAAAAAAGAAAAATTTGATGTGGTTTTAGGGCAAAGCTCTGCTGCTCTTGGTATCCTTCGAAAAGTCAAAATTCCTACTGTATCCATTTCTCACGGCACTATCATAGGGGAGATTTCAACCCAACTTTTAAATCTAAGGACATTTAAAGATTATTTAAGAATTATCCTAGATTTAGGATATGCCACTTATAATTTCTTTGGACGTCAAAGGGAATTTGTCACCCACTCAAAAAAAATTGTCGCAGTATCCCAATTTGTAAAAAACTGTCTAATTGAAGAAACATTTATTCCAGAAAACAAAGTTGAAGTTATTTATAACGGGATAAACTTAAAAGCTTTAGCTCCAGAGATTATAGATGTTTCTGAGAAAGGTGATGCGGTAGATGATGTTCATTCTTTTGGAATTATTTATGTAGGTCGCTTGCATCCATCTAAAGGTCTTTCAGATTTACTACTTGCTATTAAGAAACTGGGAAATAGAAACGCTGAGTTTAAATTAAAAGTAAGGCTTAATATTGTTGGAGATGGCGAAAAGTCCTATGTGACAAGTTTAAAAAAACTAGTACATGATTTGCAACTTGACTCAAGAGTGTTTTTTGTAGGAAATGTTTCTTTAGGCAAAGTATACAATTTCCTTAAAACAAGTAATGTTTTTGTACTTCCTTCAAGGCGTAAGGAGGGTTTTCCAATGACTCTAGTGGAAGCTATGTTTGCATCTTTACCTATTATTGGGGCAAATGTTGGTGGCATTCCTGAAGCCGTAAGTGATGGTGTCACAGGACTTTTATTTGAATCTGGTAACATAGATAAGTTGAGCGAGTGTATAGAAAAACTTTTTGAGAATAGGGCCTTGTGTAATACAATGTCTAAAGAAGCAAACGTGCGAGCGCATAGTCAATTTACGCTTGAAACTATGCTTGATAAGTATGAAAAAGTATTAATTGAAGCAATGAACGGTAATAAAAATTAGATGAAAATACTTCGCATAATTTATGATTGGCCTCCTCCATGGGATGGTCTTGCAGCCGCTCCCTATGAGATGACAAAGGCCCAGAAGCTTCTGGGTCACGACATTGAAGTATTTTGTGGGCGTTGGCCAAATGCTGGTTCAATCGAACAAATACTTGGTGTTAAACTCCACTCTTTTATTAGGGAACCTTTATCTGGAACATTAGCTTTAACAATTTCCCCACTTATGTTTTTGTACTATCTTTGGTGGCGAAGAACAAATACGATTGATGTAATTCATTCCCACGGTCATTTTGCAATTTGGATATATTGGTATAGGAGGTTTTTAAAAAAGAATTTTCCCAATTCAAAAGAGTTGAAAATACCACTGGTTGTTCATTTTCATAATACTGTCAAGGGAAGAGCTGCTAATCTTGCTGAAAATAACAAAGAAATAAAGACAATCTCAAGATACATATCTTGGCCAATGGCGGAAAAGTCCGATAGATGGGCAGTAGAAGTTGCGAATTCCTGTATTTTTGTAAGCCACGATATAAAAGATGAGGCTATAAAATATTATGGGGCAAAACCCGATAAGTGTTTTGTAGTAGAAACAGGGGTAAATCCCGACCTTTTTTCTACCGTTAAATATGAGGAACGTGTAAAGACTAGAAAGGAGCTGGGTTTTGTAGATACTGATAAGGTAATTCTTAACCATGGGGCTATGGTTGAAAGAAAAAACGTCCATTTACTAATCGAGGCTGTAGCTTTATTGCCATTTCAGTTTAAGTTGCTTTTAGTTGGGCCGGAAAGTGATGCTGATTATGAGTTTAAACTTAAAAAAATAATTCAAGAAAAGCATATGGAAGATAGAATTGTTCGGGTAGGTTATACTCCGTACCCACAGGTTCCAATTGCTTTCCAATCATCTGACTTGTTTGTTTTGCCATCGTCTTGGGAAGGTCTTCCAAAAGTTGTCATGCAGAGTTTGTCTTGCGGTGTCCCTGCCCTCGCATCCGGTTTTAAGGCAAGTCATTCAATAGATGGGTTATATTACATAAAAAATCTTGATGCTCAAACTATCGCAAGACAGATATTTGATATTTTAGAATCTCACAACGTTGTGGATATTAATTTCGTCAGATCCCATTATTCCTGGCATGTAATGGCAAAGAAAGTTGATGCAGTTTATGAAAATCTTTAAGTCATTCAAAAATAAGCAATTTATGCAAAACATAACAAATAAACTCCCATTTCTAACCGTGTTGCTATTTTCCCTCATTATTTTTGCGGTATCAGTGCGTATAAGTTACTCCAGATACTTAAATTTTGAAAATGGAAAATTTGACCTTGGTAATATGTCTCAGATGGTTTGGAATACAATGAATGGGAAATTTATGTATCTTACTGATTACTTTGGTACAAACATGCCCCGTTGGGGGATGAGCCATGTAGACCCACTTTTAATTATTTTTGTGCCACTTATGGTAATTTTTAAGTCCCCACTAGTTCTAGTTTTTGGACAACTTTTTCTGGTGATTTTTTCCTCACTAATTCTTTATAAAATTGCGTATCTTGAGTTAAAACACAGATGGGCTGCTGCTTTTATTGCCATTTCATATTTACTGTATCCAGCTATAGGGTATATTTTGGCTTGGACTGATTTTCACGGGGTTACCGCTGCAATGCCATTCTTTTTTGCTGCGTTTTATTTGTTTGAACAGATGTACCAAACTAATGACTTTTCAAAAAAGAAACTCATACTTTTTTGGCTTTGCTTAATTCTTACGATGTCAGGAAAAGAGGAGATACCATTGTTTGTATTTATGTTTGGATTTTTCATACTTTTTTGGCGAAACAATTTCGCAAAATTATTTGAGGGTTTAGTTTCTCAAGCAGACTTACCAACTTATACTACACAGCTTAAACAATTTTTTGTTACAAGAAATGCCAAGTTGGCAATTACAATGATGGTTGTAAGTTTTGTATGGTTTTATTACGCATTCTTTATTTTGATACCAAACTCAGCCCATTACCGAGTTAATGGCTACAACAAATTTGTAGAGAGTATTGGGGTAACACCAGAGGAGACTATAAATGTTGATAGTAAAAATTATTTCTTGTTACGGTATGAGGAATTTGGTAGTGGCTATACTGAAATTATTTTTAACGTGGTAACAAATCCAGTTAAGGTTATGCGTGCCTGGGTTGATGGGGGAAAGCCGACTTATTTTACTCAAACATTTTTGCCCACTCTATACTTACCTTTAGTATATCCACCACTTTTTGCTATGGCCATACCGGAACTTATCATAAATTATACAAGCACGGCTGGGGGTGTGAGTACTGCAAATATTGAAAATCACCGTATTTCCATGATTGTTGTTATTTTATTTATTGCTCTAACGTATGGTGTTAATTTTTTAGCCCAATTTTTCAAAAAATATCTCAAAATATCCGAAGTTTTTACCGTGTATCTTTTAGCAATTTCCTTGCTTGTTGTTAATATTATTAAAACCTTTGAATATAGTAATCCAGTTTATTTATGGATGCAGCAAGCAGTAAGCAGAAGGGTAGTAGCTATAGTAAAAGCTGAAGAAAATCTAATTAAAGACGATAGGGCATTTAGTAAAAAAATAAAAGAGGGAGACAGGTTAAAACTTGTAAGACTAGAAACAAAGGATAGGGATTGCGCGGGCTATATTATGAAGTATATTCCAGATTGGGCTTCTGTCACAGGTCCTGACTATATGGGGGCAAAGTTATCGCTTAGAGAAACTTACGCTTTATTTCCAGCTTTATATAAAGAGGCTGATTATATAATTGCAGACATATATGCAAGAAAAGTCTCAAGAATATTAGGTATTCCATCAATTGTAATTAATAGTAAGGTTGCCGATATTATGATTGACCCAAATTACCATCCAAAGTTTATTTGTGGAAATTTGGCATTATTTGAAAGGCAAGCTTTATTAGATAATGAAATACCAAAACAAGTGGAGCTTCCAATCCAACAGGTTTTTAACTTTACGCCAAAAGTTGATTATCTTATTGATCGGGGGTTATTTTTACGAGACTATTTGATGCCGGACACTTTTTCACGTCAAGAATTTTATGTTGCAGATTTTGTTTATGAACGTAAAGAGTCAATGTCCCTTGATGACTACAAGCTATTTCTTACTTTTGTTGATATGAATGATAATGAGTACTTCCAGATACCGCACCTTGCTTCATATGCTATGAAACCTCTGAAAGATTTTAACTTTGAACGCTTTTATGTAGAAAAGGTCAATTTAATGCTGCCTGACTTTATGAATACCGGTAAATATCGTGTATTTCTTGGCCTAACTAACGGTATTGATACCCAAAGCATTTATTTGAAGGAAGTTGAGGTTAAGTAATCAAATGAAAGGTAGTGACTTTGTGCAAGCAGATAATACAGTGGAAGATAAATCTCTTTTAAAATGGCAAACGATAAGTTTTATTTCCCGTATGATGGCCATGGGTTTTGGAATAATTCAAAGTGTGATTATAGTAAGAATATTATCAGTTGCCGAATATGGTTTGGTTAGTATTGTAACTTCGGTAGGTGCAGCTTTTGGTGTTTATCAACATCTTGGCCTTGCCTCAGGAAGCACAAGGGAGATTGCAACTGTGAAAGATCCCAAGCAAATATTTAAAATATTTTTTACTTCGACAATTATTCGTTACATCATTTCAGGCCCACTTGCTCTTACCCTTTATTTTCTAGCACCCTACATAGCAACCCATATTTATGGTCAACCAGAATTAATATTTCTCTTAAGACTTTATGCAATTGTAATGATTGCTCAGGGATTGCAAAGCATATTTAACTCAGTAATCTCAGGCATGGAACGTTTTAAAAGACTTTTTATATACCAAGTTTTTATTGCCGGTTGCAGTCTTATTATCTACATTCCACTTATTTATTTCTATAAAGTTACGGGGTTTTTCTATGCCCTTTTAATATTTAATATATTAAGTTCTTCAATTCTTGGTTTCTTGGCACTAAAACCTATTTCAAGTAGTTTTGTGTTTCCAACTAAGGCTGAATTCAAGGTGTTGTTTAAAGAGATATTGTCAATTAGTCTTGGAATTTTTGCTGTGAAGATTATTTACACTTACTGGAATAAAATAGGGCCTTTAGTCCTGGGAGTATCACTTAGTCCTGAACAGGTTGGGATATTTAGCTTTGCCCTTTTATATAGCGGCAAGTTGATGTCGATATCAGATTCGATAACAGATGTGAATTTACCAGTGCTCTCAAGAAAATTTAAAGAAAACTTCGAAGAATTTAAACACATTTTTTCGTCTAATTTTGATAAGATTTTCGCTTTTATTCTTTTTGTTGGTGGCAGTGCTATATATTGGGTTGGGGAACTAGCTTATTTAGTAATTGATAAAACAAAATATGAAGCTTCATACCATCTTATTCTCCCGATAATTTTTGCTTTTATTTTCTATTCGGTAATAAATGTAGTCAAATCAAGTATCTTAATTCCAGCCAAATTTATTAAAGAAATGATTGTAAGCTTTGTTTTGTTAATTGGAATTACAGTACTTTCCTATGTTAGTTTGTTAAAAATTACTGATCCACTTAACGCTATGGCTTACGGTATGGCAATTGGTTCTTTTACCAGCATGATGTTTATAGCATCAATATCAGTCATAAAAATTAAATACAATTTTTTTAACAAATCGCATCTATTTCTTTTTATCTTTGTGATACTTCTTAGTACATTAGAAGTTGAGATGTTTTCAAAGCTTAAACTTTATTGTTACGTAGGATTTGTTTTCACATACTACAAATTAATTATGTACTTTAATTACTTAAATTATGAACAGATTGGTTCTTTATTCTTGGATATAAAGAAAAAATTTACCAAATAAGTTTAGCTGCATGAAAAAAAATATAAAAATAATTTTCAAAATACTTGTAAGTTTACTTTTAATTTCCATTATTCTTCTTAAAGTAGATAATAGTTTAGTAATAAAAAACCTTTCTTTAGTGGATGTTAGTTTTATTCCAGCAATTATTTTAATGTTTTTATTGAACTATTTTCTAAGCTCTTTAAGATGGAAAAAATTGATTTTAAGTAGTAGCACTACGTCCATATCAACTGTTTATCTTACAAAACTTTATATAATAGGGTCGTTTTTTAACAACTTTATGCCAACAAGCATTGGTGGGGATGTTTACAAAGTTTATCGGTTGGGTAAAAAGATTAAAAATACTACTGAGGCATTTATCGCTACTTTTATGGAGCGTTTTACTGGTATGATTGCTTTGGTTTTAATATCCTATCTTGGCCTTATAAAGACCTTAGGTTTCTGGATTGCCCAACTTCCACCTTTTCTTTCTGTAAATTCAACCTTTCTTTTATTTTTTAAATTTCTACTTTTTGGTGGTTTTTGGATTTTTGCTGTTGCGGGATTTTTATCACTTAAAATCTTTTCTAAAAAATTTAACGTCTTACATGACATTTATGATTCCCTTTTACGATATAAAAATAAAAAAAGAATTTTAATCGATGCAGTATTGACCTCATTTTTGGTTCAATTAGTAGCGATTTTGTCGCATTGGCTTGTTTTGAAATCTTTAGGTGTCACAGTTGAATATTCATATGCACTTTTTGTGTTTCCGATTATTTTTCTTGCTGGTTTTTTTATCCCATCAATAAATGGATTTGGAGTACAGGATGCATTATATATAAGGTTTTTTACCGAGGTTGGTGTTCCCATGGAGCTCGCGTTATCTGCATCTATAACATATCATTTTTTTAAACTTGCTGTAAGTTTATTAGGGGGTCTTTTTTATGCATTTGATAAATCTGATTAAAAAAACAAAAGGAAACTTAAATTACATAAAACTTGAAAAATGGTTTTTTATAATATTTTTTGTTGTAGTTTTTTTAATAACAAGATTACCCTATTTGAGTAAAGACACTGTAAATCCGGATAGTGTAAACTGGCACACAAGATCCGAACAATTTATAAATGGGTTAAAGTATTTTCAGCTTGATAAAACTTATCAACATTATCAACCCGGAGTTACTTTAATGTGGCTGATGGGGCCGACTATCGAAATTGTAAGAAGGCTATCTCTTGACGGGGCAGTTTACAACGAGTTTACTTTTCCAATTTATGATTACGTAGCAAAAATCGTGGTTGTTTTTTCTCAACTAATACTTTCTATTTCCGCAATGTATCTTTTTGCCAATTTTTTCAAGCTGAGAAAAGCTTTTTTTGTAGTCTTATTGTTTACTTTAGAACCATTTTTTATTGGTAACTCCAGGCTTGTTCATTTGGATATCTTAATGAGCCTTCTATTATTAAATGGACTAATTTTGTCCTACTGGGTTATAAAAAAGTTTAACTTAACTCGTCTTGTTATTGCGTCCATTTTATTTGCATTGGCTTTTTTGACAAAAAGTATCGGAGTAGGGGGATTCTTATATGCATCGTTTGTTGGTGCTTTATTGATCTTTCTAACTGAAATAAAAAATGATCCAAAAAACACGCAGCTTATAAAAATCAGCTTAAATAAAGCCTTAAAGTACTTAGTTTTATTCTTATTTTTTAGTTTCATATTTATCTTTATATTTTGGCCAGCACTTTGGGTAAATTTCACAGAGGTTATGGGATATTTATATTACGGTGCATTTAGGGTAGGTTTAGCTAAAGGGCACAACCAAATATTTTTGGAAGGTAAGACAAGGGACGCCGGATGGCTGTTTTATCCTGTCGTGATGCTATATAAAACATCCATTTTTACTTCGTTTGGTGTATTATTAAACCTTTTGTTAGTGAGCCCAAGAAATTTATTTAATAAACTAAAGCACCTTTTTACCCCAATTAGAAATTTCAAGGTAAGTGCTTCAAAAATAATTCCTAATGTTGTAAGAATTGCAGATAGTTTTACCCTTGAACAATATCTTTTTGTTTTCTATGTAGGTTACTTTGTTGTTATGTCTATTAGCAGTAAAAAAATCGACCGCTACGCTGTTGTTATGTTTCCCATGCTTTCGATTCTTGCCATAAATGGATATTTTAAATATCTAATGTTATTTAAATCCCGTATGTTAAACCTTGTGAGTACTATATTTGTACTTGGTTTGTTTACATATGGGTTAATAATTCCAAGCTTTACCTTTTTTCCATATTATTTTACCTATACAAATCCATTGCTTGGTACACCTCAATATGTTCATGAGAATATTTTGGCCCAAAAACCATTTGGTATAGGTATGTACGCTGTGAAAGACTTAATTGTAGAAAAATATGGCTCGACAAGAGATATTGCACTTATTGATCCGAAGCCTATGATGAGTATATATAACAAAGATCATGTGTATTATGTTGATGTAGTTGGAACGAGAGTTTTTGATACTCTAATTCTTGGCGTTAATGAAAAAATGCCCGGTAAGGTGACTAAAGGTAAGTTCGAATTTATTAAATCTGATTCTATCTATATAAATGGGTTAGAATACTGGAGAATATATGTACGAGGTAATGAAAAAATTAAAACCCCATAAAGCCGTAATTTTATTGTTTATTGTTGCTTTTCTTATAAGATTTATTGGTATTGAGCATGGGTTTCCGTTCATCTTTCACATTGATGAACCTGCAGTAGTAAGATCGGCTCTTGGTATCAGATTTGATGCAAACCCAGGTCACTTTGACTGGCCACATTTGCACTTTTACCTGACTTATTTTTTGTTTTTTGTATTTATTAAGGCAAGATCAATAGTTCAATTTTTAGGTTTGCAGTCATTTCTAGCTTTTAAAATGCCAATTCTTTGGCAAGATCCTTTAGTATTTTATTTACTGGCAAGAACTCTAGATGTATTTATGGGTGCTTTGACTGTCATACCTGTGTATTTAGCCGGCAGGGAACTTTTTGGTAATAGGGGAGGATTTTTAGCGGCGCTAACCTTTGCCTTTATGCCTTTCCATGTACATGCTTCTCATTTTGCATTGGTAGATGTACCTGCAACTTTTTGGATTGCGTGGGCACTGTATTTTTCTACAAAAATATATAATCAAAAACCTAAAGAATCTACCAACCTAATCCAGATTAATAAGTTTAATAGTACCTTAAAGGATAATTTAGCCTACTTTAAATATTATATTTTGGCTGGATTTTTTATAGGTCTTGCTGCTTCGACTAAGTATCATGGGGGAATTGCCGCAGTAGTTGTTGCCGTTGCCCATTTTGCAAGAGTCTACAAGAACTCCAAAGAAAAGTTTGTTTCATGGGCCGGACTAAAAAATCTGATAATCTCAGGATTAAGTGCTGTCGGTGGATTTATTCTTGGTACTCCATTTGCAATCTTAGACTTTAGTACATTTATAAGAACGGACAGTCCAACTGGCGCTTTGTGGCAATTTACAAATGTTGGTAGCGTCACGCTACTTGAAAGATTAAACCAATTTTTTCAAGCAATAACATATAGATTTGCTCTTGATATAGGTCCTACCTTTATCGCAGTGTATTTGATTTATATTTTTTATTCTTTATTTATAAGGCGAGATAGAAGATCATTAATAATTCTTATCCCATCATTACTTTTATTTTTTTATGTGTCCGGTTTTGAAAAAATGCGAGTACATTACTACATGCCAACTTATCCATTTATTGCACTTGCAGTTGGTGCGATGAGTTCTCACATAATAGCTATTACTCGTAATCACATTCAGAAGAGGTTGGTTTATTGGGCGGTATTTCTAATCCCAATTTTACTTGCAGTTAATACTAGTATTGTACTGTTAAGGTCGGACACTAGGTTAGAATTGTTTGATTGGTTGAACAAAAATATGACAATTACAGATTACGTAGTATATAACAGCAGCTCAGTGTCTTTGATCACAGATAAGATTTCCAAAGATAGAAGTTTTAAAGGAGTGAAAGACACAAGTTTGGTAAATAAGGTCGGTTACATTGTTATATACAAGGATACCGATGAATTAGTGCATTTTCTTGCTGGAAATGATAGCGACAGTAAGATTGCAAAAAAATACCCCCTTGTGAAAAGAATAAGTGCTACAGGCAGGCGGGGTGGTGAAATTTTTATTTATTCCCTAGGCAAATAAATGAATTTTATTTTTGGAAAACTTAAACAATTAAAATATGAACTGGGTGTATTTTTACTTTATGTCTTTTCACGTTTACCTGCTCTTGGATTTGATACTTTTAATACAGACGTTTGGAAATGGAAGCAAAGAATTTATGACTTTGGAAGCGGGGTTTTTAATGGTAACTTTGAGTTGACTATCCAGAAATATCATCCCGGAGTAACTTTGATGTGGATTGGCACATTTGCAGTAAAAGTTTATAACGGTTGGTCAAAACTGATTCAAGGAACGCTTCCTATAGACAACGACATAACTTTTATTTTTGAACTAAATTTCCTACAAAAGCTACTTATTGTTTGCACGACAGGAATTGTTTTAGCCTTTATCTTTCATGTTTTACGTAAAGTTTTTGGTTTAAAGTATGCCTGTATTGCAATAATTCTTGTCTCTTTAGAACCATTTTATATTTTTCTAAGTCGCGAAATTCACTTGGAAGGTTTAATGACTACTTTTATGCTCGCATCAATTGTTTCCCTTTACTCTTTTAAAGTGTATAACACCAAATTTTACCTTGTTGTTTCAGCTTTTTTTGCCGCTTTAAGTGTACTTACTAAATCATCTGCACTTGTACTTATTCCATTTACTGCCCTTATGATTTTTTTGATTAGTTTACTACAAGATAGATTAAGTATAAGTAGAAGAATCCAGGAGTTTGTTAAAGTTTTTTGTTTTTGGTTACTTATATTTATAGTTACCTTTTTTCTAGTGTGGCCTGCAATGTGGGTAGTGCCTATAAAAGCTTTGTCTACGGTATTTGGTGGAATTATAAATACGGGGATTGAAGATGGCCACATGCAGTTGTACTTTGGTGAACTTGTAAAGGATCCGGGTTACCTTTACTACTTTGTAGTATTTTGGTTAAGAAGTTCTTTTTATTTAATTCTTGGTTTACTTTTTCTCCCATTTATTTTTAAAAGGCTTGAAACAAAAAAACAAGAATTTGTACTTTTACTAATAATATTTTCAATTGTTTATTTAATTGAAATGATGATCCCGGCTAAGAAATTAGACAGGTACATACTCCCGACAATGATGGCTTTAGTTTTAGTAGTAGCTTTTATGTTTGAATGGTTGATTGACTACATCTCAAGCAAAATCCGACTAGCGCTTAGAAAGAAGTCAGTTTCAAAGACCATGCAAGAAATTTTAAAAAATGGTGGATATGTTGTATTAATCCCTGCCTTTATAGTTCCACTTATTTTATATCCAAATTTCTCCTCCTATTACAATCCACTTGCTGGTGGGCTTAAAAAAGGTATTTTCATGGTAGAACCAAAATGGACTTTTGGGCAAAGGGAACTATCAAAAGAGTTGGCAAGATTAAAAATCGAAGATAATCTTAAGGGGTTTGAAGGATCCTCTTTAAAAAAACTTTATTATAAAGATATCCTTCGTGAAAAATTGGTTGTGGCATTTCCGATCCAATATTACTCGCAGTTGTACCCATTTGTTTATAAACTTGATGGATGGCCAACAATTGATACTTTAAGGCAAGATGCTAAGCAGTCAAATTATTTTGTATATCCTGTTTGGGATGAAATGTCCCCGGCTTTCAAAAATTATAATTTAAAATACAGAAGCAGTGTATATCTACGAGGAGTTACAATTTATAACATTTACACAAGAGGGGAGCCAAAATAGATAAAGCTCGTGCAGATCAAAAATGTATTAATAAAATTAAAAAGTCTGACTAATAACGAATCCCTAGTTGGAACTATTACTGTTGCAAGTGGACTTTTTGTAGGAAGTATTGTTTCTTATATTGTTCAACTCTACCTGGGTAGGAAATTAAGCGTAGAGGAGTATGGTGTATTTAATTCCCTACTTTCCATTTCAGTAATAATTGGTGTTTTAGGAAACACATTTCAAACTTCAATAGTAAAAACTGTTGCAGATTTAAAGGTAGCAAATAAATATAGCACATTAACGCAGCTTTTCTGGGGCGTAAACACGATAGCTATTTTTGCAGGTGTTGTTACAGCTTCCTTAGTTTTCACATTTCAGGCACCATTGGCTAAGTTTTTAAATTTAACTGATGCTACTGTACTTGTGGGTTTTGCAATCTCAATGGTTTTTGTATACCTAAAGATTGCCCCGTTTGCGTACTTCCAGGGTCTTCTTCGTTTTAGAGCTTTTGCATTTGTTAATGTATCTACAAATATTGCAAGACTTTTTGCAGCTGTTCTTGGAATTTGGCTAGGTTACACAGTTGGCGGAATTTATCTTTTAATAGGGATTACTTCGCTTTTGACTTTTATTTTATATTTAGGCCTTTTACAAAAAAACTTTTCAAACTATGAAAAAGAACCTCTTGACTCCCACTATAGCAAAATTTTGAAATTTGCCTGGCCAGTGTTTTTTGTGCAGATGAGTATGATTCTACTTAATAATACTGATATTATTCTTGTAAAGCATTATTTTGACGGCTTTACTGCAGGTCTTTATTCAGGTCTTGTAACTGTTGGAAAAGTTTATTTGTTTGCTGCAAATACCGTTGCTGTTGCTATGTATCCGATGATAGCTTCAGCGTTTGCAAAAAAAGAAAATTATTTCAAAAAATTAAAGCCGTTTTTATATTTGCAGATTGGGGTTATTTTAATAGGTCTTACTGTTTTTACACTTTTTCCTAATTTAATTGTTCACATTATGTTTGGACTTTCATACCAAGGGGCTGTTGAATACCTATTTAAATTCATATTATTTATGGGTTTATACGTTATGCTTAATTTTATGACTATGTTCTTACTTGCCATTGAGCGAACAAAAGTTTATTTATTACAAATTCCGGCTGTAATTATTCAAACCATACTTATAATGTTTTTTCATAAAGATTTGCATCAAGTAATAAATATGAATCTGATCACTTCCGGAACCCTGTTTTTAGCTGTTATTGGTTACTATATCAAAGTAAATAGGTATGAACTTATTAAATAAAATACAATTACTCTTCAAAAATTATGAACTTCAAAGAACTGTTATTGTGACGGTTGGGATGTTTATTGGGAGTGTGTTTGCATACTTACTCCAAATTTTACTTGGACGTCTTTTAAGTGTTTCAGATTACGGGATTTTTAATTCATTACTATCTGTATTTTCTATAATTAGTGTAATTAGTAGTGCTTTTATAACATCGCTTATTAAAGTCGTTTCTGAATTAAAGGTTAATAATAAATTTGACTTATTAACGGCACTTTTTGTCAAAGTTACAATAGCTGTTGTTGTGATTGGGTTTTTCGTATTTTTGCCAATCACAGTGTTTAGAGAATCTATAGCTACATTTTTAAATATTTCTAATTTGTATTTAGTATCAGTTTTTGGACTATTTGTTGGAATTACCTTTTTGGGTATTGTTCCAGCTTCATATCTTCAGGGGTTACTTCGGCTTAAGGCTTTTTCATTTTGGACAGTACTTTCCAATTTTTTGAGATTTGCAGTCCCTACCGCCTTTGTATATATAGGATTTTCTGTAACTGGGGTGTTTACCGGACTTATTATCGCCGCAATCCTGTCGTTTTTAATTGGTCTTTTACTTTTGATGAAAAATTTTAGTAGCTATGAAAATCCAGATCTTAAAAATCAATATAGTAAACTTTTTACGTTTGTTTGGCTTGCATTATTTATAAATATTGGAATGTCAATTTTTAACAATGTTGATGTTGTTCTAGTTAAGCACTATTTTGATGCACACCTTGCTGGTATTTATTCTGGAGTTGTAACAATTGGTAAAGTATTTTTGTTTGGCGCAAGCACAGTTGGTGTTGTGATGTACCCACAAATTGCATCTGCATTTGCCCGTAAAGAAGACTTTGTTGCTAAATTTAGAACCTACTTTTTAATACAACTGAGTGTTGTACTTGTTGGTCTTACTGTATTTGTGATTTTTCCAGATTTTATTACAAGAGTGATGTTTGGTCAGGATTTTCTTCCCTCTGCCGCATACCTTGTTAAATATTCTGTATTTGTAGCTGCTTATGTAATGCTTAATTTTATGACTATGTTTTTTCTTGCCATAGAGCAGAAGAAAATCTTATTTTTCCAGATCCCGGCAGTACTTTTACAACTTGTACTTTTGACTGTTTTTCATACAAGTCTTGATCAAGTTATAAATGTAAACATTGGTGTGTCTTTGTTGCTTCTTATTTTCATAATGCTATATTATGCAAGATATGTTGGTATCAATAATAATGCCGGTGTATCGGCATGAAAAAACAATTGTAAAAGATATTTTGGGCATTTGTGATGCCATGAATGATACGAGTTGGGACTTTGAGATAATTCCTGTCGTAGACGGATTTGTAGATAACTCCTTTGAGGAAGCTAAAAAAATAAAGAAAAATAATGTCCGTGTGGTGGGGTATAAGACCAATCGCGGTAAAGGTTATGCTGTAAGGTATGGGATGGCACGCGCAAAGGGTGATCTGATAGCATTTATTGATGCTGGGATGGACATTAATCCGCTTAGTCTTTCTATGGTGCTTGAACATATGGATTGGTATAACGCAGATATAATAGTAGGTAGCAAGCGTCATCCTGCCTCAAAAGTAAAATATAACTGGGTCAGAAGGATTTACAGTTGGGGATATTATTTGATTGTTAAGTTGCTATTTGGATTAAAATTAAAAGATACTCAAACTGGGCTTAAAGTTTATAAAAGAGCAGTCCTTGAAAAAGTTCTACCCCGACTTACTGTCAAAGAATTTGCTTTCGATATAGAACTTTTAGCGGTAGCGTGGAGACTTGGATTTAAACGAATATTTGAGGCTCCGGTTGATGTTAATCTTGATTTTACTAAAGAATCTAAACTAAGACATGGATTTATGTTATTTCTGGATCCAAATATAAGGGGAATTTTATATGATACTTTAGCAGTTTTTTATCGATTAAAAATCCTAAGATATTATGATGATTATAGTCGACGAAAGTGGGTCTATGATAAAGAACTTGAGATGAGAATAAATACAGGGGAGGTATATGAGTGATGTTCTAGTTTCGGTAATAATGCCATCCTACAATACCGAGAACTATATAAGCTTAGCAATTGAAAGTATTTTAAATCAAACTTATAAAAATTTAGAGCTAATAATTTTGGATGACGCTTCTACGGATAAAACTTGGGAAATAATTCAACAATACACGAAAAAAGACTCAAGAGTTATTTCCATAAGAAATGAAAAAAACTTATACATTGCGGGAAATCGAAATAAAGGTATATCTTTGGCAAGAGGTAAATACATTGTCTGGCAGGATTCTGATGACATTTCTGTTTTAACAAGAATTCAAAAGCAAGTTGATTTCATGGAAAAGCACCCTGAGGTAGGTATTTGTGGGGGTTTTCTACAGTCTTTTAACGAGGCGGGTAATCTTGATATTAGAATGTACGATACTACGGACGTTTTGCTTCGTAAGAATATTTTTAAATACTCACCAGTAGCACAACCGTCAGCTATCATAAGATCTGAGTGTTTTAAGCTCTTAGGTGATTTTGATGTCACAAAACCTCCTGCAGAAGATATCGATATGTCATTTAGAATTGGCACAAAATATAAGTTTGCGAATCTTCCGGAGATTCTGATTTTTTATAGGGAGCACAGTACAAATAACACGATAAGCAGAATGCAAAAATTATTAAAAAGTACCCTTGAGGTGCGCAGAAAGTATTCAATAGGGTTTGGATATACTATGAATTTTACAGATGAAATAGCGTATTTTTTGACCTGGTTAATGTTTTTTATTCCTGCCCAACTTGTGGTACCTTTGTTCAAGATTGCTAGGTTTATAGCACGATTGAAGGTTGTTAAATAAGGCCCTCAAAATATGGACATTAGAAATAAAACTATTGTTATAGTTGCACATAAATTTACAACTCAACCAGATGATGATCTTGTTAAATTTTTAAGGGAAAAAAGAGTAAGTAATATATTTCATATTAAACATAGTTTTGCCGATGCACCGGATAGAAAAAGTTCTTATGTTTGGTATAAAGAAGGAAAGATCTATAAAGAAGACACTACAAGTGATTTTAGTACCTATCCGGAGATTTTTATTTATATAAAAGAATTTTATTTTACCGCTTTTTGGCTTTTAAGCTCTAAACTTAAATTTGACACCTATATTGGTATGGACGGGCTTTGCATAGTTTTTGGACTTATATTAAAGGCAGTATTGGATATTAAAAAAATAGTCTTTTGGGCGATAGATTTTGTTCCAAATAACAGATTTTCAGGTTACCTAAAAAATACAATTTATAAACTAATTAATCTATTTGCGTATAAAAATGTTCAAGAGATATGGGATTTATCACCACGTATGCTTGAGGCAAGGGAAAAGTTTGCAGGAATCAAACTTAAAGATGATCAGTTGCATAAAGTTGTCCCATACGGAGTTTGGCATGATGAAATAATGACATACTCATACAATGAGTGTGAAAAACACAGCTTGGTTTTTATGGGACATTTAATCCCAAAGCAAGGTGTGCAGTTTGTGATAAATGCTATGCCACAAATTCTTGAGCATTTTCCTGATTTTAAATTTAAAATTATAGGTGGAGGAAGTTATGAGCCTGAGCTAAAAGCTTTAGCAACTAAATTAGGGGTTTTAGATCATTGCAAATTTTTTGGCAAAATTCCAAATGAACTTCACGGCGAAGTTCTTTTACCTGAAATTGCAAAATCTTGTATTGCAATTGCACCATATATTAAGGAGCTAGACACCTGGACTTATTTTGCAGATCCGGGAAAAGTTAAAAGTTACCTTGCATGTGGTGTACCAGTTCTTCTTACTGATTTGCCTTGGAATGCAAAAGAAATAAAAGATCATAAATGTGGGTTAATTTTATCAGGGGAGCAGTCAGATCTTATTGAAAAAATAAGTATATTGATGGGAGAAACATTAAATGGTGAGTATAGAAAGAATGCATACAATTACGCAAAGAGTTTTGACTATAAATTTATCTTTGAGGATCTTTTCGTTTTATGAAAATACTTTTTTTTGTACTTCATTTGAACACAATCTATGCCGGACGTACTATTTATAACGGGTACAAAAATGCTTTCCTTGATCTCGGTCATGAATTTAAATTTTTGACCACAGATGATTTCCAGTCAAAAGTTTACGCAGAGTATAAACCGGATATTTTATTTACTAGTATGGGCTCATACATTTTTAAACATTTAGATCTCGTAGCCCTTAGAAATGCGAAAAAAACTGGTATGAAAGTTTTTGTAAATACACCATTTTGGAAATCTCCAATGTCAAAATTAAGAATAAATGAAGCAAAGAGCGTTTCAGAAAATAAAGACTATGTGGAGCTTATTAAGTCCGGTAATTTCGGTGATGTCTTCTATGCTTCTTGTGAAGGTAATGATCCCAGAATGATAGGTTTTACTAAAAATACGGGATATATTTTGCACACTATTCCACTTGCTGTAGATAAAATGTTAAATTTTTATGAATTTATGCCTGAGTTTAAGTCCGACATATCTTTTTTAGGTACAAATCTTCCCGGCAAAAGAAAATTTTTTAATGAGGTTATCTATCCGTTAAAGAGAACTTATGATGTTAGGTTTTATGGCCAGGATTGGACACTTACCGATAAATTAATTGGAACCTTACAAAAAATTGTACATTATTTTAATTTACCTATTTTCAAGACTATTCAAAAACCAAAACTGAATTTAGAGGATGAGAGGAGAATTTACTCATCCACCAAGATTTCCCTAAATGTTCATGAAGATTATCAAGTACAATTTGGAGGGGACTGTAATGAAAGAACTTTTAAAATTCCCGCATGTGGTGGGTTTGAAATTGTTGATGATGTATCCTGTATAAAAAATTATTTCAACGAGGGAACTGAAATTGTAATCGCTAAGGATAAAAGTGATTGGCAAGAAAAAATTGACTATTATATAAGTCATCCTGAAGAAAGACAAAAAATTTCGAAAGCAGGAAAAAAAAGAGTCTTAGCCGATCACACCTATCACAATAGGGTAGATCAGCTTTTGGGCATATACAGAGCATTGTAGATATAATACTGTTGTTGTATGAAAAAAGTAATTTTAAACATAGGTTGCGGAAAAACAAGAATACCGGATTCTATTGGTGTTGATAGGGTAAAGATAGATGATTATGTAGATATATTACATGACTTAAATGTAACTCCGTATCCATTTAGTTCTGATTATGCGGATGAAATCCATATGTATCATGTGTTAGAACATTTAAATTTCCCCATTCAAAAAATTGAGGAGATGCATAGGATTTTAAAACCTGGTGGGATACTTCATATAAGAGTTCCTCATTTTTCAAGTATGGGTGCTTTCACTGACATAACTCATGTGAGACCTTTTGGTTATTATAGTTTTGACCCATTTCAAAAGGACCATGACCAACATTTCTACACGACTACCAGTTTTAAAATAATAAATCGAGAGATCAAATATTTTGGTCTTTTTCCAAATTCTGGCGATTATGAAAAATACATTCATAAAAACCAATGCCCGGTAATGCTAAAACCGTTTGTAATTATTTTAAATAAAATAATAAATTTTTCGCCCATGCTTTTTGAAAGACTTTGGTGTTACTGGGTAGGTGGTGCAATCGAACTTGTTATTGATTTACAAAAGGAAAACCAATGAATGTAAATATGGCAGTAGTAACAAATCAAGAGGAGTTTTTTAATACAAATGCAACTTTGCATAAAAAATCTTTCCAGCATAAAATCTTTTATGACTATGCAAATAAGGAACAGTTAGCTGGCCTTGCATGGTTGTCAAAAGAACAAAAAATCCTTGATTATGGCGTGGGTACAGCAACATCAATAGACAGATTTTTTGAAGTGACTGCGGCTTCTAGGAACAAGTACGAGTTCTATGGGGTTGATATAGCTCAAGTTGCGCTTGATATAGCAAAACAGAAATACCCCGAATACAGTTTTTATAAGATTGAAGGTAATAAAATTCCCCAACTTCAGGCCGGTAGTATTGATGCGGCCTATATGCTTCATGTTTTACATCATTCACACAACCATGAAGATATTTTTAAAGAAATTTACCGAACACTAAAACCAGGTGGAAAGTTACTTATAAATGATTTAACTTCTAGAAATCCAATCATTAAATTTGGTCGTTTTTTGTTTGCAAGTTTTCCAATACTTTTTAAAAATCAATTTCCAGATGATTTAGTGGTTGACGGAAAAATTCCAGATAAATACCCGTTGGATATACCTTTAATAGTCTCACAATTGGAGGCGGCCGGTTTTTATATTCAAGAGCATAAAACTGCCCATTTGTTCTTTTTCATTTTCGATTGGATTGATAGAGTGTTAAATTTATCAAAATATTTCACTGTCCAAAAGTTTTATAAAGCTTTGATTTCCTTTGAAGATTGGCTTCTTGAAACTGGTATTTTTGATAATTTTGGTGAAATGATATGTTTAAAATGTATAAAAAAGAAAAATTCAAACTTAGGCCATGTTTCAGGTGACTATAGTAAATCGTTTAATAACGTAGTTTTTAAGGCTGTGGGGGCTTCTTCAACGGTACTTGATGTGGGATGTTGGACTGGTAATCTTGGCGGTGCATTAATTGATAACAAAAACTGCGTTGTAGACGGTATTGACTTTAGAGATGATGTTTTAGAAGAGGCTAGATTACGGGGTTATAGAAATCTATTTAAAATTAATTTTGATAATATTGATCAAGATATACCAATGCTTAGTGGTAAGACATATGATTATATAATTTTTGCAGATGTTCTTGAGCACTTATTACATCCCGACAATGTTTTAAAAATTATGCAAAAACACTTAAATCAAGGGGGCCAAATAGTAGTATCGTTACCAAACGTGGCTTTTGTTTTAAATCGAATTTTACTACTACTTGGTAAATGGGAGTATAAGGAATTTGGAACATTGGATAAAACCCACTTAAAATTTTTCACAATTAATTCAGCCAAGAAACTTCTTGAAAAACAAGGTTACGATATAGTTAAAGTGTTTCCTTATAATCAGTTTGGAGTGCTCAAGTATATTGAACCATTTAAAAATATTTTTCCTAGCCTCCTTGCATACCAAGTACTTTTTATTGCTAAACTTCCGAATAAATTAGCTGTTTAGTTTTTAAGAGTAGTTTAAGAGTTCGAAATAAATTTATGGAAAATGATTTAATTTTAACAATAGGAATACCATCATACAGCCGAAAAGAATCCCTTGATGCTCTTTTGGGACAATTAAGCCAAGAAAAGGCTGAGGGTTTTGTAGTTCTTGTATCAGAAGACAACTCACCTGAGGATATATCATCTGTTGTTAAAAAGTATGATGGTAAGATTAAAAATCTTATTTATAGCAAAAATCCTCAAAACCTAGGATATAGTGGAAATGTTTTTAGACTTTATGAACTTACGAAAACAAGATATCTGTGGTTTTTGTGTAATGACGATTCTATAAATCCAGGTGCAGTGGGAGAAGTAATAAAAAAACTTAGAGAACTAGAACCAGTTGTTGCTGTATTTAACACAACCTGGATAGACTCGTATGGTAGAAAACGTATAGCAGGACCTAAAGAAACTATAATTCATGATAATTTTAATACATTTACAAATTATGATGCATTGATGCGCCTTACATTTGTTTCAATTGTTGTACTTGAAAAAAGACTTCCTCTAGAGCAAATAAAATACACTGATTATAAAGATAATGTATTTGTTCAAATTACAATTGCCTTGCAGCTCCTAAGCGATAGATTTAGATTTATAGAAATACCAAGTATAGTGTTACATCGTAATGTTGGTTATAAATATGGAGATTTTTTGAAATTTTACTTGGCAGATGAGTTGAAAGCAATCCATATTTTAAAACATAAGTTTGATACCAAAAGATTTAAAGCGTGGTTTATAAAGAGATTGCCAAGTGCCGCATTGTTATTTCTTTCTCAAAAAATTGGACTTTTTAATTACACAAATAAACCAACGAGAAAAAATTTACAATTTATCTTTGAGTACTACGGTGTATACAGCATTCTAATTTTTCTATTTTACTTAATTTCTTTTCTTATACCGGCTTTTGTGCTAAAAATTGTATATTATTTAATTCTGGTTAGTATTCACGGTCCTAAAAAAGCTAGAGAAGTTTATTTAGCAAATATAGATCGTGCCTTTACTGATAAGAGAAAAACAGGATTTATTTCTTATAGATAACAAATATGAATAATTTTTTAACCAGTTTGGTTAGTATGTTTAAGTACAAGACTAAGGTTGCAAAAGATTTTGCGATAATGCAGCTTTCACCTGAAGTAAAACAGGATATTATCAATAACTTTCACAAGCTATATTATGACTCAAGTGTCTTTGGTGGTACATGGAGAAGTACTTCCTTTTTAGGCATCCCAATTCAAAAGGCACCTATGGAGATGTATATGTATCAGGAAATTCTGTTTGATACAAAACCAGATCTTATAATCGAAACAGGTATTGCCTATGGAGGTGGTGCACTCTACCTTGCTTCCATCTGTGAACTTATGAATCATGGTAATGTTGTGTCTATTGATATTAGCGATACAGGAAATCTCCCAAAGCATAGCAGGCTTAAATATTTGTTTGGTTCATCAGTTTCTAATGAAATATTAGACCAGCTGAAAAAAGAAATTATAGGTAAAAAAAGAGTTATGGTCATATTAGACTCAGACCACAGTAAAAAGCATGTACTTGAAGAACTTAAGTTGTACTGTGATTTTGTAACTGCTGGAAATTATTTAATTGTCGAAGATACCAATGTAAATGGTCATCCAGTACAGCCAGACCATGGTCCGGGCCCTATGGAAGCATTAGAAGAATTTCTTGCCTTAAATAAAGATTTTGAAAGTGATAAAAGTAAGGAGCGTCTTTATCTAACCTTCAACCCCAAAGGTTATCTTAAACGATTAGGTTAATAAATGAAGTATAAACTTGCTTTTCTTATATTTGCAATTCTTTTAACTGTAAATATATTTTCACATGTCCCAAAGGATTCTTTTTTATTTCTACATGATGAGTATCTGATACTTTCTGATCAAGAAGATTTCAAACAGTTTTTTACAAGAAATCCAAATAATTTCGGTATAGCAAATACCACAGTTATGCTCGTTACTTTTTTTGACAGGCTTTACTATTCCCTAACTTTCTTTTTAAACATTAGCACCTTGCATGCTCAAATGGTTTTGTACTTTCTAAAATTTTTGCTTCTAATGTATTTGCCTTTTGTTGGGTTTAGTTTAATAAATAAGTTGTTTAAAGATGAAACAAGAGTAGGTGATTTTGAAGTTTTTGTTATTTCATTATGGTATAGCTTTAATACTTACACTCTAATATTTTTGCACGGTAATGCTTTTGCTTTAACACTTCTTTTAGCTTATGTCTTAGCTCCACTTTCCTTTTATTACTTTCATAGATCTGTTTTTGAAGGAGATATTTTATCTAAACTGAAATTTATATTTACTTTGTTTCTGATGTTTTTTTCATTATATGTATTTGCAGTTTTTGTGATGCTACTTACTATTTATGTTTTCTTATATGCGTTTGCAAAAAAAATTACTTTTGGAAAAGTTATGGGAAACTTACTTAGCTTGGCAATATTGTTTTTACCGCTTCTTAGCATGTTTATTTTAATACCGTATGAGTTATTTGTGAATTTTAATATTACAACAAATCTAAGCGGGGGTGAGACGTACAACATGTTAAAGGGAGGACTTTTATACCAATTACTTATGTGGTTTTCATGGGGAATTTATACTTTTTGGAGTCCAAGAAACATCTTCACTTTTAGTCAGTATTTTAGAACTTTCCCATCCTTAGTTGCACCATTTATTTTATACGGAATCGTAATTTATGGAGCAATAAAGAAAAAAACAACCATATTAATTCCAATATTCTTATTCTTATTCTTATTTTTTATCTTCTTTTCAAAAGGCGCCCAATCCCCCTTTGGTGAGATTTACAAATATTTAGTTGAAAATAACTTTTTATTTAGACTTTTTAGATCACCAGATAACAAGTTTGGATTTGGTGTTATTTTTTCTATGGCGTGTTTATTAATTTTTGTAGCAAGTAGTGTAAAAAAATCTGTTTTTATACCCCTTATTATATTTGTAATTGCTATACAGGGATTTTTGATATTTAACGGTGTTGCAGTTATTGGTGAAAATAAAAAAACCTCCACAGATAGAATTATTTCTTTATCCACAGAACAACAGAACCTAATTAGTTTTATAAACAAATCCAATCTAACCTATGGTTATATTTTGGCACTTCCAACAACAGATTTTGGCCACTTTGAGGTGGGTAGTAATGATTTACACATTGGTCAGGACCTATTGCCAAAATTTTTAAAACTTCCCTTTATTCACTTAGCTGACAATACAGGCATGTCTAGCAAACTATATAAGAATTTATCGGGCCTTATCAAAAATGAGGATATAACTGTACTTGCTAACTCCCCAATAAGATACATCTTATTAAGATATGACGTAAAACGTGCGGATGTCTCTAAATCACTTATCCGGGAGCTTAAGGAAAACTTTAAACCTATTTATACAACTAAAATGTATGAGTTGTACGAAAATACTTTAGCCGTTCCGATTATAGAGGTGTCAAACTCTTCAATTTCTTATGATTATCCAGTCAAGCACAAAATTACCCTTAAAAATGTTTCAGATCCTTTGGACCTTAATTTTTATGAGGGCTTTAACAGAGATTGGTATATTTTCCCAATTAAAAGAAGTAAAGAAGTCAACCTAGATGCAAATATTTTTGATGTTAAGTATTTATGGCAAAAACCAGCTTTTGCTGATTCTCACGTTTTATTAAATAATTACGGTAATAAGTGGAAAATTTCTAGTAATGAAATTAGGTCTTTGGGGAATGAATTTTTTATTCAAAACGCTGATGGCACAATTGATTTTGATGCGGTTATTTATTTTAAAACACAGGCAATATTTTATCTTGGCATAATATTATCTGGGTTTTATCTATTGTTAGTTGGAATTTATGCACTTTACATCATCAAAAAAAGATAACTATTTAGGTTATATTCTATTGTTCTTTTTTATTTCTCTAGTGTTAACGGCCATATTTTTTTATGGCTTAAAAAGCAACGAATTTTTAATGATCGGTGATCAGTATTTCTTATTTAATTTCAAGGAGTTGGCGTGGTCGAGTTTTTACATAAAAAAATTAGATAATTTAGGAATACACAATAGCTGGCAGTTTTTAACCCAGTTTTGGGATGTCATTTTTTTGATGACACTTTATAAGTTGGGCTTAAGTTTTTTTGTTATTGAAAAGTTACAATTTTTCTTTGCTTTATTTATCACACTATCAATTTCATTTGTTGGATTCTTGCATATCGGTAACGATTTTTCATCAACTTCCAAGGCAAGCAAATTAAAAATTCTTTTTATCACTTTTTGGTATAGTTTTAATCCTTATACTGTATCTCTTTGGCACGGCGGGGTGTATGACATTGGTGCGGCAATAACTTATTCACTAGCTCCACTGATCTTTTATTTTGTTAAAAAGAATCTTTTTGCCCCAGTTAGTGTAGAAAAGCTTGGAAAATTGGCACTTATGCTTTTTGTATCTTCTTATGTTTTTTGGTTGTTTGCACCCTTAGTGTTTTTACTTGTTTTATATTTGCTTTTAAGTTTCTTTCTAGAGAAAAAGCCGGATTTAAAAAAAAGCACTGAATTTGTACTAATACTATCAAACAGTGTTGTATTAGCTTTTATGTATATCCCAATGCTAAGTTTTATTATTTTTAATTTAGCATTCCAGTATTTTGACCAGGAAGGTCTGCTTAGCCTATTTTCAGTTCCGACCTACGGGAATCAGCAAGGGGGTATGTGGTATCAATTTTTGATGCTATTTTCATGGGGCATATACACTGAGTGGACACCTAGAACTATATATTCATTTCATAAATATTACCTTTCTATTTATTACAAACTTTCTACCCTCGCTGTTTATTTTATTATTTTGTATGGGGTTGTAAAAAAGTTAATTAAACAAGTTAGTTCTTTTAGCACCTCAATAGTTTTTTTATTACTCTTATTTGTATTAATATTTTTTTCAAAGGCTGCCCAACCCCCTCTTGGGGAAATTTTTACCTATCTGTACACCACCGTACCTCTATTTGGAATTTTTAGAACTGCTGACATCCGATTTGGATTTGCTATTGTTCTAACTGTTGCATTGTTTCTTACTTATATTTCAGAAAATTTGAGTAAAAGGGTTATTAGTCTTGTTTTTGTAGTTATTATGCTTGGGCAAAGTTGGTTTTTCTTTACAGGTAGAGCAATAAAGGGGGAAGAAATACCGGGAAAATACTTTGACCGTATTATAAATATAACTAAGCCCTATGAAGAACTAATATCATTTTTAAACACAGATGCTTTGGAATCAGGTTACGTTTTTCCTATTCCTGGTATGGATTATGGTTACTTTATTTTAGATAGTAAAGAAGAGGAGCATTATATTGGACAAGGATTACTTCCCAAATTAGTTACAAGGCCATTTCTTTCTACTGTTGAGTCTGGTGGTATGTTAACAAGAACCTTGGAATATTTGAACAAAATCACACTTGACAAAACATACGTCAACTTAAAAAAGTTTCCAATAAAATATATTCTGGTAAGAAAGGATTTAGGATGTAGTCATAATGCTTGCAAGGATTATAACTTAGAAGATCTAGATAAAATCTACAAATTAGTCTTTAAAAATGAATTATTTTACCTATATCAAATACCAAATCATTTGCCAGTTTTAAGTGCAAAAAATCTCACATTCAAAATGCTTAGTCCTATAAAATACGAACTATATTTAACAAATTTAGTCACTACAACTCAGTTGAATTTTGCACAAAGTTTCAGTAAACATTGGAAACTGTATGTAAATCCTATTAAAAATATAGATTGTAGCAGTGATTTAGTCCCATATAGTGGGGTTTTAGAATGTGTGGGAGATGTTCGGGCACTTAACTTATCAGATATTACATATCTTTTTTCTAAGCCTGTATTTACATCAACACATGTAGAAAGTGTCTCATTTGCAAATACTTGGGGCATTAACCCAGACTACATTACCGCAAATCTTTCGGAGAATTTTTATAGTATAAATACAGATGGTAGTGTTAACATAAGACTAACATTGTTCTTTTTCCCACAGGCACAATTTCTGCTCGCATTGGTACTTACACTACTTTCGGTTTTATTTGTAGTTACACTAACTATAGTTAAACGCACACCGAGTAATTAATCTATATAATAGTTTTATGCATTGGCTAATCTATTCGTACAATGATATGGCAGCAATATTTGTGGGGGGTTTGGAAGTTTTACTTTCCAAAGATTTTTTTCCAACAATAGCAACAAGCTCGCAGCCTAGTTCAATAGATTTTTTAAGTAACTTTATAAACCTAATACTTTTTAAAGCTTTTTACCCTGTAACTGTAGCAAATATTTTAATGATTCTTTACTTTGCTTTAGCATTTATATTTTCGTTTATCCTATTTAAAAACTTGGTTTCAAATAGGTTATTAGCTTTAGTTTTTGCTTTGTTTTATGGAGTTAGCAACCACTTTTTGTATCGGATAATTTCTTTTACCCCAAATATTTATCAGACTTTCTTCTTTCCACTTACATTTTTCTTGCTATTAAGGAAGACAAAACCAATATTTTTGAGTTTTCTTACTGTATTTTTCTTTACTTTTAGTAGTTATTACGCTTATTTTGTTTTTATTTGTATTGTGCTTTGGTACTGTTTTGATGAATTATTTAGTTTAGTCTCGTTAAAACAAAAATTTATAACTTCTATAAAAAATATTGCAATATTTTCTATTGGCACAATCTTAGGTGTATTTCTGATTTACACACCAGTCATTATTCAATCTCTTCCAACTTTTAAAAATGTAAATACCAATAATGTGACAAAAGAAGTTCAGGTTATGGAAAAAACGTATCGCCCTATTGAGGATTTTTATAATTTAAGTCTTCGACCGTGGTACTTTTTTATTCCACCACAAAAATCTTTATATTTTGCGGAATTATCAAAAGATTTATATAAAAAAATAGCAAGTTCCAATTATTATTTAGCAGATGATTACACAGAAGATGAGATGGGTGGTGTGTATCTGGGGTGGCATTTTTTGCTTGGTGCTGCTTTTGTTTTAGCCATTGCAGGTCTCTCTTTTGGAAAAAAGCCTAAACCTAAGATAACAGAATACTTTGGTAATATTGTTGCAAATAGAAAGTTGATAATTAAACTAACGCTTATTACACTTGCTATCTTAGCTATTAGTCTTCCACCATCTTTTACTATATCAAATATTACATTTTACACCCCGTCCTACATCATCTACTTAATACTTCCAGTCTTTCGCACCACTGTAAGGTGGGCTATTGTTATTTACCTTGTTGTACTTATATTAAATTTATTTTTGATGGTAGATTTATATAATTTAATTCGTTTAAGAGTAACAAAATTTATTTTTGTAATCTCATTATTAGTTGTAACTTTTGTTGTTCTTTCAGTTAAACTACCATTTATAGATACTAGCACCCCACCAGAAGACATCGCATTTTTAAATACTGTTTCATCTAAAGATTTTTCCTATGCTGTTTATCCAAAAGGGGATTACCATTCCATATTTTGGATCTTAAATCATAAGAAAAAACTTTTAAATCCAGTCAATTTTATAAATAGAACTACTGGATTTAAATCAAATGAATTTTCAGATAATTTAGTAACAGAGAAAGGTGTTAATAAGTTGAAAGAATTAGGGGGGCAGTATCTTGTTTTAAAAAAGGAGGAGATTTCGGAAAATAAGTTAAAGAATATAAACATAATTAACCCCTTTATAACTTCTATAAGTTCATTGGAAAGTTTTTTTGAAAGATTTGGGACTAAAGTGTTTGACTCGCAGCACACAGCAATTTACTACCTTAACTCCCTATAAAACTGCTATAATCTCGAGACTATGGGTACCGCAGTCTTTATAATATTAACATTGAATTTTTTTATAATCTTATTTCCACTTAGGTTAAAATCTGTTTTTGTTGTTTCAAACTTAGTAATTTTACTCCTTTTATATAAACTTGTTGGAGTAGATTTTATTATGAATTTTCTTATTCTTTTAGTACTATCTTGGTCGATACTGATCTTGTCTAGTTTAAGCAGAATTCAGATATATAGTGTCGGTGGTTTTTTCATATTGCTAGCTGGTGTTTTTATGGTATTTGAAATTGAGGCACCAGCTAGGATTTTTGTCTCCATGGGTATCGCACTACTGATGTATTCAATTTTTAAAGATATCATATATGCAAAGATTAATGATTAAGTTAACCTATTCTCTGCTTTTTATTATTTTTTTTAGTACACTTTTCGTTGGTGTTTGCTCTGCTAGATCAAAAATCGAACATTACCAATATATGTTTTTAACTTGGGGTTTTAGAGCGGATGTGTTAAATACTACGGTTGTCGAAGACACTAAACTTTTATCAAACGATGTTAAAGTAAAGCCAAAACATCTTATACTCCTTTCTTCCCAATACAACGATTTGATACGGGGTACCGAGCAAGAAGCAAAATATAACAGTTTTACAAGCATAGTTCTTATATGCGATGAGAGGTTGTTATTAGATAAGGTTTTAATCTGTGATAGGGATAGTGTATTCCCAGCTATAAGTACCTTAAACGTTTTAGAAGTATCACAAGATGTAAAAATATTACATGGGGATTTTAATACCAAAACTTTTCTTGTAGTGCCTGAAACTACACTTACAATACCTTTCAAACAATCACCCCTTTCTATATACATAAGTGCTTTCACAAAAAATACAGATGTTAAATTTGATAAATCAAGTATATTTATAAAAGCTTTTCAAGGGTTAACTGAGACTGCGGCCTTGGAATTCACGGTGTTTTGTTTAATTTTGTCTTTTCTTACTTTTATTCTAGCAAACATTTTTTTAAAAAATGACTTTAAGGTAGATTTGAGAACTTTCCTAAATTCAGCAAAAAATCTTTTATATGTAATTCAGAAATTTCTTGAAAATTACAAATGGATGTCTATATATCTATTTCTAATACTTTTATTTATCTATATTCCTGTAATCACAACGATTTCTTATCGAGACGTTTCTGGTTTTGATATTAATTACATTTTAAGTTATATAATCGATAACTTAGATCCAAAGAAGGGCGTTATGTATATAGGTAGTGCAAGTACGGCAAGACTTGCTTTGGTAGTTTACAACTATCTTATATTCGCAGTTCTTACTTTAATATTATTACCTTTTGGTATTTCTTATTTAAAGGCTGCTTCACTTAAAATTTTAGATTTAGAGGTTGATTCAAGACTTTCTAAATTTATGATACCAACCATATCGTTTGTAAGTATACTTTGTTTATTAGCATTACCAGTTAAATATGCTTATTTATTTTTAAGTGTGTTGGGACTTTATCAAGTATTTTTTTATTTAAAAAGAAAACCCATTTCATTATATTATACGAATAAACAAAAGGTATTTTTAGTTGTTGGATACATTGCTTTTATAATTTTTGGTAAAGTTATACAAGCCCCCCTAGAGACATTTTTAAGTAAAAGTTCATCTAAGTTACTGTTTCCACTTGAAGATCGTATTGTATTTTTGCCATTTATTAAACCAAACGATGGGGGTGTTATTTTTGAAGATTTCTATGTCAGTAAAGAGGTTTCTGTAATGGTTGATGAATACGGAATAAATTACCCCGGATATAAAAAAATTGTAAACACCAGTATGCAGAATTTCGATAAGGATAAAAGTTATCTGATATCTGGTGGTAATATTGGTGACTTTCTTACCTATGCCTCAGAGAATAAAAATCTTCTTGATACTTTAACTTCCAAAGACTATACCAATGTTTTTTATATTCAAAACGCGCCTATTGGGCCAAATTCAAAAATGAGTTTGGAATTCACACTTGATTGTGCGTTGGATGCTCCATTCTATAATATAAAGCTAAAAGCCAGGGATTTTGTAAGGCCTGCTCAGACAATTATAGAAAAATCAGAGATTCTTGATTTCCCCGGGTGTTATTTGGGAGACAAGGAAGTTATATATAATGCACCATTAAACCCGAAGTATATTGCAGACAGTGCGTTTTTTGAAATTATTCAGGAAGGACTGCCAATTAAAAATGTAAGATTAATACTTGATAATAAAAGTATTCCTGTGAAGTTTCTTAATTATGGTGAAAAAAATAAAATCTATGCCATTGGGACAAAACCTAATTTTGATACATTATACATTTATTCTTCCAACATAGATTCTGATTGGGTTAGTAAGTTAGACACATCTGGAAACTCATATAATATCTCTAGCTTAATTAATGATTTAAAAACTAAAGATTTACTTGAAAATCCATTTGTAATCTGGCCAACACATGATCAAAAAGCCATATTAAAAAATGATTTATGATTAAGATCTAAAACAAATAAATTCTTAAAATTCTAAGTTTAAACTGCTTATCAAAATTTATTGTAGAATCAAGATGTAATGCAAAAGCAATCAATTTTTTACAAACCGATTTTTATTTTTCTTTTAGCATTTTGTGTATTTTTTATAAGTTGGCTAGTGATTTATAAAATGGGAGTCAACACACTGGCTATTCAATCCGAAGATACTATACCGGCACTTTTTTTGCCTATTGAGATTTTAAAAACAAAATCCCTTTATTTGGATAAATACTATCCTATGATGATAGAAAGATATCCTCAACCAGACGATAAAAAACAAGAGCGAGGGTTAACTCCGTTTTATTTAAAAAAAGTGGGAATACATTACCTTTCAGCATTTCCGATAATAACCCCACTTTTATCTCTTCCGGTGTATATAATACCCGTTTATTTTAATCTCCCTGTAACATGGGACAATTTAATTTTACTTGGGCATATTTCCGGAGCTTTTATTGTTGCGCTTTCGGGTGTGATCTTTTTTTCAATAACTACAAAACATCTTCAACTGGAAAATAAAAAAGCATACATACTTACAAGCATTTATCTTTTTGGAACTATAAATTTTTCTCTTTTGTCTCAAGCAATGTGGCAACATGGCGCAGTTGAGTTATTCTCTCTTTTGGCAATTTATCTACTTTTTGAAAAAAGATGGCTTCTAATGGCTTTTTCTTTAGGTTTTGCAGTATTGGCAAGACCAACTGCCGGTTTAATAATTCCCTTTTTAGGTCTTTTAGTGGTACAGATATCTCTTAATGATATTTTTGCAAGGACATACGAAACTAATGCCAAAAAATATTTAGATATTTTGAAAACAATTTTTAACATTGGTTTTAAATTTGTTTTAGGAATATTTTTACCTTTTGCATTTTTCTTTTGGTATACCGAAAAGTTTTATTTAGGTGTGTCAAACAATGGCTATGCGACTCAATTTTTGTCAAGCTGGCTTTCACCTTTCCCCCAAGGTTGGCTTGGTATGTGGTTATCTCCGAGTAAAGGCATACTAATATATTCACCGGTTATAGTTTTTGCGTTAGTTGGTTTATGGCTTGTATTAAGGCTTGGCAATTGGCGAAAAGCCGAGAATTTTAAATATATAGTTTTTGGTTGCATATTTCTGGTTCACACTTTGGTTTTAAGTATTTGGAAGCATTGGTATGGGGGTTGGGGATTTGGTTATAGGATGGCGTCAGATACCATTCCATTTATGATTTTCTGTATTGCACCATTTTTAAATTCTTCATTTTACGAAAAGAGTAAGGCATGTAAAAAAGTATTTTGGATTACAGTTGTTTTTTCCATTTTAGTACAGATTTTTGGAATTATTTTTTTTGATGGAATATGGCATGCCGCTTACGATAGGGGATTTAGAGACACTGCTTGGTTATGGAGTATACAAGATTCCGAATTTGTATTTAACATTAGACGAATTTTAGTTAAATTTGGGTTTTTGGTGAAAGCTTGTCCTCAGTGTTAATATCAACTTATGGCTGTACAAATAAAATTGAAAAATTTGGACCAGTCCCAAAATATTGAGGAAATAGTAAAGAATGCATTATTTGATGTGTCTAAAATTACACAAGTTGATGAGTTTTCTTCTGTTCCACCAATTACAAACCAGAAGTTAAATATAATTTGTCTTTCAAATCAACAATGGGATTATCCATTTCTTACTAATAAGCGCCATATTATGGAGCGCATGGGCAAACTTGGCCACAATGTTTTATTTGTGGATCCGCCTATAAATACTGGGAGGCTGTTTTTTCGCCAAATAGTTCGTGGTCAGTGGCCTTTTAAAAGATTAATCACTAGGACCTATAGACAAGGGAGTGTTTTAGTCTACTCACCTTTGAAACTAATTCCAAATGATAAAATTACTACATCACAGCAGGTAGAGAAAATAAATGCTCTTGCAATAAGCCACTTCGATCCAAACGCAAAAACCATCCTTTGGATTTATCATGTAGAAATTCATGGTCTTCCATACATTTTGGAAAATATAGCTCATGATTTACTAGTCTATGATTGTGTAGATAATTACACAGCATTTCCTTCTCGAAGCAGCTTTTATTCAGCAACAGTTTCCAAAGAGGAGTTAGTTGAGCAAGAGCGAATGCTTACACAAAAAGCAGATTTGGTGTTTGCTTCCGCACCAGGTTTGGTAAGTAAATTAAAAAATTATCGGGATGAGGTATATTTTACCCCAAATGTTGGAGATTATGAAAAATTTAAAGATATACAAAGGGTCAAGGAAAAAATAAAACAAAATTTGGACAAAGATTTATTACCAAAAGATCTTGCCACAATAAGAAGGCCCAGAATAGGATTTACCGGTGCTGTTGATGAGTATAAGTTTGACGCTTCTCTTGTTGCTAAAATTGCAAAAGATAACCCAAATTATAATTTTGTAATAATTGGGCCGTTCGGACTTAAGGATAAAGAGGGATCAAAAGAGGAGATTGGGCTTGCAGGACTTGATAACGTCCATTTTTTGGGGGCAAGACCGTACACCATAATTCAAGATTATTTTGCTGGATTTGACGCTTTTATTATCCCATTCCAACTAAATGATTATACTGTTGGTGGTTGTTTTCCTGTGAAATTTCACGATGCGTTAGCTGCTGGCCTTCCTACAATTGTTACAGATTTACCTGCCTACCTACCTTTTAAGGACGTTTGTTACATTTCTAAGTCATACGAGGAATTTTCAAAAAATATCAGTTTGGCTCTAAAAGAAGACAGTTTGGAGAAAATTAGTCAGAGGGTAAAGATTGCCTCTGAAAATAATTGGGATGGCAAACTTCATAAAATGCTCGAATATGTCTATTTAGCTCTAAAATAACACTTAAAAATAGAAAAATCATGCATTATTTAACTCTTGCATAAATCCTTCCAAAAACATACTATAAGCGAAAACCCAAACTTGATCCGTAAAATTATCAAACTTACCGAGATCAAAAACCTTATCAGAAGCGAGGAAACTATGTCAATTTTACCTGTCTTTCAACCTACAGATACAACACTTGAAGCAGAGTTTGTATCGGCGACCTTCAATCGGATCTTGGTATACGAGAGAGGGGCGAAATTTTTTGTACTCCTTCTAATACCTTCGAGGAAAGATTTTCAAACCCCTCAGGATTGGAGGGTAGAAAATAGTCTTACACCAGGTGAACTTGGGCGTCGTGGGTTTAAAGAACTACGTCGTCAAGCAGTTATCTCTGAGAGCCTTCGAGCATTACCTTTCGGGTATTTTGCACGGGACCTCTAAGACACTTGCCAGCCACTGGACTTAAATTGAGATGTCCTGGCAGTCAAACTGGAAAAGCCTGCATTTACAACATGTGGTTTTTCCAGTTTTTCTTTTCTACAGCTTAAAAATGTATAATTAACACGATGAATATTCTCTATACAATTAACTCTACAAACAGGGGCGGCGCCGAACAACATGTAGCTGATTTAGTTGAAGGTATGGTACAAAGGGGGCATAAGGTATATGTATGGTGTCCTGAAGGTGAGTTTTTTGACATTTACAAAACCAAGGGGGCACATGTTACAAAAGCAAAAATTTATCTTGATATTGATCCAATCTACATATTTAAACTCACAAAATTTCTCATAGTAAAAAAGATTGATATTGTTCATGCCCATGAATTAAAAGCTGTGATTAACACACTTTTTGCTGCAAATGCAGCCGGGGTAAGAATAAAGGTTACTCATTCGCATACACCTATTTCTGAGTGGCAAATATCAGAATTAAAAAAAGCTATAAACATACATTTATTTAATACCCCCTTTGTGAATATGTTCTCAACAAGAGAAATTGCGCTAACAGAGACCCGCCGTGTTGCCAAAATAAAGGAAGGTATTTATGAAGCAAAACTTGAAATTATTCCAAATGGTATAAAAATTGAAGATTTTACTTTTGATACGTATCTTGCTGCCCAATATAAAAAAGAGATGCGGGCAAGGTATGAGATAAATGACACCGATTTTGTTTTTGGTTCGTTGGGTAGACTTTCAAAAGAAAAGGGAACAGCAGACTTGATAGCTGCATTTGCAAAGTTGCTTACAAAATTGGAACAAATTAACTCAATAGAGAGAGATAATCTCAAACTTTTTATTGGTGGTGGGGGAGTGCTATACGAGCAAATGAAAAAATTGGCAAAATCATTAAATATTGAAGATAAAGTGATTTTCACAGGTATTTATAGAGATGAGGATAAGGCAAAGCTTTTTAATCTCCTTGATGTTTTTGTTTTTCCATCACTTGCTGAAGGTTTTGGCTTTGTGTTAATTGAGGCCATGGCCATGTCGCTTCCGATCATTGCATCCGATCTTGAGGTCTTGCAAGAGGTTGGTGGAAGTTCTGTAATATTTTTTGATACAGGAAATGTGGATGATCTTTCTGAAAAAATGTTTAATTTATACCAGAAAAGAGAACGACTTGATAATTTGAAATTAGAAAATAGACAACGTGTCGAAGCTTTATATACTATGTCAAATTTTATTGATAATTATGAAAACCTATACTTAAAACTTCTTGAGGAGGATAAGAGGTGAAAATACTCATGTGGGGTAGATATGATTTACTCTCCGCTATGGGTGGAGATAGAGTGCAGGTTGAAAACACTGCAAGTGAGCTTCGAAAACTTGGTGTAGAAGTAGATATAAGTACAAGTTTATCTACAAATCCAGCTTTATATGACCTAGTTCACATTTTTCAACTCGATTGGATGTCAGAAACATATTTTTATGCCCTGAAGGCAAAAAAATATAATAAACCTATTGTACTTTCCCCAATCCATCACAGCATAAAGGAAGTTGAAAGGTTTGATACCGAATATACTTTTGGTCTTAGAAAACTTAGTAGTTTACTTTTTAAAGATCAACATAGGAGGGATACCCTCAAAAACATTTATCGAAGTTTTCATGATAGAAAAAAGCTTCCTACAACTATAGCTAGTATTTTTTTGGGTTTAAAAAATATGCACATTAAAACCCTTCAAATGGTTGATGTGGTTTTGGTACAAACAGAGCTTGAGGCTAGAGATTTGAAAGAGACATATGGTGTTAATATAGATTGGAGGAAAGTTCAAAACGGTGTTGGTGAGCAATTTTTTTATTCCGATACCATAAATGAAAACCCGCTTGGGGTGGAAGGCTATATTTTATGTGTAGGTAGGATTGAGGCCCGCAAAAACCAGCTTTCTATTATTCAAGCTGTAGAAGAGATTATAAAAGAGGACGAGATGCCGTTAAGCCTTGTATTTATAGGAAGAAAAAGTGATCATCACAGCAGATATGTTAAAGAGTTTGTTGCAAAGGTGTCTTCAAACAATTGGATAATTCATATTCCAGAAGTTCCATACCTTGAAATACCAGCTTACTTTAAATATGCTAAAGTTTGTATCTCTGCCAGCTGGTTTGAAACCTCAGGGTTAACCAGTCTTGATGCTTTATTCATGGGAACAAATGTTGTAGCAGCTGGAGATAGGGCCAAGGAGTTTCTTGGCGACTACGCATCTTATTGTGATCCAGGAAGTGTTGAGTCTATAAAGGAAGCTTTACGCAAAGAACTTACAAACAAAAACCCAAGTTTAAGTAGTGAATTTAAGAGAGAATTTACTTGGAAGCATTGTGCCGAACTGACTTATCAAACGTACCTTGATTTACTTAAGAAATAATATGCCATATTTTGAACTTGGGATTTTAGTAACAATATTTATTACCTCATTTATTTTAATACGTATAAATTTGCAAGTCTCCTTGATTGTGCTTTTGATACTATCGGTGTTTTTACATAAAGAATTTTTTAGTATCTATAGGTGGGATTTGCTACCAGTGCGAATTTTTATGCTTGCTTTTGCTATAAATTCCCTTTTTAACTGTCTTAGATGGATTTTAGACAAAACAATAAGTAAATCTGAAAAACTTTTACAGCTTAAGGGATTTTTTCTGGATCCGTTTGTGTTTTTGATTTCTCTACTGTGGCTTGTTTTTGGTATTTCCATACTTTATTCCGAAAATATCATGGAGAGTGTTTTGCTATACGGGTCATTTACAACGATTGTGATATTTGGTTTGACCTTTTATAAAAAATATTTTGGTAAGGTTACAGAGATTTTAACTTTGATAAAAACGTATGTATTTTTGCTTTTTGGGCTTTGCCTTTTTGGCTTAGTTCAGCTTGGTGTGTATTTAAAAACTGGTTTTATATTCGGAGCATTGTGGAATGTGCCAACTAAACTCCCAAGAATAGGGGCAACGTTTTGGGATGTAAATCATTTTGGAGCGCTTCTTGCTGCAACAATACCAATTGTAGGCATGTTTGTGCTAACTGCATATGGGTGGAGGAGAAAACTTGGATATAGTTTAATGCTTATTCCCATGGTTGCAGTTTTGCTTTTAACCAACTCAAGAAGCGCCTGGATTTTAGCTTTTGTTACCCTTCTATCTTTTATAGTTATTCAGGTTATAAGAAGGATAGGTTTTAAGGGTATTTACATTATTTTGTTTGTACTAGTTCTTATATCTAGCTTAGGTTTTTGGGAGTACAGTGATAAAAACAGTCGTTTTAGAGCGGAAATAAAAGACTATTTTCATTATCGGATAGATTCATTCGATTCCCATATCCTGCTTTTACAAGGTGCTTATCAGGTGCTTGAAATGTATCCATATTTTGGTGGTGGGTATGGAAGCTTTTATGAGCAATTTAGTAAAACTGAGGTAGCACCAACTTTTTTTGGTAGAGATCCCATTTCTATAACCTCAGGTCTTAGGGCGCCGGGGCATTCCATTTGGGGTGAGTTAGCGGCTGAAACAGGTTGGATTGGACTTTTTGTGTTTATTCTATTTATAGGCACTATAGTTTTAAGCCTTTTATACATCTCTCTGACAGAGAAAAGTTTTCAAAATGCACTCCTTGTTTCTGCAATGGTATCTTCTATTGTAGGTTGGTTAGTAGCTGGTATTTTCTATTCTTATAAGGCCGAATTTTTTTGGCTTGTGATTTTTATATATTTTGTGTTTGGTATATCCAATTATTTTCGACAATTTAATTTTAAAGATGTTCTGACTTACTTTAGTCAGTCAAATAAAGCTCCATACATTATCTTTCTTATGCTTGGTTTAGTTTTAATTTTTTGGGGACTAGGTGATCATCGACTTATTCCGTGGGATGAGGCTATCTATGCAAAAATTGCAAAGAACATGACGTTGTCCGGTGACTATATAAATTTACATTGGAATTTAACAAAGATATGGTATGAAAAACCACCGCTTGCGTTTTGGATGATGTCTTTGATGATGAATATTTTTGGTGTGACTGAATTTGCAGCCAGATTTCCTACAGCCCTTTTAGGTTTTCTTACAGTGTTAGTTGTCTACGTGTTTGGTAAAAGATTATTTAGTAAATCCGCAGGGTTTCTTGCAGGAATTGCACTTATCACTACTACCCAATTTTTGTACTACACAAGAACTTCCATGCTAGATGTCTCAGTAACTTTTTTCATAACTGTTGCCCTATATTATTACTGGAAAACCGTTGAAAGCCGTGAAACAGGTAATGATGTAGTAAGTGGGATATCGAACCCTCAAATGTTTTCAGATCCCCAAGTCTCATCAGGCACCAAAGTAATCTATAACAAGTATATAAATTGGATTTTAACCGGAATGTTTATTGGCCTTGGCGCAATGATAAAAAGTGTGATTGGGTTTTTGCCGTTTGTGATTATCTTTCTCAACGAAATTTATTTATTGATTACTAAAAAGACAAAATTTGAAGGTCTAAAATATCTGACACTCTTTGCATCAACAATGGTAGTTTTTCTACCGTGGCATATCGTAATGTATACCATGTATGGCCAAAGCTTTATTGATAACTACTTTTTTTATCACATTTTAGAAAGAGGAACATCTGCGATAGAAGACAAGGGTGAACCGTTTTTTTGGTATATAACTGTAATGAAGGTGAGTATGCGTATATGGTTTATCGCCCTACTTGCGGCTCTTCCAGTATCTATTTTTTATGTCTTTAAGAAAAATTTAAAACATGTACTTTTGGTCATAGCTTTTTTTACTATCCTAATTTTCTTCTCAGCAGCACCGACTAAGCTTGTATGGTATATAACCCCAATTTATCCAATTGCTGTACTTATGATAGGTTTTTTTGGTGACTTTATTATGGAGAAGTTTAAGTTTATTAAAGGACTCCCCATGAAATTTATTACATACTATTTTGTTACTATGTTTGCATTGTTTTATTTATTTTTGGTAAGGGGTTTAGTTTATACAATAGATCTGACAGGACCAATGGCTGATCTTTTAGTATTAAAAGAAAAACAATATGGTCTTACTACTCCGATGTATGTAGATAAAGTACCCCTTCCAATTGTTATGTTTTATTTAGATGGAGATTATAAAACTGTAGAATACTCTCAACTTGAACGTGCTATAAAAAAGCAACCCTATAATGAACCACTAGCTTATGTCACAAAAATAAGTCGTCATGAGAGAATACAAAAGCTTTACCCCTCAGTGCTTCTTGTTAAACAACTTGAGGAATTTGCCCTAGGGTTCGAGAATTCAGATTATGAAAGGGATAAATTTCAGCTTGATATTATACAAGATCAAATTAAGGACTTAGAAGATCAAATTACTACAAAACAAGTAAACGGTGAGGTAGTGACAGTAGATGTTCTTGAAAATCTTGCCGCACTAAAGGTATCAGAGCAAATGTATACTAGGTCAATTGCTGTTGGACTTGCCTCAGTTTCCAAAGAGGAATTGTAAACTATGAAGATTGCTTTAGTGCATGATGATTTAATCCAAAGAGGTGGGGCTGAAGATATTCTTATAGCATTGCATGAAATTTTTCCACAGGCTCCAATCTATACCTCAGTTGCTTCCAAATATTGGCTTGATTATTGTAAGAATCGAGGCATTGAACTAAGACTTTCTTTTCTACAAAAAGCGCCGTTTGCAGTTGAGCTAAATAGATATTATGCGACATTTTTACTTCATGCTTTAGCTTTTGAGGCTTTTGATTTCTCAGAATTTGATATCGTTATTTCATCATCCTCGCGTTTTGCGCACGGTATAATCACAAAACCAACAACTACCCACATTTCGTACATGAATACCCCCGGACGTATGTTTTGGGAGGCGGATGATTATTTTAAAAGTGAGGACTATGGTTTTCTTATGCCTTTTAAATTTTTGGCACGTATAGTTTTGGCATTACCACTCTCTCATCTTAGATTATGGGATTACATCGTGTCTAAAAGAGCCGATAAAATAATAGCTAATTCAAAAACCCCACAAGCTAGGATAAAAAAATATTATGGGAGAGATGCCGATATTATTTACCCGTTTGTAGATTCTAACTTGTATGGTGATATGCCAGGAGAAACTAGTTCCAATGTTTTTCCAATTGAAAAATACTTTTTAATTATTACTCGTCTTGTATCTTGGAAGAGGGTAGATATAGCAATCGAAGCTTGTATAAGACTTGGCTTGAACTTAAAAATTATAGGTGTGGGAAGTGATTTCAAAAGGTTACAAAGGCTAGTAACGAAACTTAATAAAAAAGTTTTTAATGGTTATATTTCTGCAGAGGCCACAAACAGCAAAAGTAAGATAGAGTTTTTGGGTCGAGGGGATTCAGTAAAAATAGACTTGCTAAAAAACTGCATAGCCCTTATAAATACACAGGCTGAAGACTTTGGTATAGTTCCACTTGAAGCAATGGCTGCAGGTAAACCTGTAATTTCTTATGGAGGAGGTGGGGCTTTGGAGACTGTAATTCCAGGTCAGACCGGTGAATTTTTTTCTGAACAGACTTCTGAATCTTTGGCAAAGCTTCTTGTGGAATTTGACCCCAAAAAATACAAAGCTGAGCTTTGCAGAAAACAAGCACGAAAATTTGATAGAATAGAGTTTGTAACTCAAATCAAAAATTATGTTTTACGATGTAGGTAAAAGATTAATGGATATATTTGGCGCCATAGTGGGAATTATCCTGTTTTCCCCTCTTATGGTAGCTGCGGCCATACTTGTAAAAATTGTATCGCCGACAGGACCAATTCTTGCAGACATACCTTTAAGAAGCGGTAAAAACGGTAAGCCTTTTTTCATGTATAAGATAAGGTCCATGTTCCCAGGTGCACATGAACAAATGCTTGCGGATCCTGTTTTAAGTGAAATGCATAGAGCTGGAGGTTATAAACTTGATCCTGATCCAAGACTTATTCCGGGTGCTAAGTATCTAAGAAAATCAAGTGTTGATGAAATGCCTCAATTTTTTAATATTTTAAAAGGGGACATGAGTCTTGTAGGTCCAAGACCTTATTTTGTCTATGAGCTAATTGAACAATATGAAAGATATCCGGAGGCTCAAAGTTATGTAGATAAGCTAAAAACAGTTAAGCCAGGTCTTACTGGACCTTGGCAAGTGGGAGGTAGATCAGAGTTAACATTTGTGGAACGCGCTAAAAAAGATGCCGAGTATGCAAATAGGCGTTCTCTAATGTATGATTTACTAATAATATTAAAGACTCCTTTTGCTGTAATTTCATCAAAGGGTGCAGTTTAAATTTTTAGAAAGAAAAAAATGCAATACACACAATTTACTACTGAGTCAGATAAAAAAACACCAATTTTAAATATTCGTCCCGAACTTAAGAAAAAGCTCGGTATTGGTTCCCTTATTGTTTTAGGGGTGTTGGTTGCCCTTGTAATTTTTGGATTTTTTGTAGTTGTAAAACCAGCTTATTCTGTAATGGCAGTAATAAACGATATCAAAACTAACAACACAAACATGCAAAAAGCCTTGATTGATAGGGACATAGAAAAATTTAATACACTTCTTGACAAAACAAGTAAGGATTTAGATCGTTTAATTCAGGTTCGAAATGACAGCTATGGTTGGGCAAAAGCATTCCCTATGACAAAAGAATACTATGGGGATTTCGATCATTTTGTAGCTGCAGGAAAACATGCAGTAAACGCAGGTAAGCAGTTTGGGGTTTTGATAGTACCATTTGCAGACGCAACAGGATTTAAGACAGCAAAATTTAATGAGAATAGTTCTGGGCTTGCCGAAGCTTTTTCTGGTTGGATTGGAATTATGCCTCAGGTTGCTGAGAATATGGACGGAATAATCACAGATATTGCAGCAATTGGTGATGAGATGAAGAAGGTAAAAGCAGGTAAATACCCAGAATATATTATGGGACAGCCTGTAAGAAGTTTGATAATAAGTGCTCAGGGTGCTTTGTCGCAAGCTGATGATTATGGGCCTGACATCAAAAAAGCTCTCCAAATACTTCCGGGGCTTTTGGGAGTTGGTGGAACTGAAAAAAGATATGCCATCATAATGCAAAATGATAAAGAGATAAGAGCAACCGGAGGTTTTTGGACAAACTATGCCACATTTAAACTAAATAATGCCATGTTGACCTCAGACTTTTCGTCTAAAGATATGTATAGCATTGACTTTATTTTGAACGCAATTGATGCCTGGACAACTTTTCCAAAAGTGCCTCCAATGTACCAAAAGTACTTAAAAGTTGAACGTATGTTTGCAAGAGATGCAAATATTTCCCCAGATTTTCCAACAGCAATCGACCAATGGATGTATTTTTATAAGTTAGCTCAACAGACAGCTCCATTTGAAGTTAAGCCGGTTGATGGAATTGTTGCCATTGACACTCAGGTTATAAGTGAACTTCTTGCGGTAACTGGACCAGTTACAGTAAATGGTATTACCTTTAGTGAAGAAAATGTTGTATTGGAACTTGAAAAAATAGCCAGCTTGTCTTTGGCTGAACAGTCAAATAGAAAAAAGGTTTTGGGAGATCTTATGGAGGGGATGCTACAAAACGTATTTGACTCTAACAATAATCTTTGGCCAAAGCTTGTTGATAAGGGATTTGACTTGATGCGAAGAAAGCACATTACAGCTTATTACTTTGATCCAGAAGCTCAGGCACTCCTTGAAAAGTACAATCTTGCAGGCCGTATTGTTGACCCCATTGAAGGAGACTATGCGTTTGTGACTCAGACAAACTTGGGTGGTGGTAAATCAAACCTTTTTGTCACAAAAGAAGTTACCCATACACTTACGAAACAAAATAACAAGTGGTTACATCAATTAGATCTTAAATACTCTTATCCAGTACCGGGTGAGAAGTATAACGGGCTTGTAACTCCTGCTCAGGATTGGATTAGATTATATGTACCAAAAGGTTCTGAGTTTGTAAGCTTGGATGGTTCACTTGACCCCAATGAAACGGCTGAAGAGCGAAATAAGACTATGTTTAGTGGTTTTATAAGGGTAGCACCTGGTGAGGAAAAGACCATGACTTTCAAATACTATCTTCCCGATAGTGCTGTTAAAAATGGAACATATAATTTATACATTCAGAAACAAAGCGGAATTGATAGTGAAATACACAATGTAGTAGTGAATGGGAAAAAGACTACTTACAAAGTCGATGCCGACAAGAAAGTGTCGGTAAAGCTGTAAGTGTGAGGATTCAACTAGGACTTTAGATCTACTAAAAATTAATAAACTAAGTTTACAGCCACCTAAGAGGGTGGCTGTACTGTTTTGGTGTTAAAATCTATCTATGCGCAGCTACAATCTCACTGGAGTTGTTTTAAAATTTACAAACTTCAAAGATGCCGATAAAATTTACACAATTTTTACTCGTGAGAAGGGAAAAATTTCTGTACTTGCAAAAGGAGTCCGTAAAATCTCATCCAAAAGAGGTGGAGTTATGGATACACTAAATCACGTTTCTATAGGCATAGCCGAATCACCAAGTGGTTTTAAGATCCTAACTGAAGCCAAAAATCTAAGTTCTTTTCAAAATCTGAAGTCATCTCTTGATAACTCAATGCGAGGCTTTTATTTGGCCGAACTTATTTATAGGCTTACAGAGGAAGAACATATAAACAACAAAGTTTTTGAACTCTTAGTAACAACATTGATAAAACTCGATCACCATCTAAATAATGAGATAAGCAGAATTAATGCGTTTGAGATAGCCCTGATGCAAGCCCTAGGCTATGAGATGTATCTTGATAAATGCGCAAAAACCAATAAACCATATAGAGTAGATTGGGAAGCAACTAAATTTAGTCCAAGTTTAGGTGGACTTGTTTGTGACAGTCAAACACCCGGTGTTGTGATAGGAAAAAATACTGCCGAGTTATTATTTTCTTTGAAAACAAAAAAGACTATTCATAAAAGTTTGTTGGAGGATAGGACAGCTGTACTAGAGGCAGATAGGATGATAAAGCTTTTTATAGATGAGGTTATGGATGAGAAATTGAAAAGTACAAGGATTTTGCATTAGTGGCTTAATGTCGTAAAAAACTGCTTATCTTACCCTTTGTTTGATCGGCGTTTAAAGTGTTCGCCGGCATCAAGGTGAAATCCCCAAATTTTTTGTTAATATTGTCCATGATACCATCCCTTTTTTCTTCTTTCTGATCTTCTACAAAAAGGGGTAGGGGAGTAAGAGACTTTAAAGTTAAGTTTGAAATAGTCACTCCAACAAGCCTCGTTTCTTTTTTCCAATTTTGTTTTCTAAATAGATTCTGCACAATTTCAAATATTTTTCTTGAACTATCAGTAGCTGGATTTATTGTTTTTCTTTCGAAACTTCCGTGAAAATTACTATCTCGCAAATATACACCAATAGTTTTTCCCACCATATGATGGTCACGTAATCTTTTTCCTACCATTTCTGAAAGTCTGTGGAGGTTATTTAGTAGGATGTTGGGATTTGCAGTATTTTTACTTAGAGTGTGTTGATGACCTATAGATTTGGGAAGTTCTTTATGTTCCACATGTAGGACTGGGGATGAATCTACCCCAAAACTTAAATTTTTCAAAAATACACTTTCTACATTACCAAACTCATCATAAAGTTTAGTGTAAGATGCATTTCTTAGTTGTTCTACGTTTGTGACACCAAGCTTATTTAACCTTTTTTCAATTTGTTTTCCAATACCACAAAAGTCTTTTAAAGGTGAATTTAGGAGCACAGATTCGAAATTGTCTTTTGTGATTATATAAAAGCCGTTTGGTTTGTTTATGTCGGAAGTAAGTTTTGCTAAAAGTTTATTTGGTCCTACCCCTATGGAACAAGTGATGTATGAACCAAAATTTTCAAAAATGTCTTTTTTGAGTTTAAAGATGGTTTCTTCTATGGTGCCAAAAAATGTAATGGTACTTGTCATGTCTAAAAATGCCTCATCAATGCTAAAGGGTTCTATAAGATCTGTATATTTTTGAAATATTCCAATACTTTTTTCATGGATATATTGATATTTTGAAAAATCACCCTTAACTGTAATTATTTGAGGACAAATTTCCTTGGCTTTAAAAACAGGCATTGCTGTTTTAACCCCTAATTTCTTTGCTTCTCTTGAAGCGGCACAAATAACCCCTCTTGAGAGTGAACTTCCGGTGACACCAATTGGTTTACCTCTTAACTCGGGGTGATACTGCTGTTCAACTGATGCAAAGAATGAGTCGTAATCAACGTGAAAAATTATGCGGGTGGTTTTTGAGGGTTTGTCGTTTGTTTTGAAGGTGTTTGGTTGGGGAACTGTTTTTTGATTTGTTGAGAGTGTTTGGTTAGTTTCTATGTGAGTTGACTGGGGTTTACTGATACTAAACATATTATTAATATATACCGAAGATAATACGAAGTAAAAGATTTGCTTTTGATAGTGCTGAGGTTTAATATGGCAGGAAATACAAAAAGGGTCGTGCCACACAGGTACCACCCTTTTTTTGTTTCTTATGGTGTTATATACTCTCCCTATGGATTCAAGCAAAACTATAATTTCAGATATGCCAGAACAAAAAACCAAAGAAACTTCCAAAGATACAACTCACACAACCATGCAAAAAATAGTAAGCCTTGCTAAACGTCGAGGGTTTGTTTTTTCAGGCTCTGAAATATACGGGGGACTAGCTAACACTTATGATATGGGGCCACTTGGCGTTGAGATGCTTAGAAATATCACAAATTCTTGGTGGCAAACTTTTGTTACCCAGCGAGACGATATATATGGACTCGACTCAAGTATTTTAATGTCTCCAAAAGTGTGGGAAGCTTCGGGGCACACCGCAAATTTCACCGATGTTTTAATTGACTGCAAATCTTGTAAAACCAGGACAAGAGCCGATCATCTAATTGAGGATTTTTTACCTGAGACAAAAGTTGAGGGTCTTTCTTTGGAAGAGCTTGAAAAATTGATAACTATTAATAAAATACCATGCCCAAAGTGCAAAGAATTTAACTGGACTTCCCCAAGAAAATTTAATTTATTATTTGAAACTTCAGTCGGTATCGTAGAAGAAAGCCAGTCCCAAGTATATCTTCGAGGTGAGATAGCACAGGGTATGTTTGTAAACTTCAAGAATGTTTTGGATACAATGCGTCCTAAACTTCCTTTTGGTATAGCACAGTCCGGTAAAGCTTTTCGAAACGAAATTACACTTGGAAATTTTATATTTAGAACTTTGGAGTTTAATCTTGCTGAGTTTGAATATTTTTTGGATCCAAGACTTGGTGACTGGGAAAAAGTTTTTGAGTATTGGAAGTTGCAGATGAAACAATGGATTGTTTCGCTTGGAATTTCTGAAGAAAAACTTAGATGGCGAACACATACCGATGCGGAAAGATCTCATTATTCTACGCGTACCGAAGATCTTGATTTTGACTACCCGGTTGGCTTCAAAGAAATGTTTGGGCTAGCATATCGCACTGATTATGATCTTAAAAATCACATGGAGAAATCAGGGGAAGATTTACGCTACATAGATCAGAATACCGGCGAAAAAATTATGCCACATGTAGTTGAGCCTACATTTGGTATTAATAGGGTATTTTTGGCTTTACTATGTGATGGTTACTATGAGGATGGTGAAAGAGTTGTATTGAAATTAAATCCTAAAATAGCTCCATTTAGAGTTGCAGTTTTTCCGCTTGTAAAAAATAAAGAGGATATTGTAGAAAAAGCTAAAGAAGTGTTTCAGCTGCTTAAGAAAACTACTGGCTTTAATATTGCATGGGATGATAGGGGGAACATTGGTAAAAGGTATCTAAGTCAAGATGAGATTGGGACTCCATATTGTGTAACTATTGACTACCAGACTCTAGAAGACGGTACCGTGACAGTAAGAGACAGAGACACTACTGAGCAGAGAAGAATAAAAATAGAAGAAATTTCAGATTCGTTATAATAAGCAATATCCCCCAACAAGTTACTAGGTTGAGGGACATATGTGTTTTGATCTCCAATCCTTTGCCTTATCTGTGACAGCCTTTGCAACTGCATTTGCTATACGCTGCTTCTTTTTGCACTTTTTACATCGTACCGATGCTTCCCATTTCTTGTTCTCTGGATTAAACAGGGGGTCAGTGATTGTAAAATACATACTTAGGTAGAATTGTCCGTGATTCATTTTGACTCGTCTGAGATTCTAAACCCTCTGTTTTTATGTGAACAGGGGGTTTATTTGTTCCGTGTTTGTTGGACATTTATTTCCGATCAGCGGGTAGGTTAGAAATCAAATTCCACTGCAAACTTGCCCGCCACAACAAAGACCCACATGCATAGGACGCGGATTATGTATAGTGTTATAGCGATTACTATAGCCAGGATTAAGTGGACCAAGTCGTTATTGGGAAGTAATAATCCATTTTCCCATTCGGCCATAGCAACAATCCAAGCTTGAATTACACCCCCCACCATATACAGCTTAAATAGTGGTAGATGAATTCCCCGGTCAAAACTTTGTTTTGGCATCAGGGCTATAACAATCGCAAGGGCCTCCATACTTGTGAAGCCAATTACTACACTTGACACATTTTGACTTCCCCCAATCAAACTTAATAGCCAAGGTGTATGGTTCAGGCCAAAATATGTTCCGCCCGCATTAAATAGGATAGCACACCCCATACCTATGATTACTGTAGACCAGAAGGCACCGCGGTAATTCCCTCCAGCCAGTCTTTGTACCAAGTTTTTGGCATCTTGATATGTTTTCATGATTTCTTCTCCTTTGGTCTGGTGAATGAAAAAGATTTTTATATTTGAACTGGTTTTCATCGATTCTATTATTTTACTTTACCTATAGCAATGCTTTGTTTTTACTTATTTTATTGTCACAACAATGTTTCGGGTTTAATTTGTATTGACTATGGACTTGAAATGTCACAATATGGATACAATATGGTGAGGAATGGTGAATAACTGCCCATTCACTGTTTCTTACCATACTAAGGATTTGTATGAAGATGTTTCTTGGGGAATATTCCCCAAATATCACACCAGGCTCTCGTATAGCTCTGCCCAAGAAACTTCGAGATCAAATAACAGGGGAATCTGTTGTACTATCACGCGGTTTTGATAGATGTATCTTTGTTTATGATGCGAACGACTGGGGTGAAAAAGCTCAAAGGCAAATTGAAAATTCAAAAATAGATTCTAGGGGTGAGTTAAAGACTAAAGATCTCGAGAGATATCTTTATACGTCTGCCTGTGATGCTTCAATAGATGATCAAGGAAGGATTGTTATACCAGGTAATTTACTTAGTTCATCTGGAATAACAAAAAGAACTGCAATTATTGGAGTAGGGGATCACATTGAAGTTTGGGACTTTGATACGTGGAAAAAGTATTCAAAGGAAATTTCAGGACAACTTCAATGATTCATCATGAACCAGTTTTACTAAATGAGGTACTAGAGGCGCTTCAAGTAAAAAAGGATGGATTATACATTGATTGCACTTTGGGTGATGGGGGACACACTTTAAAAATTTTAGAGTTAGGTGGGAAAGTTCTTGGATTTGATCTTGATGATGGTTCATTGGATAGAGCCACAAAAAGAATCAAACAAGCCTTAGATGGAAAGTATTTTGACAATTTAATAGTAATGAAAGCAAATTTTTGTGATCTTGAAAAAGTCGCCTTAGAAAACAGTTTTGGAAAAGTTGATGGCATACTGTTGGATCTTGGTTATAGTTCTACTCAACTTGAGGATTTGGAAGTAGGCCTTAGTTTTATGAAAGATCAGCCTCTTGATATGCGTATTGATAAAACTCTTGGAGTAACAGCGGCGGATCTTATAAATGCATTAGGTCAAAGGGAGCTTGAAAAACTTTTTTTTGAGTTTGGGGAGGAGTCACAAGGAAAAAGATTTGCAAAGGCCATCATTGAAGCTCGTGGTTTGAAGAAATTTGTAACTACTAAAGACCTTGTTGAGTTAATAGTTAAGATTTCTCCAGTTCGCGATCGAATTCATCCTGCAACCAAAGTGTTTCAGGCTCTAAGAATTGCTGTGAACATGGAACTTGAAAATTCGAAATCCGCACTGCCTCAGGCTGCACATTTGTTACTGCCTGGTGGGCGAATGGCTGTAATAAGTTTTCATTCGCTTGAAGATCGAATCGTCAAACAATTCGGAAGTGTGCAGCTTGATTTAAAGCTTCTTGGTAGAAAGCCAACCGAAGCAACCGAAGAGGAGGTTAGATTAAATCCAAGGTCACGAAGTGCCAAGATGCGGGTTTTTGAAAAATCAAGTGCTTAGTGTTTGAGTGCAAGTAGTTATGGGATTTTAAGAACTAAAATCTAACTTGAATTTATGATCAAACTGAAACTGCCCAAACTTAATATTTCCAAAGAAGCTGTTTGTAAGGGAAGCTTTTATTTAACTTTAACTTTGTTTTTAATAAGTCTTGTATTACAGATAGTTATTACAAATAAATATTCTATAAAAGGCGCCGAGTTAGCCACATTAAAGGAGCAGGAAATTGTTTATGTTCGCGAAATTTCAGCATTAAAGCTTGCTATTTCAGAAACTTCTTCACTTGCGGAAGTCGAAAGAAAAGCTATTGCACTTGGTCTTGTTGAGTACACTTCCCCCATTGCTTCAATTACCTCTTCACAATTTGCCGCCGCAAGATAATATAATAAAGCTATGTCAAGGGCAGTTTTTAAGCTCCATTTAGGTAATCTTAGATTAAAAGTTCTTATTTTTTGCCAGATTTGTGTGGCAACTCTTTTTATACTTAGGCTTTTTTATATTCAAGTCATAAATCACCAGAAATATAGAGTTATGGCGGAGGAGCAATATTGGGTAAATCAGGAACTTCCTGCAAAAAGAGGGGATATTTTAAGTAGTGATGGGTATCCCTTGGCAACAACCCAGATTTCATATTTAATGTATGCCCAGCCCGATAATATAAAAGATAAGTTCCAGCTTGCAAATGATCTAGCATTTATAATCACCTCTTTTACTAAATCTAATTCTGAGGATTCTAATGACAGTACCAATGAAAGTTCAATCCAAGACCAAACCACGCGCGATATCCAAAATTCAAGTAACTTTAATGCAGAAAGCCAAAACGAAAACGAAAATGAAACCAAATACCAAAGACTTACAGATTTTGAAGAACTAAAGAGCCGTTTTAATGAAATTTTGAATCTGCCTTTAAAGTGGGTAGCTTCGGAACACTACTTAACAGAGGAACAAAAAACATTGATTCAAAGTAAAAACTTTGCTGGAGTTGGCTTTGAACTTGAACCTAGGCGTTATTATCCAGAAAATACACTAGCATCCCATGTTTTGGGTTTTGTTGCAAAAAATGAAAATGGTGAGGAGCAGGGATACTTTGGTATTGAGGGAAACTTAAATGGTGATTTGCGAGGTAAACCCGGGCGAATTCTCGAACAAAAAGATGCTACAGGATCTACGATACTTGTTGGTGGTTATACAAAAGTAGATCCAATTGATGGGCGCAATGTTGTTTTGAGCATAAATAGGGCAATTCAGTTTTTGGTCGAAAAAAAGCTGCAAGAGGGAGTAAAAAGATACAAGGCTTTATCAGGAAGTGTTATTGTGATGGATCCAAGTACAGGAGATGTTTTAGCAATGGCAAACTTTCCTACTTATAATCCCGCAAAGTTTAATGATGAGGACACATTGGAATCAACTACGGAATACAAAGTAGAACGAAGAAATCTCGCCCTATCCGAAACTTATGAACCGGGGTCCGTTGTAAAGCCAGTCACAATCTCAGCTGGAATTGACCTTGGTAAAATCACTCCTGAAACAACTTTTAATGATGGGGGGCCGGTTTATTACTCTGGATACAAGATAGACAACTGGGATGGCAAACACCATGGAACCCAGACTATTATCAATTTACTACAAAAATCCAATAATATAGGTTCAGCTTGGGTAGGACATCTTCTTGGAAGCAAAAATCTTTATACCTATTTTAAAAAATATAGTCTAGGTGATAAAACCGGAATTGACCTAGAAGGTGAGGAGACAGGTATAGTCCAAAATTACAGAGATTGGAAAGATATTGACCTTGCGAACCACGCTTTTGGCCAGGGCATTTCAACCACACCGCTTCAGGTTTTAAACGTATTTAGTGCAATCGCAAATAATGGGGAATTGCTTCGTCCTAGGATAATTAAAAAAATGTATGAGAGTGGTAAAGAAATAGAAATTCCTGTCAAAAGTATCCGTAAAGTAATTTCTCCAAAAAGCGCAGAAACGATGAACTCGATGCTTATTGAGGCTGTTGCTGGAGGTGAGTCCAAATTCTTCAATTTGAAAAATTATGATATAGCAGGAAAAACCGGAACGGCCCAAATATTTATAGATGGTAAATATGACCCCAATAAGACTAATGCCACCTTTGTAGGTTATATGGCAAAATCTAAAAAATTTGCGATGATCGTAAGATTAAACCAACCTTCAACCAGTCCTTTTGCTGCAGAGACTGCAGTACCGTTGTGGATGAATATTGCAGACGACCTAATAAAATATTTTGGAATACCACAGGATAGAAAGTTGTAGCCATTTGAAAGTGTGGCGAATACCTAGAACACAGCATTTATTGTGTACTTTTGGTTATTGACATTTTTTTGCAAATATTTTATAAATGGAAAACTCACATAAACGTAAGTTTATGTGGGTACCGGGAAATTTCACTTCGGTGAAATCTCCCGCTGAAAGAAGCCGATATGCTTGCATAACGGCTTCTTTTGGGTTTATATCACCATACATGTTGAAATCCATCGATTATATATTTGTGAATTATTGCCGGTAAACCCAAAACGTATAGATTTTCCCCCTTTAAATTTTTACTAAAGCTATTAGAATATAAAGTCCTAAAATAAAATCATATTGACAGGGAAAGGAGTAATATATGCCTGGAGTCACATTAGGACCTCGGGTTGGTTTTATGCATGCCCATGAACTTCAGATTCACGATTGCTTACTTTTAAGTTCAGGTGTTGGAGCACATCATATTTCTGCCTACGTTTCTGTTACAGCCTCCCCAGCAAAACTGGAAAAGAGGAGGAAGAAGGGTATGATGATTTTTGTTACCATAATAACCATTTTCCCTGCGACAGGAGATAAAGCAAGGGAGAAGTTGATTGTGGGCAGGCCGCTTTGTGTTGATTTTGATGATTTATATTTTGTGCCATGAGTTTCATAAACTGTTATCTAGCCAAAGATAGAAAACCTAGATAACAGTTTAAAACCTCCTTATTTGATTATTTTTTATCTAATTAAATTAGAATTTTTAAAATAAATGCTTGTTATAAACACTTAATATTTGTAGATGGTGATATTGCTAAACAAAAGAGAGTGGGGGAGTACCTTTGAAGATATTGCATCGTCCTATTTAGAAAAAATTGGGTGTGTGATTTTAAATCGAAATTGGACTTGTAGATGGTGTGAGATTGATATTATTGCCAAAATAAATAGATCAACTATTTGCACGCAAAATTCAAAAACCGATAAAAACCCCCTCAATCGTTCACCTTGTTTAGTGTTTGTGGAAGTTAAGTTTCTCTCAAATAGATTTTACGACATCTCCCATGTTGTTTCGCGCAAGAAGTTAAATTCTCAAAAAAGGGCAATTAATTGTTATTTAAATGCGCAGCCCGAACATTTTAGAAGTAAAGATTTAAGTTTTAGATTTGATTTAATTGTAATTACAAAATTACAAGGAAAATTTTTATTACAGCATTTTATTGGCATCAATTTTTGATTTCTGGTGTTGCTGTGGGTGGACTTTTTGTATCGATTTTAGAGTCTTCAACATCAATCTTATCTACAAATGTGCCGTTAAGCTTTGCTAGCACATCTTCGTGCAATGTTTTAAATCCTTCCTCAATCGGTACAAACACCCACGCATGAAAGTCACTTTGTGGATACATTCCAGGGTGATATAGGTAGTCACTGCCTATCACAAATGATTCTATGGAGTAATTTACCCTGTTCTTGTAAAAGCTCCACAGAAATTTGGCGTCATCTAGAGTTAGATTGGTATAAATATCGCCTAAACTCTGAGCTGCCTCAAAAAATGTCTTTATATCCATAGGTTGGTATTTACTAGTTGGTTGGGACACTGAGTCAACAAGTGCCTGCAGGATAAGATGTTGTCTTTTTGCTCGCATTAGATCGCTTCCCTCTCCATTCGAGCCTTTTCTTGACCTAGCGAAGATAAGAGCCCTTTCCCCATTCATCAACTCATTTCCAGCTGTGAATTCCACTGTCATTGCTGCAGAATCTTGATTATTTGGATAACTTGTATCAGTAAAGCTTCTTTCAACATTTATATTTACACCCCCCAGAGCGTCGATTACCCACTTGAACCCATCAAAATCAGCCCTTATTACTCTATCTACCTTAAGCCCTGTTATTTTATAAAATGCATCGGTGAGTGTATCTTCTCCAAATACTATATATAAAGCATTTATTTTATTATCATTTATCCATAAATCCCTTGGTACTGAGGTTAAAAGTACACGTTTTGTTTTTTGATTGACTGAGACAAGTATTATTGAATCCGTGTTAAATCCTCTTTGACCTCTCGCGCGGCGCCCTATACTAGAATCAGTGCCTACTAACAGAATATTTATAATTTCTTTATTGAGGGTGTTTGGGTCTTGCAAGCTATCAGCGGTAAGGGGTTTATCTTCTATAATTTTATCTAAACTAGAAGATCCTATCTTTACAATTCCAGAAACCAGGTCGTTACTATTATGCCAATTTTTACTGTTTAGAAAAATTCCACCCATCACTAAAACAGTTGTTAATATTGTTAACAAGATTATTTTTTTGTTATTGAAGTTCATGTTGTTAAGCATATAGGGTCTATGTATATTCGGTCAAATTTGCTATTATTTTAAATATGGTGGAGATAAATAAAAAGGTCTTAATAGTAGAAGACGATATGGCTTTGGCTAATTTATATAAGACTGAGCTTGAAATCGGGGGCTACAAGGTTGTTCATGTATCAGAGGGACTCAAGGCTGTTGATGCTATAAAAGAGAACAAACCCGATATAGTTCTTCTTGATATTATGCTGCCGGGGAAAAACGGACTTGAAATCTTATCTGATATAAGGGCAAACAGTGCAGTAAAAAACACGAGTGTGATTATGCTTACAAACTTTGGTAACGAGGAAAATGTCTCCACAGCACTAGAACTTGGTGCCTTAGATTACATCATGAAATATAAGATTACCCCAACTGAGATGAAGGATAAGATTGCATCTCTTCTTGGGCAATCTACTGATTCTGTAGTCAAGTTTACGAATTAACAAAAAATGTTTCTGCTGCCCACACAAGAAAATGGTCTATATTTTATACTCGCATTAATTGTTGCAATTCTCTCTGTTCTTTTAGCAATTTTACTAAAAAAAACAAAAACTCTAGATCAGCTTCGCCGCGAGTTTAGTAACAGAGAGCTCCAACTAAATAAAAAACTTTATGAAACCGCAGTTTTAAAAAATAAGCTTGAGGCCATGGTAAATAGTATGACTGAAGGTGTATTTATGCTTGATAAAGATTTTTCCCTTCTTGTAATAAATCCCGCCTGCAAAAAACTTTTAGACCTTGAAGACCATCCACAAATATCTATTTTTGATATTGTAAGATCATTTAATAAACACTACCCAATTGAAGAAACAATTTCTGAAGTATTTAAAACTCGGCTTATTAAAAAAGTCTCCAGTATTCAACTTGGTGATATGTTCTTTCAAATTACAGTTATCCCAATTGAAGTTGCTGAGGGGGTTCCCGGAGTTGGTGTTTTGCTTCATGATGAAACAGAAGCGCATAGACTTACCAAACGTCACGAAGAATTTTTGGCCATGGTAGTCCATGAACTCAGATCTCCTTTGACAGTTATTAAAGGTATGTCAGATATTTTGATTCACGAATCTGATAAAGTTTCTAAAGACAAGCGGGGTGAGATATTAAATCAAATTAGAGATTCATCCTTTAAACTACTAGAAATTGTAAACACAATTCTTGAAGACACCAAAATGGATTTAACTAAATTTAAGATAAATAAGAAGAAAGATAACTTAAACAATTTACTTGAAATTGAAGTCAAAAATTATTTTGCACTAGCTAAAGGCAGAAATATTGATCTTAAAGTAATACTTGATAAAACTATCCCCCAATTTTCTTTTGATAATGATAGGGTAACTCAAGTCTTAAATAATCTACTCTCAAACGCTATCAAATATACAAACACGGGCGAGATAATTGTAAAATCTGAACTTGAAGGAGATTTTGTAAAGATCTCAGTAGTAGATACTGGTGAGGGTATTTCAGACGATAAAAAACCCCTTCTTTTCCAAAAATTTGTTCAACTGGATAATTCAAAAACCGCCAAGGGACCAAGCACTGGTCTAGGTCTTGTCATAGTCAAAGCAATTGTTGAGGCGCATAATGGCAAGATTTGGATAGAGGATAACAAGCCAAACGGCGCAATATTTATATTTACACTACCCCTTGATTAAAAATGAATCTATTTGATGAAATTTTTGAAGGCTACGATATTCGCGGTAGTTATCCAAAACAATTATCTAATGATTTTTGTATAGACTTAGGTATGGCATTAGGAAGCTTTGCTTGTAAAGAAGGATTATTAGATGTCGTTATTTCTAATGACGGTTCAAGAAACGCATTACATGTGTTTGAAAAGGTTTTTCAGGGTATATCGCAAACTCCGATAAATGTTATAAAAATTGACTCTCTAATCCCCTCTCCGTTTCTTTTTGCACTTGCAAATAAAAAATTTGATTTGGGAATTTATATTTCACATGGTCATTCAGCTGAAAATCAGGTAATTTTTAGAATAACACGTGCCCCTGTAAGTCCCCTAAGTAAGAATGATTATGTGTCAATAAAAAATCTATTAACTAAAAAAGATTTTATTAAGGGAGTAGCAAAAATATCTACAGGTGATCTTTTTTTGGAATATGAAAATTTTTTAATATCACGCTTTTCTCGGTTTAGTGGATTAAATTTGATGCTGGGGCTTGCGGATGCAATTACTCAAAAGTATTTCCCAAGGCTATTTAGTAAGTTAGGCATTTCACTTGAAGTTTATGATGCTAGAAAAGATTACAGCCTTAAATTGTTTTTGGACAAGGCAAAAAATATTGCCCCAGATTTGTCCGTATACATTGATTACGGCCTAGGAATTTTTCATATCATCGATGAAGAAGGGACAGTATATGAAAATGATAAGATTTTAATGCTACTTTCTGATTCGGTTTTACATAAAAATAAAAAAAGTAAGATTTTGTTTGATGTTAAGTCAACAGAACTTTTACCAGAATTTATTGAAATAAGGGGTGGTGGTTCAATGTATATAAAAACCGGTTATCCTCACTTTATTTCCGAAATGTATCGAGGTGCTACGCTTGGAGGTGAGTTTTCGGGAAACTTTTATTTCAAAGATGATTACTTTGGTTTTGATGATCATATTTTTTCTATACTAAGAGTTATTGAACGAATTTTTGAAACAAAGCGCCCCCTTTCTTATATCATGCAGACATATCCTATGCGCGTCCATACTACAGAGCTTAAGCTTTCCTGCCCGGATGATCTTAAACATGGTCTAATCGATGCCTTGTTTTTAAGCTATAAGGAGCTTCCGGATGTAGTTCGGGTAGATAACACAGATGGTATAAGAGTAAATATAACTTCTACAGGGTGGTTTTTGATAAGGGCATCAAATACCGGACCGTATCTTTCTGTGCGTGTAGAGGGGATTTACGAAAAAGAAGCCCAGATGATACTTGAGCGTGTTAAATCTGTTTTAATGCCATTTGTGTTTGTAGATACAAAGCTTTTAGATAGTGCACAACTTTTTGTTTCTTAAAAATATTTCTAAAATTTTATATCTTAGCTAAGAAAAAAAATGCTATACTAAATTTATGAAAAAAGACACTGCCCCAATCTTATGGTTTAATCAAGTTAACAAAGGAGACATTCCTTTAGTCGGAGGAAAAGGTGCTAACCTTGGTGAAATGTATCGTCATGGAATACCAGTTCCAAATGGTTTCTGCGTTACTGCAAAAGCATACTTTGATTTTGTTAAAAAAACTTCTCTAAAACAAAAAATTGTAGCTGAGTTGTCTGGGCTTGATGTTTCTGACTCCAAAGCCTTAATGAAAGCATCAAAAAATATTAAAACCGCTATTTTGGCGGCTGATATGCCAGATGAGTTAGAAGTTCTACTTAAAACTAATTACCAAGAGTTATGTGGAAACAGCGATAAAAAAGTGGCTGTGAGGTCTTCAGCTACAGCTGAAGATTTACCTGATGCATCTTTTGCAGGCCAACAAGAAACTTACCTAAATGTAATTGGATATAAGGATGTGATAAAACACGTTCAGATGTGTTGGGCATCTTTATTTGAATCTAGAGCAATTTTTTATAGGACACAAAATGGATTTAATCACCTAAAAGTAGGTATTGCTGTGCCCGTACAGCTTATGGTGCAGTCTGAGGTGTCAGGCATCATGTTTACGGTAAATCCAACGACCAACAATAGAGGTGAGGTTTCTGTTGAGGCCGCATTTGGTTTGGGTCAACCTATTGTTTCAGGGGAAATTACGCCAGATCAATTTATTATTAATAAAAAAACTTTAGAGATAACATACAAATATGTTGCAAAACAAACATGGCAATTTACCGATGGCGGTGAGGTTGCAGTTTCCAAAGCATATCAAGAAAAACAGAAATTACCTGACAGGTTGGTCAAGGAATTAGCCCGTCTTGGGATGAAAATCGAGGAGCATTATGGTAGGCCCCAAGATATAGAGTGGGGATACGAGGAAGGTAAACTCTACATAGTTCAATCAAGGCCGGTTACAACCCTAAATGTATCTGCAAAAGGTAAAGGTGAAGTAACTGCAGCAAATGGTAAAAAAGCAAAACTTTTGATGGAGGGACTTGGTGCCTCTCCGGGAGCTATTTCTGGGACTGTGCGAATAATTGGCAAAGCTTCAGAAATAACAAAGGTAAAGACAGGCGACATATTAGTAGCTGAAATGACAAATCCTGATTATGTACCTGCTATGAAAAGAGCTTCTGCAATCTTGACTGACAAGGGTGGTAGGACATCACATGCTGCTATTGTTAGTCGTGAGCTTGGCATACCAGCTGTAGTTGGTGCCGGAGTTGCTACTAAGATGCTAAAAGATGGTGAAGTGATAACGGTTGATGGAACGACTGGCAAAATTTATGAGGGCGCAATTGTAACTGCAAGTACTGAGGCTACAGATACCATAGTTACTTTAATAAATGGTGAGCCTATCAAAACAGCAACAAAAATATACATGAATCTTGCCGAGCCTGAACTTGCGCAAGATATGGCCGCAAGATATGTAGATGGTGTTGGATTATTGCGTGCTGAATTTATGATTGCCCAGCTTGGCGTACATCCTAGAAAATTTATTAAAGATGGTAAGGAAAAAGAATTTATAGCTCATATGTCAGATGGTCTTGAAAAATTTGCAAAGGCATTTTACCCACGACCTGTTGTTTATAGAACTACTGATTTTAGATCCAACGAATATAAAAATCTAAAGGGCGGTGCTGCTTATGAACTTGATGAGCCAAATCCAATGATTGGGTTTAGAGGAGTAGGTAGGTATATAGAAGATGCCGATGTTTTTAGACTTGAAATTGAGGCTATCAAACATGTTCGAAATAAACTAGGGTATAAAAACCTCCATGTAATGCTTCCATTTGTACGAACAATTGATCAACTAAGACAAGTCAAAAAGTTGATGGCAAACTTTGGTCTTACACGAAGTCCATCTTTTAAACTTTGGATGATGGCTGAGATTCCTTCAAATGCAATCTTACTTGATAAATTTATTGAAGAGGGTATTGATGGAGTTTCTATTGGTTCAAATGACTTAACAATGCTTATTCTAGGGGTTGATAGAGATAACGAAAAAGTTGCAAATGTTTACAGTGAGCTTGATCCTGCCGTTCTTTGGGCATTAGAGAGAATTATTACAACCTGCTCAAAAATGGGGGTGACTTGTTCCATCTGTGGACAAGCTCCATCAGTCTACCCACAACTTGTAGAAAAACTTGTTGAATGGGGAGCCACATCTGTATCAGTAAGTCCTGATGTCATCGAAAAGACCCGTAAGATTGTATACGATGCAGAACAAAAAGTATTAAAGAACGGCAAAAAGAAGTAAGGGGTCCGAGGAAATTGATAGATAGTTTTATGAGTTAGATGAAGACATAGAATTTGATCAGAAAGAATACATGCTGCCCAAAATTAAAAATATATCCTGCCATAAAATAGTAAACTCTAGGGGTGATTGGACACTTCGTACTAGAGTGCTACTGGATGACGGATCAATTGGCATTCAGACTATTCCGGAAGGTGCTTCAAAAGGAAAAAACGAGGCATTTTATTTACCTGTCCAAGAATCAATCAATAAAGTTACAACAATTATAAACGACGCCTTAGTTGGGGAGGATCCTTTTAATCAAGGTCAAATAGATAGAATGCTTGTAGAAATTGATGGAACCCCAAACAAAAGACATCTAGGTGGAAATAGTATTTTGTCAGTTTCTTTGGCAGTGAGTCAGGCGGCTGCTGCTTCCAGAAAAGTGCCATTATACAAATATTTAGCAGAACTTTTTGGAAACAAAAAAGAATCATTCACTTTCCCTACTCCGGTGTTTAACATATTAAATGGCGGAAAACACGCTAACAATGGTCTTAGTTTCCAAGAATTTATGGTGATGCCTGCAGGACGCGTTCCTTTTGATGAGGCTTTAGAAATGGGTGTAACGGTGTATCACAATATAGAAAATGTCTTGAAAAAAAATGGCTATGACACTGAAGTTGGTGATGAGGGCGGCTATGCTCCAGAAGGACTTACCCCACATACTGCTCTTGATTTTATGAAAGAGGCGGTTTCATCCGACTTTAAGTTAGGGGACCAAGTATTTTTTGGGATAGATGCTGCGGCTGATTCTTTTAAACGCATCATCACTTATTCTATAGATGAGGAAGCACTCCACCTAAGTAGTGCTGGGCTTGCTGATTATTATAGCGATCTTGTGAATAACTATCCTATAATTTATCTTGAAGATCCGTTCCAAGAAAGTGATCACAAAGGATGGGCAAGGTTCTTTGAAATGCAGGGGAGAAATTTGATGATTGTTGGGGATGACCTTGTAGTAACAAACCCAAGAATACTTGAAAAGATTATTCCAAAAAAACTAAATAATGCTGTAATTGTAAAACCAAACCAAGTGGGAACTCTTACAGAAACTTTTGAATTTATTCGTATAGCCAAAGAAGCAGGAATGATGGTAAATGTATCACATCGAAGTGGAGACACAGCAGAAGATACTTTTATTGCAGACTTAGCGGTTGCAGTAAGTGCTGACTTTATCAAGTCCGGTGCTCCGGCAAGGGGTGAGAGAGTGGCTAAATACAATAGACTTCTTGAGATTTTTCTACATGAAAAAGATAAGTTTGAGGAGTAGGTTTATCTGATAGTATAAGCCGTATAGTCTTTTCCAAGTGGTGTTTCTATATGAACAGTTTCTTCTTCGGTTAAGTTTTCAAAATATTTTCGGATCCCCCTTATAGAATTTCCGTGACATGACACAGCAACATTTACTCTATTTGTTTTCATCAACGGAATAATTTCACCTAAAAATAAATTTACTCTCTCTACAACCATTTTAAGGCTCTCTCCTCCAGGTGGTGGAAAATCCCAACTTCTTCTATATTTTTGCGCAAGTGCTTCATTTTCAAGTGAAATTTCAAGTTTGCTTTTACCGTTAAGATCGCCATAATTTCTTTCCCTAAGTCTTTTATCTTGATGAATTTCAAGACCCTTTGCATAGGGATTTTTTGATATAGCTATCTGCATGGTGTGAATTGCCCTTTTTTGATCAGAGGCAATAAGCATATGAATTTTTTTGGTTTTTAGTTTTTCGGCTAATTCCTGTGCTTCTAATATACCAAGAGAGGTAAGATCAGGATCTCGCCAACCGCTAAAAACCATATCAAGATTGTCAGTTGTTTGGCCATGACGAAATACATATAAAATAGGGAAGTCTGAATTTTCTTCTTTTGGTAAAGGTTTTGATTCTGCTTTGTAGTTTAGATGGGCAACTATTCTATCTACTTTTTCTTTCCCATATTTTTCATACAAAACAGATTTATCTATTGGTATGGCAGTATTCATCTACTAAATATTAACACACTATGTTATCCTTTCTAAGCTATGAAAGAGGTAATTGATGCATTTTTAAACCATGATTTAATAGGCCTTATTAGAGCTGTTGGGCTCTTTGGGGTTTGGGGTATGATTTTTGCTGAATCTGGTCTTTTGATAGGATTTTTCTTGCCTGGTGATAGCTTACTTTTTACTGCTGGGCTTTTATCTTCTTCAGCTGTACCTATTTTTAATATTTGGCACATGATTCTTGGATCTTGGGTTGCTGCCATAGTTGGGGATAATGTTGGGTATGAGTTTGGTAAACATGTTGGCCGCAAATTATTTAGAAGACAAGATTCCTTACTTTTTAAACAAGAAAATCTTATAAAAGCTGAACAATTCTATGAAAAATATGGTGGTAAGGCTCTTGTTATTGCAAGATTTGTGCCAGTGGTAAGAACTTTTGTTCCGATAGTTGCTGGCATTGGGCATATGAATAGGGCAGTTTTTATGCTTTATAACTTTTTAGGTGGTACTCTATGGGTTTTTGGAGTTGGCTTTGCGGGTTACTTTTTAGGTAGTTTTATACCCGGTGTTGATAAATATTTATTACCAATAGTTATGGGGATAATCTTATTTTCAATTCTCCCCCCAATTATAGAATTTTATAAAGAAAGTGAAAAAACCCCTCTAGACCATGTCAAAGAAATTTTAACTAAAGTAAAGTACTACTTGTTATCTTTTATACCAGATAAAACTCAAGAAAATTAACTTCATTTGAATTTTTCAATTATTTCTGCCACATCTATCCAGTTTTTTGCCCAGAAAATATTACTAAATTTGTCACTTTCTGTTAATGAATTAACTGGGTTTAATAACACAAAAACTTTATTCGGGAATTTTTTTGCAAGCTCAAGAATTACAATTGGGTTGTCGTCAATGTGCCCATCTAGTTCGTGGTCTTTAATGCATGTTAGTTTATTGTTTAGTGGAGAAGTACCTGCTCGATTAAAATATATTTCTTTGAAGTGTTGTAAAAGATTATTTTTTTTAAGCCAGACTAAAGTCCACCTTGCAACATAGTTTGGTCTTCCGGTAATGATAAAAAAATCGATTGTGTTATTTGTTTCCAAGAACTTTTGAATATTTGGTTGTGGGGTTTGATAAGAAGTGCCAAACATCGTAACTAAAATATCAAAAAATCGATAAATGTAATTAGTATGTATTGGGTTTGCTGCTTTGGTCCCGATATGTAAAAAGTTTTTGGGGTCAAAGTCGGAGGCTATTGTTCCGTCAAAATCTAAACCCAACCGTCTAATTTTATTTAATGTCATAACAAAGATAATTGTAACAGGTTAGTTATATCTTCTTATAACACCGGTTACCTTACCCTGGATCTGAACGTTTGAGGCATCTTCTATGATTGGGTCCATTGTAGAATTTGCAGGTTGGAGTCTTACTTTACCGCCTTTTTCTTTGTAAAAACCCTTAAGAGTAGCAAACTCACCACTTATTAAAGCTACTACTATATCTCCGTCATTTGCAGTTTCTTGCTGTTGGATGACAACATAGTCGTTGTTAAAAATGCCTTCTTCTATCATGGAGTCTCCCTTTACTTGTAAGACATAGCATCTTCTATTTTTTGAAACAAGGTCCGCTGCTACTGTGACCGTAGCTAGGGGATTTTCAATGGCGTCAATTGGTTTACCTGCTGCAATGTAGCCAACAAGTGGAAGTTGAACACCATGTAATGAGGCATCAATTGCCTGATCTAAAACTTCAATACCGCGTACTGCACCCTCAAACCTTTTGATAATGCCTTTTTTAACAAGAGCTTGGAGATGTTCATGCACTGTTGCAAGAGAAGAAAGTCCCATAGCTTCTGCAATTTCTTGAAGTGTTGGAGAAGTGCTGTTTTTTTGAATATATTGAGAAAGATAATCTAAAATTTCTTTTTGCCTTTTATAAAGTGTTACTGGACTCATTGTGTAAGCCTTCTCCCAAATTAAATTTAATACTTAGCACTTTGTGTTTTCTTTGGGTATTTATATACTAACGAATATTTACCGAAGATGTCAAGAGGAGTTTTATTTTTTCTCATTATAGGGTATATTAAATTTAATAGAGTCAAGCTAAACCCATATTATGTAGCTTGAAAGGAGACATGATGAACAAAGTGTTGCGCATACTTCCACCGAGATATCTTGATGTCTTGCTTGCAGACACGAAAAGCTTGGAATTGCTATTTGGTTTCGAACTTTTTCGAGCCCGTGGTTCAAGATCGATTAAGCCAGGAAATATATTACTGGACAAGTGTGTGGGCACTACTGTGTTTACCCATTTGTATGTAGTGGTATCCAATCTTATCCCAGCCACTGCACCTGGTTCAGCGAGGTTTTTTTATGTTTTAAACCTCAGTTTAATTGGTCATGGCCCATACCCACAGATATGCTACGGTACAGATTTGGGAATTCTTCAGCTTTCAACTGGTGAATACTCATACGACCACACATCATATTTGCTTCCAGTTGGGTTTTCAAAACCGGCCTTGGCAACTATGATCAAACAAGCCAAGAGGGCATATGGGGTTATCATCAGAAACATCCCGCGCCTTTCTTCAGCCGCCTCACCGTTTGCGTTTACCAAATGAGGATTTTTTGATATAAACTTCGGTCACACTATATGGCCGAAGTTTATCTTTTATTGTTTCTCGGGCAGAACTTTATATCAGATTAGCAGGTCTACCATTCTATGGTCATACCAAGTTCTGATATAGTACCTACCATTACTGTCTTTGAAGGCAACTTGTTGCACGATTTTGGTCATACCCCTCACAAGTATCAAAACACATATCTCGCCGCGGTGAAGTTCCACCCCAAAGGTAGAGATCCATGGGGTTTTTGATAACTCCATAATTGAGTTGAAGTGTTCAATTGCGGGTTGTGGCTGAAGTATATGCCATCTCTTTTCAGCCTCCACTAAAAGAGTAAATACCTCTTTTGCAGTTATTTCTTTCAAGGCCTTTTTGGTCATGTTCGTCTCCTTATATGAATTTGTCTGGATTGTAAGGTAAAGCCCATCAAAACACAATTTCTGTATTTTGTATGTATCTCACTTTATTTCTAGCTTGATTCCAAGAAATTTTTAAACCCCTTTCTAATCTATTTCCGAATACAACCCGAAATGATAGAATCTATAAATGTTTAACTTACAATCTCAATACACCCCGACGGGCGATCAACCAAAAGCTATTGAGTTTCTTACCCGGGGTGTTTTGCAGAACAAAAAGCACCAAGTTTTAGTAGGCGTTACAGGGAGCGGTAAAACATTTACCGTTGCCAATGTTATAAAAAACATAGGTAAACCCACTCTTGTTATTTCTCACAACAAGACATTAGCCGCCCAGCTTTACCAAGAATTTAGAGATTTCTTTCCAGACAATGCTGTCGAGTATTTTGTAAGTTACTATGACTATTATCAGCCGGAAAGCTATATTCCCCAAACCGACACTTATATAGAGAAGGACTCTGCAATAAATGAAGAAATAGATAAACTTAGACTTGCCACCACCACTTCTCTGATGACACGAAAGGATGTGATAGTTGTTGCATCTGTTTCATGTATTTATAACTTAGGCTCACCGGCTGAATATTCCAAAGTAGCCCTAGAACTTAGAAAAGGCATGAAAATAAGAAAAATTGATCTTCTTGTGCGCCTTGACCAAATTCACTATGAAAGAAACGAATTTGATTTTAAAAGAGGGTCATATAGAGTGCGGGGTGATGTGATAGATATTTTTCCGGCCTACGGCGACACCGCAATAAGGACTGAAGTTTTTGATAATACTTTGATTACTTTAGTGCATTTTGATCCTATGACCGGAACTTTAATTGATAAAAATAATTTGTCAGCTCCAAGACTTGGGGGTCACTCAAAGCAAGAATCTACAAAGAGCAGTCCACAACTACCACAAAACCACCAACCAAAAACCGAGTATTTAGATGCCCAAATGGTAGATAGCGCATTTGTACTAATTTATCCTGCAAAACATTACATCACTGCGGAAGAGCGTAGAGATGCTGCAATAAAAAATATTGAGAGGGACCTTGCTATAAGACTTGCCGAGTTAAAAGCTGAAGGCAAACAAATTGAAGCATACCGACTTGAACAAAAGACAAATTATGATTTAGAAATGATTCAGGAGATTGGATATTGTAAAGGTATCGAAAATTATTCAAGGTACTTTGATGGAAGAAATCCGGGCGATGCTCCATACTCATTGATGGATTTTTTTCCAAAAGATTATTTACTTGTGATTGATGAATCACATATCTCTATCCCACAAATAAGGGGTATGTACAATGGTGACTTTGCTAGAAAATCAACTCTTATTAATTATGGCTTTAGACTTCCTTCAGCACTTGATAATAGGCCATTGCAATTTGAGGAATTCTTACGCCGTGCCGGAAGGACCATTTATACAAGTGCAACTCCGGCTGATTGGGAACTTAGTATGAGTGGCGGTGAGATTGTGGAACAGTTAATAAGGCCAACCGGTATTCCCGACCCGGAAGTTGAAATAAGGCCATCAAAAGGTCAAGTTGAAAACTTGACAGCCGAGATAAGACTTAGAATTACAAGTGGCGAAAGAATACTTGTTACAACGCTTACTAAACGCATGGCAGAAGAGCTATCAACATATCTTACTGAACAAGGCATCAAAGTCACCTATTTACATTCTGATATCGAAACATTAGAGAGAACTAGTATATTAGACGATCTGCGTAGGGGAAATTATGATGTGTTGGTTGGGATTAATCTTTTAAGAGAAGGCCTAGATCTCCCTGAAGTTTCATTGGTTGCTATTCTTGATGCAGATAAAGAAGGATTTTTAAGATCTGTTTCATCTTTGGTACAGACCATGGGACGTGCTGCAAGACATATAAATGGCAAAGTTATAATGTATGCCGATAGGGTAACAAAAAGTATGCAGGCGGCTATTTCTGAAGTTGAACGCCGTCGCGAGACTCAGATTGGCTATAACCTTACATACGGTATTACTCCAATTAGTATATCCAAGCCTATCAGAGAAAAGCTTATTGATGAAGTTTTGGAAGAAAAAGCCGAGAAAAGAAAGTTTATGGGTATTGATGATGAAACTGATTTTTCACAGCTTCCGCCAGATGAACTTAAAAAACAAATCAAAAAACTTACTGAAATGATGAAGTATGAAGCCGAGATGATGAATTTTGAAAAAGCCGCAATTTTAAGAGATAAAATAAGAGCTGCCAAGAAAAATCAGGACTAAAAAACTTAGTGTTAAATGACCCGCTTGTTTTTTTACAAGGCAGGTCATTTAATTATTTACCGCCCGATCCATTATATGTACCAGGTTATACCAAGGGCGTGCATTAAGGCCAACAAAACCTGAATTGCTGACCACCCAGCACATATGAACACAAGGATTGCGATCAAGAGCATCGGGATATAATCGTAATTATCCCCTTTTTTTGCTGGAGTTGTCATATTGGTCTCCTTTGTTATTTATCTGACAGCATTTGATTCCACCTATCTTTTTCTTCTTTGCTGATGAGAAGAAAGGTTAGTTCCCGAGGGGAAAACCTCACCTTACACCCCTTGGGTATTTCAAGATTTGAAGCATCGAAAAACACCCAATCTGAAAGCCAATGATATGTTGCACTCCGGTCGTACATGGCAGGACCTTGTAGTGTGGTGGTTCCACTTTCAGGTTCAAAAATTGGTTTTTCGGCCGTAAGCACATTGACAACTGGATACACCCCATCGTATGCAGTGTCACAGTTAGGGGGTATCAATACTTCATAGTGTGTTTGCACTGCTCGATCACGGTGATCCTGTTCACTTGCCTGAATCATCAATATTCCAAGCATTATTACGCCAATAATAGTGGCGACGTACTTTAGCCAGCTGGGAAATTTAATCATGTAGCCTCTCCTTTTTTCTTATTATTGTATTATTCTGAGATTTGTCAAATAATATGCCTGTTACTGCCTATGTATATATCAATTGACCTTGGTGGAACTAGTACAAGAGTCGCCTCATCTAAAGATTTAATTTCACTCCATAAATTGGAGAGGTTTCCAACAAACAAAGAACTTGTAGTAGAAAAAAAGCTTTTAAATAATGCGATCGCCAAGGTAATTGAAGGCGAAACTGTTGATTTTGTATGTGTTGGTGTTCCGGGCATGGTAGATAGATATGCAAGAACTTTTGAAAAAATTGTAAATTATCCAGAACTTACAGGTAAATCCTATGAGGTGCTTTTTGATATTACAATTCCGAATTCTAAAATTGTAATAGAAAATGATGCAGCGCTTGCGGGGCTTGCTGAATCAAGGCGTGGTGTTGCTGCGAAATCTAGAGTCGTAGCATATCTTACTCTAAGTACAGGTTTTGGTGGAGTAAGAATACAGGACAAACAGATAAGTAGGATTCAGGGTAACTTTGAACCGGGGCACATGATTATTGTTGAAGATGGTAGGGAAGATAGTGTGTGTGGCCAGAAAGGATGTGCCCATTCTTATCTATCCGGTGTAGCCTTTAAGGAGATTTACGGTATGGAACCATTTGATTGTAAAGATCCTAAAGTTTGGAACGAGTATGGTGAGAAAATGGCGACAGTAATAACAAATGTTGTTGCTATGTGGGATCCTGGTGTGATCGTTCTTGGTGGAAGCATAGCTACTAGATTTGAGATGTTTGAGCCGGCTATGCATGATGCACTTTATACACAAAGCCTTTTTGATATGCCAAAAATTTTAAAATCAGAGATGGGTGATGTAAATGGGGTTTGGGGTGGGTTTGATCTTATTTCACAAATTCAAAACAGTTAATTTAAAACTTATTATTTACTTTTGTATTTCTATTAGGTTTAATCTAATGAACAAGAGGGCTTAAATCAAAGATAGCAATTCGGAGGCAGCAAATGAAAATTTCTCCCTATGTACAGGTAATTGGTTCAAGAGAATTTCACCAAGTAATAAGGGATAAGATTTCTCAACACAGGGGATTAGATTTTTTGGTACCGTTTGATGTACATACATCATTGGAAAGCTTTGAAACCGCTGCATGGTGGCGTACATCTATTCTTGTTATAGAAGAAGCGGCTGGGCATATGGATGAGGCTTATCCTAAGCAGGTGGAAAGTTTTGTACACAAGGTACGTTGTCTACACAATCGGATCATACTAAAAGGTGGTGTAACTGTGCATATTCTATCTGCGAAGTGTAGGTTTTTTAATTTCTGGGGACTTGTATTTCGATTGGCCAGCTCGGATGATTTTCTCTATAGCCAGAGTTATTGATATAGCCGGAAAATTTTGGGGGTACCAAAGGTATATGTGCCCCCAATATATTTCCCACTTCCAAAACCCGAACAAATACCGTATACTTTTTTGGCAATGTCTAAATCCCAGGATAAAATTATAGTAAAAGGTGCTCGTCAACATAACCTTAAAAATATTAATTTGGAAATTCCAAAGAATAAATTTGTTGTATTTACTGGTGTTTCAGGTTCAGGCAAGTCATCTCTTGCTATGGATACCATTTATGCTGAGGGCCAAAGAAGATATGTGGAAAGTCTGTCTTCTTATGCAAGACAATTTTTAGGTGTAATGGATAAGCCAGATGTAGATAGTATTGAAGGACTTTCTCCGGCAATTGCAATTGATCAAAAAACTACTTCAAAAAATCCAAGATCAACTGTAGGTACTGTAACAGAAATTTATGACTATTTAAGACTTCTATTTGCGCGGATTGGAAATCCGCATTGTCCTGAATGTGGCACAAAAATTGCAAGACAAAGCCCAGAGCAGATCGCAGATCAGATTTTTAAAATTATAACTCATGATAGGGATTTTGATTCGGTCAAAGGTACAAGGTTTTTAGTACTCTCTCCAGTTGTTAGGGATCGTAAAGGAGAATTTTCTTCCCTTCTTGATAATTTAAGAAAACAGGGCGTTATGCGAGTTCGAATCGATGGTCATGTAAAAGATTTAAATGAGGAATTCGACCTTATTAAAACTAATAAACATACAGTTGAAGCAATTTTAGCCAGAATGATAATAAACAAAAAAAAGCTTAAAGACCATTCCGAGGAGGTATTGTTTAGAAGCGAGCTGTTTCAGACCATAGAGACAGCTTTAAAAATAAGTAGTGGCTATATAGTTTTGGCCTTAGTTAAAGATAAAAATTTTGATTTCCCAGAAAAACCAACAAAATTTGAAGACACCTTATTTTCAGAAAACTTTGCTTGCCCAAATTGTGGTGCATCTATTCCAGAACTTGAACCTAGAGTATTTTCTTTTAACTCCCCACATGGTGCTTGTTCTAAGTGTGATGGTATTGGTACTCAGCTAAGTGTAGACGAGGCACAGGTATACAACCCAAACTTAAGTGTCAAAGAAGGTGGGATTTTTCCTTGGTCCAATCTTTTTGACGGAGGAAGTTACTGGGTTTCAAAAGTTGTGGAATCGGTTGCCAGCCATTACGGTTTTTCTCTTAAAGTTCCTATTAATAAGCTTTCCCCGGAACATTTTGATATTTTATTACATGGACCTAAAGAGGAAATTAAATTTAGAGTTGAATATGAGAAGGAGGGCCAGAAAAATGCCCATTTTGCAAAGTTTGAAGGTGTTGTTCCAAATCTTATTAGAAGGCATAAAGATACCTCCTCAGACTATATTCGAAATGAAATCGAGAAATATATGGTACGTGAGCAATGCTCTAAATGTAACGGTACAAGACTAAATGATACAGCTTTGTCAGTTGTGATAGGGGACAAAAATATATTCCAAATTGCAAGTTTACCAATAAATAAGCTAAGTAAATGGTCAAAGGAACTCCAAAGCACCCTAGGTGATCGCGATACACAGATTGCAAATCCTATCATGAAAGAAATTCTTTTTAGAATTCAATTTTTGATTGATGTTGGCCTTACTTACCTAAATTTAAGTCGTACCTCAAGTGAACTTTCTGGTGGTGAGGCACAAAGAATCCGCCTTGCCTCCCAAATTGGTTCCGGCCTTTCTGGGGTTTTATATGTTCTAGATGAGCCGTCCATAGGGCTTCATCAAAGAGATCAAGGTCGTCTTATAAAAACTTTAAAAAATTTGCGCGATCTTGGTAACACAGTTTTGGTTGTAGAGCATGACATGGAAACAATGTTAGAAAGCGACTATATTTTTGATTTTGGGCCAGGTGCCGGTGAGCATGGTGGTAAAGTAATTGCTCATGGTACCCCAAAAGATATTATTAAAGACCCAAACTCTATCACTGGAAAATATTTATCGGGTAAGAAAAAGGTTGGGCATGGTTTACAAAAGCATTTGGTAGGACTTGATCTTGAAATGCGGGATGTATATAAAGGTGAGGTTTTAAAAATTAAAGGTGCTAGAGGCAGAAATCTTAAAAAAATAAATGTTGAGATACCCCTTGGAAAGTTTGTGTGTGTCACCGGTGTTTCGGGGTCAGGTAAATCATCTCTAGTTATGGACACGCTCCATCCGGCAATTAGGGCATATTTTGGGCTTAAAAACGAAGAAAGACCTGAGGTTTGCGATGATATAACAGGCCTTGAGCACCTTGATAAAATAATTGCTATTGATCAGGCTCCTATAGGAAGAACTCCGAAGTCAAATCCGGCTACATATACCAAGACATTTGATCATATTCGAGAACTTTTCGCCAAGACGGAAGGATCACGTATAAGAGGTTACAAATCCGGCAGATTTAGTTTTAACGTCAAGGGTGGTAGGTGTGAGGCATGTGCAGGTGAAGGTCAAATAAAGATAGAAATGCAATTTATGCCAGACGTATATGTAAACTGTGATGTCTGTATGGGTAAGAGGTATAACCGAGAAACGTTGGAGGTGACTTATAAAGATAAAAGTATTAGTGAAGTTTTGGATATGACCGTAGAAGAAGCATTAAGGTTTTTTGATAACATTCCGATAATAAGACGTAAACTTCAAACCATCACCGATGTCGGATTAGGTTATATAAGACTTGGTCAACCAGCTCCAACACTTTCAGGTGGGGAGGCGCAAAGAGTAAAACTAGCAACAGAACTTTCAAAACAAACCAGAGGAAAAGCTTTTTATATACTAGATGAACCTACAACCGGGCTTCACTTTGCTGATCTAGAAAAACTTATTTCTATTATTAAACGTCTTACCGCAAGAGGTAACACTGTTCTTGTGATTGAACACAATATGGATGTTATTTCAAACGCTGATTGGGTGATTGACCTTGGCCCCGAAGGCGGCGAACAAGGCGGTAATGTAGTATTTGAAGGTCCATTGAGTGAGTTACTAGATAATAAATTATCATACACAGCGCAATCGCTCCACCAACACTTAGCACTATAATTAACCAATCTGTTTGTTTAACAATTGGTTTATTTTCATTTATTGAGAATCTATAAAATTGTTTATCTCCGTTTGCGTCCTCGTAATAAATTTCTCTTGAGTCTTTGGGTAGGGTAATGTAAGTAATATCCTTTGGTAATAATTTGTCCCCTGTGTTATTAAAATTGCTAAGTTTAACTCCACCATCATTAAAAACAATATAAGTTTGTTTCTTGGAAAAAAGATTTATTGGATTTAGATTTTTGGTCTTAAAAACCTGCAAGTTTGTAGGAAACCCTGTTAGAAAATTATTTTGAGCGATATCAACTTCAACTTGTTTTTCTGTCCCATCTACTTTGTAAGAGCCTGCCGGATAGGGATACTCTGAATCCATTCCCTTTATTGAGAAAGCAAAATGACTAGTGTCAAGCTTTGTAAAGTAATCTATACCAGAGGTATTACCCCATGTTGGATCAACTTGTACCCAGCCAAAGTTGGGATCATAAAATTCCGCCCATGAATGGAGCAAATCCCCATTTTTAAGACTAATTGAAAGTGGCGTCAAATTACTCTCTCTAGTGTATGCAAATCCATCTACCTCTCTTGCTGGTATTCCCATCGCGCGGGTTAGAGCGATAAAAAGATCAGTAAACTCCATGCACGCCCAAGGTCCTGGTTGTAAAACGGCAGCTAATGCTCCGTTTCTTTCTATAAATTCTTTTTGTGAAACGCCAAAGTCATATTTAAGAGTTTTTGTTACATAGTTGTATACACTTTGTGCGTTCTGTACAACTGTTAGTTCGGGTTTTAAAAGGTTCTTAGCGACTTTTTGAATAGGCTGTGCACTTATTTCCCAATATTTTTGTTCTTTGGTGTAGTCTCTTGTTAAATTAGCCGGAATATCTTTTATATTCCCCCCGAAATCTGGATTTATTTGAGAACCCTTTAAGCTTACAGATCCTGTTGCAACAATGTGTATTTTCTCTTTTGGGGGAACTTTGAATCTTGCTATAAAATTGCCATCCTTATCTTCAAAAAAACTAAATGGCAGGGGATTAATTTCTGTATATCTTACCTGTTGAATTCCTTTTATATCGGGTGGAAGTGCTATTTCTTGAAAAGTGGAAAAGACTGAATTATTTTGAAGTGCGAATCCAAGCTTAAAGTTAAAAATTTGGTTTTTACCATGAGATGTAGTTATCCCACTTGTAGACAAGGCATCTTTAGTAAATTCAAGTTCATAGAAAGTATTAGTTGGGTTTTTCTTTGAAGGTTTGGGTGAGACATATATTTCAGGTCCAAATTCAATTGGGATTTTCAAGGTTACTCTATAATTTTTTGTTGTATCAAGTGTTTCA
>JACPGI010000010.1 GCA_016182565.1 candidate division WWE3 bacterium
ACACAATCAATGTATTAGGAGCATCTTGTTACAACAAAGATACTAATACTACAAATGAGACTCTATGTGAGAGTCAAACAATCTATATTCAAAAGACACTAAGTGGTAATGTAGATATCTTTGATGGAGCTATAGTGTTAAGAGCGGATGGTGAAATTGTAGCTAAAGGCCTAACTATCAACACAGACCAACAGGCCAGTCAAAGTGCAGGTAAAACTGTAATCAAGGCGGGTGACATCGACACAGAAATTACCACAGAAGCTCTTAAAGAAAACTCACTAATCCTTGTCACACCGGACAAGGCACTTGGAGTGGGTAAGGAAATTACAGGTGAGCGTAGTTTTAAAATCAAACTTGAAAAAACTCAAACAAAAGATGTAACACTAGATTGGCTAATCATAAATCAGGAATAATAAATTTTTATCTTCAAAAAATTAAACGGTAGCAATTAAACCCTATCCAAAAACCTAAAAACCTTTCCCCGTTCTTTATGGGTAAATAAAATGTTCAATAAGCTCTGAGGAATGCATTTTCTAAGCACCAAAAATAAGAAACTCTTGACACCTAACATCGGATATCAAATAATAACTGAGTATATTTATAACTTCCTTTGAAGTTTCGGCTTCTAGAAAACTAGAAACCAATGCACGTGTAACGCTGGAAACATAAGTTTTAATGTTTCGCTAAGTTCCCGCACTTTGAAAATCTGCCTAAAATCCCCTACCAAAATACAAATAGAACACAACTAGCACATCGTTATGTGCTTAACTTAAGGGTGCACTCCACCAACCGGTTTTTCTAACCCTATATTACCCATAAATTTACTACCTGAAACGTCGCAAATTACTTATGGATTTAAGAAACTACTCATGAGAGCAAAAACCGATAACGCTTTAACCTTAGTAAGCCAAGGAGCCTGACCATAACTATGTGTAGGAGTATAGTTTTTGTTTTGTAAAGCACTTATGTAAACTTCTGGCAAAATCTCTTGCTAACTAAATAAACATAAGTCAACTCAAATAATTGCAAAGCGCCCAATTAGCGTAATTAAATAAGTAAGGAGATAAAAGAGAAACAAGTAATAGACTTCTAAAATGTTTATTACAAAATGCGCCCTCTAAAGGTAAGCTTTTTAAGTTTAATAAACCAAAAAAGTGCCCGCGGAGGGCGTTTTCATTTTTAAAACAAAATTTTTAAGTTAGGCTAACTAAAGTTTAACTAAAAAAGCTTCATTTCAAATAAATTCAAATAAACACAGAAGACCCCGCTTTGCAAGCGGGGTCTTTCTAGTAAGAACGTCTAATATAAATGGTCTTTTGGGCAATTAATTAGCTGAGCTCTTTTGCTAGGTCTGCCTTGCCTTCAGATATTAAGTCAGCTTTAAGCTGGGAATTTGAAACCACTTTTAATCCATGCATTTCTCTACTTGATGAAAAGATATCATTATCATCAGAAGCTATTAAGCAAAGTTGAGCATCCGATTTCTCTACCTGCTTTAACCCTAAGATCTTTTCAAAAAATGGCAAGTCTTCAGATCTCACATATGAGTGAATCAGGGAAAAAGGCCTAATTGGCTTATGCAGAGAAAGTCCTGCATCCATTGTAAATGCATAGTCTAAGGATGCTTTAGTAGCACTTTTATCCAAGTTTTGAGCAATATCCTTTAAACCCCCTACAGAACTTGTATAAAAATATTCGTCAGACATGGTTTGTTTTGGGCTTTCATAATCGTCATCATCTATGGAAGTCAAATCTGAAACATGTTTTACAGAAGATTGGACTGGCGGTGTGGAAATCTTTGGATTAGCATTAGCAGGTACCTCAACAACGTGTGGCTCCTCGGAAGCTTTAACTTCGGCTTTATATTTTTCGGCAGCCGCTCTAAACTTCGCAAGCCAATCAACATCACCTTCGTCCTCTACCTCGTCTACTTTCTCATCTATTTTTGCAGTTCTTCGAGTGGTGCTGGTGCTTCTCTCCTCTGTAGTAATAACCCCATCATCATAAGTTTTAACTTTGCTGTAAGATGTGTCTTCATCTGTCGTAGAAGAGACAACTTCATTAGTTATACTTTGCTCAACTTCACTTGAAACCTCTGTATAAATATCATCATCGTCATCATCTAGTATAGGTGTCAATTTAGTTGTTTTTAAAGGATTTGGACTGTAAACTGCAGACTCAGTATTATCATTATCTATGTCAGATTCTACTTCGACACTAGTATTATCTTCATCAACTTCGGTAACTATGTCAACCTGAGGTATAACTTTATCAGAACCAACTCTATCAGAAAATGTAGCTGATGGCTCAAAACTTGAATTACTTATAGAGGTAGAGGGTACAACTTTTCTACTCACTTGTGGTGATAGAAAGTCCATAATGTTCCGCTTTGTGAACCTATGTCTCCCAGTTGCAGTCTTTATCTCTGCATCTAACTTAGCGTCTTCTAAATACCTATAAACGGAGCGAAGACTCACTCCTAATATTTTTGCCACTTCGGTTGAAGTGTATAAACGATCTTCTAAATCTAAATAATTCATGTCTAAATAGTTACATCATTGAAAATCGTTGTCAATGATTTTCCAATAAATTTAGATTAATTTTGCAATTACACAATTTATAACTGCTTAGTATTATTACTTTGTATGAAATCTTATGTGAATACGGACATTTACTTCTTTTTTACTAATGAAGATATGAAAATTTTGAGCGGAAATAGTGGAAACGATATGGGTACTCTTTTTACTCTCCAGGGTTCTTTATATAAGCGTTGCAACCATTCCAAATGAACGGTTGTCATTAACTTAGAGGCCCTTTGGGTATAACCTGTAACAAATTCAAAAGTACCTCCAACACCAATCCCTAAGTTTGCAGGAATTTTATTTAAATTGCGCTGCATCCAACTTTCTTGCTTACGATGGTCTGAGGCAATAAATACAATATCTACTCTACTTACTTTAGATTCCTCCATACCCTTTTGTATTACGTTTAGAGTCTTCTCATCATATTGTTTTTCAAACTGGACTTCAGATGAAGCTAAAATAACTTTTAAGCCAGGAAACATTTCTTGAAGTTTTTTTGCACTTTGTCCTGACAAATTTCCACTAGTTGGCATAGGTCTACCCCAACTGTCTCTTGCCCACCCCCCAAGAAACATCACAGTATATGATTTTTTTTGGGCAAAGGAACACATGTCATATATTAGTTCTGATCCTGGAAGTTTTGGACCTAATTTCTTAAGATTTAAGAAAGAAGAAAAACCGACATTCAATCCAAGAAATAGTTTTAAGATAAAACTACTAAAATTACTTTGCTCATTAAGATTATATTTACTATTTTCAACAAGCGAAAGGTACCTTTCGGCCATCAGTATGCCTGCTCCATCTGGAACATTTAGATAAGATGCGTTTAATTCTTTTTGAAATTTAGGATCATTCAATGAGTGCATGATAAATTCAGGATTGATTGTACAAATGTATGATTCTAACTGATTTTTTATAGCAAATTCCACCTTATCTAAAAAATCTTTTTTCGTTAGTCCAAAATCTACCCTCACACCTAAAATGTCTCTAGTATATAATGACATATAAATTCCTACCTACTTCCTTTTTAAACTTTTTTCAAATATTTCTATATTATCTAAAGCCTTACCTACACCTTTTACCACACAAAGTAATGGCTCGTCTGATACGTGAGCGGGCACACCCGTAAAATGCGTAATATATTTATCAAGATTTCTAAGAAGTGATGTACCCCCTGTTAATACAATACCTTTGTCTATAATATCAGAAGCTAGCTCTGGAGGCGTTTGCTCTAAAACATTTTTAATTCCTATTGCTATTTGAGAAAGCGGGTGTGACAAACATTGAACCACCTCACCCGAAGTTATAGTCACAGTTCTTGGCAATCCACTAACGGAGTCTCTTCCCTTAACCTCAATTTTCTCCTCTTTGGCTAGAGGAAATGCTGCACCAATACTAATTTTCACTTGCTCGGAAGTATTATCCCCAATTAATAGATTATATTTTCTTCGTATATGGGTAGCTATGGATTCATCAAGTGTGTTACCTCCCACCCGAACAGATCCATGTGAAACCATTCCATATAATGACACAACAGCTATCTCACAGGTACCTCCACCTATATTTACCACCATATTTCCAGTCGGCTCTGAGATGGGAAGTCCTGTGCCAATTGCTGCAGCGAGTGGTTCTGGTATAAGATAAGCCATACGTGCGCCGGCAGAATAAGTAGCATCTAGTACTGCTCTTGCTTCAACAGAAGTTGCCCCTGCAGGAATTGAAACCATCACATCCGGCTTAAACAACCTAGATCTACCATTTGCTTTATCTATCAAATATCTAAGCAACGCCTCTGTCACATAATAATCCGCAATGACCCCGTTTTTAAGTGGCCTTGTGGCAACTATTCCTTCCGGAGTTTTACCAAACATGTCTCGTGCTTCTTTGCCAACTGCCACAATCTTCTCATCATCAACATTTACAGCAACAACAGTAGGTTCATTAGCAACAATACCTTTTCCTGATACATAGACAAGTGAATTTGCAGTACCTAAATCAATCGCAATCTTTTTTGACAACATGTGGGGATTATAATACATGAATACACTAATCTGCTAAAATACCCTCACTATGAATACAAAAGGCCTAAAATCTATACTTACAGCTCTCACCCTAATACTTGTAACCTTGGGGATATTCCTATATACCGCGGGATATAGGTTCACCAAAGACAAAGTCACTCAGGTGGTTGATATCAAGCAAACCGGTATGATAAGCGCAAAATCCTTCCCTGAAGGAGCTAATGTTTATCTAAATGGGGAGCTAAAAACAGCTACAAATGGTGTCATATCCGGTCTTCAACCAGGTAAGTACAACTTAAGAATCATGAAAAATGGTTTTGTGGTGTGGGACAAGGAAGTTCAAGTTTTTCCAGAACTAGCCACAGATATAACAGCAGTCCTTGTCTCCCAAAGCCCCAGACTAGAGCCTCTTACAAATACCGGCGCCAAAGAACCTACAATCTCACCCACACTCAATAAAATTGCATTTTTCTCGGGAGACGGCAATGCACCAGGTGTATGGGTAATTCCACTAAATGGGGATGCACTAAGTCTTTTTAGATCAAACCCATATGTAGTCCTTGAAGATACTCCAACAAAATTATATTCAAGAGGTAAATCTTTGATGTGGTCCCCCGATGAAAAAGAGCTATTGGTGGAAGTATCACCGACTGACGGCTTCTACCTTGTGGATTTATCAAACGGCAAATCTCAGTTTATCCAAGACCCGGCCAAATTAAAACAAGAGTGGGCAACAAAACTTACCCAAAAAAGATTGGACTTTATTGCAAAATTGGATATACCAGAAGATCTAAGACAAATTGCGACTGATAATGCTACGATCTGGGCTCCAGATGAGAAAAAGTTTCTTTACACTGTGAAAAATGCAGACAAAATTGAGTATAAAGTGTACAACATGGAAAAGCCTATCCCTGTTGGAGAACGAGTAGAAAGCGTGGTATTTGTGACAAACAGTGACGATAAACAGCCAAGTATCTCCTGGTATGCTGATAGCTTTCATCTCATACTCACAGAAATGGATGCCAAAGAGGAAAGTCGAGGAATGGTTAGTCTTGTTAGAATTGACGGATCAAACAAAGTCGAATTATTTAATAATAATATCTACTCAGACCGCGTCTACAGCTCTGCTGCCGGAGATAAGATAATACTTTTGACGTCATTTAAATCCGAAGGTCAAACTGATCTTTATACGGTAAGCATAAGATAAGGCACTACTCTTTTGAGCTTAGCTGTAACAACTAATCTATTGAAAGTAGTTCCCGGAGGGCTACAAGTTTGAAGTGTTAATATTGGTTCAATTACCGCCCGATTGATAGGAAACGTGTCCCACCCTTTGTATATCTCCTTATTCATAACCTCATAAACATAAGTTGTGTTCTTATAGAAAATATGAATGCTATCCCCCACCTCAAGCTTATGTAAAAGACTAAACACCATAGCATACTTACCAAAATTCCAAAAATTCAATGCAGAGTGAGCAAAAAGATAAGTATTACCCGGCTGTGTGGATGGGTATTGGGATGTCGAGGAGTGAGCTACGCCCTCTTTAAGAGCATTATTGTAAGCACTTTCATTAGTTACTGTAACATCAGCTTTTATAGGGGCGTTAACCCCAAGCTTTTCTATGACAATAGAAAAATCTGTATTAATGGGATCAAGGTCAATTGGAGCACCACTTATAAGCCTTGCAAACACACTGTCTTTAACACTCTTTTTTCCACCAACTACGTCTTGTTCTAATGAAACTTCTTGTTGCCTTAGTGATTTTAACCCGTACCAAATCTCCGAATACAATATAGAACCATACGAAAACAAAATTGCAATAAATCCAAATACAATCAGCAGATTGGAAAACAAGTGTACTTGAGATCTGAATGGGGATTTTTTGTCTTTTTGAAACAATTGAAACATGAATAAATAATACAGGATAAACTTGGTGCCCGCGACAGGAATTGAACCTGTATTTCACTCTTAGGAGGAGCGTGTTCTATCCGTTGAACTACACAGGCGAGCATAAAAGTGTGGTACTTTCACGATAGTAACATAATTTCTATATTGAGGCACTTTACTTTAAATAAAAACTTCTTGCATTAAACTTTAAATTTCTTTACCATAATAATGTTCTAGGATAAATATGCCCATCCAAAACAATGAAGAAAAAACTTACTCAATTGCAAAGATCTCAGATCTGCTGCATGTCACAAAAACTGTTATCAGAAATTGGGAAACTGAATACAACTTAAATATTAAAAGGGGCGTAAATGGCTACAGAAAATATACAAACAAAGACTTAGAAGACTTCCAAAAAATATTAAGTCTTAGAAAAAATGCACGGGCTGTAATTGGAACCCAAATTCGAAGTGGAGACATCGGTGGAATGAAGGATAGTTCACTAAATAAAATAACCAACTTACAAAATAGCCTACAAACAAATCCTATAAAAACAACAAAACGTAAGCTTAGCACTGCAATCACCATCTCACTTATTGCAGGAGTCATAGCTACACTCCTAAGCCCCAACAATTTTGAACTGAATACTTCCGGTTTAAATTCCACTGGTTGGGACATGATCAAGCTTTTGACTTTTAAAAACACAGAAACATTTATAAAGCAGGACACCGTGCTTGGTGAAAGAGATAGAAAAGCTGACTATATCCTTAGAGTCAATACTCCAACAAGTCTTAAAAATTTAGAGGTCTTGGGAGATGCAACCTTTGATGGAAATATAACAACAGGCGCAATAGCACTCACTGGAAGAGGTAATTTATCAGGTGTTGCTGCTTTAGATACTACAACAGTTACCACATTTGCTACAAATTTAAACCTAAGTGGTGACATTATAGGAAACTTAGTGACAACAAGTATTGCTGATGGGGTAATAACCGGAGATAACTTTTCCAGTGATGTGACATACGATGGTACTTTTGATATTACAGGAA
>JACPGI010000002.1 GCA_016182565.1 candidate division WWE3 bacterium
TTTCAATTAAATTTCTTATCTATTCTCTAAACTAAATTGAATAAATTTCATTTAAACAGCTTAATATTTTGTTGCTGATCCACTATCTCTACACAGCTTTTCTTGTTTTATTAATCTCTTTAAGCTATATTTTTACTAGTTTACATTTTCTATTGTATTTAAAAATTTAATTGGAGGTTTAAATATGGCACAAGCCGGTGAAGGAGACTTAACTTTTGCACAGATGATGGAGCAAGGTGCAGCTATGAGTGATGCTGAAAAGCAAGAAGAAGCAGCAGCAATGGACGGGGGTGCGTTTGGAGAGTTTCATAGATCTCAGAATAAAGCCGCCGAAGACAATGCTCTGGCGGACCCTCAGCGTAAAGGTGAAGTTTACAAAAAAGAGGCAGTTCCCTCTAACCAGAATTAATTTTTATAGCCTCAATTGGCGACATAGAAGTCCAATCAAACCCTTGCCAACGCGTCTTTCCTAAAATATAATCCCCCAGCTCATACAAAAGCTTGCCAATTGTTGTGTTGCTTTGTTTTGGCATTGCTTAAAGTAATTAATTAACCAAAGCAAGGTTTGCCGCTAGGTAAACTAGAACAGTTTTCTATGTCAAAAGCTCGTAAAATATTTAAAAAAGATTCAGTAATGAACAGACTTCTTGGTGATTCCGTTATTGAAGTAAAACAATTTGCCCAAGGCGATGTTGTTGAGGGTATTGTTGTTAGTGTCACTGCTAAAGAAGTTCTTCTAGACGTTGGCGCTAAGTCAGAGGGTGTTATTTTAAGTGATGAGATTGGTTCCGATGACTACGTTAAAAATTTAGTTCCCGGTACTAGGGCTTTGGCTTACGTAGTTCAAGCCGAAAACGACCAAGGATACATAGTTCTTTCATTCAAAAGAGCTCAAAAAGAGAGATCTTGGAGAGATGCTGAAGTTTCTTTTAAAGATGATGCTATTTTGGAAGTTGAGGTTATCGAATACAACAAAGGCGGTCTTTTGGTTGATTGTATGGGCCTTAGAGGTTTTGTACCCCTTTCCCATCTTGATAGAGTTCATTTCACAGAAGATGTGGGCAAATTTGCAGCCGGAAGCGAAGCTGAGCTTAAGGAATCTTTAGAAGTACTTTCCGGTAAAAAACTCAAAGTAAAAGTCATAGAAATTGATCAAGAAAAAAATAGATTAGTTCTATCCGAAAAAGATGCAGTTTCAACCTACAGCGAAGATGTACGCCAAGAAAGATTTGAAAGTGTTAAGATGGGTGATCTTCTAAATGGTGTTGTCACAGGAGTTATGCCGTTTGGTCTTTTTGTTGATATGGAAGGTCTTGAAGGTTTAGTACACATTAGTGAAATTGCTTGGGAAAAAGTAAGTCATCCAGGAAATTATTTTCAAGTCGGGTCTTCTATCCAAGTGAAAGTGATAGGAAAAGATGACATTTCTAAAAAACTCGCCCTTAGTGTAAAGCAACTTATGAATAATCCGTGGGAAACAGCCGAGGCAAAATATCCAGTCGGAACTGTAGTCAAAGGTAAAGTAAGTAAAATTGTCCCATTTGGAGCATTTGTAAATCTTGAGAAAGGGCTTGACGGTTTGATTCACGTATCTGAGGCAACAAGACCACTTATTGACGGTGAGGAAGTGGAAGCCACAGTTACAAATGTTGACGGAGCAAATCAAAAACTGGCACTAAGCATGAGAACTGCAGAAAAATAAAGGCGATTTAGTAATTTTGATGGAAAAAAGATTTTAAAAAAAAGGACAGACTAGTATGACCATTGAGCGCCTTACAGATAGAGCAAAGTCTGTGATACAAAGTGTAATTAGTGATAAAACCAACAATATTTCGGAAAGTAATTTGCCGAAGGCTAAAGGTGTGATGGATCTTTTACTAAAGGTTGGTGGGGTAGGTAGCCTTATTATTAAAAACAATCCCGAGCTTAAATTTAACCAAGCGATGTCAATAAAGATAGGTGACTTGGTAGAAAAGGCTTATTTTTTCTCCGCAAAGTTTAATCATCTATATGTTGGTACCGAACATTTGCTTTTAGCTCTTCTTGACCTAACAAGTTCGCCAAACCTGGAACATATCAAAAAACAACTTCAAAAAATAAATATTTTTCCAAATACTCCTGTCCTAAACGAAAATGAAACCAATACCCCTTTTATGGAAGCATTTGGGGTTAACTTGAACAAGAAAATAGTTCAGAATAAGAGTTTATTGCCGGTTCATCGTAGTGAACTTAACTCCTTGATTGCTGTTTTACTAAAAAAAGAAAGTTCCAATGCATTGATAGTGGGAGAAGTGGGGGTTGGAAGAAAAACTTTGGTGGAGCTTTTAGTTCACAAAATAAATTCACTTGATACCCCCTCAGCACTAGCCGGTTATCAAATAGTAGAATTTGATGCTATGGCGTTTATAGCAAACGTATCAGCCAGGGAGGGGTTTGAGTCTGCTATTACAGCACTCCTTGAGGATTTGGATAAGATGGGGGATATCATTTTATACATTAAAGACTTGCAAACACTCTTTGTAGGTACAAGTGGGGGTATTGCAGTTCCTTTTGTTTTCTCTATGCTTAGATCTTATCTTCTGGAGTCCGGTATAAGTATAATTGGTGTTTTAAGTACCGATTTTTATACAAGACTTGAGACTGAAAACTCAAATTTTCTTGATGGTTTTGACATAATAAAACTGACTGAGCCTACAGAGAGTGAAACAATTGCTATTCTTAGAGCAAAGCTTGCAAGTTTAAGTCAATATCACAGCATCAATATATCAGATCAATTGCTTAAATATACTTTCGATAAAGCAAAAAATGGTATAAAGAACACTAATTTTCCCCAAAAGGCTATTTCACTCCTTGACCATGCCTGTGCAATGTTACTTATTAAAAAAGATATCATTCCGGCCACCTATAAGACACTTATAGATAAGAAGGCTTTTCTTACAGAAGAGTTAAACACTTCCATGGAAGCAGGCGATTTTGTTAAGGGACATAGTAACAAGAAAAAACTTTTAAGTATTGAAAATTCCCTAAAAAGCTTTAGAGATAAGATTAAGGTGGAAAAAAAGTTTAATTTAACAACTTTAGAGATTGATGAGGCTATGGAGGATTTAGGGTTTAATGACTTTTTATTTGATTCAAAAGCCGATCTTAAGCAGTTAAGTGGGCTTTCAGCAAAAATAAAACAAAAAATAATTGGACAAGGTATAGCGGTTGATACTGTAGCAAGAGCACTTATTAGGTCAAAGCTTGGTTTAAGATCAAAAAAAAGACCACTCGGCAATTTCTTATTTTTGGGACCAACTGGTGTAGGAAAGACCGAACTTGCAAAAGTATTATCCGAGTCAGTTTTTAACGAAAACGGTTTAATTCGTCTTGATATGAGTGATTTTGGCGAAAAGCATACTGTAGCAAGACTTGTTGGCGCACCTCCGGGTTATGTTGGTTACGGCGAAGGTGGAGAATTAACCTCAAAAATTGAGGAAAATCCAAATTCCGTAGTTTTATTTGATGAAATAGAAAAAGCTCATCCTGATGTGCTAAATATACTCCTTCAGATTATGGAGGAAGGAGAATTAAGTGATGCTAAAGGTAATAGATTTGATTTTTCCAAGTCGGTTGTGATTTTGACAAGTAATATTGGTTCAGAGCTAATTTTTAAAAAAGACATTGGGTTTATAGAGGGGGTTGCAAGTGAAAACAGGGTAGAGGATAGGCTAAAAGATAATCTCAAAAAAATCATGAAGCCAGAGCTTATCAACAGATTTGACGAGGTTATTATATTTAAAAAACTTGGTGCGCAGGATCAAAAACAGATTTTAGATCTACTTCTTGCCGAAATTGACACTACCTTAAAGAAGCAAAATGTTCACATAAAACTAAGCCAATCAGCAAAAAGAAACTTACTCAAAACTGGTTATAGTAATGAATATGGGGCTAGAGGACTTCGTAGAACTCTAGAAGTAGAATTGCTGGACTCTATTGCAGAATTCTTGCTAAAAACTCCAGCAAGACCCTTAAAGCTTAAAATGGATCTAAACAAAAAGGGCAAAATAATTCCCACCACTTAATTTTCCAGTAGTCTAGAATTTTGGATATTCTTCGGTAATAAATTTCCTGCTACACTCTTAGTATGGCAACACGTTTTGTATGTCAATCATGTGAATATCAAACTCCGAATTGGCTAGGCCAGTGCCCAAAATGCCTTGAATGGAATACTTTGGTTGAAACTGAGGTATTAATTTCTAAAAGCTCAACTCGCGGTGGTGGAAGTTTTGGTTCCAAAGGTTTTTCAGGGAGCAGTGGAAAAAAGCCAATTTTATTAAGTGATGTTAAAGCAACCGATACTAAAAGAGTTTCTTCTGGGTCAAGAGAGTTTGATAGAGTACTTGGTGGGGGGTTTGTACCTGGGCAGGTAGTACTTCTTGCGGGGGATCCTGGAGTTGGTAAGAGTACATTACTTACTCAAGTGGCTAAGAATATGCCAAGCAAAAGGATATTGTATATATGTGGTGAAGAGAGTGTAAGTCAGGTTAAAGTACGTGCTAATCGTATGGGCTATGACGGGAAGAACTTACTTGTCGTTTCAGAGACCGATACAGAAGCCATAGCTTTTCTTATCGAAAGTGAGGCTTCCAAAATTGGTCTTGTGATAGTTGACTCTATACAAACTCTAACTTCTCAAGATTTTGTAGGTACGGCAGGATCTGTTGGGCAAATCAAAAGTGGTACGCAAAAGCTCTCCTACTGCGCAAAAACTACTCATACTCCATTAATTCTTGTAGGTCATGTGACAAAGGAGGGCTCGGTTGCAGGTCCAAAAGTATTAGAGCATATTGTTGATACCGTTCTTTATCTAGAAGGTGATGCCCAGCATATGTTTCGCATTTTAAAAACAACAAAGAATAGATTTGGTGCCGTATCTGAAACCGGTATTTTTGAGATGATAGAAGAGGGGATGCGAGAAGTTGATAATCCATCAGAACTTTTCTTAAGCGAAAGACTAAAGTCAGAATCTGGTTCGTGTGTTACAGTTGTTATGGAAGGTTATAGACCAATACTTTTTGAAATTCAGGCTCTTACATCAAAAACAAGCTTTGGGTATCCAAGACGCACATCTACCGGATTTAATGTGAATAGACTCCAAGTTTTGATTGCAGTGCTTGAAAAGCATTGCGGATTAGATTTAAGTCAACACGACGTATATATAAATGTGGCGGGAGGATTTAAAGTTGCAGAGTATGCATCAGATCTTGCTGTATGCAGCGCAATTGCCTCTTCCTTGAAGAATAAACCGGTAAGTGGTAAAACTGTCGCCTTTGGTGAAGTGGGGCTTTCTGGGGAGATAAGGCGTGTTACTTATGAAGATAAAAGAGTAAAAGAAGCTAAGAAGTTGGGTTATACTAATGTTGTAAGCCCTCTAAAGACAAAATCTGTTAGAGATGCCCTAAAACAAATTTTAACTGCCTAACTATGATATATAGAATGAACTGTCATGATGGTAACAAAGAAAAAAACGAATACAGCAAAAACGTCAAGTGTAGAAAAGAAAAAGAATGTAATTATAAAAACTTTAGAAAAGCCCCCAATTTGGCAGTTTCTTGTTAAAGCAGTACTAGGAGCACTCCTTTTTATTTTTGGTTTTTCCATTTCGTACTCAAAATTTTTTTTTGATAATCCTATTTTTGGAGTTAGGTTTCTTGCTGAAACTTTGATAGGTCTTGCAGCGGGTGTGTTTGGCTACCATACAATTCCTTTGATAGCGGCAAAAATTAAAGAATGGATCGAATATTTCTTGTCTGATACTGTAAGTCGAATTGTAAACGAATTTTGGGATCAACAAAGTAGGAAAATTCAAAATGCTAGGCGCGAGAAGCAAAAGCAAAAAAATAAAGAACTTGAAACCAAAAACAAAGAAATTTTGAGGAGCTCACTTCTTATTGACACTTCAGTTTTGATAGACGGTAGGGTGCTGGATGTTGCAAAGACAGGTTTTTTTGATTTTGAGGTATGTATTCCTCAGTCTGTTGTAGATGAAATGCATTTGGTTTCAGATAGTGCTGATGATTTGAAGCGTCAAAGGGGAAGACGCGGCCTTGATATGCTAAATGGTATGCGAAAACTTGGTAAAGCTAAAATTTTTACAGATCCTGGAGACATTTCCAAAAAAGATGGGGTAGATAAAGAACTTATTCGTCTTGCAAAAAAATACAAAATGAAGCTTATGACGATGGACTTTAATTTAAACAAAGTTGCAAAGGCTACGGGTATTGAAGTTTTAAATCTAAATGAGCTTGTGAATGCCTTAAAAGTAAATGCACTGCCTGGGGAAGTAATTGAAGTAAAGATTGTTCAAAAGGGAAAAGAAGCAGGGCAGGGAGTAGGGTATTTTCAAGACGGAACCATGATTGTCGTTGAGGGGGCGGGGGATATGCAGGGCAAAAAGATAAGTGCTACCGTGTCACGTATCATACAAACTGATGCGGGTAAGATGGTGTTTTGTGTGTTGGGGGGTTAAATTTTTCCTATTCTCAATAGAATATAGTTACTTTTTGTTTCCTTTGCACTGGTATCTAATTTCATTTAATTCCGGAAGTTACTTAATAAGTTTATATAGTTGACTATGTAGTTAAATGTATATACAATGATTACAGAAAATAAAGATATAGTACTACCCGCACCTCTTGATTTCGACTGGGATATAGGTATAGGGAATACAGGTATTGGAAGATTGCTGTTTATTGTCTTCACGTTAAGAGGCCGAAAAGTCAGAGTTATTTCAGCTAGAGATAGCAATAAAAAAGAAAGAAAATTGTATGAAAAAATACCTTAAATTACCAAAATTTAAAAATGAGGATGAAGAGAGAGATTTTTGGGCAAATATAGATCTAACTGATTATTTTGAGCCTAGTGATTTTGCGAGGGTTTCTTTCCCAAATTTAAAAATACCTTCTAGACCTATTTCTATAAGATTACCTGAGGGGATGTTAGATAAGTTAAGGCAGAAAGCGTCTTCAATAGGTGTGCCGTATCAGACCTTAATTAAAAAATACATTGCCAAAGGGCTTAATTTAAAATAAACCCATCTATATCTCGCTTGGATCACAATAATCAATAAAATCTAACTTCTTAATTTCCTTATCAAAAGTGCAAATTTTACATCCTTGGGGGACCTGTTGTGCTATTAATATGTCTGTGAACTTTACATTATATTTTTCAAGAAGGAGCAATGCTTTCTTGAAGTTAGTTTTTTCTATTAGAGTGAGATTTTTTATATCAAGAATCTCTTTTATAAAATTCACTGCTTCTTGCTTTGGCACTTTATAAAATTTTGTTAATGTATGAAAGATTTCTAAAAGTACAATGGTAGAGGAGTAGGGTCTTATTAATCCATTTTCTATTTGTGTGAGAATCTTTGTGACTTGTGCATGCTTTTTTAAGTCTTCTTTTACTATTATGCGTAAAAATAAATTTGTATCAAGAAATAATTTCATAAATCCGAATAATCAATTAGATCTCTTATGTTATCAATATCAATATCTTTTCCTTTTGTATATTTCTCGAGTTTCTTAGCTAGGTCTAGTAGAGAGGTTTTTGTGACTGGCTCAATTATAATTTTACCTTCCATAGCTGTTATTTTAGCCTTTCCTGGCTTTGTGAGCATAAGCTGTTTCCTAATTTCCTTAGGAATATGTATTTGGTACTTTGATGTTATTGCAGAATACGTAGACATATTATTGACAATAACATGTCAATAGAGATATGTAAAATATAAACATAGGGATTTTGTACGTGAAGTTTTTTTATATATTTTACGATTTGAATGGTCGAAAAATGCCTACAAAAAAAACGTCCCGATGGAAGCGACTAAGAGCGGCAACCCCAGTAACGTTTTTTTTGATAAAGTCATATTCAATAAAGAATATAACGATAAGACCTTAGTGCTTCTGGACAGAGGAAGCACTAATTGATCTCAACTTAGAACAATTAGTAATGTATAACAAGCTATGTATATTGGAGAGTTTGGAAAATTAATTTTTCATAGCAACAAAAAACACCAAACATTACAACACACGTTGCTTTGTATTTTTAACCAATCTGTAACTCTTTCTTAATCAATCCGTAATTCTTTTCTGATGTGGACTTTTGCTTTGTCCGACTTCACAAACTTAAGCCAATCATGGTTTGGTTTTCTTTTTGACAAAGAAGTTTTTATTTCTACAACATCACCGGTTTTAAGTACGTAGTTTAGTTTTTGTATAACTCCATTTACTAAGCCTCCTACACAACTATTTCCTATTTTTGTGTGTACACCATAGGCAAAATCCACAATACATCCACCATTTGGTATTTCTATGATGTCTCCTTTTGGAGTAAACACATAAACTTTATTTTCAAAATGTTTTATTTTGGTAATTCCTTCGTTGGTTTCTAGTTCTTTGCTCCAACCTGATACATCTTTTAAAAAATTTGGATTTTCTTGCATGTTTTTCTTGAACTTATCTCCAAGTTTGTATGCCAAATGACTTGCCTTACCAAACTTGTTAAGTTCATTCATTTCGTGAGTTCTTACTTGAATTTCTACAAAACTTCCATCTTCTGTTTTGTAAACATTGTGCAGTGACTGATATCCCGATGGCTTTGGACTCAATATGTAATCATCTCTTAATTTATCTTGTCTTTCCCAGAGTTTGTTTAAGATGTCCTCGGTTTTGTAGCAAAGTTCTGTAGTGTCTACTATTATTCTCATTGCCGAAATGTCATAAATTTCTGAAAGATTTTTTGATGTTGCAAGTCCGCTTGAGATATATTTTTGAGATTTTTTATGAATACTATATATATGTTTTATTCGGTAGGTGATTTCGCAGTTTATACCACTTTCTAATAAAATTTCTTTGATGACTGGGATATTTTTATTAAGAAATTCCTCGAGGTGTGGGAGTTTTTCTTTGATTTCTTGTTCTATTTCATAAAATCTACTTGGATAAAGTATCTTAAAACCCCCATTTTCAAGTTCTTTTGTAATAGTGTTAAGTTGTAAAAGCCTTGCGATAGGAGAATACACATACAAAGATCTTTGGGCTACTTGAATTCCAAGCTCGCGAGGTAGTGCATAGGCTGTTTCTATATTATCGGCTCTATCAGCAAGACGAATAAGAAGAACTCTTATATCTTTGGCAAGATTCATATACGTTTGGATGATTAGTTTTTCGTTTAAGCCTTGAGTTCCTTCATGAGCAACTTTTATGCTGTGAAGTTCATTATAAATTTGAATAATTTGTAAAATATCTTCCCCAAACGCTTCTTTTAATTGTGAAGTCAGTTCTTTTTTATTTATATTTGGTGTTTCAAATGCAAGATGAAGTAGGGAAGCCACAAGCACATTTTCATCGGTGATGTTGGAATCAATAAGCTTTCGTGTAACCCTTAAAGCGTGTTCATAAGCGTTTTCTCCGGAAAGGCGAGTGAAGTCTTTGTAGAGTTTTTTGGCAAAAAGGCTTGCTGTTTTGAGCTTTGGGGTTGTTGCCTCAACGTCATCTAATATTTTATCTATTGGTGTTTTAGCCCGTTCCTGCCTTGTTTGGTAAGGTGGTGGGGTTGGTTTATTGGGCTTTTTCTGTGTTTGTTTAGTAGTTCCAGACATGGTGGTTGTGGCTTTTATATATTGTAGATATTTGTTTGGGGGAATTATAGCAGGAGGTGGTGGTTCTGGGCCTAACATCTGGATACTATGGGTTGACAGAATGCAATTTTAGACCTATAATAGCAACAGGAATTAATCTATACCAAAATCAAGGAGATGATAACATGATCAAAATTACGAAAGATTTAAAGCAGGCCATTCTTGATGTGGTTGCAGGCAGGTCATTTGGAAACGTCGCAGTGCACATACCTGCTTCGGTTACCACATCTGATGAAATCGCCGCTGTGCTTGCTGATGTTGACACTCAAAAAACGACTGTTGACAACACCGCCAAGCAATTGCGCGAGATCGAACTCAAGGCTAAGGAAGCGGATGTTACTTCGGCTGAAGAGACTCTCAAGGACGCCAAGAAGGCATTGGCTGATGTCAACCAGCAAATCGTGGCGGCCGATGATGAGTCACTGACTCTCAAACAGCTGGCTGTGATTTTGAAGAATCAGGCACGGACATGCCTTCGGCTTGAAATCCACGCCCGACAGGAAGAGGAAGATAGGGCTCTTCTGGAAGAAATCGCCGCAGGTGATGAACAGCCCTTGGATCTTACCGCGACGACTGTGACTCCCGCGCCAAAACCGGCCAAAGAAAAGTTTTGGGAAAGGATCGTGAAGGCTGCAAAAAGCAATTAATGCCGCGGCCCATATTGTGCAATTAAACTTCGTGGCAGGCATCAACTACAAACCGTAGATGATGCCTGCCTCGATTTACTTATAGGTGTATAATAGATATATACCCTAGATAATTATTTATTAGGTTGTAATATTAGAAGAATCTTAGACCTAATAAGCAATTATCGAAATCTGATATTGCAAAAAATTTCAAATCAAAAAACAGTATTCAAATCAAAGGAGTTAAATATGACACCGATTTTACGTACGATTTTCTTTACAGTGGTGGCAGTGTTTTGCCTACTGCTTGGGGTATTTGAAGCGTTTTTTCCGTTTGGTGGGCTTGTGATCAACCGCCTGTTGGGAGCGTTTCTCGTGTTTGCGGGAGTGCTTCATCTCATCTTTACCTGGCTGAGCAGTACCCCTATGTCGAAGGCAAAATTCTGGTGGCCATTGGCGCCGGCAATTATTCTCTTCGTGATGAGTTTCTGCTATTCGGTATCGACTTCGGTTCTTGATGCAAGTCGTGCAGAAATGTCAGCAGGCCCAACGCTCCAGAGCGCGTTGGCAACGCAGGGTATTCCCACGATGGAGCCATTACCCACGTCTACATTACTTCCCGAGGAATTCGCACCAAACATTGGTGGCGGTGCAGAATTACCTCCGGCAGTTGATTCTGGCAACCTGCTTTTGCAAGGCGCCCTGCCTGAGTTTACCCCGCCCAATACCACCCGTTTTGCGGTTGTGGAAATTGTTCTTCCTAATGCCACTTGGGCGCAGCCGGGCTTCAATATTCCTTGGCCCAAGCACGAAATTCAGGACAACACCCGCCAGGACTCCCCGCCAGCGAATGGTGTGGAGATTTGGTATGCGTTCCAGGTCCGCCCCGGCGATATTATCCTGGGCAATGGGACCGGTGTTGCAACGGCCAGCGGTTGGTACGACGAGGGGTGCAGTTTTTGGTATGAAAACACCACTGCATTCCAGCAGACCGTCTTTGTTCGAAACGGCGAAATCATGGTGATGAACCAGCCGAACGACGAGGCAACCATGGACGAAATGGCGCTTGTGCTGCTCAAATTCGTTATATCCACGAACGGTATGCCTTCCGCGGCCTTCCTCGGCAAGATCCAATAAGCCAAGGAAAAAGGTCAAGTTTTAAACAATCTGGGCAATGATATGAGGATTTTCTCTATCGTTGCCCGGAACACCGAGAGTATAATTTCCCTCAATTGTACTTTCAGTGTTCTTAGAACATTTAAAGAAAGAGCCCTAATTTATTAGGGCTCTTTTCTGTTTTTTGCTAGAATTACATAGTGCAGGAAAAACTTTTAAACCTTTTAAATAAAATTGCCTCACCGTTTGTTGGTAGGGGAATCATTCATAAAAATCTCCCATTCTTAATGCATTTATACGAATTTTTTTACTTTCACTTACAAAAAAATGAAGATACTGTGTTTGAACTTCCATTACAGGCTAAACTTAAGGCACCTTTGAAGGATACTCACACTAGTTTTTTTCTGTCTACAAAAGGTGAATTTGAACCGGTTCAAACTAAGCTACTAATTTCACTACTGCAGCTTGATTCAATTGTATTAGATATAGGTGCTAATTTTGGTTACTACTCTGTTATTACGGCTAAAAAGTGTGATAGGGGGATGGTTTATGCTTTTGAGCCTGACAATAGAAACTTCAATTACTTAAAAGCTAATTTTGAACTAAATAAGTTACAAAATATGCAGGTTTTCCCACTAGCCTTGGGTGATAAAACTGGTAAGGTTAAGTTTAGTCAGGGAAAGAGACATATGGGAAGTTCTCACATAAGTACAAGTTCAGAGTTTGATTATCAGGTTGATATGATGACTCTTGATACCTTTGCTACTCAAAATAATATAAACCTTGTGAATGTAATACTTATTGATGTAGAGGGCTTTGAGCTATTAATACTAAAAAATGCTACCGAGCTTATCTCCAGATCTCCGAATCTGTACGTGTTTATTGAATATAACCCAATTACTCTTGAAGAATTTAGCTTTAACTCTTCTGATTTTTTCTCAACGATGGAAAGTTTAAATTTACAGCCCATCAAAATAATAAATGAACAAAAAGGCGCTTTACTTGATTACAGTAGTGAATCTTTACAGGAAGTAATGAAAAACTCCACTTATACTAATCTGTTATTTAAGAAAAAAACATGAATTTAAGAACTGCCCAATCAGACTTTAACCAGGAGGAAAATGTAATTGTAGTAACAAGCTATCCTGAAGTAGTGGGTAAAAGCTTGTCTAATATTTCTGGAGTCGCAACTTATAGTTTTCATATGTTGCCATCATTCACAGCTTTGTTAAATAAATCTGACCGCAACTTAATTATCATTGCTGACAAAATAGGTGGAAAAAATAGCCATAGGTTGGAAAATGAGAACTCGCTTCTTCTGAGAGTTTGGCAAAGAAAGTCGCTTGGTGTGTTTAGAGAAATTTTGAATGCGATCGGGAAATTTACTAAAGTAAAGAAGATCCTGTTTCATTTTGAGTTCAATATGTTTGCAGATGCCTATGTCACAGGGCTATTGCCTTGGTACCTATTCATTCTAAAGCTGAGGGGGAAGGAAGTTACTATACTAATGCATCAAGTAGTAGAGGATTTATCGAACCTTTCAGGCCATTTAAATATTAAGCGAGGTTCTCTAAGAATGTTAACCCTCTCTTTTTTGCTTAATACCTATACAAAGCTTCTATGTTTATCTTCCTCAAAGATCATAGTTCATGACGAAGTGCTGAAACAAAGGTTAAAAAAAATTGTAAAGAAAGAGGTTTTTGTGGTTCCACATGGTTTAGGAGAATATACTCACGTTGCAGACCAAAATACATCCCGTGAACACTTAGAAATTAAAAAGAGTAAGTTCGTTGTACTATGTTTTGGCTTTTTAACTTGGTACAAGGGAAGCGATTGGATTGTAGATGAATTTATAAACTACTTTAAAAGAACAAAGGACACGTCGGTACAGCTAATTCTGGCTGGTGGCAAGAGCGCTACACTTAGTGGTCATTCTAATTATGATGCATATTATGATAGTTTAGTTAACAAGGTTTTGGCATATCCCACTATAAAAATTACAGGTTATATACCGGAATCTGAAGTCAAATACTATTATGGGGCATCTGACATTGTTGTACTGCCCTACAGATTTCAGATGAGTGCTAGTGGGCCTTTTTCGATAGGGCTTTCTATGGAGAGGCCATTTCTACTTTCCGAAAATCTAAAGGGGGTCTTGTACACTGAGGATATTAAATATGCCATGGAAGAATTTAATCTAAACGAAAGAGACTTATTATTTAAACTGGAGGACAGAAGCTTTTTTGCAAAGATAATTAAACTAATAAACAATAAGAGGGAAATAACCACATTAAAAAAACTTTCTACGCAGATTTCAAAAGAGAGGCAATGGAAAAAAGTAGTTAATAAATTTTTGTATATATTAGATGCTTAAATCAATTTGGCAAGATAAAATATACCTTCCCATTCTTTTAGTAGTTGTGCTTATTGTATTTGCAATGAATTACAGCTATGGGACTACACTTTCCGGTTGGGACAATCTTCAAACTGAGTTGAACCCCACTTTAAACATTTCGCGTGGTTTTTGGGGAGTTTGGCAAGATTTTCAAAGTTTTGGTAATACCAGTGGTATGGCCTACCCAGCTACGTTTGTTTATTCTGTAATGACCTACTTATTAAGTATGTTATTGCCAGTAAGCCTCATACGATATTTTTTGGTTTTTTGTTTTATATTTATTGGTGATATAGGTGTTTACTATCTATTAAAGTTTCTTGGATTTGACGAAGAAAAGAGGCCCCTTTCGCTTATTGGTGCTCTTGTTTATATTTTTTCATTGCCTAATCTTCAGTTAATTGCACTCCCAACTGAGAGTTTCATTTCTTTTATGGCTCTTTTGCCTTTTGAAGTTCTACTTTCATTGCGTATTTTCCATGCAACTACAAAGAAAGATACATTTAAATATAGTCTGCTCTTATTTTTAGTAATGTTTTTTGGGGCAATTCAGTTTTTAACACAGACCATGTTTGTGGTACTAGTTTTTGTTATATTTTCCTTTGGTTTCGAGCTTTTTTTCCATTTATCTTTCAAAAGAGCGCTAGGTAGAAATATAACTATATTTTATATATTACTTGCTAGTAGCTTGTTTTGGATTTTACCTCAGATATATTTTTTAGCTAATAATTACTCAATTGTTGGATCTTCAAAAATTAATCAAATTGCTACGGAAAACGTTATTTTACAAAACTTGAGCAGGGGAAACGTTTGGGATTTTATGGTCGGTAAAGGTATATATTTTGATTTGTTTAGTGCAAACGGAGATCGTATTTTTAGTAATTGGGAAAAACACTTTAGTCACCCTATTACCAAAGTTGCAACAGTAGTTTTAGTATCTTGTTTTTTTCTTGGTATTTTTAAAAAAAGTAAATATCATCTTGGGTTTGTTCTTCTATATTTTGACGTAGCTCTGGTACTCTTGAATGTGTTTCCTCTAAACTTTATAGGGCAGCTATTGAGAGAAGTTCCATTGGTTAGTCAGATTTTTAGGTCACCGTTCACTAAGTTTGCTAGTGTCTACGCACTTTTGTTTGCATATTTTATTGTCTCAGGATTAGATTCAATTAGTACCTTTATATTTAATAGGACCAAGTACAACAGTGTAAGTTTACGTGCCAACTTTTTAAGTTTTATTTCGATTACGTTCCTTTTTGTTTTTGCATTCCCTATATTTCAAGGTGAGTTATTCCCTAAATTTTTAAAGGTAAATTTCCCAAGTAGTTACACAGAAATTCAAACTTTTTTTAGTGCAATACCAAAGACAGAACGTATAGTTATTGCGCCTGATGCATCGTTTTGGGGCTGGTATAAGCATTCTTGGGGTTATGAGGGGTCGGGTTTTTTGTGGTACGGTTTAGATCACCCTATTATTGCTCGTACGTTTGATGTTTGGGGGCAGGCAAGCGAAAGTTTTTATTGGGAGGAAAAGTATGCATTCGAGTCTAAAAATCCAGCATTATTAGCAAACGTTTTAGATAAGTATTCTATAGATTGGCTGTTATTTGATAATTCCCTTTTACCTATTACTCCTGGCACTGGTGGCATAAAGTATCCTATATATAAAGAAGTTTTGAATGCTACACCAGGTATAACGCAAGTTAAAGCAATAGGTGACCTTGAAATATATAAGTTTGATAAAAAAGAGGTCACCTCATCCTATATAAGTGTTTCAGATAGCTTACCTCCCGTTATTGGCCCAGAAGTTAGCTTAACCGATTTAGATACAGCCTACGTACAGGTGGGGGATTATTTAAGTGGTTTAAATCCACAGGTTATATACCCATTTTTAGATTTAACTACAAAAACCCGAATTTCCAATAAGGGTTGGAAAATCTATGAGGGGCCAAACTATACCACCCTAATATTTGAGTCTACTGATGATCTAGAGAGCAAATACAATTTAATACTTCCTGAAGTACCCCTAACATCAGGTAAGATATTTAATGGTACTAGTGTTGAAGTTTTGAAGCCATCCTTCGAGGCCACTCTAAAAGGTAATAAACTTGAACTTACAATTGAGAAACGTCTTATAAACGACTTCAAAATTAGTGCTGCTAATGTCAAAAATTGTGGACTAAGTACAGGAACTATATCAAGTGAGGTAAAAGGTACTGATTTAGTGCTCAAGAGTGGGGGTGGTGGCATTGCTTGTTTTGGGTTCGATTTGCCATTTTTACCCCACTGGAATGGGTATTTTGTAAGTACTTTATCAAAGAATGTTGAGAATAACGCATTATATCTGTATATTCTTGGTGGTAAATCCGATAGATTTTCCCGATTTGAAGACAAGCTAAGCCATGGGGTTTCTAGTATAATTTTACCTGAGGGTTTTTACTTTGATGATGGTTATTCTTTTGTTTTTCAAAACCAAGCCTTCGGAAATATAACTTCAGAAAATATATTAGAGAGTTTAGCGGTGTATATTTTTCCGTTTAACTATATCAAAAATATAACTTTAGTCTCAAAAGACTACCAAATGGTCCAGGATCCAGCAATAAATGTTGAAGTTTCTTCCAATGCAATTGCCACGAAAATATTACCTATCCTTTATAAAGTTGAGGGTTTAGGCCAAGAAGTAAAAGTAGTAAAATTTTGGCAAAGTTATGATAGAGGTTGGATAGCAGTGTGTGGTCTCAAATTGTGTAATGTGGATCATGTAAGGGTTAATAATTGGGCAAATGCATGGGTTTCAGGAACTGGGTTTGACAGCCAAACTGTCTATATATTTTTCTGGCCAGCCATTTTACAGCATTTAGGTTGGATTTTTGGAGTAATCTACGCTACGCATTTATTTAAACTTTATCGGAAAGACAACATATCGTAGCTACCCAATTAGTTACAAGGCTTATAGAACAGTATTGATAGTGTAGCCACCTAGACACATACTCTATTCGCCATTTGACCCCTATTAACCTATAGGGTATAATGAGCCTATAGAAATGCATCTATTTGATTTCTCCCGTAAAGACGCCAAAAGCGCCTATCTTTTTAATCTAGGGTATATATTGCTCTGGGTTGAATAATACGTGGATATCTATAGTCATTCTAAGTAAGCCGGTTAGCTTCACTACAGTTTAATTACAGCTATAGGGCACAAAAAGTATTCAATTTTAGGTTTCTAGTATAAAACACAAGAGTAATTAGAAAATATGACTAATAAACTAAATGAAAATAAAATAAGTTCTTCAAAAATGCTTTCAAAAGGCATTGGTTTTGCATCAGCCTTAACCATTCTAGCTTTGTCTTTTAACGGTTTAGCTTTTGCTGACTGTGAACCAGATGGAGCATACGGTCAAATCTGTACTTATACAAAGGAGTTTGAAATCGATAAACAAGTAAGATTTGTAGGCGATGATGACTGGAAAGATAAAATTGTTGGTGTTAAAGAAGGCCAAAAGTTTGAATTTAAGGTGTCTATCAAAAATAACGGCGAGGTAGACGTAGATAGTATGAAGATGATTGATTTCTTGCCAGACGAAATTGAAAGAATTAGTGGAGATGAGTTAGTAGAGTACTGGGAGAACTTTGAATCTGGCGAAAGAAAGAACTTTGTCTTTGAGGCTAAGGTAAGAGATGTTGAATATGATAAGAAAAACTTTGAAAAGTGTGTTGTAAACAAAGCCGAAGCTTACTACTCAGATAATGAGATAGGTTCTGCTACAGCTGTTGTCTGTTATGGTGATTCACAACCAAAAGAACTTCCAAAGACCGGCCCAATTGATAACGGTTTGTTAGGTATCTTAGGACTTGTTTCTACCGGTTTAGGTCTTTCTTTGAAATCACTTCTTAAAAGAGCCAAGTAAATAAGATTTTGCACCTGATTTGTCTTGTACATTTAATCTTTACCTTTGCGCCTTAGGGCCTAAGGTAGAGTAGCTGGGTTTGCCTTGTCTTACGCGGCTACTCTATTTTGGGTCTTAATGTTTTTTTAGCGAGACCCAATATTCCAGATGTGCACTCTACAAGGTTACAAAAGGTTTATTATGAAAGAACGTATATGAAAACATATAATCTAGCCCTATTTGTGGTTTCAGGGGTTACAATAGCTTCTACAATTTTTGCCGTTAAACAAGGCATATTACCTGATTCCAAAATGTTCTTACCAGACTACTTAACTAAAAAAGGTGCTACTTTGGGTGTAGAAGATGCTTCTAATATTTTAATTGATGAGGAATTTAACGCTAAGACCCTAGCTTTTTCAGACCTTTCAAAGCCTATTTACTATACCCCAAAGAAATTAGAGTTTTTAGGTGCCACAATAGATATAGAGGAAGTAAACTTAACTCCCGATGAAACCTTAGAAGCTCCAGAAAGTTGGTTTACAGCTGGTTGGTATACACAAAGCTCTAAGACAGGGGAGGCAGGTAACTTAATAATAGACGGCCACTATGATACAAACACAGGTACCCCTGCAGCTTTTTGGGGATTGAAAAACTTAAAAGTAAATGATACAGTCACTTTGAAAGATTCGATGGACAAAGACTTCGTGTATAAAGTCCGTAGTGTTTTTTACGTTGACATTCAAGATCCCGATCGAACACTTATATTCGAGGAAACTCACAAGAAAGAATTGACTCTTATTACTTGTGGTGGGGTATGGGATACCGCTAAGCATACTTACGATAAAAGACTTATTGTAAAAGCAGACCTTGTTTCTGATCAGATTTAAGGAAACGAGAGCTCTAGCGGGGAGGTAACTCGGGGCAGTGGTTATCTCCCCACTTGAGTTTTTCAAACATGTTTTCTCAACAAAAATGAAAAAACAAAATATTTATTTATTTCATCAATTTTAAAGCATATGCCAAGACTTTCATCCGCCTTAACCAAGGCAAAAAAAGACGATGTGGCTGACAAAAGCCAAGATACGACCAGTTTAAATAATTTAGTTCCTACAGAAGCAGTAGCTCCTGTTGATAGCATAAGTATTCCTACTATCGATATAGCAGATGTTGTGACTCCAATTCCCGGAGATTTACCTGTAGTCCCAACACCCACAAATACAACTACAGATTTTGGAGCTATGCCCCAAAGAAGTAGATCTTCAAACTCTTATTCAAATAGCAACTCAAATTCTTCAAGATCCTTCGGAAGAAATCAGCCAAGTTTTAACAGTGGGGGAAATTCTCACAATAACAGTAGGTCATATGGAAACAATAACAACGACTCCGGAAGATTTGGTAATAGATCCACAAGTTTTTCCCAGAATACTCAAACTCAAGCCCAGGGCTATCAAGCAGCCAATTATGGATCTGGTGGGTACACCCCTAGTTCAAACTATGGCAGTAACTATGGTGGCGATGATTTAGTAGGTACTTTCTCCGGAGATACCGTTCCGGTTCAAGGTATGCTTGAAATTTTGCCTGATTACGGAGTTGTTAGACAACCTGAACAACTCGATGAAACTTTACCAAAAGACGTATACACAAGCCTTTCTCAGATAAGAAGATTTGGGTTAAGAACAGGCGACATTGTAACAGGACAGGCAAGGCCTCCAAAAGACAACGAAAGATGGCTTTCTTTATTAAAAGTAGAAAAAGTAAATGGTCTTGATCCTGACCAAGCTAAGGCTAGACCTCATTTTAGTAAACTTACCCCAATATTTCCTGACGAATGGTTGAAACTTGAAACTAAATCTGAAGTACTATCCACAAGACTTATTGATCTTGTTGCGCCTATTGGTAAGGGCCAAAGAGCTATGATTGTAGCTCCACCAAAAGCCGGTAAGACATGGCTTTTACAAGATATTGCAGCAGGAATTGCCGAAAACCATCCAGATATAACTTTGATGGTATGTCTTATTGGTGAGCGTCCGGAAGAGGTGACTGACATGCGAAGAAAAGTAAAAGGTGAGGTGTTTGCCAGTAATTTTGACGAGCCGTCAGAAGTCCAGACCCGTATAGCAGAGTTAACTCTCGAAAAAGCCAAAAGACTTGTCGAAAAAGGTGAGGACGTTGTCATATTAATGGATTCTTTAACCCGTCTTGCCAGAGCATACAATTTGGTTGTAGAGCCATCAGGTAGGACTTTATCAGGCGGATTTGATCCTTCAGCACTTTATCCACCAAAACACTTCTTTGGTGCCGCACGAAACGTAGAATTTGGCGGATCTCTTACAATCATTGCAACAGCACTTGTAGAAACTGGCTCTAGAATGGATGATGTTATTTTTGAAGAATTTAAGGGTACAGGTAACTCAGAACTTCGTCTTGATAGGTCATTAGCTGAAAGACGCGTATATCCTTCTATTGATATCAAAGCCTCTTCTACCCGAAATGAGGACAAGCTTTATTCAAAAGAGGACTATACATCTGTAATTCTTTTACATCGCATGATCGACTTACTAAATGATAATGAGGTTACTGAGATGGTTACCAATAGAATGAAGAAATCAAAGACAAATGCTGAGTTTTTAAAGAGTCTGCGTGACGGTGGAAAATAAGGCTGTGGCCTGTTAAAATAGCAAAGTCTTTTAAGACATCTATGGCTATTTCCTTTAAACGCTTTACGCCTAAAGATTGGCTTACTTTTCTTACCTCACGTTTTTCTTCCAGAAAAGTTTCCCAATTAACCCTAAAGGGTTTTAGGCCTACAGCGCGCGATTATCTTAATAAACTTTTTACACCTATTACTTTTTTTGTAAGTTTTGTATTCAAATACTTCTTCAAAAAGATTGTAAAAATGGGGTTTGGGGTTGGTAGGACCAGCAATTCAATTAAATCTCTATTGGTTTGGTCAAAAGAATCTTTAATTAAAAAGCTTATTTGGTCAAGGGGCCGTCTAGGTAGACCAATTGCGAATATCATAGTACTTGGGGTAGCACTTGTGGTTTTTGTTTTCGGTGAAATATTAAATAGTAGTAAGTTTGTAAATAGCCAAGAACTTGATGCCGATTACCTTTCAAATGTAAGTGACATTATCGCAAATACAAATACTGCATTAACAACAATTCCTGAAAATAGAAAACAAACCGAGTCTTTTAACTATACTGTTGAGGGAGGGGATACCCTTTCTGGTATTGGGCAAAAGTTTAAAATATCAATTGATGCCCTAGAGTATGTAAATGGACTTACTGATTCCTCTGTGTTGACTGTGGGTAAGGTTATTGTGATTCCACCTGCATCAGGTCTTATTCACAAAGTTGAATCTGGTGATACCCTTGCATCTATTGCTAAAAAATACGAAGTTGCTCAACAGGCAATAGCTGATTTTAACTATCTTTTGGATACTAAACTTGCGATAGGCACAGAGCTTGTTATTCCGGGAGCAAAAGTACCTCAGCCTGTTTATATACCACCAATCCCAACATTTATAGATCAGCCATCTTTTACCAGTATTCCAAATCTTGCTGATGGGTTTATGTGGCCGACTTCAGTTCGAATTATTACTCAATACTTCTCTTGGTATCACAATGGAATTGATATTGCAGTGCCTTGGGGATGGGGTATGCCACCTCTTTGGGCAAGTTCTAGTGGCACCGTTACAAGAGCGGGTTGGGATCCATGGGGGCTTGGGCTTCATGTTGTGATAGACCATGGCGATGGTTATCAGAGCACATACGGACATATGAGTAGACTTGATGTTAAGTACGGTCAAAGAGTAGGTAAAGGTGATCAAATTGGACTTATGGGTAATACAGGCCGCTCCACTGGGCCACACGTCCACTTTATTATAAAATATGGCGGAGTTGCAAGAGATCCTCTGAAATATGTAAATTAGACGGCATCTGTTAGAATTCCCCTGCATATGAACAAAAACCTATTTATAGACACAGCAAAAATTACCATAAAAGCGGGAAACGGCGGTGATGGCAGTGTTTCTTTTAGGCGTGAGAAATTTGTTCCTAAGGGTGGTCCAGACGGTGGTGATGGGGGATATGGCGGAAGTGTTTATTTTGAAGCCATTTCCAATATGGCAACACTTATGGACTTTAGGGCAAAATCCAAATACGCTGCCCAACCAGGTCAAGGTGGCACAGGCAAGAAAATGTATGGCTTACATGGCGAGGATTTAATTATCAAAGTTCCAAGGGGAACAATGATTTATCAGGTCACAAAAACCGATACCACAGGGGTTTTATCTGAGGTTTTGGTTGCAGACATGGTTTCAGAAGGGGAGCGAGTTTTACTTGCTCAAGGTGGACGCGGTGGAAAGGGTAATGAAAAATTTAAAAGCTCTACAAATCAAACTCCACTACAATATACAAAAGGTACACCGGGTGAAGAAAAGGACTTAAGACTTGAAATCAAACTTATTGCCGATGTTGGTCTTGTTGGTAAGCCAAATGCCGGCAAAAGTACTTTACTAAATAGACTTACTGGAACCAACGCAAAGGTAGCAAACTATCCTTTCACCACACTTATTCCAAATCTTGGGGTATGTCTTTTAAAAAGTGGTAAAACTTTAATCATAGCCGATGTTCCAGGTCTTATTGAGGGTGCTGCGGAAGGCCGAGGTCTTGGGGATGATTTCTTGCGTCATGTCGAAAGAACAAAACTTATAGTCCACCTGGTTGACCCATTTGTATTTGATAAAGATAAGGACTTTGCAGAACAGGCGGTAGAGTCATATGACGCCATAAGAAATGAACTTTCACTGTATAGTGACAAGATAGCCAAAAAAAGAGAGATTGTAGTTATTACAAAGCTTGATATATTTGAAGTCAAAGAGAAGTTTGAAGATATAAAAAAGGCTTTTAAGAAAAAAAAGATAGATGTACAAGGTATATCAGCTGTGACTGGGGAGGGTATCTCTGAATTTTTGCAAAAACTTATGGTTGAATTTAGTAAAATTACATCAGCTGACTTGGATGTCCCCCAAATTACAACTAAAGTGTACGGAATAACTGACTTACCAAACAGAAGATTGGTATTTAACGATAATGTTGCCGAGTACGATCATTTGTGGGAATAACCCGTCTTATTTGGTAAAATGTTTGAAGCATTTGGCAGGTGGTATAGGTAATAGGGTTATATACCCATTTAATTTTTTCTTGGATATGGGCCGTTAGCTTAGTTGGTAGAGCGCTTCCATGGCATGGAAGAGGTCAGCGGTTCGACTCCGCTACGGTCCACCAGATTACTTAACGAGCAGTGCGAGTTTAGTAAGATGGGATGCAATAGGAGCGCAGCGACGAATTGCCACCAAATACCTTATTTTAACTCGTACAATAATCACCTGTTTGATTCCCTAGGTTTAGTTTGATATCTCAAGTGGGTTATTGCTACCCGCATCCTCCAAAGGCGCTTGATTTACCGGAGCTTGGGTATTTATGTTGTTTGTTCCTTCAATGTCAGCAACACTTGGTTGTGAAGTAGCTCCAGCAACATTTGGCATTTTAGATAAGTTTTCTATTTCTGCTGCTACTCTTGTGTAGTCTTCACTTTTTTCATCAACTAGTTTCTTTGTAAATTCAAGTTCTTGAATAGCTTCTGGGTACTTTTTAAGCTCTCTTAATGATTGTGCAAGGTTGTAGTGAGCGTTTGCGTAATCATTTTTTAACGTTACCGCCTGGCTAAATAAATTTGCAGCAGATAAGAAGTCACTTTGTGCATAGTATATTCCCCCTAAAGCTAGCCTTAATCTTGGATTTACTGGATCAAGTTGTATTGCTGCGTTTAATGATTTAATTGCCCAATCATTGGCGTCTTTTGCAACCCCTTGAAGTGATCTATAGACAAGTGCCCTTGTTTCCCAATTTGCTGCATTTAGAGGATTTAGTACTTCAGTTGTTACTTTTGTACTTCTTATAGCCTGTGCTATCAAAGTTTGAATGGTGTTTTTTTCCTCATCAGATAAAGTTTCTTTAGAGGCAAGGGAATTTGCAAGTGCAATATTTGTATTTGCATAAGAATTATGATAGCTATCTCGCATTGGAAAAGCTTCAATTGCTTTCTGTTGCAATTGATAAGTAAGTGACCCATTGTTTTCCTGTGCAGCTGCAATTGCGCTTCGAGTATAGAATTCCCCCTCGTACTGTCTAAACATATAGTAAGATCCCGCTAACGCTACAAGAGTTATAGGTACAGCCATGATGTATTGAAACACCTCCTTGTCAGTATTTATAAGTGACATTTTGTTCCCCTTACTTATGGAAGAAAGGCTTAAGTTTACGTTCTCTGTATCATTAGTTCCATCAATCCTGTATTTGGCTACAAGAGCTGCTAGAAGTAGTACTAACAAAAACCCAGTTGTGACAGAGGCGTATGTAAAACCAAAGGCTACAACCATTGCAATAATCGCAGTACCAATCCCGACTGTAAGTTCCTTTTCATCAAAACTGCTTTTGGCAGCCATACAGTATTTTAGTACCTTGAAAGTAAGTGCTAGGGTAGCAACAAGTCCTACAATACCCATACTTGCAATTATAGAAAACAGCTCGCTAAACGGTTTATCAAATCTCACTTCCCAATAATTTCTATCATTTACGGATACCGGTTTATATCTATTGTAATTGATTACAAAAGTAGATGGTCCTGTACCTAAGATAGGGAAGTCTCTAAGAACTGAAGAGGTTACAATCCAAGATTCTTTTGCAGAGATTCTAATTTCAGACGGATAGTTTTCATTTATAAGTATGTTTCTTGTTGCAGGAACAGTAAGGACAGTTACAACAAGTAGACAAAATCCAAGAAGAGTAAAAAGTACCCCTTTATTTTGCATGTAAACTTTTATATCGGATAGAAATGCTAGCACTATAAGGCCAACTCCAAGTGTAATCCAAACCGCAACTGTTCCCATTAGAACAATAGCAACAAAATTTATCATTATGGTAGGTATTAGGGCCACCTTTTTTGTTGTCTTGGTTTGTGACGAGGCGTTACTAAGAGCAAGTATTAGACCAATTACAGCGAGCAGCGCTACAACTTCAGAAGAGCCTGTTGTTGTGAAGTTTGGTATTTGAAAAAATGCGGAAGTTCCAAAAATAACACCAAAATAGCTAAGTATGGCGATAAAACTAACAAAAGTAGTACTTAGTACTATTCCATTAATAACCCCCCTTATTGCTTTTGTGCTAGATAAATTGGAGGAAGTCACATAGTAAAAGAAGGCCAGTACCAATGTACTAAATAGGCTTGGAAACCAGCGGCCGAGACTCCCAAAAATGCTAGATACTTTGTGTAGTGAAAATACTGTTGCGAGTATTGTTACAATAAGAAACATCAAAAAAGGTAAATCAAGGGGTGATTTTGTAATTTCCACCTTTTTGTTTGTAATCATCTTTGCAAGCCAGACAATAAGCATGAATATTGTGGCTACGGTAATAAGGGCCAGCTTATTAAATTCAAAAAACTCAGATGTTATTGGTAGAAAAAAAATTGGTACTAAAAATGCTAAAAATTTTGGGAACACATCCAATAAGGATTCTATAATAGTTGTCTTTTTGTCTTGCATTGCTTTCCTTTAATAAATTTTTAAGTAACTACGATTACAATATAATGAAGCACAATTTATTTAAGGTCAATAAGATATTTCTCGTAATGGGAAAGTAACACTACTGAGCTATAAACCAGTTAAAAGTTGCATCTTGAGATGTAGCCGCATCCAGCTCTAAATAAAATCCTTGGTTGTCAATTTTTTTGCTAACCCAATATTTTGAGGCTGGTGTAAAACTACTTTCAAAGGTAACGCTAATTCTTGACTCTTGGGTAACGATAGAGGAGGGTATAAAAAATGTTTTCTGACGCGCTGGAATAAAACTTGTACCAGTCTCAAGAATCCTAGCCGGAAGACTCTGGGATCGAATTTGATTTAATAGGTTTTGTTTTGCATTCAAGCCCCCAGAAAAGATTCCAAGCTCCAAAAGGATAGTGCCAAGTATTAGAAAAAACGTCAAATATACTACTGTACTTGTCCTTTTCTCGGGTGTATCGAGAAACGAGAAGATTTTTCTGATGTTTTGTTTTGCCTCCACAGATTTAAGTGCTTTTTCTATTTGTTCATTTGTTTTTCCTGATGCTTTAAGACTTTCTATAAGCTCAAGTCTATTAATCGACCAGTTTGGGTAATGGCCTACGACCTCACTATTTTCATTTTTCATTCTTTCCATATGAGGAAGCCATCCAATTTTTGTGTAATATCTTAATCTGTTGTACGGATTACCCTTACCCAAATTAATACCATTACTTTTTGCTGTTTCTATAAGTTTCTCAGCTGAAATGTATAAAGACATGATTCGATTATAGCATGGGGTATTTTCTAGTATTACTAGATACCTATGGGTTTCTTTAGAGTTTGTATTTTGCTAGTTTTGATTTTGGTATGCAAGGCTTTAATTCTGATTATATCTGTATAAAAGATCCAAGATTTCCCCCAAGTCTAGCTTTGACACCAGATTGTCCCGTAGGTGTATATTTTAAGGGTAATTTGGATTTAGGTAAGTTACAAAAGTCTCTGGCTATAGTGGGAACAAGGCGTTGCTCTAGGTATTGTACTGAGGTGTTAAAGCTTTTTATGCCCGAACTTACCCTAAATAAAGTTACTATAGTATCCGGGTTTATGTATGGGGTTGATTACGAGGCTCATTCCATTTGTTTAGATTTTGATGGATACACTGTTGCAGTACTACCGTTTGGCATTGATTTTTGTCCCACATCCTATATGACAAGTTTATACAATCGAATTCTTACTCACGGGGGCTTAATTATATCGGAGTATCCGGAAAAACATCCTCCGGAGAAATGGACATTTATTGCAAGAAACCGTATTGTTGCCGGATTATCAGCGGGAGTGGTTATTGTAGAGGCTGCACTAAAAAGTGGTTCCATCATAACTGCTCGTAAAACTTTAGAATATGGTGGTAAAGTATGTGCCATACCTGGCTCAATTACAGCAGATACTTCAAAAGGTACAAATGAGCTTATAAAGATGGGCTTAGATGGCAATGCAGTTATTCCAGTAAATCAAGTTTCAGATATTTTTGACACCTTTTCTTTCAAATGGGGTTTAAAAGAAGAAAGACTAAGTGATGAAATTGTCTTTAGACATAAGAATTTAAGTGGCTTAATCACCAACAAGGGTCCAAACGACTTACATGTTTCACAAGTTGAAAGAAATCTTTTACAAAGCATCAAATTAAACTCCGGGTTGACTTTTGAGGAAATATTAGAGCAGCACTTTAATGACAATAATTCTGAACTAAGCCTGATTTACTATCTTACCAAGTTACAAATACAGGGTTTTATAGAAGAGGGTGGGGGAAGGTACTATGCTTGTTAGAGTAAACTCTATTATATTAAATGGTATTGACCCGGTGCGGGTAATTGTGGAAGTAAATATTACAGGCCGGGGATTTCCAAGTTTTGACATTGTTGGTATGGCCGGTAAAAGTGTTCAAGAGAGTAAAGAAAGGGTTCGAAGTGCTTTAATAGCATCCGGATATGATTTTCCTCAGAAAAAAGTATTAGTTAATTTAATGCCCGCCGACTTGCCCAAAGATGGCACCTGCTTAGACTTCCCAATTGCAGCTGGGATTTTGGCTTGCGTTTACGGATATAAACTTCCAAAGAACGCTTTGTTTTATGGTGAATTAGCATTAGGTGGGGAGTTAAACTATACAAAAGGCTGCTTTAATCTGGGTTTGATGCTTTTGACTCAAGGCGAAGTAACTACAGTAGCTTTTATTCCTACCAAATCTGTAAAGGAAATGGAACATTTAGATGGGGTTTTATTTTTTCCTACCTCTAATCTAAAGGAATTAGGTGATTTTCTTGAAGGTAAGACTACTTTTTCATCTAGAGTGGGTAAGTTAAAAGGGAGTTCATTAACAAACACATTGCAAGATAAAAAAATTTGTGGTCAAGGCAAAGTAATGAACTTGACCAAGGAGATTAAGTCTGATTTTGAAATTGACATAGCTAGTATCAAAGGTCAAAAAAGAGCAAAAAGAGCGCTTCTAATAAGCTTATCCGGTAAACACAACATTCTTTTTATAGGAAGCCCCGGATGCGGAAAAACTATGCTTGCAAGAAGCATCCCACCCTTACTACCTAAGCTTTCTTATACTGATAGTTTAGAAGTTACACGCATTTATTCCGGCAGTGGATTTATGGACGGTAAGTATGGTCTGGTAGAAATTCCTCCTTTTAGAAGCCCACACCATACAAGCTCAGTAGCAGGTATTATTGGTGGTGGTAACAGGTTTAAAGTGGGCGAAATTAGCCTCGCCCATAAGGGAATTCTTTTTTTAGATGAATTACCGGAATTTAGTTTACAAGTGCTTGATGCTTTAAGGCAGCCTCTTGAGACAAAGACAATTAGTCTAATTAAATCAGGATATAGTGTTTTGGTTCCCACAGATTTTGTTTTAGTAGCAACAGCAAATCCGTGCCCTTGTGGTTATTTTGGAGACCGGTCTCATAAGTGTATTTGTGGGTTACCCCAACGCCAAAGGTATTTTAGTAGGATTTCAGGTCCATTACTTGATCGTATTGATATCGTTGTTCCTATTTTTTCTTCAAATGAGGCGGACTTTGTTAATAATTTTTCTAGCCCAATTGCCCCGACATCTAACCAAGAGTTAGATACCACACTGAAATTACAAGAAGTTATAGCAAAAGTGCAAAGTTTACAACGCGATAGAATGTTAGGTGCTGAAAAACATATCCTTGGAATCACCGTTGGAATAGATAATAATAAAAACAAGAGTAAATATTATACTCTAAACAAAAATATTATAAAACTTTTGGAACAAGCTTCCACTAAATTCAACCTATCTATAAGATCACAAACAAAAGTAATAAAATTAGCAAGAACTATTGCCGACGTCGAGGAGAAAGTTGAAATAGAGGTAAGTCACATTTTAGAAGCTATAAGTTATCAGACATCATATTTGTCATTTTTTCCAAATTCTTAGTGTTTTATATTTTAAAAGTTTACTAAGGCATAATCAGAACCAAACCAAAGTTTCTTCAAATCCTGTACCATTTTTAGTAAGGGATAAAACAAAACCTACTAGGATTTGTTTTCGAATGCCTTTATAATCAACATAGTGATTTGGTCAACAACAAAAAAAATTCAGGTTAATAATTTATTGGTCCCATATAAATTTGTGATACTTATGTCATTTGCACTCTTAGTACTTTTTTTTAGCATCTCTGTAGTGCAGGGGAATGCTTTTGCCCAAGAATTCACTACAGGTATTTCTGAATCAATTGCTATTACAGCGGATCGAGAAGTGGTGTCCGGGGATATTATTAGTGTCAGAGACAAAAAATTTGGTTTAAGTGCTGTAGATTATGATACTTCAATGTATGGGGTTATTACCGACAATCCAGCAATTATAATGGACGATAGTGCTTTGGTGGGGCGAAAATATGTCACATCTTCTGGAGAGGCTTTTGTAAGAGTTACCACCAAGAATGGCCCTATTTCTAAAGGGGACTTTATAACATCATCCGACAATCCCGGCATTGGACAGAAAGCCATAAAAAGTGGGCAAATTGTTGGGATGGCTTTGCAGGAGTTTACTTCAACTGATCCAAACGAAGTAAAAGAGATACTTGTCAGTATTGATATAAGGCCAAATTTGGTGCAGGACAACATTAAAGTTAATTTGCTTGAGGCGCTAAGATCTGGTGCCCAAGCACCATTTCTAACTCCTCTGACATCTCTTCGCTATATTTTGGCAGCTTTAGTAACTGCCGGATCATTTATACTTGGGTTTTCATCTTTTGGTAAAACTTCTGGGAGTGGGGTTGAGGCACTTGGTAGAAACCCCCTTGCAAGTAAAGAGATCCAACATAGTATAGTTTTAAATATGATCCTAACAGCAATAATAATGCTTTCTGGTTTAGCATTAGCTTACTTCATATTGGTGTTGTAATTTTTAATAGGTATGGGAAAATGTTTACATGCACTTACTGCCCCCCGATTCGGTGTTTAATTTAACAATTCTTTTTATATTCATAATCTTTTTGTTAGGTTTTGCAGTTTTACTAGCTTCGATCTATGGTTTTTTATCAAAATGGCTCAGACTTTTAAAAGAAGATGAAATTTCAGGTGCCACAGCAATAAAGCAGAATTCGTATAAACAGGCTGCTGAGATACTTGATAAGGCGAGAAAAGAATCGCTAAAAATAATTGCTGAAACAAATATGAGATCTCGTGATGTTCTTGGCCTAATTGACAATTTGGCTAAAGAGTCTAAAAGAAGCCTTAACCTTTCACTTGATACATTGGCAGCAAAACACGAGGAAGCACTCCAAAAAACTTCAAATGAACTTCTTTCCAACTACCAAGACATTATTGAAAAACAAAAACAAGAGAGCATTTCTGTTTTGGATAAAGTTTCTTCTAATATTGAAAAAAATGCGGATTTACAGGTAGATGAGTTTGAGGATGCTCTTGAAAGAAAAACAATAGAGGTGGAGAAGTTGGTTGAAGATAAGTTAGATGCTTCCTATAAGAAGGTTGAAGGTGAAATTGCAGTATTTAGGGATGCACAGCTCAAAAAAGCTACTGAGTCAATCTATGACATACTTCACCAGGTTTCTATAAAAGTTTTTGGGAAAGTTCTAAGTGTGGAGGATCACGAGGATATTGTTATGCAAGCTTTAAACGACGCTAAGAACGGTAATTTTTTTAAACCTACTAATTAAAATCGCATGAACTTAGCTATTAAAATTCAAAACACCCAAAATTTGCAGAGATTAAAGATGCTTGCTTCAGGTTTAAAAAGTAAGTTAGTGGGGGACAGTTTAGCAAGAAATAAAGTCACCCTTGAAAAAAATCTCGGTGAATTTTTCCCTATTTTTGAAGATTTTGTTTCTTCCGACGCGTTGAATACACCAAAGGATCTAAATCAACCTAGTATTTCTGCTATTAATAAGCTATACGCAAGTAATAGCCTGGCCATAATAGATAATTTTCTGTTATACCTTAATTCTATTAGTGTATTAGATTTAACGCTGGCTTTTAATCCCACTCCCAAGTTTTTACAGGAGGTACTGTTTTGGCTTAACAAGAACGTATCAAATAATATAGTTTTAAAGGTAAATTACCAGGAAGATATAGTAGCTGGCGCACTTATTACTTACAATGGCAAATATGGAGATTTTTCAACGAGGAACAAATTAGATGCCTTATTTAATCACACTCAGGAACTAAAGATATGACAAGTTTATATGCTCCACACAGATTTAATGAGTATTTAGAAAAAACTGGTGAGATAGGTAGCGTTACTATGTTAGCCTATCCGTTGGTGTATGTTGACGGTTTACCTTCAGCCTTTCCTCAAGAGGTAGTTATGTTTGAAACTGGCGAGATAGGTCAGGTAGTTTCTAGTAGCCCATCATATGTTGAAGTGCTAGTTTTTTCTTCTGAGGCTGTAAGGACAGGAACAAAAGTCACTAGAACAGGAAGGAGTCTTGAAATACCAGTAGGAGATGCTCTTCTTGGAAAATTGGTTGATCCACTTGGCAAGTCATTGCATAAATTAAAACCAATAGGCTTAATTAAAGATTTTAGGCAGGTTGAAATAGCACCTCCCGGTATTGAGGTTAGAGCAAAAATTACTGAAACCTTAGAGACCGGCGTAACAATTGTTGATATGATGGTGCCACTTGGAAAAGGCCAAAGAGAGCTTGTTATAGGAGACAGAAAAACCGGCAAAACAAATTTTCTTCTTCAAACAGTTTTAAATCAAGCAAAGAAAGGCACAATTTGTGTTTATGCTGCAATTGGAAAGAAGAAAACAGATATTAAGCACGTTGAGGCGTTTTTCGAGAAAAACAATCTAACTGACAAGACATTGATTGTAGCTTCCTCATCCACCGATTCCGCGGGTATTATCTACATGACGCCATACTCAGCTATGACAATTGCTGAATATTTTAGAGATCAGGGAAAAGAGGTGCTTATAATTTTGGATGATCTTTCCACCCACGCTAAATTTTATAGGGAGATATCGCTTTTGGGTAAGAATTTTCCTGGTCGTAGTTCCTATCCGGGGGATATCTTTTATACCCATAGTAGACTTATAGAGAGAGCGGGGAATTTCAAAACTGCCAATGGAACTGTTGCTATAACTTGCCTTCCGGTTGCAGAAACGGTAGAGGGTGATATTTCCGGTTATATTTCAACAAACCTTATGTCAATGACTGACGGACACATTTATTTTGATAGAGATTTATTTGCTCAAGGACGTCGTCCGGCGATAAATATATTTGCATCAGTGACAAGGGTAGGTAGGCAAACTCAAACAACAACTCGTTCTGGTATTTTTAGAGAATTAAATAGCTTTCTTTCCCTCCACGAAAAGACTCAAAGCTTTATCCATTTTGGTGCAGAGCTTAGTGAAGGTGTAAAAACAACGCTAACGATGGGTGAGAGAGTCTTAGACTTTTTTAATCAATCACCGGATAGGATTTTAACTATAGAGCTACAAATCATGTTATTTTGTTTAATTTGGATAGGTACTTGGAACAAGTACGGTAAAGAACAGGTAAGAGTAGAACTAGAGAAGATAATATCAACTTATAAGCGAAGCAAAACAACCCAAGACCTATTTTCAAAGTATGTTTGGGAGGCTTCGGATTTTAACTCTCTTTTGGGAAAGTTAAGTGTAGACGGTAATAAGATTATGGATACTTTGGAGGCAGCGTTTATTGCTAGTGGTTCTGATAGTAGTAATGTGACAGATATTCAAATTATTCCTGGATTAATAGATAGGTAGTTGTATGGCGGCAACAAAGAACATATTGGAAGAAATTCAAAACTTAAAAAATGTTAGAAACATGGTATTAACTTACGAAGAGATTGCCGCCACAAGGATGCAACGTGTTAAAACCTCGGTTCTTATTAACCGCGAATTCTTAGCCAGTCTTTATTCTATATATCAGCATGTTAAGTACTCCTACGATAGGGAAGTTAAAGTGCCAAAGTATTTTAAAAAGACGCTATCTTCGAAGATAATCCCAAGAAACGGCAAGACTGTATCTGTTTTTCTATCTTCGAATACAGGCCTTTATGGGGATATTATAAAAGACACCTTTGACCTTTTTGTAAAATCAATTCAAGATAAAAAGACGGATATTGTGGTTGTGGGTAGGGTGGGGCAGAGGTTATTTGACCACGTAAAGAAAGCTCTAAATATGACAAACTATCAGTATTTTGAGCTATCAGACAGTTCATCAAACCCAGAGGATTTCATTGATATTATTTCCTATGTTGTAGATTATGAGCAGGTGATTGTTTATCACGGTCAATTTCAAAGTATTTTATCCCAAATACCCAAGGAGGAGTACTTAACAGGAGATCTCCCAAAATCCGAACTTAAATTTGTGGAGAATGCCCACTATATATTTGAGCCTTCGTTGGAAAAGATACTCAGTTTCTTTGAATCCGAAATTATGGCTTCAATTTTTGAGCATAGTTTACATGAGTCAAGTCTTAGCAAATACGCATCTAGAATGATAAATTTGGATCACGCGGTCTCTAACATAAGCGAAAAACTTAAACGAGCAAAATTTATTGAACAAAGTTCGCGACATAGGGTAGTAAATAAAAAGCAAGCCGAGCTCCTTTCTGGTATGTCACTTTGGGGCTAGTAATGTGGGCAAATTAGATGTCAAAATAGGGAAATAGAACTTATGGAAAATTACGGCATAATAAAATCAATAAAAGGACACATTGTAGAGGTCGAATTTTATACTGGACTCAAGCCTAAAGTTAATGATGTTTTATATTTGGAATCAGATAAAAACTGCAGGCTGCAAGCGTATAAGTCTTCCGATAGTGATAGTTTCTACTGTGTAGCATTATCTCCGATTCGAGGCTATTACAGAGGGGCTAAGGTGCTAAATACTGGTGAAGCTCTTTCTATACCCGTGGGAGAGGGAGTATTAGGTAGGGTTATGGATATATTTGGCGACCCAAAGGATGGTAAAGGCTCGATGCCTTCAAATCGAAGATCAATTTTTCAAGATACACCTGATTATTCGTCTATCTCCTCTCAGCAGCAAGTTTTAGAAACCGGCATAAAAGTGATCGATTTTTTTGCACCCATAGTAAAAGGAGGAAAAGTGGGCTTATTTGGCGGTTCGGGTGTTGGAAAAACAATTTTATTAACTGAAATTTTACATAATATTGTGAATCTTGATCCACTCAAAAATGTATCCGTATTTGCAGGAGTGGGGGAAAGAAGTAGAGAAGGACAGGAGCTTTACGATGAGTTGGATAGAACAAAGGTGCTAAACTCAGTGGCTCTTATATTTGGAACTATGGGTGATAGTCCATCGGTGAGGTTTTTAACAGGCATTGCCGGTGTGACAATTGCCGAAGAGTTTAGAGACAATCTAGGAAAAAATGTTCTTTTTTTTGTTGACAATATGTATAGATTTGCTCAGGCTGGTAACGAGCTCTCTATGCTTATGAATACAATCCCATCCGAGGACGGTTATCAGGCGACATTGGTCTCTGAGATGGCAAATATGCATGAACGTCTTGTCTCAAGGGGAGAAAATTCCATAACGACTGTAGAAGCAATCTATGTTCCAGCTGATGATATTTTAGATCAAGGTGTACAGGCTATATACGATTACTTAGACTCAGGCATTGTACTTTCACGAGATGTTTATAGGGAAGGGCGACTACCTGCGGTGGATATTTTATCTTCAGGATCATCAGCTCTTAGTCCAGAAACTGTTGATTTTATACATTATGCAGCTTCGCTTGAAGCTAAAACCCTTTTAAAAAAAGCCGAATCTTTAGATAGAATAGTTTCTCTTGTGGGAGAATCCGAACTGTCGGCAGAAGATAAACTGTATTACCAAAGGGCCAGAAAGCTTAGAAATTTTATGACTCAGAATTTTTTTGTTGCTGAAAAACAAACTGGAAGACCGGGTGTATACGTATCCTTAAAAGATACTGTAAAGGGGGTTCAGGCTATTTTGCGCGGCGATTTTGATGAGGTGTCTGAGGACCACTTTCTATTTATAGGTAGTGTAGATGAGGCATTACCTTTAAAAAATGTTGTAACCAAAGTATTTACAGGTTCATTTCAGAAGCATCGGGATGAGGCTAATCTAGTAACAAAAAAGCCCAAAAAATAGAAGGTCTAATAACCTATGATTCCTAACATTCTTAGAGAGACTAATAAAAATATATCTGTAGTAATAAAAAGTCGAAAAAGAACTTATTATGAAGGGCAAGCGTTATCCTTAAGCTCAGTAAATGAAAGTGGGCCTTTTGATGTTTTGCCATCTCATGCTAATTTTATTACTACAATTAGGGACTATATAAAGCTAATTATCGATGAAAACAATGCCCAAGATTTTGCAATTAAAGAGGGAGTATTACGGGCATATGAGGATGAGGTAAGTGTGTATTTAACTGTAGCATAGAGTATTTGTATCCATTTCTTCCCCCTACCAACCTATATGTTTTGTAGAATATAACAACGTACATTAGTTGAATTATTCCAATTTACATTGTATATTCCAAGCATGGTTAATATTTTAAACGTTTCGAAGGCAATGTCTGATAAAAATAGAATAAAGATCATGCAGATGCTAAGTGAAGGTGAGAACAATGTTAGTGATGTTGCTGACAATTTAAACGTTGAGGAAAATTTAGCCTCGCATCACTTAAGAGTTTTATCGGGTTTGGGTTTTTTGAAGAGTAACAAGAAGGGTAGGGAGGTTTTTTATAAATTAAACAAGGCAAAGCTTGTTACATTAGTCAAAGATTTAAAAAGAAACCCGGCTTTTCTTGAGATTCTAAAAGAAGCAGTTTCCGGCGACTAAAATCGTTTAGTTTTTTTGTAGTATTAGCACAATTTAGAACATAATATATCCAATTTTCTCAAATTAGTATCAATATCAACTTAAAGATGCTACCTGATTTTATTTCCTGTACCCACAGTTTTAGTAGATTTAGCATTGTAATTCATTGTAAATCAGTGTTTTATACCAATTAAGTTAATATGCGGTAAATATTTTATAGGAGCTGCTGTGGTAGCAAATAGCAATAGTGTATTTCTGGTTAATATGCGTTAAATATCCAAAAGGTTTTTCTATTGCTACTAGAAGTTAATACGAAAATACAAACCTGTAACCGGCTTAAAATACCCTTATGCTCGAAGACTTAGTTTTTAAAATAAAGGAGAGAAGACCCAATCTTTTTACTATATTGTCTTGTGTGCTCTTATTAGCTATTTTTTTAGCTTATTATTTTGTTATTAAGGATGATACTTTGTTGGGTAAGGTGATAGGCAGTAAAGTCGATGATCTAGGACAAAACACTACCCCAAGTGCCAACGAAACTACTGTTACCAAAAATGAGGCAGAGAAAATTTATTGTGAGATTACTGGAGCTGTAAATGAACCTGGCATGTGTTCATTGGATTCTGGTAGTAGAGTATTTGATTTACTCAATTGTGGTAAGGGGTTTAGTAAGTTTGCAAACCATACTTGGATAGCGCAGAACCTTAATATGTCTCAAAAAATTAAAGATGAATGTAAGGTTTATGTACCATTCACATGGGATAGTATTCAGGAACCTAGCAAGGTTGCCCATTTCATGAATATAGATGAAACTAATGTTAAAGTAGTTTCAAATAGCACTCCGGATAAAAAACCCACTGAAAGTTATAAATCTACTCAAGCTATATCAATAACACCCATACCAGCTAATAGTACACCTTCAACTCCTATTAACGTTAATAACTGTAGTAAAGATGCCCTTCTATCTTTAAAAGGTATAGGTAATATCTATGCCACTCGAATTATTGATAATAGACCATATATAGATATTGAGGAGCTAAAGACCAAGGCTAAATTATCTGAGAGCCTTGTTTCTAGTATAAAGAGTTTAATAACCTTCTAAGTACATGCTAGGTCTTGCTTCTAAGTTTAATATCACCACCGTACTAAGATATAAAAGTCTTTGTATATTGTGTTTTATTTGGATACTGCTATTAAACTTAAATATAGACCCAGCTCAAAAAATAGGGGATTGGAGTAAGGCTAGCTATCTAATTGACACCTTCAGTAATGTACAACAGAATCGATTTTATACTATTTTTGAAAGATATTTACCTAGTCCTCAGTTAGAATTTTTCTTAGGTATTGTTTTAGGGTCAGATACAATCAAATTCTTTTCTAGATTTAACGACGTCACTCTTTCAGCAGGCATGATGCACGCAATTGTGGCCTCTGGCTACAATATTAACTTAGTATTTACTTTTTTATTTAAAATACTTGGGACTAAATATAATCTTTATTTTTTAATTATCGCTCAGGTAGTTGCATTAATTTACGCATTTTTAACCGGGTTTAACGTGCCAATAATCAGAGCCATTCTGATGGTGTCTGTCATACATTGGACTACATACTTGGGGTATAGAAGTTCGGGGCTAGCCTTGATTCTTAAGGTAGCTTTACTGATGCTAGTATTGTCCCCCAAGCTGTATAAAAACTTAAGCTTTCTTTACACAGTATTTGCCACAACTGGCTTAGTACTGGCATCGAAACTGCCAAAAGCTCCCAGTGTGTTGTTTGAGCTTTTTCAGGTATCTCTTATGGCGCAGCTTTTAATACTGCCAGTTGGTTTTGTGAAATTCGGAACATTAAACATAGTTGGTTTGCTAAGCACGGTCTTACTTAGTTTTGTTGTATCTTTAATCACTGTTTCTGGGTTCATTAGTGTATTGATTAGTTATTTGTGTCCAAAGATAGTAAAATTCATTCTTATTCCCATAAATTTATTACTAACTTTATTCGCTTATACATGTGAAATAATAGGAAGATATAACACTATAAGTGTATCTATAAGTATTTATATACTTTGTATCTTAATTATTGTATTAATTGTGTCTCCAATTTTAAAATTTAGAAAACAACAGATTTATGATAAATAAAATGTATGTCCTTTTAACTACCGGAGCCTTCTTAGTGTTAGGTAGTTTTTATTTTCCCGCCTTGTCGCAAAAAACCGGTTTAATCTTGCACTTTTTAGATGTGGGCAATGGTGATGCCATAGCGATCACGCAGGAAGCTAATGTCCTTGCTGTGGTAGATGGCGGTCCTGATTATTATTCTGATTATTTTTTGTCGCGCTACTTTCCCCTTCTTAACTGTAATATTAAATATATGTTTTTGACCCACCCCCACGCAGATCATTTGAAAGGTTTGACTAGAATGCTTAGTCATTGTGAAGTTGAAAATGTGTATGAAAATAAAATTGGCTATACTTCAAAACTCTACGGATTTTGGCATAGTTTGTTAGATGGCAAAATAAGCTCTATTTCTAATCTTGTTTATAATACCGAATTTACATCTGGCAGCGTTGTTAGGCTAGATAATTTAAAAATCATTTCTTTATATCCAACAAAAGACATTGTTAAAGGCTTAGATACACGTGTAGCTAGTGCAAATGACGTATCTATGGTGTTACTTATTGACTATCTGGACTTTGAAGCTCTTCTGATGGCAGACATAGAAGCAAAAAATCAAGAACTTATTGATTTTGATCTTTTAGATGTTTATCTGGATGGGTCACTTGAGGTACTAAAAGTACCTCATCACGGTTCCAAAAATGCGTTAAACACATCTTTTTTTGATAAGTTGACAATAGATAAAGCTATTGTCACAACGGGCCCAAATGATTACGGCCACCCATCCCCTACCGTACTTGACTATTTCACAAAACGTGGTGTTACCCTACTTCGTACAGATGTTGAAGGTGACATAGCAATATCCGTCCGTTAAGACGGTGTTTTCTTATGTTGTCTAGTTGGATTGGTTGAGATATAGTTGCAGAATGGATATTAAAGAGATCATAACTACAAATTTAAAGCAAATCATTAATGATATCTATAAGATTGATATTGCTAAAGAGGAAATTCAGCTAGAGCATCCGAACGATGATAAGTGGGGCGATTTATCGTGTAATGTGTCTTTTAAAGTGGCAAAAGTTACTAAGCAGTCCACAATTGAAGTTGCCAAAAATCTAGCCTATGGGTTATTAAAAAATGATATTGTAGTAAAATTGAACTCCGAGGAGGTTTCAGTATTTAAAAAAATAGATTTTCAAGCCCCTGGATTTGTTAATTTTACATATTCAGACTATTTCTTACTGTACAAGGCTTTGAATGTAGATGAAAATTTAAAAAAAGATTCTCCAGAAAATAATATAGGGCTATTTAGAGGACAAAAAGTACTCTTTGAGTATACCGACCCAAATCCGTTTAAGGTGTTTCATATAGGTCATTTAATGAGTAATGCAATTGGGGAATCCTTAAGTCGCATCTATGAATATTTGGGTGCAGATGTGAAGCGAGTTAATTATCAGGGAGATGTTGGATTACACGTAGCAAAATCTATTTGGGGTATTTTAAAGATTTTTGATAGTGAAAAGGTCTTACTTACCGACTTAAAAAACAAGAGTCTTAAAGAGCGGGTGACTTTTCTTGGCCGCGCTTACGCTCTTGGAGCTTCGGCATATGGGGACGAGTTACAACCGGAAGCCAAAACACAAATGCATGAGCTTAATTACCTTATCTATATTGCGGCTCAGGAAAGATTAGTTGAAGAGGAGAGTTGGATACCGGTGGTAGATTATAAAAAGTATTTACAGGACAGTAAAACATTTGATTACCAGGTAGTGAAAGAACTTTATCATTTAGGTAGGCAGTGGAGCCTAGAGGATTTTGAACAGTTATACCAAGAACTTGGCACCAAGTTTGATTCCTACTACTTTGAAAGTAAAGTTGGTGAATATGGTCTTGATATTGTGAATGCTCATATATCAGATGGGGTTTTCGAAAAGGACAATGGGGCGGTCATATTTAGAGGTGAAAAAGTAGGACTTCATAGTAGGGTGTTTATCAATTCAAAAGGACTTCCCACCTACGAAGCAAAAGATTTAGGACTCGCCTTCCTTAAATACGAGTTATTTAAGTATGACAAATCATTTATTGTCACTGCAAATGAGATAAATGAGTATTTTAAGGTCGTACTTAAAGCAATGGGTATGTTTAGCCTGGAACTTACAAAAAAGACAACCCATATCGGGCACGGAGTACTACGCTTAACCACCGGTAAGATGTCATCAAGAACTGGTGAGGTACTTACGGGAGTAGGTTTGATTAGGGAAACTAAAGAAGAGATAATGCGGATAATGCAAGAAGTTGGAAGCGATCTTGACACTGATAAAAGAGAAGAAATAGCCACTCAACTTTCAGTTGGAGCTATAAAATACAGTATATTAAAACAAGGTTTAGGAAAAGATATTATTTATGACAAAGATAGGGCAATAGCTATAACAGGGGATACGGGTCCTTATTTGCAATATACCCATGCTAGGGCAAATTCACTTATTGAAAAAGCCGGTACCTGGGATTTTGATTTACAATCTATCAAATATGAACTTTCTGAGGGCAAGTTTACTGTTTCAGAGTTAGAGAGAAAAATACTTCGTTTCCTACTTCAGTTTGATGAAAAAGTTGTATATGCCATGAACAATTTGTCACCAAATCTTGTCTGTGATTATCTTTTTGAGTTGGCTCAAAGATTTAACACCTTCTATAATGAGATTCCAATACTGGCTTCTTTAAATAATGAAAGAAATTTCAGACTTTTGCTTACTAAAAGGTTACGAGACTCTCTAAAGACCGGCCTTTGGCTTTTGGGTATCGTTGCACCGGATAAAGTTTAGCATTTGGTAATATATTAAGGCTTTTTAGTTTATAATTAGATTGATGACCAAGATTTCAGATATTACAAATGACACCTCTTCAGCTAGAAGACCAAGGCCTACCGGGCTTGGTTTTATTAGAGCTGTATTTTCTGTAATTGTTATCTCTATTTTTATATTAGCTCTAGTTTTTTTTGTTAAACAGGCAACTTTGGTTGATACTTCAAATCTAAATACCTTGATAAACACCGTTTTTAGTCAATTTGGGTATGAGAACTCACGAATCGGTAAGGTCGCGGGGGATATTATTGAAAGGGTGGGCGATGTAGGTTTAGAAAACGAGCACGAATTAAATATTAATTCAAATGATAACGGGGGGAATTTGCCAGGTACAAATGACATACCAGGAGATATAACTTCCGCCTCAACTTCCCGAAAAGAAGTAAGCAATATAGATAATATAGTGCTAAGAGTCGCTATTGCCTCTGATGTCCACCTGAGTAAATCCGAAAGTATTTATGGGCCAAACAAAGGTTATCTTGCGTCTTTGTTTGACATAATAAAAACTAAGAATATTGACACCCTTTTATTTCTTGGGGACCTTACAAACTATGGAGACTTGGAGTCTTTGCAGCTGGGTAAAGAGATGCTTCAAGATGCTGGATTAAAATACAAAGTAATACCGGGGGATAGAGATCTTGCCGCATCTGTAGGTATAGCCAACTTTACGAATGTTTTTAACTCCCATAATTATGTTTTTGAATCAGATGGTTACAAATTTGTGATGCTTGACAACAGTGCAAACTATACATTAATCCCGCAAGAAACACTTGATTGGTTTGATAAGCAGTTGAACGGGGCTGATTTTGTCCTTTTATCCCAACCTTTATATACGGAAGGGTTAACAATGTTTAGTAACGTGTATATGGGAAGTACATTAAGTTCTCCGGAAGATACAAATTTAATCGCAAAGCAGGAAGAGGTAAAAACCCAAAGGAACTTAATCCTGTCGTTAATAAGGGCTTCAGAAGTAAAGGCTGTTATTGCCGGAGATCATCACAAATCAAGTAAAGTTATTGATAAAATAAAACCTAGTTTGACACATTTTGTCGTTGGTGCAGTCGGTGGAAATGTTAATGAATACTCTCAGAAGTCTTTACAATCTCAGAGATTTTCTATACTCGAGGTGTATAAAGATGGTAGTTTTGCGCTTATCGACACCTTAATAAATTAAAGTAAAAGCAAAGTTCTATAGACTGCCTTTTATCTTTCTGCTAAGATCCAATAATGATAGAAAGATCTTTAGTTTTAATGAAGCCCGACGCAGTAAAAAGGGGTATTGTTGGGGAAATTTTACAACGTTTTGAGCGCATGGGTTTAAAAATTGTTGGTATGAAAATGCTTCACCCCGAAAAATCTTTTGTAGAAAAACACTATTCGACTTCAGACGAAAACTTAACTGTAATGGGTAATAAGTCTATTGAAGATGCAAAAGAAAACAATATAGACTTAATGAGGACTCTTGGGACAACTGATCCCTTGGTTATAGGGAAAAATATCTGGAGTTGGTCGGTTGAGTTTTTATCATCGGGGCCAGTCATTGCTGTCGTTTTTGAAGGGCCTCACGCTATAGCTAACATAAGATCACAAGTAGGACATACACTGCCATTAAAATCTGTTCCGGGTACAATAAGGGGTGATTATGGTATGGACTCGTCATACAGCGGTAACAGTAGGGGACGAACAATTTACAATTTAGTACATGCATCTGGTACTAAGGCAGAAGCCGAGTTTGAAATAAACCTTTGGTTTAAACCAGATGAAATTTTGGTTTATAAACGAGTTCATGATGATCTTTATGGTTACTAGTTAAAGCTGCTAGTTAAAAAATTAAGCTCTTGTTTTCTTATTTACTAATTTATCTTATATTTACCCACTTAAAGATTTAATGTTAATATTGGAAAGCCTGGAGGGGTCGCATAGTGGCCTAGTGCGTCAGTCTTGAAAACTGATATAGCCTTTGGCTATCGTGGGTTCGACTCCC
>JACPGI010000003.1 GCA_016182565.1 candidate division WWE3 bacterium
AATTTTTTGGATGAATAAAATAATGCTGTCTATCTGCCGTTTTTTTTAGTAGTTCAAAAAATATTTCGAAATCTTTTTCCGTGGTACCTTCTCTTACTGTTACACCTTGTTTTTGAGCGTAGTTTATATTGTATCTGTGTTTTTTATGCATTGAGCTAAGAATTTCTTCTTCTGACCTACTTATATCTAAAATAATATTAGCCTTGGCGAAAGTATCTTTTGGGGATTTTACGCATTTTTCTTGAAAGGTCTTTATAGCGTGCAATACCTTTTGATCTTGTGGTTTTGTGCTTTCTACATTTGGGACATCAAAATTTATTGCAATGCAGTTTTCTTGAATTAGTGAGGATTCTATAAGTTTCCAGTCTATATTTTTTGGATCTACTTTTGGACAATAGGCAATAAACTTACCGGTAAGTGGAATAGCATGCTTTGTATAGATGATAGTATTTTTATTTTCACTACCGCTTACTATTACTGACTTAGTACCCATTTTTGTTTTAAATTTTGCCCACATTGGGCTTTGAACTACGTGCATAATGGAATGAGTATAGCATTGAGCTCAGAAGAAATTCTTTATGGCTATTATGATAATATAAAACATATGGTAAGTAGTATTGCAGCAGGATTTGAGCACCCAATTGATGCACTCGAGGCTGCTGAAAGTTATATAGCAGGCGGGTCTACTGAACGAATAGAATTTGGTGAAAGTAACCTACCAAAAGGTCATGAATTTGTGCCAGATACTTGGTATAAAGGTAGTTTCCCGAATCCGTATGGAGATTTTTTTTCTGTGCAGGCTCATATCCTAGAGGCCGGAGATTTTGAACTAATTTCTACAATTGATGCAGATGGTAAGGTAACCTATTTAACTGACCCCTATGGACGTGCTCCATTTGAAGTAGGTGACATAGTTCTTAGAGCCTGCAAGGAAGAGTTTGATCAGGAAACACACGGTAACTGGGTAGTATTTAAACTTTCTAATGTAAATGAGATGCATCAAACAGATTTTAAATTAAAGCAAGTTCAAGAGCTTCAAATCTAACTAATGTTTCTATAATTTTTTAACACCAAGAATTTGACTCTTTCCCCATATTCCGCTATTTTACCTACAGCTTAGAAAAAAATAACTTGCTATCTACCGCGAGGTGGGAGGTAAGAAGGAAGAAACGTCCGTTGCCGCTAAGCTCAACGGGCTATAAGGTCCGTATGGTCCAAAAGTTCATGCGGACCTTGAATTTTCCTTAAGACACCGTATTGGGAGTGTGGGAATCTTAAACATATTAACTATGACCCCAAAAGATTTATTAAAAATTACAATAGTGTTGTTTGCGCTGGCTGGTGTTGGTTTTCTTGTGTCATCTTTTTTTGGTTTTAACTCCAAGAATAAATTAACTAAAAAAGAGCAAGAAATACTTCAAAAAGAAGAAGAGAAGGCACGTAAAGAAGATCAAGGACTAATAGGAAATAATTTAAATGAGTCTACAGTAGAAAATTTAAATGAAAGCATTAAAATGAATACTCAAGATAAAAAAACTTACAGTCTTGCTCCTACACTGATTTTACAACCAAACGTAGATTACAAAGCAATCCTTAAAACTACAGCTGGAGACATCACAGTAGATTTGTTTGAAAAGAAAGTCCCAAGTACAGTAAATAATTTTGTATTTTTGGCTCGGGAAAAGTTTTTTGATGGAACTGTATTCCACAGAATTATTAAAGATTTCATGATTCAAGGAGGAGACCCTTCGGGAAATGGAACTGGGGGACCGGGATATAGATTTAATGATGAGGAGTTTGATGATGAATATACCGCAGGAACTTTAGCTATGGCAAATTCTGGCCCTAATACAAACGGAAGCCAATTTTTTATAATGCATAAGGATTTTCCTCTCCCAAAAAATTATGTAATTTTTGGTAGAGTAATAGATGCGGATAGTTTAAAAGTGATTGACACTTTAGCCAATACGGAAGTAAAAGCAAATAGTTTTGGCGAAAAAAGTCAGCCAGTATCTTTTGCAAACACAACTCTAAAATTTGTAGAGATATTGGAAAATTAACCTTTAAATATTGTAGATATTGCGTGGCGTTTAAAGTATTCTAATTCTAAGTTTTCTTTGTAAAACGAAAAAACTCTGAGTAAAGGTGTCTCAGAGTTTTTTGATAGAAACCGACGGTTTCATTTCGGTGGTGGTCAGATGTCGCCTTGGGCAAATTCCGGGATGGGGGTTTGGATTTCGATTTCAGCATTTCCTACCAGCCCACCCATTTGCCTCCGTAGTAATGTCCCACTTTTTGTGACCTCATCCCGCGCCGCTTGTAAGAGTCCGCGGCCACATACCCTGGCCTGCTCTTCGCTTGGTCCCGAAAATGTCATACCTGCCAGGATTTTTCTGTCACTCAATTGGATATCCCACCTTGTTTTGAACTCCACCCTCCCATCTTCCAAGGTGGTTTTGATACACTCGATTTGTACCCCTCCTCCAAGATTTACAGTCGCATACCGCATACCATACCTCCACATAACTGATTTGGGATTTCAATTTTAAGCTAGCACTGTGTGGAATCTTTGTCAAAAGCTACTTTCATCCCAGTTTGTACTGGATTTATCCAAAATTTCTGACAAGATAGTTTAAATGTAAGTTAGTTTAATATTCCAAACGCCTGCAGCCAATCATCTGCATTGTAGTTTTGTGCTCTATACTGAGCGTTTAAATCAGCGCGTTTCAACTCATCTTCAAAAAACATTTTATTCAACATCTTTCTTGGATTCGAATACGCTTTGTGTAAAAACTTTTCGTATTTATTTATATCAATCTGATCTATGTCGATATGTACCGGTAAACTTGCAGTTTTCCTTTTTGTAAGTTTTAAGATTCCAGCATCTACCTCTGGGCTTGGTGTAAATTCTTTTTTATCAACAGTTGCAAGATACTCAACATCAAAAAATGATTGTACAAAAGATGACATATAGGTTGAATCTGGAGCCACAGTAGAAATTCTACGTGCTACTTCTTTTTGAATTAAAATGACACAAGACTCGGGGCGTTTTTTCATTTTTATGGTGTTATGAATTATTGGGGAAGTTATGTAGTAGGGAAGTGAACCTATTATTCTAAAATTTTTATCACCAGGATCAAAAGTAGGTAACCAGTCGATGATATTTGCTTCCACAATTTTTATGTTGTTGTAAAGTGGAAACATAGTTCGTAGTTTATCCACAAATCGAAGATCTATTTCTACAGCCTTTACCGATATATCCCAAGTACCAAAATTTTCCATAACTTCAGTTGTGACAGCACCAAGTCCCGGACCTATTTCTATTACAATTTCCCCCTCCCTCACACCAAGTGACAAAACCATTTTTTTGATAGCTTGGGTGTCTTTGAGAAAATTTTGCCCAAGTGTTTTTATTGGCGTAAACATAAATTTATTATACGCGATATAATCTTCTTGGCTTATGGCTAAAAATATATACATAGCACTTGATAATGTAAGAAGCCTTGAAAATATAGGTGCTATCATGCGAACCTGTAGTTTCTTTGGTATAAAAAATTTGGTGTTGATTGGTTATTCTGGGACTTGGGTAGATTTCAAAGGTAAGCGTGTATTACATCCTGCAATTGCAAAAACAGCACTTGGTGCTCAGAATGACTTGGAAATAAAAATATTTGAAACTTGTGCTGAATTCCTTGAGTTTATTGAAAGTAAAAAGATCGAGTTGATTTCTGTGGAGCAAGATAAGAGAAGTGTTAACTTGAAGGATTTTAAATTATGGGATTTAGAGAACTATTGTTTTGTTTTTGGCAATGAGCTAGAGGGGGTAAATAAAGAGATAATGGATAAGAGTACAACAATTGTTGAAATAGAAAGACTTGGGTCTAAAAATTCTTTAAATGTGGCGACAAGTGTGGGGGTTGTAATTTATGGGATAGGTAAGGTTTAAAGTTTCATTACAATGAATTTTGATATTTTATTCATTAAATATTTGAAAACTCACTCCGCCAATTTTTAACAGAGTGAGTTTCAATGATCAGCGACGATATCTTGTTAACGGCCCGTGGCTCGTATTTGTCCACCGCCGGCCAGGCACGTAGCGTGTCCGAAGACAGTCACGTCAAATGCACCGGACCAGTTGCCAGATTGCCAGGTGTCCGATCCAGATTCGGTCAATGCCGTTGCCTTCTGCATGAGCATGTTCTGCAGGTTTGCAATTGCCGCCTTTTCTGTTTGGCCGGTTGCCCAGGCTGATGTCACGTTGGCGCCGGGTTGTCCCGTTTTTATGGCTCCTTTCAGCGTAACCTTCACGCCATTTTCAGTTTGTTCAATTCTCGCGGCGGCTGTAACACCAAGAACATTAATTCCGATTGTGCTCATAACTTTTCTCCTTGTGGTCTACCTGATTTGGGTTTTTAGCATAACGAATTTTTAGGCCAATGTCTTTACGACAGTTGCTTGAAATTCGACTATACACCTGCTGATTGTAGAACTGTTTCGCATTTTAGATCCAACCAACACTTCTGAGATGAGTGTCGATCAGTGTTTTAAATGTTTTTAAAGCTTCACCTTCTGTTGTTTTTGTAACCACAGTTTCTGGAAATGCATCCTGAAATCCGTGTCCTGGCAGAAAACGATTGGAAAGTCTTAATGTAACAAGTTTCCCAGCTTTTTCTACTGTATAAACTATTTGAAGCCCTCTGGAACTGCCATTCCCCTGAACTGAGAAAGCATGTGTGCTCATTTTCACCTCGTGAGAACCTTATCACACAACTGCTGATTTAGCAACCCATAGTACAAACCAACGACTCTACTTCCTATCCCCTTCTGGCGAATTACTTAGTAAGTATACATAAGTCCACGCGGCACCCCAATTTCCTTTTGAAGCATCTTCAAATCCTAAATCAATTTTATTTCCTTTTATAGCTCCGCCTATATCTTCAGCTCTACAAATTCCATACCCATCTACATAAAAATTAGTTCCAAGCTTAATAGTTTTGGGATCTGTTGCACAAACTCCTTTTACTACACTTGTTCCACTAAAAGTTCTTCCAGAGCATCCGTAACAATTCCCGTCATATTTTGTAGCCCACACTTTTATTTTTTGCCAATACCAAACCCCACCAACATCAGAAGTTTTGTATTCTCTCCATACAATTTTTGTTCCTTTTGCAATTTTTTCCTCTACCGGCTCCTCAACCCCCGTTTTTATTAATTGCCTATCTATTTCATCATCTATCCAAAATGTTACTTTGTAAGTCAAAGTCCTAGTGCCATTCACTCCTTTTTCAAGAAGTTTTTCTAGCCCATATTCCATATCTTTGTCTTCTACATATTTTGTAGGGTAGGGGATTTGTTCTTTTACAATATCTTCTTTTACGTCAAATGCAGTTTCGGTTGTCACCTTGATATCGGAAATTCCAAGCACTTCACCCCCAGACCTTCTTGCGTTTACTTTGTCTATATTCTCCCCATAGTTATTTAATTCATAGCTTAGATTATTTTTACTGTCTGATGCATAGGTTTTGTGTTTTATAATTCCACTTACATCAAATACACCTGAAATCTTAAAAAGACCTAAAAGAAGTATTAAAAGTGAAAAGTAATGTTTGTGCATATATCCTAAAAATAAATAAAAGCAGTTTAAAAGTTAATTTAATCCCAATGAAAATTATTGCGATTATATTCTAGATCATCCATAAAGCTGTCTGCATTTTTCTGTTTGTTATTATACCCACCACCGTTTCCATAACCACCATTATTTCCAAAGTTACTTCCACTTTTATTTTTACCCATTCTGCCAAACCCCCGACCCCTTTCAAGAAGGTCGCCTTTTTTCTCTATAAAATCTTCAGGAATTTCGCTTAAAAATCTACTTGGTATATTTGACTGGACATTTCCAAAGTACGTTCTTGATAACGCATTTGTTAAATATACTTTTTCCATAGCTCTTGTAATTGCCACATAGCAAAGCCTTCTTTCTTCCTCCAATTCCGAAATTTCCATAGAGGATTGTGAATGTGGGAAAAGCCCCTCTTCCATACCTATTATAAAAACTGCCGGAAATTCAAGTCCTTTACTTGCATGCACTGTCATTAAAGTAACTACATCTTTTTCTTCCATGTTTGGTTTATCTGAGCTTTCAATCAAAGCAACATTTTCCAAAAATTCAGCAAGATCAGTAAACTGCACAGCAACCGACCCTAGCTCTTTGATATTTTCAATTCTTATTTTATCTTCTTCAGTTCCGGTATCAAGCCACTCAATATATTTTGTATCAGCCAAGATCTTATCCATTATTTCAAGAGTTCCATGGGTTGCAGTCATTTCCACCCACTTTCTTATAGGAAGTTTTGTTTTTTCTTCAATGTGGTTTAAGTCCCAATTTGTTGCTTTTACCTCCTCTAGAGTTTTTTTGCCAATTCCCCTTGGGGGAATATTTATAATTCTTTCCCAAGACACCGAGTCATTTTGGTTATGCACAATTCTTAAGAACGCTACTATATCTTTGACTTCTTTTCTTGCATAAAATCTTAAGCCCCCTATGATACGATAGGGAATATTGTTTTTGATCAAATGTTCTTCCATGTTTCGGGACTGCGCATTTGTTCTATATAAAACTGCTAGATCCCTATAAGTTTTTCCAGTGGAAAGTATTACAACCATTTGTTCGGTTACAAAAGCAGCTTCTGAGTGTTCGTTTGACCCCGTGTATAAGGTAAGTTTTTCGCCATCTCCATTTTTTGTCCAAAGATCAAGCGGTATGTGGGTGGAGTTGTTTTTTATGACATGTTTTGCGCTATCTAATATGTTTTGAGTCGATCTATAGTTTTGCTCTAGATTGTAAATTTTTGCATTTGGGTAATCCCTTTGAAAATTTAAAATATTTCTATAATCAGCCCCCCTAAATGAATAAATTGCTTGTGACATATCACCTACCACAAAAATATTTTGATGCCCCTCTGCCAGAAGTTTTGTAAGAACATATTGTGATTTATTAGTGTCCTGATATTCATCCACCAAAATATATTGAAAAAGACTCTGAAAGTGCTTTAAGGTCTTGTTATCCTTTTCAAATAAACTTACCGTTTCCATCAAAAGATCATCAAAGTCTAAAGCGTTGTTTATTCTTAGCCTTCTTTGATATTCAGGATAAATTTTTGCAACTGTTCGTTGGAAGTAGCCCTGTGCATATTTTAGATACTCATTTCGTGTAAGAAGTTCTGACTTTGCACTTGAGATTGTACTAAGCGTTGCTTTTGGATTGATTTGTTTTGTATCAATCCCAAAGTCTTTCATGATGTTTTTGATTAAAGATTGCTGATCATCAGAATCATAAATAACAAAGGAAGGTTGGATACCTATTTTGTAACCATGTTTACGTAAAATTTTTGAGCAGATTGAATGAAATGTACCAGACCAGGCAAGCATTTTTGTACCGCTATCACTTAAAAGTTTTTGAACTCTAGTTTTTATTTCACCTGCGGCCTTGTTTGTAAAAGTAACACATAAAATATTTGTCTCTGGGACGTCATGCATCTTGATAAGATAAGCAACACGATTTGTAAGAACTCTTGTCTTACCACTTCCTGGCCCTGCTACTACAAGAGCCGGTCCGTCTAGATGTTTTATAGCTTCTATCTGTTGTGGATTAAGGCCATCTTCGAGTTTGTTAACATCATTTTGTTTTTGATTTGTTTTTTCTTCGGTATTATTTTGCACTTTTCTTATGATAGCATACGATAATTGACTTATAGTCTACCAAAGGTTGTGCACAACATTTACTCCAAGTGTATTAAACCCATGATCAAGCATTAAAATCATATCTCCCTTACGATCCCCACTTCCAAGTACAGCTCCTACTAGTTCTTTTCCATCATTTGATGCGTAAGTTACAAGGCAAAGTCCTGCAACTTCCGTGTACCCAGTTTTAACTCCGGCAACCCCAGGGTAACTGCTCAGTAAATTAGTTTGATTTTCCAGATAAATATACTTATGGTCATTTGTATCTGAGATTTCGTACTGCAAAGTAGCAACAATTTTTCTGAAGGTCGGATTTTTTAAGGCATATCTTGTTAATTTTGTAAGATCTGCAACCGAACTCATGTTCCCATCATCGAGTCCACTTGGATCAGTAAACACAGAATCGGTAAGCCCTAGCTCTTTTGCTTTTATATTCATCCAGTCTACAAATCTAGATTTATCCCCAGCGACCCCTATTGCGATAGCATATGCAGCATCGTTTCCGGAGTTTAATATCAAGCCATACATAAGTTCTTCCAGTGAGTAAATCTCACCGTAATCAAGATTCATACTATTCTCGCCAACCTCATCTGCTTCCTGACTAACGTATATCTTTTCTCCAAGTTTTTTGTGTTCCAAGGCTACAACGGCCGTCATTATTTTGGTAAGACTGGCAATCGGCAGCTTCTCGTTTGGATTCTTTGAAAATACTATATTTCCCGAGTTTATATCGATAAGAAACCCAGCAGTGCCTGAAATAAAAGGTTCATTTGCGGTACCAATCTCTTCTTGTGGTTGCCAATTTGGCTCAGGATCATAAGTATCAACAATCGTTTGGTCATATAACTTCTTGGAATCTATTTGCTGCTCTTTTACAAGCCCGGTTATAAAAAATTTTGTTGTAGTATCGCTGGTTTTGAAAACAAGAACAGCTAGAAGAATTAAAATTATTGTGAGTCCGATGTTTAATAGTATTTTATTTCTATTCATAACGCGGATTAGTGTATGTTATCATAGTTGCATTACGCTTTTGTAATTAATTATAGAACGGAAAACTTTATGTACGAATTATTAGACTTTTATGCAGATTGGTGTGGTCCATGTCAGATTATGAAACCAATTTTTGCAGAAGTTGAACCCGCATTTGAAGGAAAAATTTCTTTCAAGACAGTTGATGTTGAAGCTGATCCTGATAAAGCTGTGAAATTTGGTGTTATGGGTATCCCTACTTTTGTTGTATTAAAAGACGGCAAAGAAGTTGATCGCAAAACCGGTGCCATGCCAAAAGAATCCTTGGTAACTTGGCTTAAAACACATGTAAATTAAGTAGTTTAGTTTTGGTTTGTTTGAAAGGAAAAAAATGTCTGCCCGCATTGCAATTAACGGTTTCGGAAGAATAGGTCGAGCCGCCTTTCGTATAATTTTGGAAAAAAATTTGGCTGATGTTGTTGTGATTAATGATCTTACAAACGCCAGAATTCTCGCTCATTTATTAAAATATGATACGGCATACGGCATTTATCCAGCTCAAATTTCTGTTGAAGAAGATGGGGTGGTTGTAGAGACGGAGGGTAATTCAAAGATGGAAGAGCATTTTGTAGAAGTTACTCCGAAAGAGTCCTACCTTGTTGTAAATGGGAAAAAAACTAAAGTAATTTCTGAAAAAGATCCAGCAAATCTTCCATGGAAAGATATGGGTATAGATGTGGTTTTAGAATGCACAGGTAGATTTACAAAAGATGGCTCTGCAAAAGCACATATCACAGCAGGAGCAAAAAAAGTTGTGGTTTCTGCACCAACTTCAGGAGATAACGACGATGTAATGACTTTTTTGAAGGGTGTTAACCACGAAAGTTATTTAGGTCAAAATGTTATATCAAATGCTTCGTGTACTACAAACTGTATAGCGCCCGTTGCATCCGTAATACATGCCAATTTTAAAATCTTAAAGTCTTTGATGACGACAGTGCATAGTATTACCGCCGAACAAAGCATAGTAGATGGACCTCCTCCCGGGCTTCATCCGGACTTAAGAAGAGCAAGAGCTGCAGGACACAACATAATCCCAACTACCACAGGTGCTGCAAAAGCTATTGGTAAAGTAATTCCGGAATTAAATGGAAAATTTGATGGGATTGCTTTGAGAGTGCCTACATTAGTTGGCTCTCTGTCAGATATTACATTTGTGGTAGAGAAACAAACTACGGTTGAAGAGGTTAATAAAGCATTTATCAAAGCAAAAGAAAACCCATTTTATAAAGGAGTACTAGATACTACATGGGAGCCTTTAGTATCAAGCGATATTGTGGGAAGTCCATTTTCTACGATTGTGGATCTTTCCATGACAAAAGTTGTAGGGGGAGACCTTGTAAAAGTTTTAGCTTGGTATGATAACGAGTGGGGTTATGCTAATAGACTTGTTGAAATGGCACTTCTCGCGGTTTCGTAGGTTTGTTATCTGTTGTAATTTCTCAGACAAAATTCAAAATTTAAATATTACTGGGTAGATTAGAAGATTAAACTTCTGTAAATGCTAAAACAGCCAGAGGATAAGCAAGTGCTTTTTCCATCTGGCTGTTTTTAGGTTAAGTTACGGTTGCCCCCATTTGTGACATGTGTCTTCAATTCCCCTCATCGAAGTTATTGAAAAGACACAAGGGTGCCCCTCCACCTCATAGAAAAGATGGAACATCGGGCTCCCGTCCATGCTTTCACTGAGGGAGTATGAACCGCCATCTTCCATTCCGTAATACAGGAAAACGGGGCCTGCACAGCATGCAATACACGCAACTATGCATAAAAGCGTGAAAAGCAAGTTCAAAAATTTTTTCATGGCTGATGAGCCTCCTACGTGCTATTATACCGCCAAACCCCCATTCTGGCAATGACTATAGGTTGCCGAATTGTCCGAATTATGCACCATAAAGGACTTTCTGCCCAAGGCAATCCTTGATTTTGCCATTGGTATTTACCTCGTTAATACTTTAAATTCACCTCTAACCCATCCCAAACCAACCTCAAAACCTGTTATCATTACCTTGTGGAGTCACTCAAATCTGCCCCAATTCAAAAAGGAACTCGTGTTTTTGTTCGATGTGATCTTGATGTCCCTGTGTCAGAGGGTAAAGTTAATGAGGTATTTAGGCTTTCAAACCTTATACCAACCCTAAAACTAATAATACAAAAAGGAGGACGCCCTATAATTGTAGGACACATGGGAAGGCCCGAAGGAATTTTTAGAGAGGCCTTATCGACAATGCAGCTTAGACCATTTTTTGATTCTACCCTTGGCGAAAGTAATTATGAACTTCTTCAAAATTTAAGATTTGATTCCCGTGAAGAAAAAAATGACATAGAGTTTGCCAAAGAACTTATCGAAAAAACAAAATGCACTTTATACGTAAACGAATCTTTTGCAAATTCTCATAGAAAACACACCTCAATGATCGAACTACCTAAACTTCTTCCTCATTTTGCTGGACTTCGTTTGTGTGAAGAGCTAAGTATTTTAAGTAAGGTGCTAAAAAATCCCAAAAGACCACTTATTGCAGTTATTGGTGGGGTAAAATTAGATTCAAAAAAACCTGCAATAAAAAAGTTTCTTGAAATTGCGGATGGTGTTTTAGTTGGTGGTAGGATTGGTTTAGACTGGGACGAATTAATACCACCAAACCTTTTTCTGCCAGTTGACTATGCAGAAGGCAACAAAGACCTCGGCGAAAAAACTCTCGCCCACTTCTCAAAAATACTTCAAAGTGCAAGGACCATAGTTTGGGCAGGCCCAATGGGACTTTTTGAAGATCAAAACTACAGACATGGTACAAAAGTAATTGCTCAAAATGTAGCACTAAGCTCTTCTTTTACTATTGTAGGCGGGGGTGATACTATCGCAGCACTGAAAAAAGTTGGTTACTTGGAAAAAATGGATTTTGTTTCTACAGGTGGTGGAGCAATGCTTGAATTTTTAATACAAGGCAATCTCCCAGCTTTAGAAGCACTTGGTTATCATGGGTAAAATTTTAAAAGCAACATTTAAAAAAAACTGTATAGGTTGTGAGCTTTGTGTATTTGAAGTTCAGCGGCAGCTTGGAAAAATCGGACTTGAAGGGTCTCCCATCAGGGTATTTCGTGAAAAGGGTGAGAAAGAAAAAATTGTTTATACAATAGGTATTGACCCATCTGTAAACAAACTTGATGTCGAAAAAATAGAGGGCGTTTGTCCCACAATGGTTTTTACTATTGAGGATGAATCAAAGGAAGCAAATGACTACATTGAATAAAAAAATCTTATACATCAATCTTGCAAACCAAACTTATGAAACAAAGCTGCATGACAATTACGGTAAGTATATTGGAGGTGTGGGTTTGGGGGCTAAGATTCTAAACACAATAGAAAAGTCTGAAGAGGCCTCAGTAAGTTCGGAACCCATCATATTTTCCATCGGGCCATTAAACGGCTATTTTCCATATGCATCTAAAACCTCCGTCTTGTTTCGCCACCACAATGAGCTAAAAGATCACTATTTAGGTGGTAATCTTTCTACAAGAATCAAATTCTCTTCTCTAGATGCGATTGTAATTTATGGGCGCTCCAAAGAACCAGTGACTTTTGATATTTTAGACGAAACAGTCATCTTTCATACAGGCGGTGTAGATTTAGGCTCTCTTGGTCTTCCGGGAAAAAGATCTCAAATTTCAAAAAAAGGTGAAAAATATTTATTAGGTGACTATTTTGCGACAGTAGATGATTCTTTAAGTCAACTTCTTACTAACAAAAACCTACAAGGTTTTGTAATTACCGGAACTCATACTTATGATCTTCCAAAATCCGAAAGATATCTTGAACTTTATAATATGATGCTTTCACGCATCGAGGAAATTTCAGTTCGAAAAAGTGGTAGCCCATCATGTTCAGGATGTCCTGTAGGATGTTTTGAGTCAAGTAAAGGTGAAGAGGGTGGTAATCTTTTGGCGCATAGCCTAGTTGCATGCACATTTGCTCAAAAGATTTACGGTGATACAAGTATAGTTTTTTCTTGTCTTGATGTTTTAGGAAGTGGTTACACTCATGAAGATATAGAAAACTTTCCTAAGCTTGTATATGATTTGCTAGAAGAATTAAAAAAATAAATTTATGAATAAATTAGTAGTTGGCAATTGGAAGCAAAATAAAACATTAAGTGAGGTAAAGGTGTGGATTAACGAGTTTAAAAAACTACTCAATGATAACCCAGAAATTACAGGTCCCCTAGCAAAAGTGGATATGGTAGTTGCGCCGTCATTTCCTTTTTTGCACCATTTCCAAGGCTTGCGTACAAATGTAAGTAACTTTTATTTAGCTTCCCAAGATGTTTCTGTTTTTGAATCGGGGCGTCATACAGGCGACGTTGGTGCCAATCAGTTAAAAGATTATGTTGAATATTCTTTAATAGGTCACAGTGAAAGAAAGGAAGACAGAGCTTTAGTACTACAAAAAGGTACAAGACTTTTTGAGGCTTGTATCACCCCCATTATGTGCTTTAGTGAATTTGACCCAAAGATGTACGTGGAGGGGACAGTTTTAGTTTGGGAAGACCCGGACAATATTTCAAATGATAGTGGTTATAGAGAGAAAGATATGAATGATATTGTGGAAGGCATGAAAAAAATTAAGTCTCAGTTACCAAAAAGTGCTCGTGTTTTATATGGTGGGTCAGTTAATAGACAAAACGCTGCAAAATTAAGTACTATTAGTGAGCTGGATGGGGTTTTACCAGGTAATGCGAGTCTTGACCCAGCCCATTTTTTTGAGATAGTTAAAGCCTTCAACAAATGAGTTATGTAGATTTAGGTAAAACTGTTGAGCAACATCAGCAGAGAAAAGAAATTGCCAAAAAAAGGGAAATTAACTCTTCTAAAAAAGGTATTTTTGTAGCCTTGTTTTTGCTCGCACTTCTAATTGGATTTATAACTTTGTTTGGTAAAAATGTTGTGGCATTATTTGATCCTGTATCTATTGTGGGTGATGTATCAGCTCCAAAAATAAAAGAGGTTGATGGCAGAACCAATGTTTTGATAATCGGTGTTGATAGAAGATCAACTGGTCCTGAGACCTCAGTACTTACCGACACTCTACTTTTTGCCTCAATTGGAAGAACTGACGGGAAAGTTTCAATGATTTCACTACCACGAGATCTTTGGGTTGAAGCCGATTCTGGAAAAGGTCCCCATTTTATGAAAATAAATTCGGTGTATGCAATAGATGGGTTGACTGAGCTTAAAAAAGTTACCGAAAATGTTTTAGGAATGCCTGTTCACTACTATATTGTGGTAGATTTTAATTTATTTAGAAAAGTTATAGATATACTAGGTGGTATTGATGTAAATGTTGAAAATGCCTTTATAGACTATGAGTATCCAAAAGAAGGACACGAAGCTGACTATTGCGGAAGATCCAATGAGGATGTAGTTAGGCTTGATGGCCAGCCATTGTATGTAATATTTCCTTGTAGATACGATAAAGTTGAGTTCAAGGCCGGCATGCAAACAATGAACGGTGATTCGGCTTTAAAATTTGCTAGATCGCGCCATGGTAATAATAATGAAGGTACCGACTTTGCACGTGCTCATCGTCAGCAAAAAGTTATTATGGCAGTGAAAGATAAAGCATTTTCTCTTAACACAATTATGGATATAAGTAAGATAAAAGAACTATATGATTCCTACGCAAAAAGCGTGGAAACTAATGTTTCACTTGATGATATTCAGGGATTTCTTGCATTGTCCCGAAAAACAGATATAAGCACAGTACGCTCAATTGTTCTTGATGATAGAAGTGGTGCTGATGCGGGGGGACTCTTATATCATCCAAGTGATAGCAGCCTGTATGGTGGGGCGTATGTCCTTATTCCAAAAGCGAATGATTACGCTCAAATAAGAGCTTACGTGCAAAGATATATTTTTGGTGAATAATATAAGTATGATTTATATACTGCATGGTGATGATGCTTCGTCTTCTAGAGATTTTATACTTAGCCTCCAAGATCAAAATAAAGTAACAAAAAAAACTGAAGTAACCTTTGATGGGATAGATTTAACAGCCTTAAAGATTGAGTTGAGTGCCCTAGATATGTTTAGCGAGTCCAGGATGTTGGTTTTGGACATGTCTAAAGTCGGAAAAAGTAATGTCGATAGTTTAATTGAGGTCTTGGAGAACGTGCCTTGCGATTTACTTCTTGTGATTTTTACAAACAAAGAACTTTCAAAGGTTAATCCTTTTATAAAAGCAGCACTCAAACTAAAAGCAAAAGTTATGGAGTTTAAGAAAAGGCCTTCTGCAAATATTTTTGCGTTTGTAGATGCTGTGTTTGATAAAAACAGGCCCCAAGCCTTCAAAGAGTTACAAAAATTACTTCTTATGGGTGAGGATGCAGTGTATCTTATTACCATGTTGTCGTATGGGCTAAGAAATGTAGCTTATGCTAAGTTTAATTCCCCGTTATTTGAAAAGATTCCACCTTTTAATAAAGGAAAAGTTAGAGCTCAGGCTGCAAAGTTTTCAGAGAGTGGCGTTGTAAGTTTAATCGAGCAGTTTTATGAAATGGATCGAGGAGTTAAATTTGGTGATTTTGATCCTAATGTAGTTATTCCAATGGCACTAGAAAAGGTAATGGCTTCCCGGTGATATAAAGGTGCTAACATATATTTAATGACTTACTTCTCACCGACTAAATATATAAAAGATGAATCAAGGGACCCAATATATTCAGTGATGAACAAGAGATTCTTTTTCGCCTCGTCAGTCTACCCATTTGTATTTGTGATTTTGGGCATATTCTTTACGGTAACTCAGATCGTGATACCAATTGTTGCTTTGGAAACAACTGATGAAACCTCGAAGTCCGTTTCCAAGTCAGTTTTAGGTATAGTGAGCGGATTTAGAAAATTTGAGTTCAATGAACTTTCTTTTAAGTACGACAAAAGTAGAGACACTAACAAACTTTTGAATGGCTCTGGGGCGAAAGATTTAGAAAAATTGTTTGGCAAATCTACCTCAAACATAGTTGCCAATATAAATTCTATAAATGATGTCTCAAGTGTTTTGGGCGCTTCTAATACCGGAATTGATATAAATGCCCCTGAGTTTTACTACCTAACTATTCCAAAACTTGGAATCTCAAAAGCAAGAGTTGAGAGTAAACCTGCCAACTTGGATCCTGACAAAGCCCTTGGGCATTATGTGGGATCTGCTTTTCCCGGAGAGGTTGGAAATGCGTTTATTTATGGCCATTCTGTACTACCAGCTTTTTATAACCCCAAAAATTATAAATCAATATTCTCGACTTTAAGCAGTTTAGATGTTGGGGATAAGTTTACAATTGACTATAACAATAAAACATATACATATTCTGTGGAAGGTAAAAAGACATTAAAACCGGAGCAGGTTGACCCATTAGCTACTTTTAAGCCTGGGTATTTAAGTGAATCTACAGTTACACTGATGACTTGTTCACCGGCAGGTACAAAGCTAAAAAGACTTTTAGTATATGCGAGCTTGGTGGAGTAGTTTGAAATTTTAACTTTTCTTGAGTATTTCGTTCTCAAAGCCCTCTATAGCAAGTTTTCTCGGACCTACCATCAAAAGGTAAAGCGCAATTGCAAAAAACCCACCTGCTAACAAAGCTCCGGAAAGTGTTTCGGAGCCGGTGTCAGGTACGCTAGATTGAGTTGACTCAGAAGCAGCACCCAAAACCCCAACAACGGCAGTTTTAGCATTTACTGGTTTTTGAGATATTTCACTGAAAACACTTGGCTGAGTATCTAAAGCTAACTTGCCACCAGCCATATCCTGTGATGATGTAGTTCCTGCAACTTCCTGTTTTGGAGTTTGTACTACTACGGCTTTTTCGCTATTCTCTATATCTACATTTCCTGAAACATCAGAAATTAGATAATATATGGCACTAAATGCGACAAGTGAAATACTCAAAGTTATTACAAAAGTCTTAAATCCGTTTTGTGCTTGTGTTTCATAATTCATGGCAGGTTATTTACTTTCTAAATTACTTAAAAACTCTACGTCTATTCTACCACTAATGGGTAGGGATATTTCAAGTAGATTCTTTGAGATGTATGTCTTTTCTAAAACTACCTTGGTTTGTAATACAATCCAGGAGGTTAACGCCAATATTGTAACTAAAACAACTAACATTACTTGTTTCATAAAATGTATGTTTGTACTTTCATTTGCAAAATAGATGCATCCTTCGTTTTATTTTTTTCTGTTCTTATCCAGTCTATTTTAGTAAAACGTTCCATTTGTTCTACTGCTTCCACCATCTCAGGAAGTTGTAATAACGATCCCACTAACTCCACACTTATTGATATTTCCCCTTTTTCCACACCAATTAGATTTACACGATTTACAATAAACCCGGATTTAGATGTGGCCATAATAAATTCTTCTAAAAATTTATCAAAATCTACTTTGAACGGTAATTTTTTATTTAAAACAAAAACCCCCTCCCCATTGTCCCTAAGAAGTATTTCCCCCCCCTCAGTCTTTCTATTTTTCTCAAGCATAATTCTTTCTATGTTTAATAATTCTTTTTTGTACTTGATGTTTTTGGCTAAATTCTCTGACGCAGGTTTTATCCCAAAAAGTAAAGATACAAAAATAAGAATTGTGGCAAGTGCAGAAGTAAAGATTACGTTGTTTAAGGGTTTATTTTCTATTTCTCGTTCGTATGTTGCTAAAAATTTTGACCCTAAAATAAAACTCATTTTAGTGTTAACTCCAATGTTGAAATAAATTTTTTGTTTGCAATGCTTAAATAGGCCGTTTTTATACTAATTTCTTGGGCTATATTATTTTCTAAAAGGGAACTAATTATTGCAGAGACTTCCAGAGGATTTTCAGTCTCAGTTGATATTTGAATCACACTTGGCCTTATATCTAGCTTTGAAAGCACTTCCGGATTTGGCGTGTACTTAAATAATTTAAATACGGTATCTGCAAGTCGTGGCGAAGTTTTTTCCAGTTTTTTTAATTTAGTAATTTTGTCTATTACGATTTGAATTTCTTGGCTCTGTTTACTCCTTATTGTAAGACTTGTTTCCAACGCTCTTACATTTTTTTCAAGAACGGAAACATCGGCTGCTATTCTTGAATTTATAGCAATAAAGACCAGAAAGACTACTTGAATAATCACTACTAGTATTTTTACTACTGTGGCAAATTTAATATGATACCGTTCAATTATTGGAATCACCGAGTTTGTAGAAAGAGAGTGGAGTAGATTAGGACTTCTTGTTGGTTGAAGCTTTTGATTTTCTTGCTGGTTTTGATTCTTTGATTGGTTTTGATCCATTGGCAGTTATCTTTTTTGCATAATTAGATTTGACTCTATTTGCTTTATTTCTGTGAATTATTTGCTCTTTGACAGCTTTATCAAGTATTTTTTGAAGAACTGATAATTCTTTGATAATTATATCAGCATTACCCCCATCTTTAATAATATTGACTAGGTTTTTTTCTGCAGACGCAATCCTTCTTTTCCAGAACAGATTATGCTCTTTTTTCTTGCTGCTGCTTCGTATTGCTTTTTTTGCTGATGCTGTGTTTGCCACGGCGTAAATATACAGGCGGGACAGGGGTTTGTAAAGGTGGAGTTCAATCCCTTATTCTACATTACCGTAAAAGCTACAAAATGCTTTGGGGGTTTAGCTTTTGTAAGTTCTGGGGGTTGCTTTTAACTTCTGGAGCCATTATCTTGTAGTAGCATGGTCGGACAAGCTTTAGAAAATGGAAAAAAATTTCTTATGAGTACACAAAAAAGCATATTATCGGCGGCTTTTATCATAAGTATTACTTATGGACTTTCTGCAATTTTAAGCCTTTTTAGATCTAGGCTTCTTGCCTCCCACTTTGGTATTTCTGATGATTTAACTATCTTTTATACTGCGGATAAGATTCCAAGTCTTATTTATTCTTTGATTGTTCTTGGCACGATTTCCACAGTTTTTATTCCGGTGTTTACCGAACTCTTAGTCAAAGATAAAGAGGATGCATGGCGTACGGCGTCATCAATTGTGAATTTAGCGCTGGTTGTATTTTTTCTATTAGGTAGTATTGTTGCGATATTTGCTCCAGAAATTATTCAACTACTCTCTGTTGGACGATTTACTACCTCCCAAAATCAACTTGGTGCTGGGCTTATGCGCGTCATGATTTCAGCGCAGTTTATTTTGGTGATAAGTAGTTTTGTGACAAGTTTATTACAGTCGTTTAAACACTTTGTACTTCCAGCCCTAGCTCCGATTTTTTATAACGTAGGAATGATTTTAGGTATTGTTTTATTAACACCGTTTTATGGTATTTATGGTCCGGCTTACGGGGTTTTTATTGGGGCACTACTCCATCTTTTAATTCAACTCCCACTTCTCCCAAAAATAAAACTAAAATACGCTTTCATTTTTGATTTTAAAGAAAAAGGGGCAAAAGAGATTTTTAGTTTGATCCCCTCAAGACTGCTTGGTTCTGTATTAATCCAATTTTCCGGAATTTTGACAAATACTTTAGCAATATTAATTTCAAATTCTGCTGTGGTTGTATATAAATTTGCAGATCAATTACAGTCTTTTCCAGTAAATTTATTTGGTGCATCAATGGCACTTGCGGCTCTTCCCACACTTTCTACAGAAGCTGCTTCAAAAAATAAGCAAGAATTTAAGAAAACTTTTCTCACGTCGTTTCATCAAATGATGTATCTTGTAATACCGGCAAGTGTGATTTTGTTGGTTTTACGAGTACCTGTTGTTCGTATTGTTTTTGGGGCTAGAGAATTTCCTTGGGACGCCACACTTGAAACTGCTGCAACTCTTGGTTTATTTAGTATTTCTATTTTTGCTCAAAGTGCCGTGTTTTTGGTAACCCGTGCTTTTTATGCATTGAAAGACATGTCTACTCCAGTAAAAGTCAATGCCCTCACTGTATTTTTAAGTTTTACATTGTCATTGTTTTTTGTAAAAAGTATGGGGCTTGGTGTTTGGTCTCTGGCTATTTCCTACACAGTAGGATCACTTCTCGACTTACTTTTACTTATGCATATATTGGATAAAAAGGTCGAACATTTTGCAAGAAAAGATCTTTTTGTACCACTCGCGAAAATTTCGCTAGCTACGTTATTAATGGGTGTGTTTTTATATCTACCTATGAAGGCATTAGATGCATTTGTTTTTGATACTACAAGAACACTTCCCCTTGTTGCCTTGACTTTAATTGTCACTTTAGTTGGTGGTAGTGTATATCTGCTGTTAACTAAATTGCTAAAAGTCGAGGAGATTCAATTGTTTTATAAGCTACTCGCAAAGTTTGAGATAAAAAGGCTTAAAATTGACCCGATTTTAAGCGGTACTCAAAGAAACCCCTTATAGATTCAGTTATCCTATAGTATTTGACTGGACGCTTCTTCTGCGATAAAATGACCTGAAGGAGATATCATGAAAATCAAAATGTTACTAATTGGACTGGTTTTGTTTGCTGTGCTGGTTTCCGTTGGAGGATACATCGCTCTCCACAGAACAGAATCAGTTCTTTGGGCTGGGTGTTATACATACACTCAGAATGACCTGGAAACTGGGGAGTTCGGAAGGGCAGTTTTCACGTGCTCTTCAACCCTTTTAAATAAGGATGGAATTGTCTGGAATTCACCGGATTTCAACCTGGTGACGTTGAAGACAAATGAATTTCATGAGGTATGGATTGGGGGAAATGAGGATCCTCGGATCCCCTTAAACGAAAAATAAAAAATAAATGAGCACAAAACTCGGGACGATTCTCCAAAAAAGAAGCGTCCCTTGTGTATTTATTCCTAATTCTTTGACTATTTAGCCATATAACCGTGCTAAAATCCCATCATGCAAAAATCTCATATAAGAAACTTCTGTATCATTGCACATATTGATCATGGTAAATCAACACTAGCTGATCGTTTTTTAGAAGTTACTGGAACAATTGACGCAAGACACCAAAAAGCCCAGATATTAGATAGCATGGAACTTGAGCAAGAAAAGGGTATCACTATAAAACTAAAAGCTGTCCGCATGGCTTACAAAAAAGATAATCAAGAGTATCAGCTAAATTTAATAGACACTCCAGGGCACGTTGATTTTTCATATGAGGTTTCAAGATCACTCGCCGCTTGTGAGGGGGCTTTGTTAGTAGTCGATGCAACTCAAGGTATACAAGCACAAACTGTTTCAAATATTTATAAAGCACTTGATGCAAACCTAACTATCATTCCTGTAGTAAACAAAGTTGACCTCCCAAGTTCTGATGTCGAAAAAGTTATGAATGATATGTGTGCTACTTTTGGTTTTGCAAAAGAAGAAATCATGAAAGTTTCTGCAAAAACCGGTGAAGGTGTAAGAGAACTTTTAGATCTTGTTGTAGATAAGGTTCCAGCTCCAGATGGTGATGAAGCGGCTAATCCAAGAGCTCTTATCTTTGATACTTTTTATGATGAATATCTTGGAGTTGTCGCAATTATAAAAGTAGAAGATGGGGCTTTTCCATATGATCTTATTGCAACAAGAAAAAGAATTAAATTTTTAGCTACTTCATCTGAATCAGTGCCTGAAGATATAGGGATACTCATACCTACCAGAAAATCAATTGACGTTTTGTATACAGGTGAAGTGGGCTACATAGCAACTGGTTTTAAAGACATAAAGCAGGTTAAGGTAGGTGACACGGTTACGATGGCAAGCGCTAAAAATGTAGAGTCACTTCCCGGATACAAAGAAATAAAGCCTTTTGTGTTTGTAAGCATTTTTCCCATAGATAATGATAGGTTTCCTGATTTGCGTGAAGCTTTGGATAAGTTGTCTTTGTCAGATGCATCTTTATCTTATGAACCAGAAAGCAGTAGTGCACTTGGTTTTGGTTTTAGATGTGGCTTTCTGGGATTGTTACATGCTGATATTATCCAGGAAAGATTAGAGCGTGAATATAACCTTCAACTTATTTCTACAATTCCATCAGTTGAATATGACCTAACATTAAATAATGGTGACAAGCTTGCTGTAAAAACTGCAAGCGATTTTCCTGATAGATCAAGAATCAAAGAGGTACGGGAACCAATAATTCTTTTGACAATTGTAACTCCAGCTTCTTATGTGGGTGGGGTTATAAAGCTTTGTGAGGGTCGAAGGGGAATCCAAAGAAAGATGGAATATCCAACACCAGAAAGAGTAATTTTTGAATATGAACTTCCGTTGATTGAGCTTGTTTATAATTTTTTTGACGAGTTAAAGACAGTGTCGTCCGGATTTGCAAGTTTGGATTATGAATTTTTGGAGTACTGCTTAGTAGATGTAGTTAAGCTTGATATCTTGGTACACAACGAAATAATAGATCCTTTGTCGAGGTTAGTTTTAAGAAGTAGGTCTGTTGAAAGTGGTAGAGAAATTTTGAAGAAATTAAAAGAAATATTGCCAAAACAACAATTTAAAGTTTCTTTGCAGGCTTCAATTGGCGGAAAAATTATAGCTCGTGAAGATATATCCTCAGTTGGTAAAAATGTGTTGGCTAAGATGTCAGGAGGTCATAGAGAAAGAAAAGATAAGCTTCTTGAAAAGCAGGCCAAAGGTAAAGAAAGACTTAAAAAGGTAGGTAAGGTGGATATACCACAAGAGGCGTTTAGACATATATTGGAGGCTTAAAATTCTGTAATTTATATAATTTGGGTAACTAAGGTTTGATGTGGTGTGGAGTCATAGGATAGGTTTTAGTACCATCCATCCCAAATCTTTTCAAGTTTGGGATGGATGTGAAACAAGAACATATCGTTGAGGTTTAGGTCGGCTGTGAATCGGGAAGATCGTGAAGTGGATGGCCGCATTCGATGCAGAATTGGGCATCCGATTCGTTGGGGGTATCGCACTCTTCCCCGTTGACGGTGTGTCGGCAGATAACACTACCATGCTGTGTTCCAGATGCAAGAATGGCCGATTTGGATGCAAGAAGGGAGTTAGGATCCCCCGTTTGTAAACCTCTGGGTGGCCGAGCTATAGGAATGGTTGACATCTTCAGTTGCTCCTTTCGTTGGATTCACCTTCATCTTGTTAGATGAAAATTTGGTCGGATTATCTTCCTATTTTTTTGAATTGTAAATACACAAAACTTTCATGTTATTAACTATTGCTTATCAGTCCAATATTTGTTATAGGTTATTCAAGCTTTTTTTGTCCCATACGGTAAGAAACTAAAGGAGATGAGTCTCATGACAAAAAAGATCAAAGGAAGGCGAATCAATTGGCTTTTGCTTTTTGGGGCTGCCGGTGCCGGAAAGGGCACACAGGCAGCGAGGATTCGTGAAATTCTCGAAAAACATGGATTACGTGTGGCTTTGCTTGCTACTGGTGATCTGTTTCGTAATCCTCCTGGAACGCTGGATCGCGGTGTTGTATCACAAATCAGTGAGAACATGAAAAAAGGTGTGTTGGTAGACGATGCAGTTACCATGGTCATTGCTGGTGAGGCACTTAACGCCAAACTTGAGGAGGACCCTGACTGGGTGATATTGGATGGTTTGCCAAGAAATGTTTTTCAGCTTGCTGCGGTTTTGTTCGCCATGACCTCAATCGGACTGGCACATTTTTTCACATTTGAACTTGCAGTGGCCGACAGTCTTCTTATCCCACGTCTTCAAGGTCGAAAGACTTGTAAAAGTTGTGGTAAAGTCCATCCGGCCTCCACTGATTTAGCAGGTGCATGTCCAAAATGTGGGAAGGTCACCTTGTTTATTCGCGATGACGATAGCAACCCAAAGTCAATCCGGAATCGCTTAGGTGACTACAGGAAAACGATCTCAAGTGTTTTGGATGCGCTCAGAAAACTTATCTCAACACTTGAACTGAAAGATCGGTTCAGTGTGGAGACTGTTGATGGGTCGCTTCCGGAAGACTCTGTTACTGACCGCATTATCAAGCACCTTGATCTTCAAGACCAACCCGCTTAAACAAGCGAAGTTCACCAGTGGCTTTCCCTGCTGGTGAACTTTCGATACATCCCACTTCCATTTAATTTTTGGATATAAATCCCCATTGACACTTTTAGCACTCGTGTGATAATAGTGATATTATGGAATTTGGACTTACTGATCGTCAAATAAAACTTCTAGAATCAATCATCAGAGAATATTCTGAGTCCAGTGAGCCTGTTGGTTCTAAGACTATAGTCAAGAAATACTCTCTCAAAGTTTCCCCCGCTACCGTACGAAATGAAATGGCAGCCCTTCTTGAGGATGGCTTTCTAGAAATGATGCACACCTCCTCCGGTAGAATTCCTACTTCCCAAGCTTTCAGATATTTTATTGAAGAACTAATGCATGAGGATGATTTACCAGTTTTACAAGAGGTTGCTTATAAACAGCGTCTTTGGCCACACCGTTTTGAATTTGAAAAAATGCTTCGCCAAGCAGTACTTTCACTTGCCGATTCTACTGGCTATATGTCTTTAGCTTTGACCGACGAGGGTTTTATTACATACGCCGGTGCTCACTCACTTCTTGAAAGTTCAGAATTCTGGGACATTGAAGTCATGAAATCAACCCTTGCCCTTATGGACAAATTTGATATGTTGGATAAAATCTTTAAAGATTTAACAAAAAGTAATGATGTGAATGTAATTATTGGTGAAGAACTGGCATTACCGAAACTTAACCATTGTTCTTTAGTTTTTGCACCATTCCGTACTCAAAAGAAATCCGGATATATCTCTATGTTTGGACCCTCAAGGATGAATTACCAGCTAGTAGTACCCGCCATAAGGTACTCTAGAAATCTTATTGAAGAACTCTCCGGTTCTTGGTAATTCACAAATATATGCAAAATATAGATAGTAAAAAGTTTAAATAAAACGGACCAAAAAATATGAAAACGAAAAAACAAGATGACCAAAACGATCAAGATAGAATCACTGATCTGGAAAATAATTGGAAGCGCGCTCTTGCCGATTATAAAAATTTGGAAAAAAGAACATTTGAAGAAAAAGAAGCAATTATTACATTTGCAAACTCGGTTTTGATTTTAAGAATTTTGCCGGTTCTTGATAATCTTAAAACTTTGCAGAAACACTTTGATGATCCAAGCCTTAAAATGATAATCAAAGAATTTGAAAAGATATTAAAAGAAGAACAAATCGAGGAAATAAATGCACTTGGCCAAACATTTGATCACACTACAATGGATGCAATAGAAAGTATTGAGTGTGAGGCAGATGACGAGGGCAAAGTAGTAGAAGTTCTTCAAACAGGTTATACGTTAAAAAATAAAGTTCTCCGACCAGCTCGTGTAAAAGTTGGCGGACAAAGAAAGGTAAATTAATATGGGTAAAATCATAGGTATAGATTTAGGTACTACAAATAGTTGTGTTGCTGTCATGGAAAGTGGTCAGCCAAAAGTAATTCCAAATTTGGAGGGTGCAAACACCACCCCATCAATTGTTGCTTTTAATACAAGTGGCGATTCTGTGGGAGTTTCTGCAAAAAGACAACAAGTAGTAAATCCAAAAAACACAGTATTTTCTGTAAAAAGGCTTATTGGAATGAGATTTGATTCACCTGAAGTTCAAAAACTTAAAAAAGATTATCCATACACTATTGTTGAGGGTAAAAATGGAATGGCCGGCGTAGAAATAGATGGTAAAGTTTTAACTGCACAAGAAATCTCCGCAAAAATACTGCAAAAGCTAAAAGCTGATGCCGAAAAATTTTTAGGCCAAACTATAACTGAGGCTGTTATCACTGTTCCTGCCTATTTTAATGATTCACAAAGAACAGCCACAAAAGAAGCGGGTCAAATAGCAGGCCTCGATGTCAAAAGAATTATTAATGAACCTACAGCTGCAGCGCTTGCATACGGTCTTGATAAAAAGAAAAACGAAAAAATAGTAGTTTATGATCTTGGCGGAGGTACATTTGATGTTTCAGTTCTTGAAATAGGAGACGGGGTTTTTGAAGTGAAATCTACAAATGGGGACACTCACTTAGGCGGAGATGATTTTGATCAAGCGGTTATAAATTGGCTGGTTGATACTTTTAAGGCTGAACAGGGAATTGATCTTAAAAATGATCGACAAGCAATGCAAAGACTCAAAGACGCTGCTGAAAAAGCAAAGATCGAACTTTCAAGTACAGCAGAAACCGAAATAAGCATCCCATTTATTACAGCTGATCAATCTGGACCAAAGCATTTAAATATTCATCTAAGTCGTGCAAAGCTTGAGCAACTTACTGATGATTTATTGCAAAGAACAATAAAACCCATCGAAAATGCGCTAAAAGATGCAGGTCTTACCAAAACCGACATAAACGAAATAATTATGGTTGGTGGTATGACTCGTATGCCAAAGGTAAATGAACTTGTAAAAGAATACTTTGGTAAAGATCTCCACAAAGGTATAAATCCTGATGAGGTAGTCGCTGTAGGTGCTGCTATTCAGGGTGGAGTATTGGGCGGTGACGTCAAAGATGTACTTCTTCTTGATGTGACACCATTGACACTTGGTCTTGAGACTTTAGGTGGCGTAAGTACCCCACTTATTAAAAGAAATACAACTATCCCAACATCAGCTTCTCAGGTATTTAGTACCGCTGCTGATAATCAGACAATGGTTGAAATAAATGTTTTGCAGGGTGAGAGAGAAATGGCAGCTGATAACAAATCTTTAGGAAGGTTTGTTTTAGATAGTATTGCACCAGCTCCAAGAGGTGTTCCGCAGGTTGAAGTTAAATTTGATATAGATGCAAACGGGATAATTCATGTGTCAGCAAAAGATAAAGCAAGTAACAAAGAGCAAAAAATAACAATTCAAGGTGGTACCGGACTTGCCAAAGAGGAAGTCGAAAAGATGGTACGTGATGCTGAGGCAAGTGCAAGCGAGGATAAGAAGAAAAAGGAAGCTGCTGAAATCAAAAACGGTGCTGATACCATGTGCTATACCGCTGAAAAAGCTTTAAGAGATGGTGGTGATAAAGTACCAGCAGATGTGAAAACTGAGGTTGAGGCAAAAGTTAAGGCGGTAAAAGATATTTTACAGACGGCAACTGTTGATGAGCTAAAACAAAAAACTCAAGATTTAAGTGTAGCAATGCAAAAAATAGGTACTGCTATGTATGGCCAAGCTGGAGCAACAGGTGCAGATGGTGCACAAGCTGCTGGACCTGAAGGTGGAAGCGCAAACAATGGTACTGATGGCAATCCAGATGATAAAGATGGCAAAGAGAAACCAGGCAAAGATGCTGTTGAAGGTGAAGTTGTAGAGAACTAAAGAAAAAACTAGTTAGAGAATTGATGTGGACAACAAAAGAGATTATTACGACATTTTGGGCTTAAATAAAACTTCCTCCGCCGATGAAATAAAATCGGCGTATAGGAAGATGGCAAGAGAACATCATCCTGACATGGTGAACGAAAAAGAAAAACCTGGGGCCGAAAAAAGGTTCAAAGAGTTAAATGAAGCCTACCAAGTTTTAAGTGATCCTGATAAAAGGAGAATGTATGATCAATTTGGTCATGCTTCTTTTGGTGGTGGTGCCGGAGGTGGCTCTGGAGGACAAAATCCTTTTGGAGGGGGTTTTGGTGGTGGGAATACCGGCCAATGGGGCCCATTTAGTTATTCTTATAGTTCAAGCGATGGTGGAGCAAGTGGAGCTGGCTTTGATTTTGATCCCTTTGATATTTTTGAGAGTGCTTTTGGCTTTAGAGGTTTTGGAGGTGCAAGAAAACCTAAAAAAGGTAAAAATCTCTATTACGAGATGGCAATAGATTTTGTGGATGCTGTAAAAGGAAGCGAAAAAGAAGTAAATGTGGAAGGTGGTAAGCTAACTATAAAAATTCCAGCAGGTGCAAGAGACGGCATAGAACTAAGATATCCAGAAAAAGGTGCCAAAGGGCCTGATGGTGTGCCAAACGGCGATTTATATATAAGTTTACGCGTGAAAACTCCCAAACAATTTGAAAGATATGGTGATGATTTAGCTACTCGCGTAGAAGTGAGTTTTGCACAAGCAGCTTTAGGCGATGTAATAGATGTAGAAGTTATTGATATAAATTCCCTGGATGGACTAGGTAAAGTAAAAATGAAAGTTCCAGCGGGAACTCAGCCAGCCTCTTACATAAAATTAAAAGGCAAAGGTATGCCAAGACTTCAAAGGTCAGGTCAAGGGGACGTAATTGTAAAAGTTGATATCAAAATACCCACAAGACTAAATAGAACCCAAAAAGATTTACTGGAAAAATATCAGAAGGCTTAAAAACTTCAAAAGGTCATCTAAGCTTAGCCAAGACGACCTTCGATTTGTTTTTAATTTAGTTTTTAACAAACGCTTATTGTTTCGAATGCTTTCATTAATCGCATGTATCTAATTAATTCATCTTCTACACGTTTTTTATCTGGCGCTTTTACAAAAAGCTGCATTTCGTGAACTTTCAAGAATGAATCATTTCCATTTATTGTCACCAATCCAGAGTCTGAATGAAAGTTTCTGACCAGGTTTTCATGTAAAGCATGGCAGGAAAACCCGTCTTTTAAGACTGCAATAACCTTGAACCTTTCCATGCTCACCTTCTTTTGATTTGTTTTGGTGGGATTTTAGCACACTAAGGCTTTAAAGTTTTATTTTTATGCTTAAGCTAGGTGCAAATCACTTTCTTGACCCCACGTTTTGCCTGTGGTAACCTAACGTTGTTAGTTTATATAGTTATAAGTATTTGGTGGGTTTTGGCCCACCTTTTTTGAAGGAAAACAAAAATGGCCGTATCTGAATTTAGTGCTGCATTAAAACAGGTTGCCGTAGAAAGAGGCATTCCTGAGGAAAGTATATTAGAAACAATAAGAGTTGCTATTGCATCTGCATATCGTAAAGATTATGGAACAGATGTTGATAGTGTCGAGGTTATTTTAAATCCAGAAACCGGTGAGACAAGGATTTTTAATGAAGCTAAAAAAGATGTTACTCCCCCAGGTTTTGGAAGAATTGCGGCCCAAACAGCGAAGCAAGTTATATTACAAAAAATAAGAGAAACAGAAAAAGAGGTTATTTTAGATGAATATAAAGGTAAAGTTGGGCAAATAGTTCTTGGCACTATTTTTAGAGTTGAAAATGGTGTTGTCGTTTTGGACTTAGGTCGTGCTCAAGGAGTGTTACCACAATCAGAACAAGTAGATAATGATGATTACAGATCCGGTCAGAAATTAAAAGTATTAGTCAAAGATATTAGAGAAAATTCAAGGGGAACAGAGATTATAGTAAGTCGTGCCGATTCCAAATTTTTGACAAGACTTTTTGAACAAGAGGTACCAGAAATAGCCTCAGGTGTAGTAACTATCGAAGCTATTGCAAGAGAGGCTGGTTCTAGGACTAAAATGGCTGTTTTATCAACTGATGACAAAATCGATCCAGTAGGAAGTTGTGTTGGTCAAAAGGGTGTAAGGGTCCAAGCTATAATTTCAGAGATTCATGGTGAAAAAATAGATATTGTTCCTTTTTCAACAAGTATCGATAAATTTATTGCTGCATCTCTCTCACCTGCAAAAGTTACTGAAGTTGAAATAAATACTGAGGCTAAAGAGGCAAAAGTTTCCGTACCTGAAGATCAATTAAGTTTAGCAATAGGTAAAGATGGACAAAACGTGAGACTTGCCGCAAAACTTACACGTTGGAGAATAGACATCAAAGGTGCCACTGGAGTATTTGCTTCTGATGGCGCCGGATTTGCTACAAGTGGAAGATCAGAAGAGGCGGTTGTTGGGGTATGGGACGCTGCTATTAAAGCTGCAAAGAAAATGGAAGATGAAGCCAAGCAGGTTAAGATTGATGCTGAGAATGAAGAAAAAACTGAAGAAGCTCCTGAAGTTACCACTGTAGAATCAACTGATTCGCAGGTAAACTAATATGCGAGGAAAGAATAGTGAATGCCAAGTAAAAAAACAGAAACACATGAATCAAAAAAGCTTTCTCGTGCACCCATTGTCACAATCATGGGTCACGTTGACCATGGCAAAACTAGTCTTCTTGATGCAATAAGAAAAACAAATGTACAGAGTCGTGAGTATGGTGGAATTACTCAACATATCGGTGCATACCAGATAATTCATAAAGGAAATCCTATTACATTTATAGATACACCGGGGCATGCGGCGTTCACTCAGATGCGTGCACGCGGTGGAAGAGTTGCTGACATTGTAGTCTTAGTTGTCGCGGCAGATGATGGAGTTCAACCTCAAACAGTTGAAGCTATTTCACACGCAAAAGCGGCATCAACTCCAATGATTGTTGCTATTAATAAAATAGATAGTGATGGTGCTGATATTAATAAAGTTAAACAAATGCTTTCTCAAGAAAACGTGCTTGTAGAAGATTGGGGTGGCGAAGTTATTGTTGTTGAAACTTCTGCTATAAAAGGAACAGGTCTTGAAAAACTTCTCGATGCAATTTTGGCACTTGCTGAAGTTTTGGATATTAAGGGTGATAGCTCTCAAGAACTAGAGGCTATGATTATTGAAGCTAAAAAAGATAGCAAAAGGGGAGTTTCAGTTTCTGCAATTATTAGAAATGGGACTTTAAAGATAGGGGACGAGGTAAATGCTGGGGGACTTAATGCAAAAATTAAATCTATGGTAAATGATAAAGGTGAGGCGCTTAAAACAGCTTTGCCTTCAACACCAATTGAAATCCTTGGTTTTAGTGAAGTTCCTCATGTGGGTGATTTGATAGTAGAAAAGGGAAGTGAACTAGCAGAGTTATCAAAGGATGAGTTTAGGGTAGAAACTGTAGGCAGAAATACAAAAAGGACTGTAGGAATTATTATCCGAGCTGATACCCAAGGAACTCTGGAGGCAGTAAAGGCAAGTCTTGCAAAGCTTGTGAGTGAAAATGTAAATGCAGAATTTTCTTTGAAATTTTTGCTCGAGTCCACCGGAAGCCCTACTGATTCTGACGTTTTGTTAGCTTCAAGTGCAAAAGGTTTGATTGTCGGTTTTAACGTAAAAATTCCCACCTCTGTTGAAGAACTTGCCCTTGAGAAAAAAGTATCAGTAAAAGCTTACCGCACAATTTATGACTTGATTGATGAGGTTAAGGATGTATTGATTGATGCTGCATTCGATGAGGAAGCAAAGATAAAAGGTAGAGCCAAAGTTAATAAGATTTTTAAACTTCCATCTGGCGATATTATTGCAGGTTGTTTAGTTTTAGCCGGTGCTTTAAAAGATACTTCAAGAGTTTCTATTTATGAAAAAGATCCAGCTGATTTATTAAAGACGGATGTTGCTTTGTACAATGGCAATATCAAAAAACTAAAAAAACAAAAAGATGAGGTGGCAATAGTCGGTAAAGATAATGAGTGTGGTGTGTTACTAAAACCACAATTTGATGATATTGCAGAAGGTATGTTTATTGAGGTTAGATAGAATTATTAACTTATATTAACGATCTTTTCCGCCTCTAGAACCTAGCAAAACTCTATTTTAATTTGTTTCTTATACTACTTATCTGTTTTTTTATACTCTCCTCCGATTTTCCTATAAATAACACTGCCAAAATGTTACAAGCTAATAAATCTGGATTCGCAAGTATCATTCCGTAACCTTTTTGTTTTGTGTAAAGTTCTTTATCAAAAAGTTTATAAGCTTGTGCTGGCGTTAACTTTTTTGAGCCCTCAAGTTTAATGTCTTGAATGTTTACAAAATATTTTGTCGAGTAGTTTTTACCAAGAAGTGCTTTGCAAAATTCATGGGCGTGAGTGCCACCGGTACGTCTTAAATTTGCCTCTATCGCATAAAGTTTGTTTGTTTTTGACACTACAAGATCCATATCAAATACGCCTTTATACCCATATTCTGCAAGTTTTTTGCCTATTTTTTTTGCAGCAGCAAAAGCTATTTTGATGTGTTTACTCTTGTCCACATTTTTGTTCATACCTACACCCATAAACGTTTTTTTGTCCTCGGCTATGATTTGTTCACACGCATACTCATTTATGACTTTTCCGTTTTCATCAATTCGCATCTCTACATTCGGAGATCCCCCCAGTTTTGTGGTATCGGTATCTACCTTTTCTTCTACCACAAGACATGCTGAATGCCACATTTCCCCATCTAAGTCTTTTCTAATTTGTTTGGAAAATGCCTCCTTGTTTTTTGGTAATTTACTTTGAGACATAAAGATAACCCCTATGCCCTGAACACCACGGTTATATTTGATAACAAAGTTTTTCTTTTGTCCCATAAACCACCAAGCTGCCTCAATTGCTTCCTCTAAGTTTTCAACAATAAATCCTTCAGGAAGATGAATTGGAAGTTTTGGATCTTTTACCATTTCCCATAAGTGTCTAAAACCTCTTTTAGAGTGAAAGTAAGTTTCGATAAATTTTTTACCTTTTGGAAAAGTTTCAGGCAAGGTAAATTTAAGCTTTTTACTCTTTAGAAAATCAACTAGATCATAAAATTCATCTGTCTGGCGGTAAGGGATAATTTGTATATTTGGATTATTTTTTATTATTTCTATGAATTTTGTACTAAGTGTCTTATCTTTGATTAAATCTAGTGAAATTGTATTTCCTAATTTCTTTGGAAAAAGGTTTATAACATTTTTCCAACCTGCTAGTTTTTTTAGAGTTTCAAAGTGTTTAGAGTCTATTTCTATAGGTGTAATAATTACTTTATCATCGCCGCCGTATAAGATAGATCTGTTGTTATCTAGAGCATCATATTTGGTCCAGAATTCCATTTCATCTTTGGGAAGTTTTTGATGACCCTTGTAATAAGACTCTAAGATATTTCCAATATAGATTTGCTTTAACTTTATAGTTTTTGCCATTAGGAGAATTTAGCATAGATTCGGGGCTTGGTCAGTAGGATTAGTGGATTGTGCGTGTTATTTATAGATAATAAGCAAATTTCGAGATTTTAAACATACCTATAGTATAATGAGATTGGAGGTAACAATGAAAAAAATCCCAAGAAGACCATTGTTGACGTTGACTGTTTTAATTATCCTGCTATCAGGAGCGTTCCTGATCCACCCCTTTAATCCCGGATACCATGGGGCAAAAGCTGTTGGACCTGCCGAGAGCTGGCAGGAGTTGGTTACAAGAAGCACCGGGCGGATTGTGCTTCAGAGCCTGCAGAGCAGCCTGCTTGGACCTTCCGGTCGTCAAGATGAAGATGGCTGGATTGTTGTATCATCAGATCTCTCTGAGGTTCTTGCCGCAATTCCACATGATGTTTTGACCCTACACCTGTCCTGCTTTGGGATAGATGCGAGTAATATTGAAATGAGTGGGGATATTCAGTTGCTTCAGGCCTTTGCCTCTCTCTGCAGCGAACATTTTTATGTGCTGTATGAGCGACTTCCAGCAAATGAGCGAGTTTCACCAGAACAGGGTTAAAGCTATTTAGAGCGAAAGCAATGAAATTCTGCTTTCGCTCTAAAATTCTAAGAATAAGAACTCCCCTAAGACTTTAAATTATTACCCTATTTCCAATTTGACTTTCCGATACATATATCCTATAGTTACAATATGCATAGCATGGTTGTGATGATCTCATACAGCCCCGGCCCTGAATCTCAGGAAACCCCTCGGAACAGGCCAAATTGCTGGCTAGTGGACGGGATACAAACCCGCCCATCGTTTATTTTATTTCTGCTTACCTTTTTTGCGTGTATTACAGGCGTTAGCGCAGGAGAACAGATCCTGGCAGCCCCGGTTGGTAACTCCGGTTGTCGCCAATTATGCGCTCTAGGAGCAGATTGAAATGGCCGATGAAAAGAGCCAGATGTATTAAATCATTTTAAGTGGCCGGACTTCGTGTCTGCCCCAATGGTTTGAACCGACTGTGATGATGTCTCCCCCTGAGACATTAGAAGAGGTCGATGAGTATCTTAGAGCAATTAATCCACTCTGGGGATTAATTTTTTCTAATAAATATTGTGTTTGAGAACGACACATACTCGGACTTTCGGAAAACACAGTCGGTCACCACACAAATTAACGAGTCTCTTTTTGTTTACACGAAAGAGACTCGATTTGTTTTTACCCTGTTTTAGCCGATTCCCATCTGTTATCATTCTGACTATGGAAACTCTAACAATGTGTGATTTATGTGGTAGCGTAAAAATCCACTCAATTGATGGGGACGCTTTACTGTACAAGTGTTCTGACTGTAATTATATTTTTGACAACCCACGCCCAACGATACAAGAAATAATTAACTTTTATTCAAAGCCAGCAAAATACGATCTTTGGCTCTCGGAGCTTTCTTTAAGAGATGGGCTTTGGAAGCGCCGTGCAACTAAACTTGCAAGATATATTAGAGGTGGTGCACTTTTGGATGTTGGAGCCGGCATTGGTCAATTTTTACAATTTGCAAAGCCGTATTTTACAGAGCTTGTAGGTACTGAAGTTTCAAGTTCGGCTGTTGAACTTGCCAAGTCTAAATATAATTTGGAAATCTTACATGGTGAGGTCGAAAAAATAGATTTTGGTACCAAAAAGTTTCAAGTTATTACCCTTTTTCATGTTTTAGAGCATGTTCATTCACCAAGAAATCTAATTCAAAAATGTTATGACTTACTTTCTTCTAGCGGGATGTTATTTATTGCTGTTCCAAATGATATCGAAAGCATCAAAATGCGAATAAAAAAATTGCTTAACACAAAATTAAATAACAGATATGAGGGCACAAAAATGGCCTTAAAACGCATAGTTTTAGATGGCACAACCCAAGAGATTCATCTATCACATTTTACGCCTCATGTGCTGGCTAAGTTTCTAATGTCTTACGGGTTTGAGATAGTTGACAATACAATTGACTCTTATTATGTGGCAAGTGGTAAGAGAAAAGTTCTCAAAGATATTTACTATGGGATTCACTGGTTAATAAATCGACTTTTTGGCACAAATCTTTATGACACTATTTGGATTGTTGCAAAGAAAATTTAAGTAATGCTCTTAGTTCCCAAGTTTTTCTGAAAGGTATAAAGTCTTCCCCCAATATAGCAGTTAAGCCTTGACAAAGCAACCTATATCATGTACATTTCCATGTTAAAAACTTCTTGTGGCCGCTTTTGAAAAGTTTGGTCTTAAAACAGCAGGTTCTAACAGAAAGTACATATGCAGGAGATAAATAATACAAAACAAAATACAGACTCTACAAACCCCACAACTACCTCAAACAAGGTAGCTATAAACATGAATGATTTAAATAAAGAAATGGCATTAGAGCTTATAAAAGAATCAAAAACTATCGCGTTAGTGCCATCAAAAATAGCAGGCACTGACTCATTTGGAGCCGCTGTGGGGCTTTACTTTACGCTCCTTGATATGCAAAAAGACGTATACTTTGTCTACCCTGGAAAAGTTCCAGATGATGCAAAAGGTTTAATAGAAAAAGATAGGATCGTTGCAAATGTGGATGAGCGTGAGCTTTTAGTTACTATAGATTATGCCGAAACTCCAGCGGCTTCTGCTCACTATGCTACTGAGGGTGAAGCGTTAACAATAAAGCTTGGGCCTGTTGCCAAAGACTTTTCTGTCATGGATAGGGTAAAAATTGAGCTTGTAGGTTTTGAGTTTGATCTTATTGTAGTATTTGGTGCTCAGGAGATAGAAGACCTTGGTGGGACATTTACCCATCTTAGAGAGTCATTTAGCCACGCAAGGGTCATAAATATCGACAATACAGAGAGAAATGGTGGTTATGGTGATGTAAATCTTATCGATCCTACCGCAATTTCACTTAGTCAGCAGGTCTTTAAATACACGTCAGAGTGGCAAATGGCACCAAGCGAGAAGTCAGCAAAAGCCTTTTTGACCGGTATGACTTACAGAACGCTAAATAATCCGGTTGCCAATGCTTGATTAAACTGGTAAAATCACCTCGCATATGGCGTTAACTAAACCAAAAAAGCAGGAAATAATGAAAACAAGTCAGTTACATGAAAGTGATACAGGTTCTCCAGAAGTACAAGTAGCACTTCTTTCAGAAAAGATAGCAAAACTTGCAGCCCACTTAAAACTTCATAAAAAAGATAACCACTCTAGAAGAGGTCTATTACAGATGGTTAATAAAAGAAGAAGACTCCTTGCTTACTTAAAGAAAAAAAGCGAAGAGAGATATGGATCTTTGATAGAGCGATTAGAGCTCTCTAAGTAATTATTAAACATATTTATTGGGAAAATGTGTTGTTTGTAAAAGATTAGGAAATGGGATTTTTTGCTTGAGACATTTTTTGATTGCTGAGTTTAATTTTTCAAGCTACAAAATCACATCTCTTAATCACAAACCATATATTCACCCAGGAAAGTAACAAATGAATAAAATAGTAAAAAAAGAGATAATGTTTGCCGGGCGAAAGCTAGCACTTGAAACTGGCGAACTAGCTATGCAGGCCAACATGGCTGTAAAAGTTTCTTATGGCGATACAACCGTTTTAGTAACAGTAGTTTCAGCCGCAGCAAATCCTGAAAAAACCGATTTTTTTCCATTGAGTGTTAATTACATTGAAAGACTTTACGCAAGTGGGACTATCAAAAATTCCAGATTTATGAAAAGAGATGGTCAACCGTCCGATGATGCTGTTATTAAACGCAGACTTATCGATCACGCTATAAGACCACTTTTTCCAGCAGAAGAGGGATACATGGACGAGGTACAAGTTGTTGTAACCATTCTTTCTATGGATGAGATGTCTGATCCTTTAGTTGCAAGTATGATCGCAACTTCTGCCGCGCTTCACGCTTCTGACATCCCTTGGTCAGGGCCAATGGCAACAGCTAGAGTCGGTAGACTTGAAGGCAAATACATTTTGAATCCAGCTTTAGTTGAGCTCGAAGAACACTCAGATATGGATCTTGTTGTTTCATTTGTAGGTAAAGAAAAAAGATTTTTAGCTTTGGAAGCAGAAGCTAACCTAGTTCCAGAAGAGGAAGTTTTGGGAGCATTAAAATTTGCTCAGGAAAATATTGATCCTGTTCTTGATTTAATAAATGAGTTCGCTCGTGAAGTAAATCCAGAAAACAAAAAATATGCTTGGGTTTCATATCTTCCTGCAAAAGAACTTGTAGATGAGGTTTCCAATCTTGTAAAGGCCCGACTTGTTGCAAGTCTTGAAGTTGGCCATGACAAGGAGACTCAACAGAACTTACAAAAAGAACTTTTAGCAGAAGTTTATACTAAACTTGAGGGTAAATTTAAAAAAGTTGATATGGAAAAGGCCTTTGAAAAAGTTGTGAAAAAAGCCTTGCAACACCTGATTTTGGAAGAAGGTAAAAGACCAGATGGTAGAGCCGTTGATGAACTTCGAGAATTAAAAGGTGCAGTTGGAGTACTTCCTAGAGTTCATGGAAGTTCTTTGTTCTCAAGAGGCGAAACCCAGATTTTAGATGTTACAACTCTTGGATCTTTAAGTATGGAACAAAATATCCAAGATATGTATGGCGAAAGAAAGAAAAGATATTTGCATTTTTATACTTCCCCTCCTTATGCTGCAGGTGAAACAGGTAGAGTTGGTGGAGTTGGTGGTAGGGAAATAGGTCATGGACGACTTGCCGAAAAAGCACTAGTTCCTGTGATCCCATCCAGAAAAGAATTTCCTTACACAATAATTTTGCAGTCTGAAGTTTTATCTTCAAACGGATCTACTTCGATGGCATCTACTTGTGCAAGCTCGTTATCTTTAATGGATGCAGGAGTACCTATTAAGGCAATGATTGCAGGAATAAGTATCGGACTTGTTGTAAACGAAGACTTTAGTAAATACGTACTTCTTACCGATATTGCTGGTGCTGAGGATGGAAATGGTTTTATGGACTTTAAGATGACCGGTTCAAGAGACGGTATTACAGCCATTCAAGTTGATATCAAAGCAAAAGGTTTACCATACGAGATGGTTCCTTTAATTCTAAAACAGTCCCACGATGCAAGAATGCGAATCCTTGATTTCATGGAAACAATTATTAAAGCCCCACGAGAATCTGTTGGTGAATTTGCACCAAAGACAATGACAACTACAATTCATCCCGAACAAATAGGTATGATTATTGGTACCGGTGGTAAGGTCATCAAACAAATACAAGAGGACACTCAAACTGTAATCGCAATTGATGAGGATGGATCTGTTGCAATTTCTGGCGACAACCTAGATCTTGTCCAAAAAGCTAAAGACATCATAGATGGTATGACAAGGGAAGTTAAAGCTGGTGAAGTGTTTACGGGAACTGTAGAAGAATTAGCCCCTTATGGAGCTTTTGTAGAAATACTACCTGGAAAGACCGGACTTTTACACATAAGTGAGATCTCAAACGAATTTGTTGCGCAGATCGAAGATGTTTTACAAGTCGGCCAGCAAGTTGAAGTCAAAGTGCTAGAAGTTACAAGAGATGGTAAATACTCCCTGTCCATGAAAGCAATGAATCCAGACTATAAATCACCTGCAAGAGGAGATGATAACGGTGGAAATGGAGGAAGTCGTGGTGGATTTAGAGGAAATGGCGGCGGAGATAGAGGCGGCTTTAGAGGACACGATAACAGAGGCGGTCGAGGTGGAGATGGTGGAAGAGGCCATAGTAACGACCGAGGAAGTAGATACTAAGGCTATTTCTGATCTCAGTTATCATGCTAGAATTTAACTAATGCACAACAGAACCTGCTCAAATTGCAAAAATGTTCTAGGTGAGTTTGATCACTATTTTTGCTCATTATGTGGCAACAAACTTTCCAAAGAGGAAATTTTAGAATTTGGAGGTGTGAGAGTACGCACCTTTAAACTGTCATCTGTAACAAGATCTACACTTTCAGATATTTTCTCAATATTTAAAAGTATCAAGGTATATTATATCTTTGCTTTACTTATCTTTATTGGTTTTATTATTTACGGTATTACACAAACAGGGCTTGTTGAATTTGCCAATTACGAGTTAAGCAAAACTACCGAATCAGAGGTAAAACTTCCACCAAGGTTAAAAACACCAGAAATAACTTTTGATATTGCTTCAGCAGATGGCAAATTTACCACAACCAAATTTGCAGAACTAATTCCAGCGAAAGCCTCATTGTATTTTGAAGGAACTGATATTTCACTTATTGCTAAATATTTGATACGAGACGAGAACTTAATACCTTTACTTAAAAAGCCTACTATTTTGCTTGATTCTGGTTATGCTGGATTTTACCTTGATGGTAATTGGGGATATATTCTATTGCCAAAAGATGTAGATATTATCCAAACAGTTATGAAAGATGTAAAAGATCCTTATTGGCATTTTAAGATAATAAAAGATAAATTTGTAATGGTATCAAATCCAAAAGTTTTTGAACAAATTGCTGAAATAGAAAAAGGGACAGCCCCAAGTCTTGCTTTAAATTCGGACTTTGTAAAAAAAGACCAGCTGCTTAAAACTGAAGGTCGTGGAAAGATGATTTTTATGGACAAGAAAGCATTTACTGTAGTAAGAAATTCGTTGGGCGGGCTAGATCAAACTACAATTGGTAACATCAACAAAGTTTTGGAAGCTGGGTTTGATAGTATAGTTATTAACTAAGACAAGTAAATGAATAAAGATGTAAATAAGTTACGCCAGAAACTAATTTAAAAATGACAAAATATACAACAGATACATTAAAACCAGATAAAATAGCATCAAAACATCCTATCAGTGATCGGGATATTCCAACCACAAACCCTGATGGCGGTTTTCTTTTCGAGGAAATAGCTGAATTACAAGCAAAAGTTGATGCTTCCAAGGACTTGCCTGACGATCTTAAAGTGCGTCTTGAAAAAATGGTAAGACGACTCAATACCATGGCAAAAATGGGTACATATTCAGCAGATTTTGACATCGTATCCAAATATATAAATACAGTTATTTCTATTCCATGGACTACCCGAACTGAAGATAAATTAGATCTCAAAGGCACGCTTGAGATGTTAAATGCTACTCACTACGGTATGCCAAGTGTAAAAGATAGGGTTATGGAATACCTTTCAACCATGATCTTGATGAAACGCCATGGTGAAAATGCTATTGCTAAATCCCCAGTTCTTTTGCTCGTTGGACTTCAGGGTGTTGGTAAGACAACAGTTGCTATTTCTTTGGCAAAAGCGCTAAACCGTAAGTTTGTAAGAGTCTCTATGGGTGCCATTGGTTCTACTACCGAACTTAGAGGTCAGAGTAAATCAATGCCTGAAGCAGAACCTGGGCAAATAATAAAAGCACTAATAAAAACAGGTGTGAGAAACCCTGTGATACTTCTTGACGAAATCGAAAAAGCAAGCGGTCAGGCTGGTTTATTAAGTGAGGTTATGGCTATTTTACTTGAACTATTAGATCCTGCCCAAAATATAAGTTTTAGAGATCACTATGTGGATTATCCGTATGATCTTTCCGAGGTGCTTTTAATATGTTCTGCAAACAATACAGGCACACTTTCTGCAGCACTTATGGATAGACTTGAAATACTTAAAATGCCTTCTTATTCAAATGCAGAAAAAGTCGTGATTGCAAGAGATTATGTTTTTCCTAAGGTCTTGGAAAATAGTGGTCTTGAGAAAGATGAGTTGCAAGTAGATCCTAATCTCTGGCCAGATATTATACGCCCATTTGGTTTTGATTCGGGTATTAGAAGTATCACACGTACCTTAGAGTCAGTTGCACGAAAAGCAGCTAGAGAGATAGTAGAGGGAAGTGTTGAAAGTATTCTTATAAATAAAGATAACCTTAAGTACTATCTACCCAAATAAAAATATGAGAACAGCACAAGAGGTACGAAAAATGAATTTGAGACCCACAATTATATGTTGTCCTGTATATGATAAAAAAATTCTATTGTTTTTTAAAAAAGATTATAAGATGTGGATGCTTCCTCAAGGTGGAATTGACAGTTCTGAAAGCCCAGCCCAGGCTATATTTAGAGAGCTTACTGAGGAAGTTGGTGCTGATTTTGTAAGTAAATGTTCTCCAGAGGTGATATTTTTAAAAGAAGATGAGATAGATTTTAAACCGCGTGTATTAGATGTTGCAAAATTTGTAACTGAGTCGGTAGAAAACAAAAATATAAAGGGTAAATATTATTATGTTTATTTAGTAAATTGTTTAAATCCCGACTTCTTATTTGAAAAAAAAGAATTTGATGAATATTTCTGGCTTGAATATAAAGGGGCAAAAGGATTAGTAGATAAAATTTACCAGGTAAACAAAAGAAAACAGCTTTTGGAGGTTTTGGATATACTAAAAGCACAAAATTATATCGAGTAGATTTTACTTATTTTTTTACTCATGCTTTTTCGAGTAATTTTATTATTTAATAGTTAAAACATACAAAAAACATGCAAACCAAGTCCCAACAAATGTTTATAATAGAAAAAAGTATAAGAGAATGTAGAAAATGTAATTTATGTAAAACAGCTCTAAATGCAGTTTGCGGGGAGGGTAATATTGATTCATCTGTTGTATTTATAGGAGAAGCTCCCGGTCAAACTGAAGACGAGACCGGAAGGCCCTTTGTAGGCCGCGCCGGTAAACTGTTGGAAAGTTTATTAAATGAGATAGGTAAGAAAAGAGAGGAAATTTGGATTGGAAATATTATAAAACACCGACCCCCTCAAAACCGTGACCCACTACCTGAAGAAATAAGTTTGTGCCAGCCTTTTTTGAAAGCCCAACTTGCTACAATTGACCCTAAACTTATCGTTACACTTGGAAGATTTTCTATGAACTATTTTTATCCCGCCGGAAAAATAACAAACGATCACGGTAAACTTAGAAAAGTGGGTAAATATTATGTATATCCTGTTTATCACCCTGCAGCTGCGCTCCGAAATCCTACCTTCGCCAAAACTTTAAAAGAGGACTTTGTTAAAATTCCAAAGGTGTTAGAATTCATAGATAAAGGTGCCAAATGAAGATTAGCTTAGATCAAATAAATACTATTAGTAGTGATTTAAAACCCCCGCTCAAGTTTATAGCTGTGGGAGATGGTGTTACAAAAAACCTCTCAATTTATGAATATGGTAACGACATAATTGCCGTTGATTATGGAATTGGTTTTCCGGGTGTTGATGATGTCGGGGTTGATTTTATTATTCCTGACATGACCTACCTTGTAGAAAATGCATCAAGAGTAAAAGGGCTTTTTATTTCCCATGCTCATGCCGACCATTTCGGTGCTGTACCCCATCTTATAAAAGAGTTAAATCTGCCCATCTACTGCAGTAAATTAACCCAAGCTTACATAAAAAATATGCTTGACGAAAAGCAATTTAAAAACCTAAAAGATGGCGTGAAATTTCATGAGTTTGGTGCCAACACTGGAGTTGTTAGCCTCGGTGCTTTTAAAGTCTCAGCTTTTAATGTAAACCACTCAGTTCCTGGGTCATTGGGTATTGTTATTGATACACCCGAAGGACGTGTTGTTCATATTGCAGACTTTAAAATTGATGCAACTCCTGTGATTGATCCACCAATGGATCTTGGTAAGCTGGCTGATATTTGTAAAAACGGTGTTTTATGCTTGGTCTCTGATTCACTGGGCGCAAGAAGTAAAGGAAGTGTTGCATCGGAAAGAACACTTGACGGCACCTTCCCAAAGCTTTTTTCAAAATACCCAACTAATCAACTTTTTATAACAATAATCTCTTCTAATATTTCAAGGATGTATCAAATAGTAGAAGCCGCTGTAAAGGCCGGCAGACGAGTTGTTCCAACAGGTAGATCAGTTGATACTTCGGTTAAGATTGCAAGAAACTTAGGATACTTACCTTTTCCTGATAGTGTGTTTGTAGACTTAAGAAAAGCAAGTGAAATGCCGCAAGAATCCCTTGTTTATTTGGTAGCGGGGTGTTTTGGTCAGTCCGGTTCAGCACTTGATAGAATAAGTCGAGCGGAACATAGAAATATCTCACTTGAAGAAAATGCAATAGTTATTTATTCGGCTGAACCAAATCCACCGGGAGTTGATGTTGATGTTGAAAATGTCAGCTCCAATCTTGTTTTGCTAGGAGCTGAGGTTTTAGATCATACCAATTTTGATAATCTGCATGTGTCTGGCCACGGTCATAGAGACGAGCTTCTTAAAGTTGCAACAATTGTAAAGCCAAAATATTTCATACCAAAGGGTGGAACCCCGCTCCAAATGCATGCATATAAGAATATGCTTGCTGAGACCGGTGTAGATAAAAAAAGAATATTTGAGCTTCAGGAAGGTGAGGTAATCGAATTTATAGATGGCGAGGCAAGACGGGGTAAAAGACTTGAAGTACATGACGTTTATTTTGATGGTTCAAGTGTAAGCCCGATTGTCATCGGAGACAGGCGCGTATTATCTCAAGATGGGGTCTTTGTTGTTGTAATACCTGTAAATGAATCTACAAAAGAAATTGGAGCGAGAGCGGACATTGTGACTAGGGGATTTGTTTATGTGAAAGAGTCGGGCGAACTTGTTGGTGGGGCAAAAACCTTGATCAACAATCTAATTTTAAAAAATAAAGTCAAGGGTAATGATTGGGGTGCGTTAAAATCCCTTATAGAAAAGGAAGTTGAAAAATATTTACATAAAGCCACAGGTAGGATGCCAATGGTTATAGTTCATGGTGCTAAGTTTTAATCTATTTGTAGATCGGCTTTGATTAGTCTAGTTTCACTTTATAATTTTAGTTTTAGTAACCAACTTAATCTGATATCATAAACTCGATGGCAAAAAGAGGAAGGAAACCAAAAAATAAGGTCAAAGTAAGCCCCGAGACCACAAAATCGGTTTTTGCAATATTTTTATTGATGGCTGCAGTTATTGTGTTAATATCCTTTTTTGCTCCTGACTATGCACTCAACAAAAAAATCCAAAAAGTCATCCTTGGACTTTTTGGTTGGGCGGCTATCTTTATCCCATTTATTATGGCTATTGGGGGGCTACTTTACCTCCATCTTTTTAAATCAAAAATTGTACAATTAAAAACTTTTCTTGGGCTTTTGTTCTTTATGTTTTTTGCAAGCTCTCTTGCTTCCAGCATAGGAATTAAAAGTGGCAAGGTTGGAAATAGTGTTGATGAATTTTTATCTGATTCTATAAGTTCAGGTGGGTCTTTTGTGATGCTTTTTGCACTTACTGTTGCGACAGTTTTTTTTATTTTTAATGTTTCGTTTGCTCAGATATCCGAATTTTTTGCATTTATATTAGAAAAGCTTTCTTTTAAAAAAGAAAAAAAATCTAGGGGATTTTCAGTGGATGATGATATAAAGATATCAACTGGTTCCCCAAACCCTGATAGTGATGAATTTGTGGAAGATGGGGCAAAGGACAATTTAGAAGACAATCAAGATATCAGTGAAAATCCTGAAACTCCTGCCACCTTTGAGGTGATACCATCTCTTTCTGAGCCAAAATCTGCAAAACTTGAAATAACTCCAGAAGCTATACTTGCAACTGCAAAATCAACAAAACCGGGTTTGCCATATTCAGATCGTGTTTGGGAAAATCCTCCACTTGACTTGCTTTCTGATCCATCGACAGTCCCAATTGACAGGGGAGATGTTATGGAACGCGCTAAGATAATTGTTGCAACACTTAGATCTTTTGGTATAGATTCCAAAGTCTCGGAAATTAATTTTGGTCCATCTGTAACACAATATGCACTTGAAGCAGGATCCGGGGTTCGTATTGCAAAGGTTGCTAACTTACAAAATGATATAGCCTTAGCTCTAGCCTCACCGACCGGATCAGTTAGAATTGAAGCCCCAATACCCGGTAAGTCTCTTATTGGAATTGAAGTCCCAAATAATACAAGAGTACCTGTCTGTTTCAAAGAAATTTTTAATTCCGATGCAATGCGGGGTATGAAGTCCAAGAGGGGCATTGTTTTAGGTAAAGATGTATCAGGAGCTCACGTTGTTTATGATATTGCTAAGATGCCCCACCTTTTAGTGGCCGGATCAACAGGATCAGGCAAATCAGTGTTTCTCCACTCATTAATATTTAGTATTTTGTACAGATGCAGTCCACAAGAATGCAAATTTTTATTTATTGATCCAAAGAGAGTTGAGCTTGTACATTATTCCGGTATACCACATTTACTTGCTCCTGTTGTGACAGAGACAGATAAAGCCCCCGCACTTTTTAGGTGGCTTGTAAGTGAGATGGAAAAAAGGTACAAACTTTTAGAACAAGCTAAAGTAAGAAATATAGATGGATATAACGAGAAAACAGGTTTTCAGGTAATGCCATATATTGTTGTAGTTGTTGATGAGCTAGCAGAAATTATGATTTCTGATCCGCAGGCAGTAGAAAAAAGTATCGTTAGATTAGCGCAGCTTGCAAGGGCAGTCGGAATACATTTGGTGCTTACTATTCAAAGACCAAGTGCTGATGTTTTAACTGGGCTAATTAAAGCAAATATCCCATGCAGAATTGCATTTGGAGTCACAAGTCAGGTGGATTCTAGGGTCATTATTGATCAACCGGGTGCCGAAAAACTTCTTGGAAAGGGTGACATGCTTTTTGTTCCACCCGATGCCGCAAAACCAGTAAGGATTCAAGGTGCTTTCGTATCCGAAAAGGAGATTGCAAATGTAGTTGCGTACCTTAAACAATCGGGTTTTGAACCAGAACTCAATCATGAGATTTTTGAAAATAAAGACCAGGGTAGAAGTTTAGCGGCAGGTGGCGAGGGAAAAGATCCGCTATTTGATGAGGCAATTGAGACAATTCTTAGTGCTCAAAAAGCTTCAGCCTCCCTTCTTCAAAGAAGATTGCAGATAGGCTATGCACGTGCCGCAAGAATTTTGGATGAACTTGAAGCATCCGGTGTTATTGGTTCCGCCCAAGGAAGTAAACCCAGGGATATTTTAGTAAGTCAAAAAGGACAGTCAACACATCAAGAATTTGATAACTTAGCCCCTCAGGAAGAACATGTGATTTATTAATCCTGCCCATTGAACTATTATAAAAATATGAAAACTGTCGGACAGATTTTAAAGACTGCACGTGAGCAGAAAAAATTTACGCTTGAGGATGTACATAAATTTATAAAAATACACCCCAAGTTTTTAATTGCCCTTGAGGAGGGTGAATATCAGATATTTTCAAATAAAATTCATGCCAAAGGATTTCTTAAGATTTATTCTGAATTTTTAGGACTTGATGTGCCCCAAGTGCTTGCCTTTTGGCGACGTGAGTACGAGGCAATGTTTGAAAAAAGGGAAAGTTTACTCCCCAAATTTAAAGTTAATCATTTACAAAAAGTTGGGGTGGTTTTAACTCCAAGTTTGGTTTTGATCACCCTTTCCGTTTTTCTTACACTTAGTTTTTTTAGTTACTTATTTTATCAATACCACACATATTCAGGTGCTCCAAAACTAGACATCTATAACCCTCAAAATAATGTAGTAATAAACTATGAAATATTGGATGTGACAGGAAAAACTGATATTGATGCAAATCTTATGATAAATAATCAAAAAATTAATTTGGATAAAGATGGGGGTTTTGCTACTTCAATTAGATTACAACCGGGTTTAAATACTCTTAGCTTTCTTTCTGTAAATAAACTTCAGAAGGAAACCGAAGAAATAAGAACAATAATTTATCGAAATCCTGAACAGGAAAATGTATCTTCTATACTTCCTGTGGTTGAGTCTACACAGTCTACAAGGGAAACCCCAGGGAAGTTTGAGCCTGATACTAAGCCAAGTATTAGAGAGGGAGGGGGTTTGGAGTTTGTAGAAGAATTTCAGTTACCTTAAGTAAGTCATAGATCTAGCTTTTAAGTACACGTTTGAGCTTATGATATAGCCCCAAAAATATTTTTAGTATTGACTTAATATATATATGAAATAACATAGAATGTGTATGAAAACTTTGATTAAGGTTCTAACCCTACTTTTTTTGTTTCTTATTACTTTAATGTCTAACACCAGATTTTCTTTTGCTGTTGATCTAGATGTTTATACTGAGCCGACTAGTTACGTCTATGATGCCACTGATAACGCCTCCCTTGTGATTGAAGATGTTTCGGGGGATGGGGCAGACGATATGCTGTATTTTTCAGGTGACAACAGTGGAACGATGTATGTGTACCTAAATGGTAACTTACCCCAAACCGGTGAAGTTCTTAGCACTGCGCTTACAGGATATAATGTTAGGTATACTAATTTGGGCACTAATTTGTACGGACAACATCGTATCGCCACTGGAGATATTGATAATGATGGCTCTACTGATATTTTGGTTTCAACAGAATCCGCTCTTTACGGGTTTTTAGCAGATGATATTGCTGCATATCAGAATCAGACGCTACAGACGGTGAATGTTTCAACAACCCCCGCTGCCTACCTGTTTAAAATGTACAGAGCCGGTCTTCAAATTGGATATAGTCACGGCCAGGCTTTTTACTTGACTGATATTTCAGGGGATGGGGCAAATGACATTGTACTAAGCGACGACAATAATTTTTGGATTTATTATGTTAATAACAGCATCTTTGGTAGTGTGAGCCACGGTACTCAACTAAACCTTGCCACTTCATCAAACTACAATGTTTTGATGACTTCAGGATTTAGTGGGATTATGGAAGATGGTGATGGGTTTACTGTGGGAGATTTTACAGGCGATGGTAAATCTGATGTCGTGGCTCTTATTAGTAATCTATCTTACGGAACAATAAATGTTGTACTTGGATCTCAGTTGAGTGCAATTGCGGGGACAGGAAATTCCTTAGACCTCACTAGTGCTGCAAACTCATCAATAAGAATTAAAGGCACTAGTACACTTGCTTTCTACGAGAATTACACTGGTTTGGGGATATACGATGTGACTGGGGACGGTGATCCAGATTTGGAAGTTGCCTTAGGTGGGACTAGTGGATCAGGTCCAGGTTATTTGTATGTGTTTTCAAATGAATTAGCTCAAACTTGGGAGGGGGTCACTGGAACAGACGTTTTGCTTAGTACAAATACCGTTTATTCCTACTCGATTTCTGGTGAAGGGTTTAGTGGTGGCAATTATGGTTTCGCTGCAAATAATGGGTTTCATGTGGCTGATATAAATGAGAACGGTATAAACGACCTTGTGATCGGAGATGATTACTACAGCACCGGTTGTACTAATTGTGGTGTTGCCTATGTTATATTGGATAACTTGTTAGCTGATTTTGCTGTATCATCTGCGCCTAGTAATACATTTTCCTTAGGAAATTCTGCATATTTTACTCTTAAGATAAAAGGAGCAGCCAATAGTGCACGGGCCACAAGCACTAGTAGCCAGGGCAATGGTGGTATTTTCTTAGGCGATGTGAATAGTGATGGTTATAACGACCTAGTTGTTACATATAGTGATGGTTGGAGCTTATATTTGAGTGATAGGTTTGTAGATTTAGGAATAACTACAGGAACTTCTTGGACAACTGCTACCAATGTAGATCGTAGGTATACGGGCTCTTGGTGTGGTGCTTGTCGGCTTTCAGTGGGTGATTTAAATGACAACGGGGCCAACGACCTAGCAATTAGTAACTCGGGGCGTGATGAGAGCTATTTTTTCCTTGGAGGTTCAACAATAAATTCCCTAGGGGCAAGTTTAGGGGCTGAGGTGCAGTCTAATGGTGATGATGCAACTAGCGACCCGCAAGGGGGCACAAAAAGCGTCATTTTAACAAAATCCAGTATTCCAGTCGCCTTAGTTACAACATCCTTTACTGCTATTGATGGTTTAGATTGGTCTGTTATCACTGCTGATGTAGATTCGGATGCCGGTAAAAGCGTGGCAACAAATATTGAAAGTGCTGATGGAACAGGAGCTTCTCATAGCCTGTACGTACCAAAGCTTGCGGGGGCTCTAGGTGTGTATGTTTGTCCTGATGCCACAAATCTTGCAGGAGTAACTGATTCATGTACAAACGGCTATGAACTTTCCGAAGGCGAAAGCGGTCTTACCGAGGTAACCATTGACTCAGTAGATTACTGGAGAATTTCAGGACTAACTGGAACAGGTGCTCAAAATGTATTGGACACAGATCCTCCAGTAAATGGTAATTTCGTGATAAATGGTGGTGCTGCTTATACTACTTCAACCAGTGTTACTTTAACAATCTCAGCTACTGATGAGCTATCTGATGTTTCTCAGATGGAGATCTCCGAAGACTCTAGTTTTACTGGTGCCTCGTGGGAAGCTTATTCGACTAGTAAGAGTTTTACCTTATCATCAACCTCTGGTACCAAAACCGTCTACATAAAATACAAAGACAGTAATGATAACGAGTCATCATCCTATTCAGATAGTATTATTTTAGACAGTAACTCTCCTGGGAAACTTCGCATAGGTCTAAAGGAAGATAAACTATTTACCGTAGGCGAAGCTCACTTTGAGCTTAAGGATAGGAAATTCAAGCTATATGTAGATACATTTGATAGTACAACAGATGTAGACCAAATTAAGGTATCAGAACATAGTGATTTTGAAGAGGATGACTATGAAGACTATGATGGTGATCTTAACATCAAGTTGTCAAACGGTGCTGAAAAGAAGTATCTCTACTTTAGATTAAAAGATAGTGCAGGAAACACCTCGAAAGTTTATAAACAACTCGTCAAATACAATCCAAACTATACTAAAAACTTAATCCAAGAAGACGATGATGACATGGAAGAAAACCCAATTTTAAATGGTATGACAGAAGATACAGATGTAGTTCTTGAAAAGATCGGAACTATTCAATATTCTACAGATCACAAAAACTATTTCTATACAGAAAATTTCTTGACCCTTTTAGGTAAATCCAGTGGAATTGTATCAATATCAGTAGACGGAGATTTCAGTGATTCTACATACTCTAATGATACTAATGTCTTCTCACTTTCATTAAACCTTACAGACGGTAAACACGATATTGTAGTAGGTAATACAAGCTTTTCTATAACAATAGACCCATCAGGTAACTCCTTTCCTACTTCATTGAAAACTGTGCTTGGCATACAAACGTCTTCTGAGCAGATATCCGGGGACGGTGATGAAAAAAGAGTTGAAACCCCAGATAATAAAGAGTTGATCCAAGCTGATGGAGCTTCACCGGAAGTGACTGATGGTACACAACAAACAGGCGGAACATTTTTTGGGAATACATGGCAGTGGGTCAAATCTTTGTTTGATTAGATCTAACTGTGATTTTCACATATTTTATTTTTTACATTCATCCTGAAGATCTAAATTACATTGTGGGACTTGCTCAAACTTCTTACTCATGAAATACTTAATGCACAAAGGAATCTGCCCAATATGGATATACAAGCAATTTTAGTTCTAATACTTTCAATTCTCACAATAAATTTAGTAGTAGTAGGTGTTTATGTAATTTTAGTTTTAAGGGAACTGCGCGAAACTATTAAGAAAGCTAATGAGGTCATGGATACGGTGACTTCTGTAAGTTCTTTAGTATCAAATCCGTTTGGAACAATAAGTAGTTTTATTACTGCTTTAATTGATGGTTATAAAGCAGTAAAGGAAGTTAGGACTATAAGAAGTCTAAAAGATTAAGTTATGGAATGTAAGCATTGTGGTAAAAATCATACAGATGCCGGAAGTTTTGTCCACGGAGCTATGTGGGGAGCTTTAGCCGGGGCTATTCTTGGCATGCTTTATGCTCCTGAAAAAGGTGAGGATAACAGGGCAAAATTAAAGGAAGCATTTGACGGTGCAGAGGCCAAGGGAAAAGAATTAGGTGGAAAAGTACGTGATGAATTAAAAGATCTTACCGGAGATATAAAAAAGACCACAAAGGAGATAGCGGAGGCAGCTAAGCCTTTTATATCTGAACTTGAAAAAAGTATTAAACCGGTTTTAGATAAAGCTAGATCCTCAAGCCAAGATGTACAACTGCAGGTCATGGAGAAAATAGAACAGCTTGTTGAAGATGCTTCTTCAGGATATGATGACGACAGGAATATGAAGAAGTTTTTCAAGGGCACCAAAAGAAAATGAACTCGTTTAAAATAATCCTCGCAATAAAAGACTCTTTAAAAATTGCCTACAAGAATAAAATTTTGTGGGTTTTTGCTCTAATGCTTGCGGGTACTTCTGCTGGGTCAAATTTTAATACCGCAAGAAATCTTGATCCAAACAAGGACAATACAAAAACCTCCGATAAAATCATATCCATGACCGACCGAGGCAGAAAAAATGAAAGCAAGCTTTTAGCAGTAGGCGAAGGTATAACTTCAGAAGAAAATAAGTTACTTAACGATTTAGATTTGGTAATTCCAGAAAAAGACTTTGCCCAAGACGAATTTGAGCCTACTGTAAATGCAGAAAACAGTGGTGAAACACTTGATGTGACTTCTAAAAATTTTATATTTATGCAGGCGCTACAAATACTCTACCTAACCCCACCTCAAGAATATCTTCAAATATTTAAAACAAACTTAATCACTTTAGGTTTTGTCGCAGTTGTTGGTATTACAGTTGCAATTGTGGTCGGGTTAATAATTCATGCTTGGGGTTATTTAGCTATTTTAGTTGGTTCAAAAGATGCAGTAGATGGGCAGGACATTAATTTAAAAAAACTCTCGGATAAAGGAATGACAAATTATCTAAGAATGGTAAGGTTTAAAATTCTTATGTTTTTGACTTTTCTTATTACAATATTTGTATTTATGATAATAGGTGTTGCTCCGTTTATATTTTTTGAAAAAAATATAATTACGACTCTAATCTACATACCACTTGCTGCTATTTATATAACAATATTTATATCCCTTATCTATATCACAAAAATTGGCCCATATTTTATAACTTTTGAGGATTCTAAGGCCAGAGAGGCATTTTATTTAGGATGGGACTTTTTTAAGAAAAACTTTAAGCTTGCTATTTTGACAGATTTGGCAAGTTTTGTACTTGTTGGCTTAATAACATGTGTGGTGATTTTGTTTCTTGGCGTTTTGTTTTTTGGAGGTGTTTTTATCTACCCAAGCGTTGTTTCCCTTTTACAAGAGCATTTTGCGCTAATACTTCCTGTTTCACTATTTTTGAGTATTTTGCTTATCAGTGTAGTGTTCTCATTCATGGCGTTTACGGGCTTTATACTTACATTTAGATATATATTATGGACAAAGTTATTTTTTGCATTAAAAGATAAGGACAATGATCAATACCGAGATCACTTCCCATTAAAAACTGATTTAGATTTAACAAATAGTAACAAAATGGAGGTGACAAGTGTTGCCTAATTCTAATTCGAGTATGAACGCGGGTTTTTTGATAAGAGCCTTAGCTTATTTATTAGATAAGCTTTTAGGTCTAATTTTGCTTCTTTCTATAATTTTAATATATTCATATTTTGTAACTCTTGAGGACGGTATGGAGTTTATAAAAATATTTGGAAATATCACAACAATAGTAATCTCACTACTGCTTTTGGCAACACTTATAAACCTTATCTATTACACCTACTTTTTATCAAGGTTCGGCGGGACACTGGGTAAACTACTTCTTGGAATACAAGTTTTTGACAAGGAAACCGGCAGATTTCTTGATACAAAAAAAGCGTTTTTTCGAAGTTTTGCGGGATACAGCTTTTCAGGTCAGTTTATGGGATTAGGATTTCTTGCAATAAATAAAAAGAGGAATAATCTTGCTTGGCATGATGAATTATTTAACACTGAGGTAAAAGCTGTGGGGTCGGTTTGGCCTGGAGTTATACTAACCCTTCTCTTTTTAGCCATTAACGCATTCGTTGTTATACCGGTTATTTTTTCTCTAGTATCCAAAACGTTTTCTGCATTTGGTACCCCATCTTTATGACTTTTAAAATGCTAAGTTTTATATGTCTTAGTACTCCCAGTCACACTAAATAGTATTTTTTAGCTTAGATAATTGATGCTACAATTCATGCATGAGTGATTTACTGTCCCAACAAAATTCACAGAACGATCAGAATTTATCCGGAGTTCAAAATACTTCACCTACCCCATTTATCCCATCGACCCAATCTTATAGTCTTGGTGCCGAAAACCCACAGATTGTTGAGACACCAACTCCAGTTGAGTTAAATCCGGAAAGTAAAGAACTTTTGCGAAAACCAGAAATACCAGTGCCAGCTGCACTTAAAGAAGAATCCAATCAAGCAGAAAAAAATAACCCAGTTTTTACAATTGTTCCAGACCTAGCAGTAAAAGTAGCTATTCCAAAAGTTGAACCAAAAAAAGCAACCCTACATCATATTGAAACTCCCGGGAATGACCTTACAAAAAAAGCAGACGAAGAAGAAGAGGATTTTATAAAGCATGTTGAGGAAATCCACACTATTGTATGAGTAGCCTAATGGACACACTTTACACAGGATTTTGGATTGTTTTTTATATTGTGTTTCTCATCACTTTTTTTTGGGTTATTTTTCTTGCAGTTTCAAGAAGATTTAGAAACAAAAGAGAACATGAAGAAAGATACAGCCTTACTTTCATGCAAATAAAACTACCGCGTGAGAATGAGGTTGAGATAAAAGCTGCTGAGCAGATGTTTTCTGGACTCATTGGTATTAAAAAACCGTTTTGGGGAGCTCTATTTACAGGGCAGCATAGGGTTTCATTTGAGATAGTGTCTAAGGCTGAAGGAATAGGCTTTTATGTTGTAACGCCGGATTCACTTGCCGGTCTTGTTGAAAAGCAAATAAATGGAGCATACCCGGATGCTGAAATTGATATTGTTGATCCAAGCGAGGTCTGGGATCGTGGGGCGTACACGTCAGTCATGGAACTACGTCTTGCAGGGCCTTCTTATTACCCTATTAAAGTTTATGAAAATATGGGTAGTGATACCATGAGTGGCATCACTTCTGTCATGAGTAAGCTTGAGGCAGATGAGGCTCTTGCAATCCAGCTTGTAATAAGCCCATCAGGAGAGGCTTGGAGAAATCATGGTTATAGATTTATAGGAAATGTTAAAGCCGCTCAAGCAAATCCCGAAAAGTCTTCTAAGGTCGACGCTACTTTTATCGAGGGGGTTGAAAAAGAAGTTGCTAAACCTGGTTTTGATGTTGCAATAAGAGTAATCTCCTTAGCTAAAGATAAAATTACCGCCGACTCTCATTTACAAAATGTCCACTCGGCCTTCGAACAATTTACAAATCCAAAATACAATAAATTTAAACAAGTTAGCTTCATGAGTTCTCAAAGAATTGTTGACGACTTCATTTTTAGAAGGCTAGATGCCCTGGAAGTTTCAATTCCGGCTTTTGACATCCCGCTTTATAGAAATACTTCCCTTTTAAATATTGAAGAATTAGCAACAGTGTTTCATTTCCCAAATAAAAATGTCCAGACCCCAAAGATTATGTGGCTGCAGTCAAGAAAAAGCGCAGCCCCATCAAATGCACCAAAGGAAGGTATGTACCTCGGGAAAAATATATTTAGAGGTGTGGAGACTAAAATCCACTTAAAACCGGATGATAGAAGGAGACATACTTATATTATTGGCCAGACCGGTACAGGAAAGTCACAACTTTTGATGTATATGGCAGTGCAAGACATTGTTGCAGGTCACGGAGTATGTGTTATTGATCCACACGGAACTGATATAGATGATATTTTGAAAAAGATTCCACCGGAAAGAATGGACGATGTTATTTTGTTTGATGTGTCGGATACTACAAGGCCTCTTGGTTTAAATATTTTAGAGGCGGAAGATGATGATCAAAGAAATATGATCATAAATTCGTTTATAGGGCTTTTATATAAACTTTATGATCCAAACCATTCAGGTATTATCGGCCCACAGTTAGAGCGCGCTGTTCGAAACATAATGCTTACAGCAATGGTTGACCCTGAAAGCACCATGATTGATGTATTACGGCTTGTAATCGACGGTGAGTATATCAAAAAGTTTCTGCCAAAAATAAAAGATCCGCTTGTGAAAAGGTATTGGACAGACGAAATGGCAAAAACTTCTGATTTTCATAAAAGCGAAAAAGTAGGCTATTTTGTTTCGAAGTTTGACCGTTTTGTTACCGAAAAAGTAATGCGTAATATCATAGGGCAGCCAAAATCCGCTCTAAATTTTCCTAAAATTATGGCAGAAAAGAAGATACTTCTTGTTGATTTATCAAAAGGTAAGATCGGGGAAGAAAATTCAAATTTCTTAGGTCTTATTTTAGTTCCAAGAATATTATCAGCCGCTATGGCAAGACATACTTTAATAGGCAAAGAAGATTTTCCGGACTTTTATCTATATGTCGATGAGTTTCAAAATTTTGCAACTCCGGACTTTGCGACTATTTTATCGGAAGCTCGTAAGTACAAGTTAAACTTAATTGTTGCCAACCAATTTATAGCTCAGCTTACAGATGACATTAAAAATGCAGTATTTGGCAACGTTGGTACTACTATGGCATTTAGAGTAGGCGCGGATGATGCAGAGTATCTTGAAACTCAGTTTGCACCGTTTACTAAGGCTGATCTTATAAATAATACTGTCGGTAATTACTACATGAAGCTTCTTGTGAATGGCCAGCCAACCCCACCATTTTCTGTAAATATAAATTGGGAGGAAATACAGGCCGTAAAAAAATATCCAGGTGTTGACGAGAGGCTTAGAGAAATGTCTAGGATGAAATACGGCGTACCTGTAGAAGAGGTTGATAAATATATAAATCTTCGTGCCGGCTTTGGTGATGAGTTTGAAACCAAAGATCCAAGAGATATTATAAAAGAGTTGTTTTAATACCATTTTCAAGCTAAATTCCTTTCCACCAAGGCCAAAAAATGCTATATACTTTATCCTATGGCAACTTTAACTACAAATGATATTCGAACAAGATTTCTTGAATACTACAAAAATCGTGGGCACGAGGTTGTTCCATCTTCAGCCATAATTCCAGAAAATGACCCTACAACCCTTTTTACCGGTTCTGGGATGCAACCTATGCTTCAATACTTGCTTGGTGCACCTTATCCCTCAGGAAGTTCAAGAGTAGTTGACTCACAAAAATGTTTTAGAGCCATGGATATAGAAGAGGTGGGTGACAACAGACACACTACTTTTTTTGAAATGCTTGGTAACTGGTCGTTTGGTGATTATTGGAAAAAAGAACAATTAAAATGGATTTTCGAGTTTTTAACTACAGAACTTGGTCTTGATCCAAATAAACTTTATGTGACAGTTTTTATAGGTGATGAAAAAAACGGTCTTACAAAAGATGATGATTCAGTTGCGATTTGGCAAGAATTATTTAAAGAAAAGAACATAGAGGCAAAAGCCATCGAGATCGGTAGCGAGGAAAATGGGGCTAAGATTGGTATGAGTGATGGCCGAATTTTTTATTATGAAGCTAAGAAAAACTGGTGGAGTAGAGCTGGAGTTCCAGATGCCATGCCTATTGGTGAACCGGGGGGACCAGACTCTGAAATATTTTATGATTTTGGTACAACCCACGACCCTAAATTTGGGGAAAAATGCCACCCAAACTGTGACTGCGGCAGATTTTTAGAGATTGCAAACTCAGTGTTTATGGCCTTTAAGAAGGTCGGTGATGGTAAATTTGAAAACTTGCCCAAAAGAAATGTGGATTTTGGTGGTGGACTGGAAAGAATTTCAGCTGCATTAAACGACAACCCAGATATGTTTAAAATAGATATTTTTGCCAAAATAATTGCGGTGATTGAAGAAGAATCGGGCAAAAAGTATATGGGTGAAAATATGGCTCCAATGCGAGTAGTGGCTGACCATTTGCGAGGCGCAGCTTTTATGATTAAAGAGGGTGTGATTCCCGCCAACAAACTTCAAGGTTATGCTCTTAGGCGTCTTATTCGAAGATCAGTTGTAAAAATGTATCAGTTATCTGGTACAACTGACAGTTCTGAGTTGTTTATTAAAATTATTTCCGAATACATAAAATTTTTTAAGGACCTATATTTTGACGAGCTTGCAGACACCAAAAAAATAAGTACCGTTTTGGTAGATGAAGTAAAAAAGTTTGGAAGGTCGCTTGATAAAGGTATTAAAGAAATTGAAAACATAAACCCCAAAGATATAAGTCCAAAATTTGCGTTTGATCTGTATCAGACCTATGGTTTTCCGGTTGAAATCACCCAGGAAATTTTAGCTGAAAAAGGGATAAAACTTGATTTGGCTAAAGTTCAAGACGAAAAGTCTAAACATCAAAGCGCCTCTCGTACAGCCTCAGCTGGAGAATTTAAAGGAGGACTTGGCGGTACCTCAGAAAAAGATATCTGGTACCACACACTTACTCATTTATTACACAAAGCTTTACGTGATGTACTCGGCAATCATGTCCATCAAGCTGGAAGTAATATAACGCCAGAAAGACTAAGGTTTGACTTTACACATACTGAAGCGTTAACTTCGGACGAAATAGAACAGGTGGAACGCATAGTAAATTCAAAAAAAGACGAAGCATTAACCGTAAGTTTTATAAATATGTCTTTGGATGATGCTTTAGCCTCCGGTGCACTAGCCTTTTTTACTGAAAAATATGGAGATGTTGTAACGGTGTATTCTATAGGCGATTTTTCTAAAGAAATTTGTGGGGGGCCACATGTTGCAAATACATCTAAAATCAAGGGAGTGTTTAAGATTGTTTCCGAAAAATCTTCCGGAGCTGGGGTAAGAAGAATAAAAGCGGTTGTGGAGTAATTTCAAGCCCATATTTTCATAAATTCCCCATAAATCACTATTAACCCCCCCCCATAAATACTAGGGATATAAAAGTTGTTGCAGATTCGTTCTTAATCTATACTCATATTAATGTTTCAACTGCCATTTAATTTCAAACAGCAAAAAAAACCTTCAAAATTTTTAACCATTGATATAGGTTCCAATGAAGTTAAAGTGATAGCTTTTAATGTTGTTACACAGGATGGCCATCTTACTCCCAAAGCTTCGGTTCTTGGTATTGCAAAGAAGGAAATCTTGCCCGAGACAACAAGATCGGGCTCAATCACAGACTCAAACGATGTAATTCAAGCCTTGAAAACTGCTATTACCCAAGCTTCACCCGAGGACGAAACCATTAAAGATGCAGTTTTTGGTGTTAGCGGAATTTTGGGAACTGGATTTATGATTACAGTTAAGGTGGGGCGCAAAAGCACATCCCAGATCTCTAAAAAAGAACTCCAAAATAATTTTGAAAAGATTCATGAGGAAGCTTACGATATAGCTCAAGGGATCTTTAGGGATATGACCGGCCTTGAAGACCTCGACCTTAAGATGATTACTTCTTCTGTAGTTTATGCAAAGTTGGATGGCCATCTTATGGACGATTTGGAAGGAAAGACTGGTAGAAAACTTGAGATTGCGGTTTATACTGCGTTTACCCCAACATACCATTTTAATACAATTCACGATATCGCAAGTAAATTAGGTTTAAACCTTATTGCGATTGCTCCTACCACATATTCTCTTGCAAAAGCTCTGTCGTACTCAAAAGGTGCCGACTATGATGCAGTGCTAATTGATGTTGGTGGGGACATAACAGATGTAGCTGTAGTCTTTGGGGGAGGTATTGTTGCAAGTAGGAGTATTGAGATAGGTGGCAACCATTTCACACGTGCTATAGAAAAAGGGATGCTATTACCACCACGAGAAGCTGAACTTCGCAAGATTTCTTATTCATTTGAGAGACTAAATGAGTCCGATGAGATGCTTGTCCAAGGTCACATTGATAATTTGCTAGATATTTGGCTCCACGGCCTTGATGTTGTGTTTTCCGACTTTACCGGAGTTAAGATGTTTTCTTCCAATGTATATGTTGCGGGTGGTGGGATAATACTTCCTGATCTTTTTGAGGTTTTAAGTAAAGAGCCTTGGGCAAAATCTGTACCATTTAAATCTCCCCCAGAGTTTAGTAAACTGTCAATTGACGATTTAAAGCTTGTCGAAGATATGAGCGGAAATTCCTATTCTTTGGAGTATATTATCCCGGCTGCCCTATCAATTGTTTATCTTGAAGCGAAAGGTTTAATAGATTAAATGGAAAAACTTGAATTTTTAATACATGACGATGTAATTGCAATAATAGATAAGATCAGAAATTTTTCGGGTTCTAATATAGAACTTTTTTTTCCAGATGGCTCCGTAGTTTTTGATAATGGATTAAACTTGCGTCTTATAAAAAAAGAATGTGACAAACTAAATAAAACTGTTTTATTTTCTACCAATGATCCTGAAGGTAAATACCTTGTTTCTTTAGTCGATGATGTCACAAGGGAAGTTTCTGGAGATAGCAATTCCGACTTTGTTTCAAGAGAGGTTTCTTTGGATGAAGTAACAGGTATAACAACTAAAAACTCTATTAAATCCTCAAAATTTACTATGTCGACTGTGTTACCAAACCTTTCTCGTATACGAGGTATAAAAACTCCACTAATCAAGTTTCCAAAACTTGGGTTAAACTTTGGATTAATAGTGATGGGGATTTTATTTGCTGGGTTAATTGCTGGTTTTGCGTATTGGTATTTTTGGACTATTCCTAAGGCAGATGTAAATATAGTTTTAAAATCAGAACCTCTTGTAAAAAGTCTTCAGATAACAGTTGAAAACGGTGGTAAAAATAGTGCGTCCCTAAGGACTTTAGAGGGGCGTATCTTTTCCTCTACACTCACCGAGACTGTAAAAACAGATGCGACAGGTTCAAAACTTATTGGTGAAAAAGCAGGGGGCAAAATAAAAGTTATCAATAGAACAACAACCGCTAAAACTTTTAAAAAAGGCGAAAAACTGCATTATAAAGAAGATGATGATTTATTGTTTAGTATCGATGATGATTTGACGGTACCCGGAGCACAGTTACAGGATCCACTTGATGTAAATTCTGCCTTGGTACCAGGAAATGCTGAGGTTTCTACAACTGCCACAGAGTTTGGCAAGAGCTACAACATATCAAAAGGCAAAACGTTTGAGTTTGAAAAATATAGCACCACTGACTACATTGCCGAAGTCACGACAAGTTTTTCTGGAGGCTCAAGTGAGCAAGTTAAGGTAGTAACTCAGGTGGACTTAGACAAACTTGCAACAGATATTGCACTTGTTTTTAAGGAAAAAGGTCCCCAAGCAGTAAAATCTGGTGTACAGCAAGGTTGGGTTTTAATAAACGGTTCAGAGACAAGCACGAGTATAAGTAAAAAATATAATAAAAAAGTTGATGACGTTTCTAATGAAGTCGAACTGGTCGAGACAGTAAACTACCAGGGGCTTGGATACAGTAGTAATGGTTTAAATTCCCTTCTTAACGATCTTTTGGCCGAGTTTATTACAAAAGACTATGAACTTTCTAAGGAAAGTAGAGACATCAAGGCCGAAGTTTTAGGTAATACTGATAAAACAGTTTTGACTACGTCAAAAGCAGATCTTCAAGTGACCGTGAAGGCTTTCATTGTTCCAGTTTTAAATGCCGATAATATAAAAAATAGTCTTCTAGGAGTTTCTTTTACGGAGGCCGAGCGACTTTTAAATGAAATAAAAAATATTAAGACATATGGTATAAACATGACACCAAAAGTCTCACTATTAAAACGAATTCCAAAAAATATCGCTAACGTAAATTTAAACATTACCTTGGAATAAAAATGACAAATGTCACAAAATCAGAGGAAATTCTACTTGGAATAGACTATGGTGCTTCAAATACCGGTATTGCTTTTGGTAGATCAGGACTTGCGGCTCCACTTGAGGTTCTTCCCAGTAAAAATATTGAAGGGTTAATTGGGCATATTGGTAGAACAGTTATTGAGAATAAAGTTACAAAACTTATTGTCGGTTTACCACTTGATTGGGAAGGTAAAGAGACCAGTCAGTCATTGAAAGTCCGTCAATTTGTGAAGCTTCTAAAGATAAGATTAAAACGACCTGTTGAATTTATAAGCGAACATGGTACTACAAAGGAGGCGATCGATGGGGCAATAAAATCTGGAATTTCCATGAAAGCCAGAAGATCAAATGATTCTTTGTCTGCAGCAATTATCGTTAAAAGATATTACGCGCAATAAAGATTATTTATTTTCTTTTTTCACCATTCTTACTTCTTTAGATTCACAAATCATACATTCAAAGTTTTCACCAGGATTTAAACAAGCTGGGCACATGTATATGCCATCTTTATAAACAACCTCTTCTCTTGAGCAGGTATTGCACAAAAAAACCACGTCATCCCTTGCTATAGTTCCGCATTTTGGACAAATAAATTCAACCTCTTCTGGAGTACTTGTATTAGTTTTTACTTCTTGATCTAGCATACTTAAAATTTATCACGACTTGTTAGAGGGTACAAGCAATGTTAACCTTATATTATGGAATTGACGTCTGGTTTAAACATGTTTCTAATCTTCTATTTGGCAGTTGGCTTTATTTACGCCTCCTATATTTTACTTTTTGCGGGGGACCTTTGGTACGCATTTCCTATAAATATGCTTTTTGGCCCTGTTTACATTGTTCAAGTCATATTTAAATATAGAAAACTCCATCCTAACCCAAGTTACAAAGATGTATTTTATGGTAAAAAGGTGGCAATATTTGATCTTGATGGGACGCTGATTGACTCGTCTCCAATATGGCTAGATGCTTTTTCGAACGTGAAGTTTGAGGTCGGTTTAGAAGCATTAATAATAGATTTTCCACCCGGGGTTGGAATACTGGATTGTTGGAAAAATTTATTGAAAAGTCCTGATTTTGATAAAAATATGAAATTTGAGTTTACTCCGGAACAACTGGCAGAAAAAACGGAAGTGGAGTATTTAAGTTTGTTTGAGGATGTGGCGTTGACAGAGGGATTTTGGTCTGTTGCAGCTGATTTGAAAGAAAATGGTTTTAGGTTAGCACTTGCAAGTAATACAAATAAGCATGTTGTTACCGAAGTGTTAAAAAGACTTGGAATAGAAAATGTTTTTGAGCAAATAATCTGTGGAGACGATGTGAAAAAGAAAAAACCAAACCCGGAGATGTACAAGACCTTAGCAAAAAATATGGGTGTAAAACCTAAAGAGTGTGTTGTGTTTGAAGACGCTGTGGTTGGAGCCAAGGCTTCGGTTGCTGCGGGGATGGAAACCGTAGTTATTTGGAATGGGGAGTATGATCAGGATGTATACCCAAAAGGTATTAAATTTTTCTTACCGGATTTTACTGACCTTCCAGGAAACCTTTTTAAAACTAATAAAGAAAGAGTGCTTGAGGCGGCTAAGGAGTATGAAGAAGAAATTTCTTTAGCTAATCAATAGAAAACCCCCGATAGTATATAATATCCAAATGGCCATCAATGATTCTGCTAGATTAATATTGGAAAATATAAGTAATGCTTCCAATATTTTAATCAATGTAGATACTAGGACTGATTATGATGCCTTATGCAGCGCCACTGTATTGAACAGGTTCATCAAAACTTTAGACATTAAGACTAAAGTAATCCATACAAATAGTATTAATCAGACATACACTAGATTTTTTACTTTCAATGATATATTGCAACAAACCGATATTAGTTCATTAGACATCTCTGAATTTGATTTAATAATATTCTTAGACTCCGGTTTAAAACAACATATTTCTTTGGATGACAAATTCCAGATTCCTCATGGCATAAAAACACTAAATATTGATCACCATATAACAAATGATATGTTTGGCACATTTAATTATGTACATCACTTTGGTTCATGTTGTTCAGTTTTATATATGCTATCCGATGATTTAGGTGTGGAATTACCACAAGAAAGCTTAAATATGTTAACAGTAGGAATCTTAACAGATACAGGATTTTTCAAGTTTGATTCTGTTACACCATACGATTTTAAAGTTGCGTCTTTGCTTCTTGAAAAGGGGGTAAAAGTATACGAATTTATATCTAAGCTGACTAGTTTTGAATACATTGACCAACTTCGATTTAAGGAATTAATTTTTAGAAATTTAAGAGCTAACTTTGACAAAAAATATGCGTATTCGACATGCACTTTAAAAGAATTAGTTGATTCTAATATAGATCTCAACAAAGTTTTTGTGCGTCATTCAGACCTATTAAAATATATAGAGGGGATAGACTTATCATTTGTAATCTCCGAAACTGATAGTGATCCAAAATATTATGAATTAAGTTTTAGGTCAAAAGATCCGACAATGGATGTTAGCAAGATTGCTGAAAAGTTCGGTGGAGGTGGTCATAAAACAGGTGCTGGAGCTAAACTTTACAATATTTCTTCAATCCAAGAATGTTTAAATTTAGTCTTAAAAACTTTAGGCTATTAGATTCTCAAATTTGACTATAAATTGTAACCATCTGATAAAATCTAGCAATGCAGGAAATTAAACCCACAATTAAATATGACGACTTTGCCAAAATTGATGTACGCGTAGTTAAAGTTTTAGAGGCATCATTTATAGAGGGTTCTGAAAAACTTCTGAAGCTAGAAGTTGAAATGGCGGGCGAAAAAAGACAAATTTTGTCCGGTATTAAGAAGTGGTATAACCCAGAAGATCTGGTTGGAAGAAAAGTTTTGATAGTTGCAAACCTTGAAACTCGTAAAATGATGGGTCTTGAATCAAGGGGTATGATTTTGGCAGTTGAATCTTCCGCACAAGAAAAACCAGTTTTATTGGAATTGGGGGAGGAGGTAAATACAGGAGATTTTTTGAGATAAACTTTTACGATAAATTTTCCCTTTTAATTGTGACAACGTGCAGTAATTGGCAAAAAACTAGATTATGGAAGATATAAAACACTACAAAGAACTTAAATATTGCATCACAACTTTTGGTTGCCAAGCAAATATTGCAGATAGCAGTATGATGGCTGGGATTCTAGAAGCGCTTGGATTTGAAAAAACTGAGGATTTTACAGAAAGTAATGTTTTTATAATTAATACCTGTTCCGTCAGACAAAAAAGTGAAGATAAGGTTTATGGCATTGCTAAGAAATTAAAAGGTTTAGTTAAAAAACCGTTTGTGATAATGGCTGGCTGTATGGTAGGTTCTGTGACCGGAGAACGTCAAAGATATGAATTCGAAGAATTACAAAAAAGAACTCCATGGGTAGATGAATATATAAATCCAACCCAACTCAGAAATATCCCAAATATTCTGATGAATCGTGGTTTGATAGGTGAGTGGGCAATGCAAAAGTTTAGTTCTACAGATGTAAACCAAGTTTACAAGACTAAAGAGATTGGTTATGTAAACATATCCTACGGTTGTGATAATTTTTGCACTTTTTGTGTTGTCCCCTATGCCCGTGGGGGTGAGGTGTCACGAAGTGAGCGTGAGATATTAAGAGAAGTAAAACACCTTTTAGCTACAGGATTTAAACATATTATGCTTTGTGGGCAAAATGTAAACTCTTGGGGGATTGGGATGAATGAAAAATTTAAGATAAGAACGGGCAGTGAGCAAAACCTACCTTTTGCAAATCTTTTAAGAACTGTACATGATATGGAAGGACTTGAGAAATTAAGCTTTTTATCTTCTAATCCATTTGATTTTACACAGGACCTGATTGATGCGATAAAGCTTCCTAAAATCGATAATTTTCTACATATTGCGGTACAGTCCGGAAATGATGAAATTCTAAAAAAGATGAATCGAAGGCACAGTATAAATGATTTTCTAAATCTAATTGAAAAAATTAAAAAAGAAAAACCGGATGTTGAGTTTGGGACAGATGTAATTGTCGGATTTCCCAGTGAAACTAGGGAACAGTTTATGGATACAGTAAAGCTTTTTGAGACTGTGCCATTTAATGTTGCTTTTATAAGTATATATTCGCCAAGAAAAGGAACACCTGCAGAAAGATTCTATAAAGACGATGTGCCTTTAGCCGAGAAAAAATGGAGGCATAAACATTTAAATGATGTTTGGAAGAGAAATAGGCCGGTTGGTGGGAGTAGGGTGAGAGTTTAACTCTACCACCTTAATTGCCTACATGAATTGAAAGTGCCTGTATATTCTCAGATAATACAGGCACCTATACCAATTTTTGGATTTTCAAAGTGGGATGGACTTTAGATAATCTCGATTTTTCCATGCCCACTTTGAAACATCGCGCACAGATCGTCGAGCATGTCTTCTTTTCTCACACTTTTTTTCAAAATAATAGTAAAGGAAGTTTCCTTTGGCCAGCTTTCAAATGGCATTTCTATCAGGGCTAAAAGCCAATCTGTTATTCTTGAGTCTTCTGAACGAAAATATCCAAAACGGGCTTCGATATCTCCGAACAAGATTGCTGCAAATTCCTTTCCAAGCGGCGAACAGTTTACAGATGTCCTGATTTTCAACCCCCTTTTTGCATTTTTGAAAATATCACACGGCTGTTTCTGGTTTTGAGGAATACTAACCATCATTATCTCCTTTTTTGATGATTCCCGGTGTAACTAATGCTTGAAGCATCAAGCCTTAGTTTACTAAGATTAAATTTTGATTTGAAATTCTTTTAGCCCAGAAATTCTACCACAAGCTGTCTAATCTCTTTGTAATTGTCGTAAGCGTGGTTATCTCCTGGTATTTCTATGAGTTCATAGTTTTTTACACCATTTTCATCAATAAAAGTTTCTAGTTCAAGATAGCTAAAAAATGGATCGTTTGTTTGTTGAATAAAAAGTGTGTATATATCGTATTTTTTAAACCACTCTTTAAATTCTGGTATTTCACTAGCAAATTCACCGAATGGACACCCCACAAAAATACAAGCTTTTGGAGTAATCCCTTTTTCGACTATCGTTTTAATAGCAGTTATAACCCCAACTGATTTTGCATAAATTATGTAATCATCTTTATTTTTTGTTTCTGCAATTAATCTTTCACTTTCAAAATCTAAATTAATCTTTTCATTTTCGTTTTGCCAGTGTTTGAAAATGTGAGTTGTTACCACGTCAAACATATCTGTAAAAGTTTTTGCCGAGTCATAAAGCCATTTTTCATTAAATTGTTTTGAGTTTCCCGGAAGAATTATTAAGTCCATAAGTCGATTTTAGCACCTGTATACCACTTTTATAATATATAATCCAAACATGAGAAAAATTCCAGTTATTTTAGGTCCAACCTCATCAGGTAAAACTTCCATTGCGGTAGAACTCTCCAAGAAATTTAGCGGCAGGATAGTTTCTGCAGATTCAAGGCAAGTATTTAAGAACATGGATGTAGGTACAGGCAAAACACCAATTGGATCTGCTTTTGAAGTACAGAATCTCAGTACTTACTGGACTTTGGATGATGTTCCTGTTTTTGGATATGATTTAGCCTTTGCAGGTGAATATTTTTCAGCTAATGATTACTTACTTTGGGCAAACAATAAACTTTTAGAACTAAGTAGCGAGGATCCATCAAAAAATTTGTTTATTGTTGGGGGAACCGGATTTTATATAGATTTATTAACTGGTCGAATAAAAACTGCGCTAGTACCTCCTAATTTTGTGTTACGAGAAGAGTTAAAATCCATATCTCTAGAAGAACTTTTGGTTAGGCTAAAAAATTTTTCCCCAGAAAAATACAATCAGGTAGATAAACAAAATAAAGTAAGGGTTATGCGCGCTATTGAAATTGCAGAAAATTTACAGGTTGATAATAGTGTTTTAACCAACCATACAGAGGACTCTGCATCCAATTTAGAAAATAAATTTGAATTTTACTATATTGGCCTCACTGGAAGAAGAGAAGTTTTATATACAAGGGTAGACGCATGGGTCGAGAAGGTTTGGGAAAATGGCTTACTTGAAGAAGTGCAAAACTTAAAAAACTTAGGGTTGGGTGGGAGTCTTTGCATGAAAGGAATAGTTTATAAAACCGTAAACGACTTTTTAGACGGCAAAATAGTAAAAACTGATGCACAACAAAGGATTAAGTATGACCTTCATTCCTACATAAGGCGGCAACAAACTTGGTTTAAGAGAAATCCCGATATTGTTTGGTTTGATATAGAAGAACTCGATTTTTTCCAAAAAGTCACTAATCATGTACAATCAATATTAGATGGATGATCACGTTTTAATTACAATAAAAGTAGTTTCCACAGTAGCTGCAATGTTGTCGGTGGTTTACATCCTTGTTATGGCAGCCCCTGTGTTTGCCACTCTTTTAATTGCACTTTTTATTTCTCTTGCTGTAGAACCTTCTGTGAAATATTTTCAAAAAGCAGTAATTCTTAATAAACCCATGCCGCGTGGGGCATCCGTTGCCGTTACATACATTTTATTATTCTTAGTACTTAGCGTTATTACCTCAATTGGACTTCCGCCAATTCTTGGACAAGCCCAGAAATTTCTACTTGGCTTAACCGATATTATTGGAAGTTCACCTCTTATTGAGCAGTACAATATAGATTTAGATAGTTTGTTGCCCGGGATTTCCAAGATTTCCGAAACTGCACTAGACACAACATTATCCGTGTTTTCTAACTTCCTTGGTTTCATAAGTGTTTTTTTCTTATCTCTTTATATCTCACTTGATTGGGAAAACTTAAAAAGAAAGTTTATTGAATTATTTAAGGGTAAGTTAAAAAGATATGTTGATGATTCTGTTGGAGAAATTGAGACAAATGTGGGTTATTGGATAAAGGGTCAGCTTATTTTGATGTTAGTTGTTGGGCTGTGTAGCTTTTTTGGGCTTTTGGTTCTTGGTATTGATTATCCACTTGCTTTAGGACTTATATCAGGCCTTTTAGAACTTGTTCCTATGATAGGACCAATATTTTCTGCTGTTCTTGCATCACTTGTCGGATTTTCTGTTTCAAACGGAGAGGGTATTGCCGCATTAATTTTATTTTTTCTGATCCAACAACTGGAAAATAACTTTTTGGTACCAAAAGTCATGGAGAAAGTATCTGGGTTTAGCCCACTTGTAGTACTAGTTGCGGTTTTAGTGGGCGGCAACTTTTTTGGAGTTATCGGAGTAATTTTAGCTGTTCCTATTACAATGACTCTTTATATAATTTTGCAAAAGGTATTGGCATATTCTTCTAGTTCAAAGTAACTTCATATATTTTTTCTTTTGATTAAAACAATTCTTGTTAAGGAATTAAGGTTACCTGCCCAAAGAAAAACGCAGCTTTTTAAAGCTGCGTTTCTCGTATCGGGAAAATAATAAGCCAGATTCTGTTTCAAGCCAATCATCTATCTAGTGCTCCATCTTTATACCGTTTGCTTTTTAAAGCAAGTCGGGAAGCGTTCCTCAGACGGTAATTTCGTGGATTGCTGCGGGTGGGATTGCCCGTTTCACTCTTTCTTCATGCTAAGTTACCCTAGTTTAGAAAAAAGCATCGTCACTGTTGCTCTCAGATCCTGTTAATTCAGAAATCTGTTCTTGGCAGTTTTCACCGCCTAGACACCAGCTGTTGCCAGTCGGAGCTTACACTCCGTTCCCCCGCTTACTGCAGTCTGGACTTTCCTCCTGTTAAAAACAGGCGATTAGCCTTCTTCCCAAGCGGATTATAACTGATATGGTAATATTATTCACATGGAGCAAGCCGACCCTTCAAAATTTATTGTATTAACCGAACTTCAAAAAAAAGTAGTTATTGGGGCATCTTTATTAATTGTTTTAGTAGTTTTACCACTCTTTGTACTTTTTTATTACAACTGGGCGATCAATAGACCGGCACAGAGTTTCAAAGACCACACATTTTACATAGAGGACGGCGAAACGTTGTCTTCCATTGCAAGAAGATTGGGTGAGCAAGGTGTTGTAAACTCTGAATTTTTATTCAAATTTTACTTGTACAAAAATAAACTTCAGTCAAAAATTCAAGCTGGAGTGTATACGATTCCTTCCGGTACTTCTGTAAAAAAACTATCAGAAATCTTTCAATTCGGTACAAATGATTTAAAACTTACTTTTCTTGAAGGTTGGCGTATGGAGGAATATGCAAGACTTGCCTCATCAGTGCTAAAAAAATCTGATTATGGTGAATTTGTAAAACTGGCAAAAAGCAAAGAAGGCATGCTTTTTCCTGATACTTATTATTTTAATGTTGATTCTACTGAAAAAGATATTGTTTCACGACTTATCAGTAACTTTGAAGCCAAGACCAATCAGCTTTTTTTGTCTGATGCATTTAAAAAAACAGGTCTCACAAAAGCGCAGGTTATTACTCTTGCTTCAATTGTAGAGCGTGAGGTAAGCAGGGAAGAAGATAGACCAATTGTTGCCGGGGTGCTTATAAAAAGGTTCTTAAATGAGGAGTTAATTGGTGCCGATGCTACAGTACAGTATTTAGTAGCAGAGAAAAACTTTTGCAAAACCCAAGATAATATTATGGACTGCCCGGATAAGGATCAGATAAAACTAATTGACTGGTGGCCTCTAAATATAACAAAGGCGGATTTGGAGACGGAAAGTCCGTTTAATACAAGAAAAAATATAGGTCTTCCGCCAACACCTATATCAAACCCAGGTATTTCTGCAATTGAGTCAGTGATAAATTTTACTCCTACCACATACAACTACTACTTAACAGATAAAAATGGAATAACTCACTTTTCAAACACTTTAGAAGAACATAATCAAAATATAGCTTCCTATTTGCAGTAAGATCTTATTTGTAAGGATATTAAATAAATTGCTCAAGTAGTTCTTTTGTTATTTTATATGCGTTATTCTTTAATACCTTTTCAGTCACTAAGATTGGGATGTTTAGTCCGAAGGCCATTAATATTGCATCACTTACCTTTAATCTAAAATCATAGGTATTTTTCTTATCATCCATTAGCCTTATATAAGAATAAAATAGTTCGTTTATGAAGTCTTGTAATATTACGCATTCAAACTGGGCTTTTAGTAAATTAACTACTCTTTTAATCACAACACAGATATGAGGTTGGATCTTGTCTATCTTAATTGTTTGGATCAGTTGTTGAATTACTGATTCTGGTAGTTCAAGAGGTAGAAGTAGAGATTGCTGTCTGTTAAACAGGTAAATTGTGGACTGTTTGGTTTTAGATTCGCTGCGGGGCATAATCGCAGCAAGCTTAAACTCCAGCATATTAAGTTTTGGGCGGGAATATGTTTACCTGGTTGAATATATAGTTTTCTAATGTGTAACGCAACTGTATAATCTTACTATGCCCAAAATTCTAGGAAATTTCCTTTCTACCAGCACAAGTAATACCACAGGTGATGCTCCGCAAAAAACTAACCCCCTTAAGTTTATTGGCATAATTTTTGTCATATGCTTGACTGTTGGCTTATTGGTAGGATATATGGCTTCTTCGCCATTTGATAAACTCACCCCAATTGATACAGTTCTTACCCAAACTCCCACAAAGAAGAAAAACAGCTTCGAGGGGATAGTTACTTACGTGGAGCCTTTTATGTATATTGAGGATAATATCAAATATTCCTTGGTGGATTCTTTGGGAAATGAGGTCATACTTCTTATTGCCAAGGATCAAAAACTTGAGGTCTCTGAGGGTCATTTCGTCCAAGTTACCGGTAGTTTAAAAAAACTTAAAGGTGGAAAAGGGGAGTATTTAGAAGTTGAAAATTTGATTGTAAAAAATGCCACAAATTGAGTACAGAAATATAATTAAAGATTACGAGAATGATAGGATTTTAGATGATGTATCGTTTAAGATAGACAAAGGCGAATTTGTTTTTTTGATAGGTCCTTCTGGGGCTGGAAAATCCACACTAATAAAGCTTTTAATTCGAGATGAGCTTCCTACCGCAGGTCAAATATTTTTTGATAGTGGTGTAAATACTCAACAAACTAAAGCGGAGACAACAAGTCTTGTTGAGGAAGTTTCCTCTATTGCAAACATTTCCGATATCCCACACCAAATGTTACCGGATTTAAGACGTAAAATAGGGGTTGTATTTCAAGATTTCAAAGTTTTAAAATCCAAGAATGTATTTGAAAATGTTGCAATTGCTCTGGAAGTTGCTGATAGATCTTTGTCTGAAATAAGAAAGATAGTACCAAATGTCTTAGGTTTAGTTGGATTGTCAAACAAAATGGATAGATTCCCAAAACAATTATCCGGAGGTGAGTTACAAAGACTTTCTATTGCACGAGCATTAGCTCACGAACCCGATGTATTAGTAGCAGATGAACCTACCGGTATGATTGACCCCAATTCAACTATAGAAGTTCTAAATGTATTAGAAAAAGTTAATTCTCTAGGGACAACAGTACTTATGGCAACGCACGATTACAATATTGTAAATAGATTAAAAAAACGAGTTATTCGCATAGAAAATGGCAAACTGATTTCTGATAAAAAGGAGGGTACATATGATGAGTAAGTATTTTAAGGAATTAAAAATTCTCTACACCCGTGAAAAATTTTTGGTCCTTTCAAGTATTGCCATAATGACAGTCACATTTACCATTCTAGGATTCTTCTTAAGTTTAGTAATGGGTTTTCATACGGCTATAAAAACTCTAGAATCCCAAGCTCAAATAACCTTATTTTTTAAAGATGAGTTTTCGGAAGCAAAAATTTTGGAACTAAAATCAAATATTGAAAATAACGAAAAGATATTAAATGTTAATTACGTTTCCAAAGAACAGGCTTTTAAGATATTTACTGATTTAAATAAAGATGCTCCGATACTTCTGGAGGCGGTGACAAAGGATATACTTCCAGCAAGCTTAGAAATACGTGCAAGAAACCTTCAGGCTTTATCAGGACTAGCTGAAGAATTTAAGGTTACAGACGGGGTTGAGGAAGTAAAATTTTTCAGAGATGTGGTGGATAGATTCAAATACTGGGCTAATATTATTTATGTAGTTGGTGGAGTTTTAGTTGCAGTATTTTTATCTCTTTCCTATGCAATAATCCTTGCTACCCTTCGCATAAATATATCTTCTAAAGCAGACGAGATCGAAGTTATGAAGCTTGTTGGGGCAAGTGATATTTATATATCCAGGCCATTTAAAATGCACGGCTTGGGCTTTGGTGTGATTTCTGCATTACTTGCCAGTTTTATTTTAACTTTGTTATTTGTGAGTATTAAGTTTTTGGGTATTTTTAGTGTAGACTCAAAATTTATAATAATTCCCGGAATAAAAGTAGGCATAGTTGCATTTCTGATCATTTTAAATTTTGTTATCTTGATATCCGGGGCTCTTGTTGGATATTTAGGCAGTCTTTCAGCGGTAAAAAAGTACCTCAAAATATAATAGTTATGTCAAAACACTTGAAGTTATACCTCCATTTAATATTGGTGATAGGAATTTTATGGGTTGGGTTTGGGATTTCTAACCAAAGAAATATAACCTCAAAAATTAAAAGCTTATTAAATAATTTTCATACTCAAGTTTTTGCCCAAGTTGCAGAAGAACACTTTAATATAGGCGGTACTGTTAATAATGAGGATGCCCTAATAGACAAAATAGAGGAGCTCAAAAAGAAGGTTTCAGATCTTCAAACCCAAGAACGAACTCTTAAAAATGAGATAGATTATTTTGATGCTCAAATCGATCTTACTGAACTTAAGATCCAAAACGCAAATGCGGAAATTACCAAACGTGGAAAGCTGCTAGAAGAGTTAGCTGCTGATATAAGTGACTTGTCAGGTAGGATTGTAAAACTAGCCGATTCTATTGATTACCAACAAAATGTTTTAAATGAAAGGGTGCGTGCAAGGTACAAAAGTGGAGATAATTCCCAGTTCTTAGTTTTATTTGGTTCTGATTCAATAAATACGTTAGTAAAACGTATTGAATATTTAAAGATCTTACAGGCTCAAGATAAAAAGGTACTGGATCAAATGCAGGAAGCGAAAAAAGCCTTTAGCCTACAAAAAAACTTGTTTGAAACTAAAAAAACTGAAACTGCAGAGTTAAAAGCTAAGGTTGAGAGTGATAAAAAATCTTTGGAAGCATATGAGGTTGAGTTAAATAACCTTCGAGCCTCAAAAGATCAACTTTTGAAATCGACTCAGAACGATGAGGCTAAATATCAACAAGAGTTAGAAAAGGCTAAAGCTGAACTTGATGCAATCCAAGCAATTGTTGCAAGTATTAACTTTAAAAATGGTACAAGCGTAAAACGAGGAGATGTAATAGCTGTCATGGGTAACTCCGGTTCTCCTTATTGTTCCGATGGGGCGCACCTTCATATGGAAGTACGAAAAAATGGCTCTGTGCAAAATGCTGAGAATTATTTAAAACCGATGTCGTTGTACGTTGAAGATTTTAGTTCCGGCACAAAAACTATCGGAAAAGGTAAATGGAATTGGCCGATGAAAGAGCCAACTGTAACCCAAAGGTACGGTTTGACCCCGTGGTCAAGAAGATACCCGAGCGGGAAGCACGATGGCGTTGATATGGTGGCATCTAATACATTTATATATGCGCCAGACGACGGAAAAATGGTTCGTGGTGGTATGGGTTGCTATGGTGCGGTAATAAATTATGTGGCGATAGATCATGGTGATGGGGTTGTAAGTTATTACCTGCATGTGAAGTAAATCCTAATCTCACTAGATATTTTACCTTCAAAATTAATATTTCCCATTTTAAACTGCATAAGTGCCAAATTTATCCTATAAAAGTTTTTTGAAAAATTATTATGCACTGTTACTTATTTTTATTATGTTGAGTTTTATGGTCTTTAGAACTTTAGGGCACTCGTATGCACAAGAATTGATTGGGGAGAAGTATTTTGACTTTGTTCCTCGAAGCTATCTTACAAGTATTGATCAGACTCTTGTTGTAGATTTTTTGTTTGATTTGGGTGAAGTTAAGCCTTCCAGATTTAAAGTTCGTCCTAAAGCAGAAAACGTCTTACTTAAGATGGTGGAGGATGCCGCAGAAAAAGATGCCACATTACCTTGGACTCAAATGCCACTTCTTGGCTCATCTCAAAAGATAAAGCTTTATGGAAGTTATGAGGTTTTTGGCTTACATTTTGAAATATTAGACTTGGTGACAGGGAAGATATATACAACTTCTACTTACAAAGTGTGGAATGGGTTACTTCTTTCTCAATATATCGACAAAATCAATTCTAATCTATTAAATGATAAAATGCTTAGGTGAAAACTTTTTTAAGATGGCTACCTGCAATAATTATGTTTGTAATAATATTTTACCTGTCTTCAAGACATGGAACTTTGGTGACCGATGTTTATATTTTGAACTACCTAACAAATAAATTAGCCCACGTGCTTATCTATTTTCTTCTTACAATTACAGTATACCGTGGTGTCAAGAGCAACCCAAAAACATTTTTAATCGTTTTATTATATGCGATCTCTGATGAAATTCATCAGGGTTTTGTGCCAACTAGGGGAGGAAGATGGCGAGATGTGTTACTAGACGCCGCAGCTTCTGGATATGCTATTTTAGTATTATGGAAATTTTATCAATATCTGCCGAACAAACTAAAGAGTTGGCTTGCATACTAGCAAGAAAACTAAAACCAAAAGATGTGCTGGCTTTACATGGGGATTTAGGTTCCGGTAAAACTACATTCACCTCTTTTTTGGTTGCTGCCCTTGGAATAGAAAAAAGAGTGCAAAGTCCGACCTTTGTCATTCTTCGAAGGTATGTAAGAGCTATCAATTTAGAAATCAACTCCGCAACAACTACAAAAATCAATGCAGTTAACCACCTTGATCTTTACAGGCTTCAGACTGCAGCAGAAGTAGTTGATATAGGAATTAGTGAAATACTTGATGAATCAGATGCTGTTACTATAATTGAATGGCCGGAATTGGCAAAGAAATTACTTCCAAAAGAACGCACCATCGATATTTATTTTGAACAAGGAAAAGATGAACTTACAAGAAAAATCACAATACAAAATCTACATTGATACAGCAGATAGAAAAGAAAAACGAGTCACACTGTATGGTCAAAATGAAAGTAAGATAGATGAGTTGGTTGGGGATATTGATGTGGTATCTACTATCAGAGATATTTTACAAAAACATGGTATAGAAGCTTCAATGGTACACGAGTATCGTGTAAACTCGGGACCCGGTTCATTTACTGGGTTAAAAATAGGCGTGACGGTGGCAAATGTAATAAACTGGGCGCTAGGTAAAAAAACTATTTCCGAAATGTCCCTACCTACGTATGGCCAAGAACCCAACATCCATCCAACAACATGGCTTGAGAAATGATAGAATAACTTCAAGTTTACTGCCTGCCGGTATTTCCGGGAGTATTTTCTTTTAAGAAGGACAACATGTCAAAAAAGTTAGTATCCATAGTAATACCTTGTATTAATGAAGAGAAAAATATCAACCGAACACTTGACTCCTTATTAAAGCTTGAGCAAACCATTGATTATAATTTTGAAATCTTAGCTATTAATGACGGAAGTAAAGACAGTACATGGAAAGTAATTTCTGAGTATGCGACTAAATACCCTCAGATTATAGGAATTGACCAAATGATGAATTTTGGGCAAAGTGCTGCTTATCAAGCTGGGTTTGATATGGCACATGGTGAGTATATTGTTACCCTTTCAGCTGATCTTGAGATACCTATTGAAAATATCACAAAAGTTTTAAGTCTTTTGGAGGATGGATATGACTTTGTAAATACACATAGGGTAGGGCGTTGGGGTCATGAAAAAGCTTCTCGACAAGTTCAAAGTGGTATGGCCAATAGAATTATCACAAAAATTTCTGGTGTAAGTATGATGGACCGAGGTTCTGGGTTAAAGGGATTTAAAAGACAAATTCTTACTCAGTTAAAACTTTATGGCGAGATGCATAGATTTATTCCTGATTATTTATCAGCATTTGGCGCAAGAATGAAAGAATTTGATGTTGAATTTAAAGATAGGGATTATGGGAAATCCGCTTACGTTGGTGCAACTCGAACTATAAAAGTGATGTTAGACCTAACAACGCTTGCATTCATGCTTTATTTTGCAAGAAAACCATTTTCAATGATGCCGGGAAGACTATTTGGATTTACGGGTGCAGTTACAACCGGGGTTGGAGGTATGACTGTGTTTTATTTACTTATTTTGAAGTTGATGGGGCAGAGTATAGGAAATAGACCACTTTTAACTATTGCAGTTCTTATGGTAATAGTCGGAATTCAATCTATGATGATGGGTATGATCGGAGAACTTATGCTTCGCACATATTTTGAGTCAAGTGGGCGAAAAAATTATATGTCAAGAGAAGTTGTTAGGCGCAGCTAAACAATGCTTTTGAGTTTTGGCCAAAACCCAAAAAAATTACTTGGGGGAATCAGATTCTACGTAAATTCTACACCTACCTTTTTAACACAAAATAAGCGTGAGATTTTAAAAATTGGGGTTTTAGTTCTTATTTTACTTGTTACCTCCTTTCAGAAATATAAGGTATTTGATGAAGCGGGTGGAGATTTTGAAGTTTATCGTAAAGCCTCAAGAGATTTTTTGAGTGGCAAAAATCCTTATAAATATACAGTTGATTCCTACAAAAATGAAAAAAATCAAAAAAGAGATGACACAACTCAAGCAAAAAAGGATGATCTTGGTCACGGATTTGCCTATTTACCAGGTTTACTTTACGTTCAGACACCACTATATGTTTTATCTCAAGAATTTAACTTACCAATTCAGCGAGTTTGGCGTACTCCGGTGTTACTTGTTGATATTGGTGTGAGTGTACTTTTGATTATAAGTCTGTACAAAAGAAACTATTTAGCAACAGTTTTATCTCTTTTACTTTGGTCTTATTCACCGTTTTTTCTTGTTAGGGGAAGTTACACAAATACCGAACCATTTCCTGTATTTTTTCTCTTATTTTCACTTATACTTCTTGAGAAAAATAATAAGTTATCTGCTCTATTTTTTGCTCTATCAGTGGCATTCAAAACCTTTCCAATTATGTTTTTGCCAATTTTCTTACTAAAATCAAAAGACAAATTCCAATTTTTGCTTATTGGATTTTTAGTTTTTATTTTTATTAGTTTACCGTTTATGAAATCTTTCCAAGATTTTTGGACTTATCTACAAGGTGCACTTCTTGTCCATGGTGATAGGGAGCTTCAAGGGCGTCCAATCCTTTCTTATATCCAATATTATACCGGCATAAATTTTTTCCAGCCTACTTTGTTTAAGTTTTATGTCTATTTGGCCCTTTTATCGGGTCCTTTTGTAGTATTACTTACGGCGAAGAGAAATTTGCACAAATATATCCAAGTATTTATTACATTTTTATGTTTTTATATTTTCACTCCTGTTTTAAGTCGAACTCATCTTGTGTGGTTTATCCCATTTTATATACTTGGTATGTCTGAACTTGTTTGTCCTACTGATTATCAACTTCCCAAGGATTCAAATGATAAGCCACCTTTAATTCAAAAGTTCGGATTCAACAAAAAATGGCTTTGGTACTATTTTGCTGTCATTTGTTTTTATGCTTTCTACGCCTTTTATCTTTTATATTGGGATAGGGGTTTTCGTTATCAGGAAAATACAATCTTACTTTAAGTTTTTTTGCTAAAATACCACTATGAAATCATTTTTGAAGCCTGCCAATCTTGGTGACACCTTTTTGTTTTTTGGATTTTTGACCCTTTTTTATACAAGTTTTATTTTTACATCTGCAAAGGTTTCTAAGGGAGATGTTCTTGCTACATGTACAAGTGACGGTGCATATGGCCAGACTTGCACAAACGAAGAAAATTTCACTGTTGAAAAGAAGGTAAGAATAAAAGGAAACACCTCTTGGCAAGATAAAGTAATAAATGTGAAAGAAGTAGAGACAGTTGAATTTCGTATAACTGTAAAAAACGTTGGTGATGAGTCAGAAAGTAAGATGAAAACTATAGATTTACTGCCGGATGAGTTGAGTCGAACTGGTGGGGCCGGTCTTACAGAAGTGTGGGATGATTTCAACGATGGGGATAGTAAGGAATTTATTATTGAATCAAAGCTTAAATCAAGTGAGTTCCAAAACACCAAGCAATTTGAAAAATGTGTAGTAAATAAGGTCGATTTATACCAAAACGAAGATCACAAAGGATCAGATACAGCCACTGTTTGTTATAACAATGCGAAAGTAGAAGAGCTTCCAAAGACTGGTCCAATTGTTCCAATAGGTATTTTAGGTATTATCGGGGTGGGGTTGGGATTTGCTGGAAGCTATTTAAAAACTCTACCTTCAAAGACAAGACGTCGCTAGTAAAGTAAGTATATGATTAATCCAAGCAATGCTAAGTCTAAACCGCAACTAAGTGTTTCTGAGATTAATATATTATTATCAAAAACTGGTTGGCAGTCGTGGAGTGGTTCCACCAAGTTTAAGTTGCCAACACATGATTTTCCCCCCAGTGCTTACACACCAAAGATTTTTGAAATGCCAGAAATTACTTTAAAACCATCAGCAGTTGGGTGGAGTTCTTGGCCTGTTTTTGGGACAAATATAAATGAAGGTGAATTAATAAAGCAACTAATCTGGTTAAAAAATAATCCTGATATAAAACTTGAATATATTTTACTAGATGATGGTTGGGCCTTGTGGGGAGATTGGTTTGATATTGACAGAAAAAATTTTCAAATGGGTTTAAACCTCTAATTAAACAAATTAAACAGGGGGGGGATTAAAAGCCGGGATCTGGATAGCTCCATTTTTAGTGCATCCGAGGGCCAAAATACTAAAAGAACACACCGATTGGTTTGTATATGATAAGTTGCATGCGCTAACGGACGGCCTAAAAATTTCAAATTGGTCACATTTCCCAATTAAAAGATTCCTTCTTGATATAAGAAAAGTTGAAGTCCAGAAATATTTGGAAAATGTATTTGAATCTTTATTTGTAGAGATTGGTTTCGAACTTGTAAAGCTTGATTTTCTATACGCAATTTATTTTAACTCTCAGATGTCTATATCGGAAAGTGACGACCAATTAAACAAATTTCTGACAGATTTAAAGAAGAGATATCCAGCAGTTTATACTGTTGCGTGTGGGTGTCCTTTAGTACCAGCAATAGGTGCCGTAGACTCACTACGGATTGCAAAAGACAGCTCAATTGAGTTATATTTTCCAAGATGGTTGGGGTTTCTTGGTTATTTTATTAATGTAATTCATGCAAAAATTTACTTACGAGCACTTATAAAGAATTATAAAGAACGAGTATGGTCTAAGTGTATTTGGAATTTAGATCTGGATTTTTTTATTTTCGACAAGGCGCGAGGATTTTCAAAAAAAGATTTGAGTTTATTACTAAGATTAATTAAGGAGTCTAATGGGAATGTGTTTTTGGGTGGTGATTTAACTAAAATCACAGACGAAGATAAGAAAAATTATATTTATCCCCTATTAAATATCAAATAGAGTTCAAAGTTCAATACGTGGAATATCACCCTTATAAAATTTTTTAACATTAATTAGTTCATTTTTTTGGATATATGCCTTCAGTGCTCTATGAAGTCCATCCATTATCACCCACTTATTGTCTATATTTATAGCAGCAATTGGATATGATAAATCCGTTTCCATTGTTCTGTTATACTGCTCGATGTGGGTTTGAGGGTTTTTTATCACTTCAATTGGTCTTAATGACATTTCCTTTCCATTATCAGTCCAAAATGGCAAATGAAACATCCATTCAAAATCTTTAATTGGTAATTTTTCAATTGGGGCTTCTTCTGTCCAGAGTTTTTTAGTATCCCACCAAAAGTCTAAGCCAATATCTTTTGTTATGTTCGGTATGTCTCTTTTCATAAAGGAATTATACTCTAGAAATATTTTGGTCGACTATAGCAGACGACGTTTGCAACTATTTTATCACCTCTAAGGAGCTGATTTATATACCTGATTATGCCTAAATAAATTAATAGTACTGTTCTCAACTATTGATGGATTCAGTACGTTTGCAAAACTATTAGATACCTGTTACAAAGTACACAATCAAACTATAATCAGAATATGGAGAATCATATGAAACCATCTGAGTTTACTAAGAGAGTTGTTGAACTCATGGAAAGGCGAGAAGGAATCTTTGCCAACCGATTTAATGTTGAGGACTGGGTACCAACAGATCTTGATTCAAAAGGAAAAGCTTGTTTTCTGTTTTTCCTCACCCAATTGGATTATGCGATTAAATCTACGCTTTTGTATGAGGGTGCCCGAAAACTTTATGCAGTAAATCCAAAGTTTTTCACTGCGGAGTTTATCTTGGATCTATCAGAAAAAGAGTTGACGGATATGTTGGCTAAATACCTTAGACCGAGATATATAAACGAGGCAGTATTTCGCTATAAAGCAAACAGCCGAAAGCTACTCGATCTGTATCAGGGTGACCCAAGAAATATTTTTAGAGCTGGTGATGCTCCTACCATTCTTAAAAAAGTCTGGGAATTCCGAGGGTTTGGACCAAAGACTGGAAATCTGTTTTTCAGATCAATGGTGACAACGTTTGAGATGGACCTTGCAAATATCGAAAGCGTATTGCCGCCGGTTGATATACATGATGTACGAATTGCGAGATTGATGGACTTTGTTGATAGTGATCAGATGACAGAGCGAAATGTCAGGTTGGTTAAGGAAATGTGGAGCACAGCCTGTAGAGAAGCGCATGTTAACTGGTTGATTTTTGATAAAGCGTTGTGGCTTCTTGGTTCAATAGGTAAACCTACCTCGAAGGAAGATATCTTGAGATTACTAAACCCATAAAAATAGGGATAGTTGTGTTTGGAATTTCCAACAACTATCCCTTGCTTTGTTCTATAACAGGAGTTTATCAACAGCACGATACACCTCTGCTAAGCTATTTGCTCTAACATCCGCCGATTGATCAAGCATCAGATTTCTCGACATAACATGTCCGCCAGAAGCTGAGTATAAGGTGCTCTTGGTATCATATATGATCAACTTTTTGTTCATGCCTCTTGCTAAACCTTGTAAAGCCGCGGCTCCGGGGTCCATCTCTGTACTGTCCGCACCAATAATCACGATGTCTGACTTTAAGACATTTTTTATGTCTATGTCCCCAAGTCTGACAATACTCTTTTCGTCCTTCACACGTTTGAGTGCAGTGGGATTAAGCCGGTTCGAGGTCGTTGTAGCGTATCCCTTAGCTTTAAGAGCTCGTTCTATCTCGGCGCTTAACATTCTGCACCACTCAAACTGATTACCAGCAAGTTCGATATGCACTGTTTTTGTGTTACTAAGACGAAATCCAGATGAAGGTCTTGGTTGGACTTTTTGTTTCAATACATACTCTGCAAGCTGCTCTGTAAGCTGATCAAGCGCTGCGGCTATGTGAAGACTCTGTTGTTGACTGTATGTACGTTTACCACCATCAGAGTATTCAACCACGCGTGTTAATTTGCTTACCATGTTCATTAGCACCGGATCAAGCGGAAAGGTTAGCCTTTTGCCATAAGGCAGTTGGATGCTAAAAAAATCCGTTAACCCGACTAACACAGGTACTCCTATGGCAAATGCGTATCCAATCTCGAAACAAATTCCTTCATCCTTCGCCATACCGTTTAGAAATCCGACCAAGGCCAAGCTGCGGTGTAGACGTTGCAGGTCAGCTTCATAAATGTATTTCGCCTTGTTTGTGACGATGACACTTGCCTGATCAGTATCTCTGTAAGGTACAAAGGTTTTTACAACAGGTACGCGCATGGAGGTTAGTCTTAGCTTTATGCGTTGTTCAATCTCAGCTGAAAACCTTCTATCCTCTGGCGAAAACAAACGAGTGAATATATAGATCATATTCCTGTTCATTTGTCCTCCTTCATTTCTAACGTAACCTTGTGTTGATCAAGTCTCTGAGTTGCTCAAAGATGGTGCCAAAAGGTTGAGTAGCATCCAAGATTGGTGACTTCGTAGCTTGTGCATACTCTCTGTACAGTTTGCGTGCATGTTCCAGTTGTTCAGCTGTATACGGACATGGTTTTTTGGCTTCTTCACCACGTTTGAGTGACAACTTAACTGGTAGGTCTAGCACAATTGTGAGATCCGCTTGTGGGATTTTGGAGTTCACCGCTTTGACGAACTTCAGGTCATATCCTTCAAGTCCACGGTAGACATATGCTGAGACGTTCCAACGATCTGCTAATACTAGGTAACCCTTTTGCAAGGCAGGAAGCACAAAGCGCTCATACCTGATCGCCCGATCGGTTGCAAATAGATACGTTTTCAGGAAAGCTGTAAGGTTTTTCGCATACAGACCTTCCCAAATGAATGGGCCGATTGGCGAAGTAAGTTCTTTTGTAGTCAGAACTTCACTGCCTTGGCGCTGGTAATACTCGGCTAATCGAGTGATGTGCGATGTTTTTCCAGCATTGTCGATTCCTTCGAGTGCAACAAGTAAACCTTTGGTTTTCATTTTCTCTCCTTTAGAATGAGTGTTACTAATCTTATAGGTTGTAATGCTTGTTTTGTCAACTAAATTGGCTGTTGTGATAACATAAAGTATATGAGTAAAAATAGAAAAATATTATTTGCAACCACTAACGAAAACAAAATAAAAAGAATTCAGAAGTTAATAAGAGATTTAGACATAGAGTTACTAACCCTCTCAGATATTCCAGAAAAGATCGATGAGCCGAATGAATTTGGAGAGAATGCTGTGGAAATAGCCAAAAACAAAGCAATTTACTATTGGGAGGCGACTGGTAAAAAAATGCCGGTTCTTACCCAGGATGATACTATGGACTTTTTGGGGAATGTTTCACCGGAGGATGATCCAAAAACTGCAATTAAGGAACCTGTTGTAAAAGCGTTTGGAGAGTACTCAATATCTAATGCGATAGCCTATTACTCGAAGCTTGCAGAAAGATATGGTGGTGAAATTGACTTTGCATTTAGATACGGACATGGTTTTGTAAGTGAAGATGGGGCTAAAGGTGCTAGTTCTTCATTGTATGCCAAGCTTGTGAAAGACCCAAAGGGCATAGATAAAGTGGGTAAATATCCTTTACGTGCATTAACTAAACTTAAGATTGGGAGTAATTATGTTTATTCCGAAGACTCTACAGAAGAAGAAAAAGTTACAGCAGACTCTGATATTAAACGTGCTTTAGTTGAGTTACTTTGTTCTTAATTACCTGTATTTTCGTGCTTATTTCTGGAATTAAAATATGCACAATAGTCACAGTCTATATTCGCTTCGGGAATAGTGTTGGAGTTCAGACACTTTTTAATATCCAGTAGTTTATTTTCAATCCAGCTATCGTTTCCTTTATATTCTATGAGGGTCATTTCAAATTCAAGCTTGCCGTCGAATGTCTGCTTTTCAGTGTTGCCGTTGCAGTACACAAAATATCCACTTTCGCGGACTTTATACCCATTTTGCCTTAACAGCCACTGATAAACTTCCATTTGCCTTTTATAACCTTCGTGCCAATCTTTATCTAGTTGAGTTATTTCCTCGCTCTTACTTGTAGCTTTGTAGTCTACAACTATATATTCACCTTTTGAGTTTATCCACAGGTCGTCTAACGCCCCAAAAACATACAAATTTGTGGGTTTATGAAAAAACTGAATTCCCTTAAAATTATCTCTCCAAGTATCAAGATCTTTGTGGCTGGCCGGTTTTGCGTCAACTTTGTACTTAGCTATTAAAGGATGTTGCGTATCGCCTGTGCGATATGTATCAAACTCTTTTTTCAGTAAATGGTCTACAGCGCTGTTTAGGGCAAAAGGATATCCTGGGGGTCTACCTGTCCCCAATACCCTATCCAAATAGAAACATCTTGGGCAATCTATAAACAAGTCTATTTTTGACCTACTTAACTTAAATGGTTCTTTTGAATCCTTGAAATATAGGTATTTATCGGTTTTTTGCGAGTTATAGTATTTGCTCATATTCATCTGCTACTAATTTATTAGCGATTTCCCTTAGCTCTATTATGCGTTTTGCACAGCATTTGACAATTTTTATTAGTCGTTGCCCCACCTTTGCTCCATGCTGCTACATGGTCAGCATCCATTTCATTGAATTCCCAAATTTTGCTGTTATTGGCATCGTGTCCAATAGTACAAAGTGGACAATTTGATATGTCTTTAGCTCTGGCGGTATCTGTCTGCATTGTATATACCGATTTTTTCGTTGCCTCATCAAACACACGGACCTCTAACAATTTTGTGTCTATAGAATTTCCTAGAATATACTCAAAAATACCTTTACGATTTTTAACATAGGGGTCGCTATAAAGCTTGTGTACTTCTTTTGATACTTTCACAGGATCATAGGCTTTTTTATGATACTGTTCATACAGTCGTCCCCACTCGAGACTGCGCATTTCACTTTCCACATCGACAAAAGTGCCCGATATCCAATCTAACACCGTGTTGAAATAGGTTTTTAATTCACTAATGCTTTTATCGTAACGATGACGACTCATGTAGTCCCCAATACTACCCTTGCTAACCCAATCTAAAGCTTGTTCCAAAAATTCCTGTCTGTTGGCGCTGCCTTTTATGTAAACGCCCCACTTTTGGATGTTTGCGTTTTGGCTGTTACTAAACTCTTCTTTGCATAATGTTACGAACGGACCAGAATACACTGCATTCAACAATTCTTGTTCGTTTAGCGGGATCCCTGCAATATTAATTGTTTTAAACCACTCTTTTATCTCGCTTTCAGTACCCTCACATTCATAGATGAGTAATGTAGTTTCCAAAATTTTGATTTGTTTGTCCTTAGCGATACCGCTAAAATACTGTTCCATGCCGTTTTCATCTTTGATGGCAAATTTGTTAGTAACAAACCTACCTATGCTAGTGATTCGTTGTTGTCCGTCAAGAACTTCAAATTTAGCCTCATTTACTTTTGTAAAATAAATTAAACCTATTGGGTACCCTTTTAGAATGGATTCAATGACAGCAACATCTTTTTTGCCATCAGCATATATATAGTTACGTTGATACTCGGGTTGGATTGTGAGTTTACCTGATAGTCCGAACAGCCCTTTTCCTTCGAGTTCATTGTAAACGAACCCTTCGCATATATTTTTAATTGAAATACTTGTATTTAATGTTGTTTTCATTTTGTTACTCGCTTTCTTACAAATAATCTTTTATAAACTTCTTTACCCTTCAAATAAGACCCTCTGCCATAAATATTGTTAGGATCTTGGTTAACACCACGATTTGATCCTAAAATCTCAAATTGTTTGGGATTATATTTATCTAAAAAGCTAACGGGTACACCCATCACCCCCTTATAGTCACAGGGAATGCATTTAACAGTAGAAACTTCTATCGCATTGTAATTATCATATTTTTCAAACGGTTTTTTAGTAACGAACTTTATTATATCTGCTTCGGTCATTAATGATAAAAATTCGTGAAGTCGCCCATGGTCTAAATTTGTAAACCAGCGAACGCCTTGAACTCTAGTTATAAATACCTTTTCTCCATTTTCATTTGTTCTTATTTCTCTTACTTGCTCTAAGTTGGCAATATTCTCTGGTATCTCATAAAACATAGCACCTCCATTAATTTTATAGTTGTTGCCAAGCCAAACTCTATTGTCTTTGATCAGCGGGAAAACTTCTATGTATGTAATTGCGTTTAAATTACCTATAAGCAGAAATTGTTTTTTAGCTTCCACAATCCAAGCTAGAAATTCGCGGAATAAAGAAAAAGGAGGATTTGTGATAATAATGTCTGCTTCGTTACGTAGTTTCTTAAGCTCGTCACTGCGGAAATCCCCATCACCTTCAAGGTAGTGCCATTCAAGATCTTCGATATTAACCTTTCCGTCGCTAGTATTATCTTTTGTTAAAGTAAATATTTTTCCGTTACTAATAGTTTTATTTGCATCATAAAGTGGGTTATTTGTTTCGAAAAGTGTTGGTTGATAAGAGCTTTTATAGTTTTTACTCTTTGTTGCGTAACTGGTGCTTATTAACTTTTTTATGCCAAAGCGTTCGAAGTTTTGAGCAAAATACTTAGTAAAGTTACTCCATTCTGGATCATCGCACGGTAGTAATATAGTTTTATTGCGAAAAATATCGGGGTTGTACTCTATATAAGCGGAAACCTCTTTCTCTATATCAAAATATTGAGTATAAAACTCATCATTTTTAGCAGCCTTTGCTAACTGCAATTTCTTATTTGCAAATTCATTTTTCATTGTCGTAGTGGTTTTAGAGAATAGAAACCAATGAAGGTCATCCATTCTCCGTGCAACCTTTCGGTAACACACATACTCTTTCGAGCATGACCACTACGACATGATAGAGAAATGGATGACCATCTCTGCGTCGTAGTGGATTTGAAACCATGCTTAATTTATGAAGTTAAGTTTAGGTCTATTACCTTATTAAGTTGTACTAAGATCACGTTCTAATGTGATCACTAGAAGATTATACCCCAATAGTTTTCTAGTATGTAGGTTTTTGTAATAAATGCTGATTTTCGTTGTTACGGCAAGTATAAAGCGGTATAATGTATGTTAGTATTATGGAAAAAAATAAAAAAATAACAACTACATCTAGAGATGTAGAAACTACAAAAGAAAAACCTATCCTCGATAATTTAGAGAAACTTGTAAAAACGGAATCGCAGGGATTTCGACCTAGAAAACTCTTGGTAGATTTGGATACCGCATATAAAGCTTACAACGAAGTTAAAGGAACCAAGAAAGCAGAAGATGCCGAAAAAACTTTAAATAATGTTTATAACGATGCAGTTTACGCATATTCATTAGACAATCATGTTGCTATAACAGGTTCTGTGACCAAAACCTACAGACCATTGGTTGTAGGCATGACTGAACAGCTTATGGCGGAATTTGATTGTAAAGCACCGCATGAGAAGGCTTTAGCAGAGCTAATCGCAAGCTCGTACGCTCGTTATATCCAATTCACAAGTTTTTTTAATAATGCTCAAAATATAGATTATCTGAGTACTGAAAAAACAAACTACTATACTATGTTTAGCAAAGAGGCCGACAAGGCACATAGGCAGTTTACTAACGCCCTCATGACATTAAAACAAATAAAAACACCTGTTCCAACGGTGAACGTAATGGCGAAGAACGCTTTTGTAGCACAAAACCAGCAGTTAAACACTTTTGGTAATGAGAAACAAAAGGAAATCGTTAATGGGTAATTATTCAGGAAATAAAATTTTAGTAGATGCTTGTCCAAAAATTACTTTAAAAGGAGTATTTGATGTTGCAAAAGATCAACTTCTAACTGAGCTTATGAAAAGAACGGCAAATGTTGCCGGATTTGATGTTGAATTTTCATCGAGTTCTCTTGCACACGGCGGAAAACGACTTTGGTTTAAGTGCCCTATATGCAGTTCTCGTGCAGGTGTTTTATATAAGCACTTTTTAACTCAACAAGTTGGGTGTAGGACATGCTTAAATCTTGACTATAAAAGTAGAAGGTATAAAGGTATGACAGAAAACTCGGTGTAGCCTTTAGATTTACATAATAAAACCTGCCCAAAAAATTAAAATGAATATGAAAAACGATATATTGTTTGATAATTTAGTAAATCCGAATAATTTGGAAAAAGCTTTTGATTACTTACTTATTGAAATAGAAGGGTCAAGCTTAGCCCTCGATCCACTGTGGACCCCTGCGGTATTAGCAATTAAAAAGCATAGAAAAGAATATTTCATTGCTCTTAGTGAGCTTTTGAGAAGTGGTGATTTTCATGCTGATTCAGCAACGTATTTTAAATTTCCCAAGGACAGTTTAGGTATAAGACCGGTGGCGGTACTATCTGTAACAGATAGGATAGTTTATCAAGCAATTTTTTTACAGCCAGTTTTAGGTAATATCCTTAAATCCAAGTTTGTAACTCCACCTTGCTATACGCCTAATATTTCCTTAGGTCATGAAAAAACTTTCCTTGAAGATTGGCACATAAAATGGGATAGCTACATAGAGGATCAAGTTTTTGCTTATGTGGAAGGGTACAGATATAAGGTTGAGTTAGATGTAAAATCTTTTTTTTGATAACATAAATCACAAACTTATAAGAGATTTTTTGACCAAAGATTGTGGAATCAACGGTACAAAAGTAATAGACATACTAATAAACCTATTAGAGACATGGGCTCACAAACCAGGCTTTGGTGTGCCCCAAGGACCGGAGGCATCTATATTTCTCTCATCCGCATATTTATCAAAATTTGATGAAAAAGCTTTGTCTGTTGGTAACGAGTTAGACTTCAAGATATTTAGATATAATGATGACCTTAGTTTAATGGCAAAATCCCCAGAAATCCTCCATCAGGTTATAGAGATTTTATCAGGATATTTGTTTGATATATTCCTTGATCTAAACGGTAAAACAGCGTTTTACTTGCTTGATCAAAAAGAGATATCAAAACTAAATAAGAGGAGAATTTACTCTCCTTACAACGACGACGAAGATTCTGCTTATACTCTTGCCACCATAGAGGATGAAGTTCCTGGATATTTAGAAAAGTTAGCAATAAATAAAAAACTTGAGCAACACGAAATATCGGCCCTGAAGTATTACTTAAAGAGCGCAAAAAATAAAGCGTATTTCAAGCAACTTATTGATCTGCTAGATAAATCTCACTCCTTTTCATTATATATATGTAGATATGTACAAAAATTTGTTGATGATGGAACCGTTTTTGCTTATTTGTTGAATGCCTATAACAAAAAGCATCTTTATTCGTGGACAAAGTTTTGGGTACTAAAGACTTTAATATCATCGAAGTTATTTCAAAACTCCAAATATAAATATGATACAAAAGCAATGGTCTTGGATTCTTTTAATGATAAAAGTTGGGAAATTAGAGCACTTTGTTTATATGTAGCCGAAGTTTTTGGTTTCCTAAGTGCTCCAACTATAACAATCGGAAAGTATTATAGATCCGCGGAAAATATCTACGAAAAGAGCATGACATCGTATTTACTCGGAAATAGAAAAGAATACAATTCCCTGTCGGAATTGTTAAGGAATGAATGTGTAGACCTGCAAATAATTGCTTACAGTTTTTTGAATAAATTTGAATTGACACAGCTTCCAAACGATCTTTCACAATTTAGTCAAAAGTTGTTCAATATAAACGATGTCGAAGCAAAAAATGATTCTAATGTACAAATACCAAACTCTTTACTCGATCTTATTAGTGAAAGTGGAGCTGTTCACGTGACATTAGACACGAGTAAATTGAAAAAAGAGTTAGGTTTAACCTGGAACCATAAGGGTAGTATTTTGAAAAAATCAAAGCAGGTAGCCCATTGGTTGGAACAGAAGGAAACAGGTCATATCGTTATGGATGGAACGTACATATTGTCTAATCCTAATGTTGATAGTGAAAACTGGACATTTATATCGTATGTTATTAGCCGATCTGGTAAGCAAATTACACGCAAAGAAATTAACGCTGATTCATCAGAACGTGTGTTACGCCCATTCAATAACATCCTTAATGATCTTGGATTTAAGGGTGAGATTAAGAAGTTATTTTTCCCTAAGACAGGCGATGACTCCGTAAGGTTTTTCTGTAAAATAAAATACGGAGATATGAAAACAATGTTGGTAGACGAAGAAAAGCTTAAAAGCCAGCTTAAAAAATTAAAGAGAATTTGAAGTTCTACGAACCACCACGAAAGACTATGAAACACGGCTAGTAACCTCAGTAATGTTGCTATTCTTCCTGTGTGAACAACAGGATTAATAAAATACAAATTAATATTTATCGCAGTACAGACCTCGCTATTAGTAGCTACCTATCGCTTTCATATACCCTACTGGGTTTAGAGAAAATTGATGGTAATAGGTACGAGTTTGTTTTTGAAAAAACCCCCGAATTAGAGAAATCAGTAGAATCATTTTTTAATAACACAGCAACCGTTTCACCTTCCGATTATTTCAATAGTATAAAAAGTTTAAAAAGCCGGATTTATTCCAGGAGCTAATGATGTTGCCTAAAGATGCAGTAACCGAATTTGCAGGTCTTTACCTCAAAAACTTTGGTGTTCAGTTGACATCGGAGGAAGCAGAGGAAAGGGCAAATAGAGTTTTTAACTTTTTCAAAACGATAATCAGGCCAGTTGAAGAAAATAACAAATTAGTGGAAGAAGTCCCCGGCCAGGAATCTGAAGCAGAAAGGAAAAATAAAACCTATGGCGATAAAAAGAAAAGTAAAAAAAGCTGAAGGTATTAAACCAATACCCGCGGATATCTATCCTGCAAAGCTAGTTTCCATCGCAGAAGGTGATGGTGACTATGGTAAGTACTTCAAACTTGAATTTGAAGTTACCGACGGAACTTACTCCGGTGAAAAGAGAACCATCATAGCCAGCGACAAGCTTTCACGAGGTCAAAAGGGAGGCTCAAAGCTTCTTGGTATCTTGGAAACTTTAACAGGCAAGCAATTGGATTTTGACCAGGAAATTGATATCGAAAGCTATCTTGGTTCAAGATGCAGGATATTGGTTGATGAAGCCGAAACCAAGGGTGACATCCAAATTCAGAATGTCGGTAAAGTGATGCCACCCAAAGAGTAGAAAGTATCAAATTAAGGAGACAACGGGGAGGGTTTCGCGACTCTCCCCCTCCGGAAGAATCTTTATGCAACAAGATTATAACAAATTAAATAAACAACCGTCTGAGTTTTTAGACGAGTGGAAAATTGAATATGATGACAAAGGCAAGGAACTTGTGTTAGCCTGTTTGTTTTCTGACTGCGATAGTGAGGGAAACACCAAACACCTATACATGGACGCAGACACGGGGCAATTTTGGTGCCACAAATGCCATAAGAAAGGTAACCTTGTTACTGTTGCCGAGCATTTGAATCTAAACCCATCAGACCTATTTGAAAAGCCTAAAACGAAAACTGTAAGACTAAAAAGTGGTAGAAAGGTTGAACTAAAAGCAGAACCCAAGTCCGAGGAGTTACTAGAAAAAGCCAGTAGTTACCATAACAACCTATCCGTTGAACAACGTGAATATCTGAACAAGAGGGGCATAACAAACGCTACGGTTGATACCCGGCTTATTGGTGAGAGCGAAATATATGGAGTTAAAAGAATCACACTCCCTGTTTTTGATAAAAATGGAAATGTAATAAGTATCAAGGCTAGGGTTGTTCAAGAGTTAGAAGAAGCTACAGATGCAAAATATGTGTATTTCCCTACGGGTGCAAAGGCATCGCTTTACGGTTTAGACCTATTAGAAAAAAGTATTTCTGATTTTGCGATTATTTCCGAAGGTGAGTTTGATTCGCTAATTCTTTCACAATGGGGATACACTTCAGTTTCTTCTACCGGTGGAGCTGGAACATTTTCATCTGATTGGGTTTTATTTTTTGATAATTTCCAAAAGATATATTTTTGCTATGACAACGACAAGGCGGGCAAAGAAGGCGCAATTGAACACGCCAAAAAGTTTAAAAACAAAAAAGTATTTATAGTAGAAATACCACAAATTGAGGGTGTAAAAGATGTAACAGAATTTGCAACGGTTGCAGGAAATACAAAAGAAGATTTTGAATTGCTTTTGAAAAATGCCAAAGAATATAATCCTTACAGTCCAGAGTTCCTAAATCTTGAGTTTGGCGAGCCAATCAAAGAGTTTATTCCGTCACAGTTTTATGATGCAGACACTACGTTTTTCACTATTCCGTTAAACATTAAAAATAATGAGGAAAGTCCATTCAGGGTTATAACCTCAAACAAAGAACTTTATACGCTAGATGAAGTTAAGGATAAGTTTAACTACAAAATAGTAAGAAATCCTGATTTTATGCAGCGTTGGAGTTCAGATGGTGTAAGGGCATATTTATCCGGCAAAGGTGCATCTAGCTATAATATTACGTTGCAGGAGCTGGTTTCTTTCCTGAAACAATATGTTGACCTGTCAAACGAAAACTGGTATTTGGTTATAGCCCTATGGCTTTGGGGAACTTACTTTTATCGTATCTTTAATAGTTACCCCTATTTCAACGTAAACGGCTTGATGGGCTGTGGTAAGTCAAAGTTATTGGAAGTTGGCTCATTTCTTGCTTTCAACGGTGAGTTTTTAGTTACCTCTACCCCGGCTTTTGTTATTGATTGTATAAACGATAATTGTGCAACGCTATTCTTGGACGAAGTTGAAAATCTTAAAAATGCTGCAAATCCCGACACACAAACAATGGTTCAAATGCTTAACTCTGGTTATAAGAAGGGTCCCAAGAAAGGTAAGAAAGACCCAAGCGGTAAAGGTAAAGGCTGGAACTCAATAAAACTAGACCCTTACAGCCCAAAAATGATTGCTGGTATCAAAAACATTAGCGACACGCTTATTTCTAGATCAATAAATATGACTATGGTTTTGAGCAACAATAATGAAATCAAGAATAAAGAATTAAGCGAATCTGATACAAGATTGAGCAGTTATAGAGATACTTTCTATTACTCTGCAATGGAACTTCACACCGATATTAAGGATATTTACAATCAACTAACCGAAACAGAAGTTTTTGGTAGAAATTGGGAAGTTTGGAGACCACTATTTTGCATCGCTTTAGCACTGAATAGCCAAAACCCTGAAAGTGAACCTGTTAACTACAACAAAGTTAGAACCTTTGCATTGGAAATAATAAAAAACCAATCAGGAATAAATGCAGAAAACCAAAGCACAATCCAAATGCTTGTGGCGTTTAGAGAAATGATGGTCCGAGATCAAAGATTAAACAACTTTTACACTATGTCGCAACTTAAAACCTTTTTACTTGATAATCACGGAGACTATTTTGATTGGCTTGGAGAGTTCAAGGAAAGTGGCATAAGCCGATACATAGGCGATGAGTTAAGAAAGACCGGGATTGTAACGGAAGCTGCAAAAGCTGTAAAAATTGACGGTAAGACCCAAAGAGGCTTCATTTTGGATAGGAATTTAATAGAAAGGCGTCTTAAAGCCTACGGTATTGAGTTTGGAGTAACTGCGTAACTATATGAGGCAAAGTTACTGTAATAACAAACAAAACAGTTGGTTACGAAGTAGGTTACGATATACCCCTACCCTACGTAACCCATATCGTAACCAGAGATCTTGCTTGTCCTTACAATATAAACGCAACGCAAGGTTACAAAGTTACAAGGAATCTTATGCCAGTAAAAGATCTGTTGTTAAAAGTAAATAAAGCACAAACTGGAAATCATAGCGTCCATATGATTCAGGAAGTTGTAAAAGAGGTTGACTCCGAAAACCAAGGAATTCCTGCCACAGAAACCTTTGAGTCGGTTGATCTATCAACACTAAGTTCAAAGGAGCTTTTAGCTTTAAATAAACAGCTAACCTCTTGGCTGGAAACGCATGAGTGTCAAACAGGAACCGACAATAAGTTGGATATTAACGACAGACCCTATGACCACGAGCTATACCTAAAAAAGCTACGACTGTACGAAGAAACCTGTGTTGCTTACTTCTCAAGACCGCTTGGCGAGGAGTTGGAAGGTGTCTTATAACTATGTATAATTTATATGGATACATATGCAAAGATAGTGAAATGGCCGAATTGGTCTTATATCTTTGCGGATGTATCCAACCAGTTCGGCCATTTTTATGGAAATAAATAGAAACCTTACAGGCTTAAAAGCCATTGAATACAACCGCAAAAGCTCGGAAGACGAGGAACGCCAAATCGCGTCTCTTGAAGATCAACATGCAGAAAATCAAAAAGTGATTGAAAGACATCAACTTAAAGTTGCAAAGTGCGACATTATTGAGGAATCTAAATCAGCCAAGAAACCTGGGCGACCGAAGTTTAATAAAATGGCTGAAGATATTGCTAATGGCAAGTATCAGGTTATTGTGTGTTGGCAGGCAAACCGTTTAGCTCGTAATTCTCGTGATGCTGGTGAAATCATTGGCTTACTTTCCGATAAAAAACTAATAGCAATCGTTACTCCTGGTAAGATTTACTATAACGGTGGTGAGGACAAACTTCTTCTTTATATCGAATTTGGTATGAGTGAAAAATACAGCGATGACTTATCAGCAAATGTTATTCGCGGTATGACTTCGAAAGTTGGTAGAGGTTGGTGGCCTGGTAGACCAAAAGTAGGTTATGTAAACATTAAATATGACGGTGAGGAACCTGTTCAGATTATAGACGAACAAAGGTTTCCGCTACTCCGCAGAGCGATAGACCTATTTTTAGATGGTAATCACACGGCACCCCGCGTTTTAGAAATATTAAATGACGAGTGGGGTTTTAAAATGCGAAAAACCAAAAGAACCGGTGGTGGGAAGATGAGCAAAGGTAAGTTTTACAGCTTTTTATCCGACCCTTTTTACTATGGAAAATTGATTTGGGGCAAAGAGATTGGGGATGTTCATAAAAACCTGAAGCGACTCCTGAGTGAGGACGAGTTTTGGAAAGTACAGGCTCTTATGGGTAAACGCGGACAAGCAAGACCAAGTGTACATACCAAACTGCCGTTTAGAGGCCTAATTAAGTGCGGTGAGTGCCAAAGCACTTGGATTCCTTATGCTAGACCTAGGCAAACGGTTGATGGTAGCTTTAAACTGTACGAATATATTAGGTGTAACCACGACGGGATAAGTAAAAAATGTACACAAAAACAAGTAACTATCCAAGAAATTGAGAAACAGGTTTTGGAGTTGTTGGACCAGATAACAATCTCGGAGGACTTCTGTAATTGGGCAATTGATTGGATTAAAAAGCAGCATCAAACAGAATCAAGCGCACAACTACAAATACTCAAAAATCTTGAAAGTTCTTTGGAACAAATCCAAGGCCGCAAGAATAAGTTAGTAGAAATGTATATGGATAGCCTGTTAGACGGACAAGCAGACTATAAGAAACGCAAAGCGGATTTGGAAAAAGAGGAACAAGATATACAAAAGGAATTAAACGCCTTGAAAACCAGAACAAACAACTGGATGGATTTGGCTATTAAAACCTTCAACTTTGCAAAGAACGCCCGCTATCACTTTGAACATGGAACATTTGAGGATAAGACTTTGATACTTCGCACACTCGGCTCGAACTTTTACATGCTTAACGGGAAACTGTGTGTTGACCTAATAAAACCCTTCTTTATTTTCAAAAACAATCAGGATTTAGTAAATGTGCCTTTTGAAACTATTGAAAACCCAGAATACGCCGACGTTATGGCCGGAACTGATGATCTTGAACATTGGTTTTTAAAATGGTCGGGGTAGCAGGACTCGAACCTGCGGCCTCGCGAACCCGAATCGCGCGCTCTAGCCAACTGAGCTACACCCCGTAAGATCAAAATTTTGTGAGATTGAATGCTACCACCACTTTAGCATAATAATTTACACTGTTTTTATATAACAACTTACTTATATCCTTCTGCCTGTAAATTAAACATTTTTGCATAACGTCCCCCCATTTCCATTAGTTTCTTGTGTGATCCTTGTTCAACTATTTCGCCCCTGTCCATGACAATTATGCGATCGGCATTTCGTACCGTTGAGAATCTATGCGAGATAATTATCACTGTTTTACCTTTGAAAAATTCGTAAATTTTGTTGAAAATATTGTATTCTGATACTGGATCAATTGCCGCAGTTGGCTCATCAAATATCACAAGTGGGGCATCACGATAGAAAAATCTTGCCATTGCTATTTTTTGCCATTGACCGGAAGATGGGCGAATACCACTTTTAATACTTTCAGTAAGAATTTGATCAAATTTGTTTGGAAGTTCCTCAATAAAGTTTAGTGCATCAGCCGAAAATGCTGCAAGTCTTATACCCACCTCGTCTAATTCTTGGTCTGACTTACCCATGTGAATATTTTCTTCTACTGTGAGATAACCATATGTATTATAGTCTTGAAACAATACTCCTAGGTTTTTATAAAAAGAGTCAATTTGAATGTCTTTGAGGTTTATGTCATTTATAGAAATTATCCCGGTTGAGGGTTGATAAAACCTTGATAAAAGTCTAACAAGAGTTGTTTTTCCAGCACCATTGTGACCAACAATTGCTATTTTTTCGCCAGCTTTAATCTCCAGGGTCAAATTCTTAATCGTGATGTTTTGAGCATTTGGGTAGGTAAAGTCTAAGTTCTTTATCTTTATAGAAGGACCACTTTTTAAAACCGGTAAAACAATATCGCCATCAGCAAAAGCTGGTGGCATGGAATAAAGTTTTTCTGCCTCTTTAAACCATAGTGCATTTTCGAATATGTCATTACTATTGCTTAATACTCTTCTAAGGGAGTTACTAAGTTGGCTTAGTGTTTGTATCCAAAAAGTAGCATCCCCAACTGAAATTAAGCCATTTACTACCCTCGTAAAAAGTTTTAAATAACCTACAAATATCAAAGTTAAATCGTTTAAAAAGTTAAAAATTTCACTTCCTATTCGCCACTTTGCAGTTATTTTTAACTTCATTTCAACAAACCAGTTTTGAAAGTCCATATATTTTTTATCTAAAAATCCAAACGCATTTGTTATATAGATTTCCTTAAGTGCATTAACATTACTTAGACTATTTGCTACACTTCCAGTTATTCTATTTTTTTCAGTATTTTCCCAGTCGAACTTATAGTTTTCCTTTCTCATATATTTGTCAAAAATTACATATGGAATATAAGTAATAACGAGAAAAATAGTGAATTGGGGTAAGAATTTTGTAACAATTACAATTAAAGAAAAAAGCTTTAGTATTTCAGTGACAAAGCCGACATTCTGTCTATAAAATTGCAGTAGGTTTGTAAGATAATTGTCAGCTCTTGCTATCGAATCATGTATATCGGGCTTTTCTAAGGTTTGAAGCCCCAATTCCTTTAGTTTTAGATAGAATGACCTTCTTATTATTGGTCTATGCTTAACCCTTAAAATTACCATGCAGGTATTTTCGATTATTCTAAGTAACATCTCTATTATTTTGGCGATGACTACTATGTATATAAGTTTGTATAAATTGTCGAGATTTTTATCTGGAGCGGCTGCAATTTTGATGAGCGCATCAATAAGCTTTGCCATTATATACGAGTACAGTAAGTCTTGATATTGCAAAATTGTTGTAGTAATTATGTGTACTACCCCAGCCACAGGACTCACTCTAAACAATGACCCTATAGCCCATTTCGAGATACGAAAGAACTCTTTCCATGAAAGCTTTTGGTAGTCGTACTTTATGTCTGCGGTCGATGTTTTAGCTTGGCTTTTTTGTTTGTCTTTTTGCTCTGCCATTTTCATATTAAAGTATAAACCCAATTTATCTCTACATAAATGAGGTTTTGTGGTTTTTACAAGAGGGCTTATAATTAATTTATGATTACCGAAATAAAGGCGAAAAGTATACTTGTAGCTTCAAAACTCCCAGACACTGACTTCGTAATAAATGCTTATACAGGATGTACTTTTGGCTGTTCTTATTGTTACGCAAGTTTTATGGGACGGTTTAACGGCAAGAGTATTGATGATTGGGGTAGTTATGTATTTCCCAAAGTTAATCTTGAGGAAGTTTTAGATGGGGAACTTTCTAAAATAAAAGATAAAACTAAAGCAATTTTTTTAAGTTCCGTGACCGACCCATATCAAGGGCTTGAAACTAAATACCAACTAACAAAGAAGGCTTTGGAATTACTGTTAAAACATCATTGGACGGGGGAAATTAGTATTTTGACAAAATCTCCACTGGTTACACGAGACATTGAATTATTTAAGAAGTTTCCAAACATTGAAGTTGGATTAACTATAACTTCTACCGATGATTCTGTGAGTAGGATTTTAGAACAAAGTGCACCCCCAGCTTCCCTCAGGCTTAAAGCGTTAAAAGAGCTAAATCAAGCAGGTATAAAAACCTATGCTTTTATTGGACCACTTCTACCACATTTCAGTGCAACCCCGGAAAAACTAAAAGACATATTTGATAGTGTTTGGGAGACTGGCACAAGAGAAATTTATATGGAGCATTTAAACCTTTCCCCCTATATAAAAGTTCGATTATTTGAAAAATTATCCAATGTGGATAGAGCCATCTTAGAGAAGTTTTATGAAGCTGGAACGGATAAATACAAAAAAGAACTTGAAGATGTTATTTCTAATTTATTAAAAAGTTATGATTTTAGGTTAAGACTAAATGAAGTGATTTCTCACCGATAAGTTTTATTATTAATCCTCCTAAGATATTTTATTTGTTTGACCCATAGCTGCGCTAGAGTATAATTCAAAAAAGAAATCTAGATTACATTTGTCTACAGGAGACGAGAGATGAAAAATCAACTTCAAGCCCTTTGGCATTTTTTGGGGAATCTTTTGGTGATACTCGGATTTCCACTATATATCATCATTATAGTGTTAACGGATGATCGAAGTGCAGTTTGGCTCCGCCTTTTGATATACACCCTTATCATAATGGGGGGAGTCACTGGGTTTTATTTTGCTTTTGGCCCAGCACTAAATGAGGTTATCCTTTTTGGTTGGAAGTTTAATCCTCCAGTAACTGTACTTCTAACCTCATGGTTGGCCGGAGTCGTGTTGGGGATTGTGGGAATCTTAAGCGAGTATTTCGTAAAGCAATGGTATCCTCGTTTGCACACCTATGTCATCGGATTGATCATCATCATGATCGTATTCCTTACCGGGAGCTTTTTTGTATCCTTATTTCCCTGGGTGAGGCTGATGAGAAATTAGGTATCACTTTTAGATAAATTGAAGGGCACATTCAGATAAGTCTAAAGCAGACGACAGCTAAGGAAAATTTTCTTTACTGTCGTTTTGTTATTTATAGTATGTATGGTGTTTTGTTTAAAGGTGCCAATTAATATTATTTAGCAAATTGTTTGTATTACTTTCAAAGCCTACATCTGATGGTCATTACATCCTCGGTCCATTTTAATCTTGCTTTGTCATCTTTGATGCTAGAAAGCTGTTGTGATAAGTCTTTCAGAATTTTTCTTAATGATTTTTCTTTTTCGTTGAGTTCTGTTTTATCAAAATCTTTATCGGCATGGGCAATAAATTCCGATACTAATCGGATAGGCAGTTTATTTCTAATGTCCCCAGCAGCAGTTACAACTCTATACAAGTCCATTTTTATGGAATCCATTACAAATTTTTTATCTCTCATATAATTAAAAACTTCTCAGTTAGCTCCTTCAATTTTTTACGAATTTCTCCATCCATGATTTCATAGGTTGCTTTACCAAGGTTTGGTTTATAGTTACTCATTGCCATATATTCAATTTCGTTTGTTTCTACTCGGTATCCTCCCCCAAACAAGTTTTCCAACTTACTCCCATGCTGTATCAGAACCTCTTCACAATCAATGTGATATTCACCGCCCACAGCCAAGACCCCTCTTTCTATGTCAATAACTGTTTTTATGTAGTCCCCATACACCTCTCTTGCTTGTTCAAATTGAACTTGAGTAATTTTTTTATCTAAAACTATTATCATGAGATGATTTTAACATTTCCTATAAATCTAAAAGTTTTAATCGACAGAAAATTCCATGATTGAAAGTTTCTGATTTACTAGTGCTGCGATAACCGCTCTGTGAGTACCATCTAAAATCACCTTATTTACCCCCTCTCCGTAAAGTTGATTGGCTTTGTTGCTTAGTACAACCACACAAGGGTCGAATGGTTCACTACTAATTATTTTTTCAAGAAACCACAGCATTGTAGCATCGTGGTTTTTTCCTTTATCTAGGTCTTTTGCATACTGCTCATCACTTACACCTATATGGTTCCCATTTTTTATATAACTAATAGCTATTTGTGCCCTTTCTATAGGTCCAGTTTTGGAAGACGGAGTTATTTTTTCTATTTCTACCATCTGAACATCAGGGTTCATCCCGTTGCCAACATTTTTAAAATAGTCTAATGGGCTTACTTGAATTATATGGGCTGTTTGATTTAATTTATCTAAAAAAGCTTCAATTGTAAGATTGGGTTGGTTAAATATGTTTTTGAAGTTTCCAAAGGCCTCTTCTATTTGTTTATTTCTTTCATAAGCCATTAGAAATTATTATATCAATCTATTCCAAACCCTAATACCTAAATCTGTAGTTGGTCGGGGTGACAGGACTCGAACCTGCGAATTCTCCGAACCCCCAGCTCGGCGCTTTAGCCAACTAAGCTACACCCCGATGAATATCTAATTTTATCATACACTTTTCCTTGAATTTTCGTATTTTTTTCGTACAATACTTTCAATGCCAAAATCCATTAGTGTAAGTTGTTATTTCTGTGATAAAACATTTCTAATCTCGTTTAAACGTTTTAATGAACATAAGAAGCTCAATTGGAATTTCTACTGTTCTGTTGAATGTCTAAGAAATAACAGGCTAAATGGGCAACTGCTTATTTGCGACAACCAAAGTTGTAGCCGAAAGTTTTATAGATCTAGTGCGAGAATAAACCTTGAACATAATTTTTGTTCGAGGAGGTGCTCTGCAATAACTAATAATACTGGAGGGCTACGTAAGAAATCATTGAAAAAATGCGGAAATTCTTTTTGTTCTGTATTGATTAAACACAATAGAAGATATTGTTCTAGCAAATGTTTTGGTGTAGCATATTCCTTTGATGCGGCGCAATGTATTAACAAAACAAGAACAGGCATAAAAAAGTTTTACGACATTAACGGACGCATTCCATATAAACTAGAGCTGGGTAATCTTTACAAAATTGCACGGAAAACATTTGGTACATGGAATAACGCTATCATTGCATCTGGATTTAGCCCAAATCCTGTAAAGTTTGCAAACAGGTTTATTGCTAAAGATGGCCATAAGGTTGATTCTCAATCAGAAAAAATCATTGACGATTGGTTTTATGACCATAAAATTAAACACCAAGTTCATGTTTTATATCAAGCCAATAGTAGGTTTTCAGCGGATTTCTTAGTTGGTAGCAGTTTGATAGAGTTTTTCGGAATTTATGGAAAACAGAAAAGATATACTGAGTTAGCAAACCGAAAAATAGCATTAGCAAAAAAATTAAATATAAATTTGATTAAGCTATTTCCACAAGATTTAAAAAAATTGGATAGGGTTCTTGGTGGTTATTTGAATCTTAACTAAATTTTTTTAGTAAATCAAAAAAGTTAATTAGTGCAAGAAATCCAGTTCAAAACAGCCTATCCACAATCGTAAAAATACTAAACCCACCATAAAAAAGAAATGCTAAGCTCATAGCTACATTTCTAAATAAATTTGGTCTTATTTCTTTTTCTAAGGAAGTATTGTTTAGCCACAGAGTAAGCCCTGTATGGACAAACATAGCAAAAGCGTTTAATACCGCAGCCGTGATGATAAGTTGTAAAGGCTCCGTAAATCCTAGTAGCAAAACAGAAATACCGGCAAGTATTTGTAACCATAGAACACAGTAATAAACTTTAGCTACATTTTTTCCATTAAATTTAGTAAAAGTAAGTATTAAATTTTCCGTTAAAATCCTACTTGTTGCATCAAATACAGTAAGCTGCGTACCAAACAAAGTCATCCCAGTGATAATTAGAAAAAATATACCTACACCGGACCCTATGATTGTGCCAATAGTTTTAGCTTCCGCAATTACAAAGTTGATTCCCGATATGTTTTGGTCTGAATTATATGTAGTTACATAAGAAAGTAGCGCAAGAAGTAAAATAGTTATAGATCCAGTAAACCAAAATACCAGAAAATGCTCTTTATTTATATTTTTCCACCACTGATTAAAAATTGAAATGTTAGCTGGTGTTATATCAAATTTATTTCCACTAAGTGACAACTCTTCCCCGAATTCACCAGCATTTCTATTTGCTCCACCCCCAGTGATAAGACTTTTTATTTTGCCAGCATACTTTCCCATACCGTAACCCTTCTCTTTTATATATAACGATTGTGCTAGGTTAAGATTGCCTCCAGCCCCTGCATAAGCAAGTGCTGCTAAAAAAGAAGCAATTGAGATTTCTGCCGGAAGTAAAAAGTAATTATTTCCTTGACCAACTATTCCAGCCGCAAGATCCTGCCAATGATGTTGTTTTGCCAAAACTATAGACAGTATAAAAATACTAGGTACACCAATACTTATTAATATTTTTTGTAGAGTTTCTACCGTTTTATACAAAATTGGGCCAAGTGACAATATAAGCCCCATGATTATAAGTAAGATTATGGAAAATAATTTTATATTTGTGATCCCAAACACACTACCAAATAATGTTGCTGATGATGCCGCAATTCCCGGCCATGCCCAGGGTATAAAGGTTGATAATAAAAACCAGTATGGGAGAAGTTTAAATTTACGGTAGAGTCCTACAAAAACACTTTCTCCTTTTGCAAGGGCATATCTTTCTATTTCCATGTTCATAAAAAATTGAAATGTGAGTCCAAGAAGCGCTCCCCATATAATACCCATACCAAACTTTGATGCTAAAGAAGGCCAAAGCACAACTTCACCGCTTCCAAGCCCAAGCCCAAGAATTATAAAAGAAGGTCCAATTAGCTTTGATAGTGGGAGTGCTTGTGGGAGTTGTTTTGTTTGAAGTTCACGGACAGCCATCATTAGAATCGTAGCATTTAAGTTAAGCTTTAAAAAGTGTAATCGAAAACATTTTGCGATCTTGGCCAAAAGCAAGTTTTTTGCCCCAAGTGGTTTCGATTTCAGAAAGTTCTTCTTTTTCTATTTTTTCTACCTTTTCAAGCTCTAGCCCAAGTTTGTTAAATGCAGGTACTATCACTTCTTTAATTCTTTTAGCGTCTATACTATCAAGCGAAAGTCTATCCGTCTGTGTAGGCTCGGCCTCAGAGGAGTAACCAAATATGATTTGCAGAATTCCATTTGTTTCAAGCCCTAAAACTAAATTTTTCAATAAATCTATTTGTGCGTTTGCAATACCACCTAGTAAACTTCCCCAAGGGAAATGTACATATATCTTATCAAACATATTTTCTAGCTCTATTGGAAAAATCTCTATTGACCCAAGTATTAAAAGTGTGTTTCTTAGCCTGAATTTATTGATTTTTTTTGAATAAATTTCAAGTTGTTTTTGGTTTGGATCAAGACCAACATAAAAAATATGTGGATTCTGCTGCGCATTTTTAAAAACAAAGCGGCCATCCCCCGTACCTATATCCAAGATTTTTTCACTAAAATTTTTGCAAAGTTCTTTAAAACCTTTTGCATCTAAATCTTTGATTTTTGATCCTTGAACGACTTTCATATGTAAATTGTACAATACACACATGCAAAATTTTCCAATAGAGTTAAATGGGGTGATTCCTGTGTGGCAAGAGATGGGAAATTCTACAAACATAATAGCTAAAAAACTTGCGCAGAAACTAGGGGTTTTAACCTCACATACAGGCACACTTGACCCAATGGCAAGCGGAGTGGTGATTGTACTTTCGGGTGAAGTGCGTAAAGAAAAATACGAACTTGCTAGGTGGAAAAAAACTTATGAGTTTGAGGTAGTGTTTGGAATTGCTACAGATACTTTTGATGGACTAGGTTTAATAACAAATGTCGATAAAAAGATTTTTGAAAATAATTTTTTACAAAATATTAATTTAAACAAGTTACATTTGCAAAATTTTATAAAAAATTTGGAGCAAAGTTTACCGGAGTTTATAGGTGAATATACTCAGACTGTTCCTGTATACTCGTCTGTAAAATTTAAAGGTAAACCGCTTCACTACCATGCAAGAAATACTTTTATTGAAAAAGATCATAATGTTGATAACATAATCTTGCCAACTAAAAGTGGTCAAATTTTTGCTTTAAAAATTTTAAAAAGTTCTACCCAAACTTTACAAAAAATAATAAGTAAAATTATTTTTAATATAAATTTAGTTAAAGGAGATTTTAGACAAGATGAAATCATTGAGTCTTGGAATAAATTTTTAGTAAAGTGTGAGAACAAAAATATAAAATTAGAGTTGCCCGTGGTTAGATTCAAAGTCGAAATGACAAAAGGTTTGTATGTAAGATCTTTAGCTACAGATATTGCCCAGAAATTAAATACATATGGGTTTGTGTATGATCTTACTAGGACTAAAAACGGAAAATATTCAAAAAAAGATTGTTTAACTCTTGAATTATTGAAACTTACCCTTTAAACTACACGAGCTATGGATGAAATGATAATCAAAAGATTAAAAATAATAAATGAACTCGAATCTGAATTTAATTCCCTTAAAGAGAACTATCAAGATATGTTGGAAAACGATCCCCTTTACCAAGAAGTTCAACAAAAAGAGTCAGAAGTAAAAGAAGAAAAACAGGCTTCAAAGACAAGACTTATGACTAATGCCACCTACCAGAGTATGGAGGCTGAGTTGAAAGAAAAAAGACAAGAGCTAAAAGAAAACAAGGAAGTTTTATCACAAGAACTTTTGGATTATTATCGTGCAAACGGCAAGCTTGAGATTACAGATGAGAATGGAAATGTAAAAAGGCTCAAATTCACAGTTAAGATCACAAATTAGTAGGCAGAAATGTTACCATTTGGGTATGTTTTCTACTAGATTATCAAAGTTATTTAATCCGAAAATATTAGAAGTTTTAGGACTTATTTTACTTTTAACCGTTACACTTTTGCTTCGTGTTCCAAACTTAGGCTATTCCGACTACATTGGAGATGAACATAAGTCCTTTATTCGTCTTGATGGGGGCACAAGTCCAATCAGTTTTTTTATGGATATGCGCAAAGGTCCTATGCAGTACCTAGTTTCGTATATTCCAAGACTTTTTTTAGGGGATTTTAGAAACGAACTTGCTCAAAGAATTCCATTTACTGTATTTGGCGCAGCAAGCGTCTTTATTTTTTATCTTTTTTTAAAAAAATTAACGAAAAGTGTACCCATATCTCTTGTTGCATCGCTACTTTTTTGTGCAAATGGTTTTGTAATTGGTTTTGCTAGAATCTCGCAATACCAAAATTTAAATCTATTCTTTTCTTTTTTGGCCTTATACTTTTATACAGATTTTTTGGAGTATTCAAATAATCTTCTAAAAAACACCTTACTTGGTACATTGGCTTTATCACTTTCTATTCTTTCCCATTGGGATGCTATTTTTGTGGCTTTGCCGATTGTGTATTTTTTTGTAGTTTTTCTAAAAAATCAAAACCTATCTCCAGGCTATAAAAAAGAAGTAATTCTTAAGAATCTACTGCTAGGCTGTGTTTTACTTCTGCCATTTTTGATTCCATACACTTATCATCAAATTTTTGACGCTGCAAATAAAGAATATTTCTTGCGCCGTGTAAGTGTTGGTATCTTTGCACTTGATAATTACAAAGTTTTAATAAGACTTTACAACCCATTTTTAGTTTTGGAGTTTATTTTAGTTACTGCAACTATCGGGCTTTTTACCAGGAAAAGTTGGTTATTTTTCTTTTGGTTTCTTTTTAACTATGTAATTTTTTTGTTTTTTGTACAAAAGCCAGGAACTCACATTTATAACTTTATTATTCCCGCACTTATATTATCAGCATTTGGAGTGGACTTACTGGTTGCTAAATTGCCAAAATATTTAAAATTTTTACCAGTTGCTATTTTTGCCTGTTTTTTTACCTTTTTTGTTTATCAAAGCTACATTATTTTTGTAGATAATAAAATCGAGTATCCTTGGAGTAGAGAAAGTCTTTTAACCTTTGTGTGTAAAGATAAAACTCCAAACGAAATACTACTTGGCAAAATGACTTGCAAGGATTTCACTGCATTTTTTACAACACCTGTTTATAAAATTGAGGATAACTTACCACTCTTTGGTTTTCCTATGAGTAGGGGTTGGAACAAAATAAACGACTTTATAAATGAACAAAATCAGCAAAAAACTGAAAGTTTTGGTTACACTACAAACGAAGCAAAAACAATTGCCGAAAAGTATATGGACTCCAAATACCGTGTTAATAACGGTTTTTATATTGTTGCTATAAGAAAACCATTTTCTTTTGTGGATGACTGGAATTTCTCTCAATATTCAAAAAAGCAATTAGTTAAAACTTTTTACAAAGATAAAACTCCCGTCGTGAAAATTTACCGAGTGGATATTGGTATGGAATAAAAAACATTTACTGTAGAGATTAAAAGCAAAAGATAGTACTATGTCCAGAATGAATCCCAAAAATAAGAAAGAAACAAGTTTACCTTCTAACTTCACAAAAATTTGGTTAAGGGAGATTCCTGAGATTCAAAAGGTTGCCCATCTTTTTGAACACAAAAAAACAAAAGCCCAAGTTTTGTATCTTGAGTCTGACGATACAAATAAGACATTTGGTATTTCTTTTAAAACACTCCCAAGTAGCTCAAACGGTGTTGCCCATATACTTGAGCACTGTATTTTGTGCGGTTCTAGAAAATATCCTGTGAAAGATCCTTTTTTACAGATGATGAAGACTTCACTTAGTACTTTTTTAAATGCCATGACTTTCCCAGACAAAACAATTTATCCTGTTGCTTCCGATAACAATAAAGATTTCGAAAACTTAGTAGACGTGTATTTAGATAGTGTATTTTTTCCATTACTTAGGATTGAGGATTTTAAGACAGATGGCTGGAGATATGACCTAAAACCAGACTCCAAAGAGGTGACATATGAGGGTGTTGTCTACAATGAGATGAAGGGCGCTATGTCCTCGCCGGAAGATTATATGGTAAGGCAAACTCTAAAGCATCTTTTCCCAGACACTATTTATGCACACGAGTCTGGGGGTATGCCAGATGAAATAATTAACCTATCTTATGAGGACCTCAAAGCTTTTCACAAAAAGTTTTATCACCCGTCTAATTCAAAAACAATATTTTATGGCAATTTAGATATTTACTATTATCTTAAAAAACTAGATGTATATTTTAATGAATTTGAGTTTTCCGCCGATTTTGGAGATATTACAAAACAAACCAAATTTCCAAGACCGGTAGAAAAAGTTTTACCAATCATTTCAAACCCAGCTGCAAAGAAAAATGGAAGTTTCACAATGGCCGCTGTTTTGGACGAAAATATGCCTCAATCAGATCAAGTTGGGCTTGAAGTTGTTTCATATGCACTATTTGACTCTGAGGCAGCACCAATGAAAAAGTTTCTTGAAGAAGGCTTGGCGGAGTCGCTTGTTAACGGCGGTGTAGCCGATTTTGTATTGCAACCCTTTTTGTACTTCGGCGCAAAAGGTGTCGATGAAAGGCATTTAGATAAACATCTTGCCACATATAAAAAGATGATCATAACCGCATTAAAAACACTTTCTAGAGCTCAGATCGAGTCTGGGTTAAATAGTTTGGAGTTTGGTTTAAGGGCTCCTAGCACAAACGACCTTGGTATTATGTATATGGAGGCTATTTTAAGGTATTGGAACTATGGGTTAGACCCACTTGCTGGTCTTTATTTTGAAAAAACTCTAGAGAATTTAAAAAAGCAGGACGTGAAGTTTTTTACCCGTCTTTTTAAAAAGCATTTTCTAGAGAATAATCGCCACCTAACGATAAAGTATATTCCGGATTCAAATTTTCTAACAACCCAAAATAATGTAGAAAATAAAAACCTCTTGGATTATTTTGCAAAGTTAAATAAGAAAGAAAAAAATGCCCTTGTTAGATCTTCTATAAAGTTACTTACATATAAAGAAAAAACAAATGACCCAAAACTTATTGAAAAACTACCTCGTGTTTTGGTAAGTGATATATCTAGTGGTAATAGGGAGTATGCAACCAAAAACTATACACTTTGTGATACTCCCGTTTTTCAAGTCACAACAGATTCTAAAGGTGTTGTATTTTTAACCCTTGCTTTCGATATCTCCCACTTGGTACGGGGTAGTTTGGTCAAAGATTTAGGTATTAAGGAGACAGATTTTTACACTTTACTTATTACATACTTTCATACTGTTATTAAGTTGGGTACAAAAAAATACAACTATAAGGAGTGGGCGTTATTACTTGAAAGGGAGCTTGGAAGTTTAAGTGTTTCATTTGAAATACTACCTATTTTTGAGGGTTTTGAGGTTTATCCTTTGACTAAAGATGTTACAGAAAAGACTTATGCAGTTTTTTCACTAAAAGTTTTAGAGGATAAGTTGCCTAAAGCTTCTGAAATATTATCCGAACTTTTTAATAACATAGATTTTAATCAACCAGAAAAAATTATCCAACTGTTGACTGAGGCAAGACGCGAAATAGAGGAAAGCCTAGTGTCTTCTGGCATATCCTACGCGATTACAAAAGCTACTTCCGGGTTAAGTTTTGGTTTAGAGTTAAGAGAAAAAGTTGCGGGTATAGCTTCACTTGAAACCATAAAGAGTTTAATCACTAACTTAAGACTCAAAAACTATCAGCATTATTTCGTTGACAACCTTTTAAAGCTCCACAAGGTTTTTATTAATAAAGCTAATCTTATACTAAACGTAGGACTAAATGAAAAAGCCCAACTTTCTACGATCAGTAAGACGATAGAAAACTTTTTATCTAATATAGGTAATCAAACTGAAGTTAATATGAAGTTTGTTGGGTTTTCGTCTAAGATTAACAGTAATATTTATGGAGATTTTAAAAAACTTAAACTTGATGAACGCGTTCCCATCCCCGCAGATGTTAATTTTGTAGCAAGAGCAGTAGATATAAGTTTAAGTGGTTATATACCATCCGGAGTACTTTATATTGTGAACAATCTTATTTCACTAGATTATCTTTGGAAAGAAATCAGGGTTAAAGGAGGAGCATACGGGGTATCGGGCAAATTTGACTTTATACGCGGAATTTTACTTATGGGAACATACAGGGATCCAAACATAGAAAATTCTTTCAAAGTATACGACGGAGTTTTTAATTACTTACAAAATTTAAAACTAACTAAAAGAGATTTGGATGGCTATGTCATAGGGGCAATTGCCGACTTTGATCCTTATATGCGGGCGGGGAGTTTAAATAGAGCTTTGTTTTTTAGATACTTGCAGGGTATAACACCGACGATAAGGGAAAAACTTGGATCCCAGATCCTAAATACTTCCCCAGATGATATAAAAAAGTTTAGTTCAAAAATGATGGGAGATAACTTACTTATAAATAATGTAACTTTATTCGGTGAAAGGGGATCTAATCAAAAAGGTCTAGATCTGCGGCGGATCTGATGCTACATGCAGATTAGAGAGGCCCTCATCCAATCGACCAATTTCCTTTTCGCCTTTTTCTATAGTTTCAATAAGCTTTTTTAGCTCTTGTTCGTGGAGTTGAAGTCTTTGATTTTCCAGGAGTAGTCTTGCAATATTCAAAAATATATCTTCAATTTTGGGATCAGTTTCTTTTTTTGTTTCCTTCAAATAATTAATAACTAATTTCTTAAGGTTATCGTCAGTTGGAATTTGGTTTAAAAATTCTATAATTTGATTATTCATATTATTTTGGCTCCTTATTTAATAGTGCTTGAAATTCCTCCTCCAGCCTCTTTCTTTCTGCTATTTCTTTCTTCTCATTTTCGAGATCAACTAGTAACTCCTCTCTTCTTGTCTGTCTTGCTAATCTTTCTTGGGCCCTTATCCTCTTTCGTTCCCCCTTTATTTCATATTGTTTTTTTAGTTCATTTTGTTTTACTACTTGTTCGTTGAACATATGGCTTGGTATAGAACCTTTTTGAATAGCCGCCCTTCTTTTAGCATGGGATTCATATAATATCTTTTCTGCTCTATGACGCGACATGTTACTAGTAATGCCTAATTTTCTTGCTGCTAGTATAATTGTCTCAATTGTCATTTCTCGCTCGTTAGTATTATTTGCTATAGCAATTATAAACTGATCTTCTTGATTTATAGTGTTTATATCAAAATGCTCAAGTGTTTCTTTCATGCTGCTTACGTAGGCCGTCAATTCTTCAGCCAAAGCTTCTCTTTTAGTGTCTCGGACTTCTTGTAGATATCTTGTTGTTTCAAGGAGTGCTTCTTTTTTCTTTCCTGCTTCCATCTTCTCACTTCGATCTAGATGATTATCATGATTTTCCCAGTATTCTCTAAGTCCTTTTTTTACCACCTTACCCCCAACCACTACTGGAAATTCTTTTTTAGTTGTCATTGTCTCACTAGTTACCTCACCCCTTAACCACCTACTGTGTAAAGTATCCAGTTTACATGCTTGGTTGTATTCTTTTTCTGTCATTACAGCGTATACACCTGTTTCATCAAACTGTTTCTGCGCAAATTGTAAAGTACCATCGGGATTTGCTTTAGTAGTCATTACTACAACAGTGGATTTGTTTGGTGATCTGTTATTATTTAATCTAATTACAACATGTACTTCCTTGGTATTACCGTCCACATCCTCTTTGGCGTCTAAAACATTATCTACGAATATATCAGGCCCTGTAGCTGATCTTTTTTGATTTTTAAAACCATTTATTCTTAAATCTCTTTTAATAAGTTTGGTTTCAGTAGTTTTTAAATTGAAATTCTCATACCTTTCCTCTATGGCTCGTTTTGCTAATTCTACTGAGATGGCAAGATGTACCGCATGTGGTGCTCTTTCTTTTGCCTCTAGTATTTTTTCATGTGTTGGAAATCTTGAATCATTCTCTCCTTTTAGAAACTTTTCCCATTTTTCAGGTGCCGCTGCAATTTTTTCCTGAAGAAGTGCTATCTTTAGTTCTACTTTATCTCCAAAATCAGCAATAGTCTTCCCTATTTCCTCGAAATCTACTAGCGGTTCTTTAGTTTCCTTGTCTTTTCTATCAAGATCAGATAATTCTTGCTTTATGCCATCTAATCTATCAGTTGCCACTACCATATATAAAAATCATAACATTCCAATTTGCTATAATCTACTAGCTATGAACAACGCTGATACTAACCAAGGCAACTCAGTAAATAACCAAAATTCAGACATTTCTTTAAACAAAGATTTAGAAAATAATTCAGGTGAACCAAAACTTAATATCCCAAACCATATTGCCTTTATTGTTGATGGTAATCGTAGGTGGGCAAAAGCTCATAACTTACCTTCTTTTGAAGGTCACAGGCGGGGGTTTGATAACTTAGAAAAGATTATGGATGCTGCAAGGGCGATGGGTGTAAAAGCTGTCACAGCTTGGGTATTTTCAACGGAAAACTGGAACAGATCAAAAGAGGAGGTAACTTATCTTTTTGACCTTTTTAGAAATCTTTCAGGCAAATACAAAACTAAGTTTCTAAAGGAAAACACAAGATTTTTTCATCTTGGTAGAAAAGATCACATGGCTTCTGATGTTGTACAAACTCTCAACGAGATAGTTGAAGAAACTAAAACCCACGATGGTTTTACTGCATCTCTTGCTATGGACTACGGTGGCCATGACGAGCTTCTTCGAGCAATGAAAAAAATGCAAGAACAAGGTCTTGAAATAACTAAAGAAAATCTCGAGAGTTGTCTTGATACGGCACTTTTACCGCCAATTGATCTTATTGTAAGGACCGGTGGGGAAAAACGTCTTAGTGGTTTTATGTCTTGGCAAAACCATTACGCAGAGTTTTATTTTCCTACAAAATTTTTTCCTGAATTCACACCGGAAGATTTAAAGATTGCAATCGAGGACTATTCAAAAAGGGAACGAAGATTCGGTGGTGATCCTACAAAAAAATAGCACCAATCAAGTCTACTTAGCTCTGAAATCTTTTTTCTACCTCTACCCAATCAATAATATTCCAAAATGCTTCGATATAATCGGCCCTTTTATTTTGATAATTTAGGTAATAAGCGTGTTCCCAAACATCAAGTCCTAAAATTGGCTTTTGTCCTTGCGAGATAGGGGAGTCTTGATTTGCACTGCTAACCACTTTTAAAGTGCTGTCTTTATCAACAACAAGCCATGCCCAACCACTTCCAAATCTCGAAGTTGCGGCCTTACTAAACTCAAATTTAAAGTTCTCAAAAGATGTAAAAGTTTTTACAATTTCCGACAAAAGTTTTTCTGTGGGAAGTTTAGTGCTAGTTGGACTCATAATCTCCCAAAACAAGCTATGGTTGTAGTGTCCTCCACCATGATTTATCACAGCCTGTCTTATTTCTGTAGGAATTGATTCAAGATTACTCAAAAGTTCTTCGATTGTTTTTTCTTGCAATTGTGGGAAGTTTTCTAAGGCCTTATTTAAGTTTGCAATATAGGCAGCATGATGTTTTGTATAGTGTATTTCCATTGTTTTTGCATCGATGTAAGGTTCTAATGCATCGTAGCTATATTTGAGAGTAGGTAGTTTAAAGGGTTCTGCCATATTGTCTTTCTTAAATTTATAAATATATTTATACCTATCTATATTAGTTTCAACTTAAACTTAAGTCAAGGTTGTAGTAGTGGTATGGGAAGCCTCATACAATAAGTGTTAATTTTGTTATTGTTAGAGTTACTGAAATTTCTCTTAATTCACAACCTATAGCCCACATAATATAGGTCTTTACATCCTATAATATATTATCTATTGTGCCATTGCGTGCTAGCAGTAATTTTTTTGTAAAAGGACACATGTACTATAAAAACAAAACTAAGAGGTTAATTGCCTCCGTAGCTCTTTTATCTCAAATGGTTTACACTGTAAATCCCTTTGTTTACGCGTATATTTCATATTCTATAAATTCAAAAGCATTAGCTCAAGAAGTTACAGATATAGCTTCTGACACTGTAGTGTCACAGGAAACGATAAATTCCCAAAATACTTTAAATACTGAAAGCGATGCAGAAACTAGCTCAAACTTTGAAAGTTCCATCCCCACAAATGAACCTATAGTGGAGGAATTTTTATCTTCAAATCTTATGGATGTAGACACCGAAGTTGTTGACCAAGGCTCTGAGGGTGATGTTTTACCTGTTGTTACAGGAGTAACTATTCCAGAAGTAACGCCACAAGTAGAGGCAAACCAGACAGAAGAGATTATAGTTGCTGAGCCCTCTTCAGGTATTGAGGTACAAGAAACAAAACCAGAAGTTCAGATACCTAACACTATTGAGAGTTCAACCGAAACTACTGATGACAGCCCAGAAACAAATGCAGTAGTAGAGTCAAGTTTTTCATCCGGTGAAATTTTAGATAGTGGCTCTACAAGTGTTAGAACAACATCCGAACCTTCTGACTTTATAGATGCCAAAGAGCAGGTTAATGGTATGGAATGTCTTGATACTGAGGCTTCTATAATTACCTCTACCACAGATATGTGGGAAGTCGATTCTGCGACAAATACTGCAAAGACAAAAGGGGATGTGCAAACAGGTATTAGATATGAATTTCCTCTAAATAAAGATGTAGCGGTTACATTTACCTGTCTACCAAAAGATACCCAAGAATTGTCCAGTTTAAAAATTCAACAAGTTAAAGTAAGCGAATTGAATTTACCAAAAGGAACAACTACCTCTGTTGAGTATGCCTATGATATTACATCAGATATGCCAAATGGTAGTTTTGAATATGAAGTAGTATTACCAAAACCTATATTGACTACAACCGAACTTATATATATAGAGAAATCTATAGATGATGCTACAAACGAAGATTTAGTAAAATCCGATCTTAAAAAAGTTTCAAGTGTGCAAATTGAACAAACCAAAAACCTTTTGACTGCCTCTGAGTTAAATCATTTTACAATCTTTTTAATAGTAGACGGAACTAATATCCCGGATTTTAGTAATGATTGGTTGGATTTTTATGACACCTTAGGTAATCTTGTTACCGATGTTGAGGATGGTAAGTTAGGTATGAATGATGAAAGTAATGGCGGTACAAATGTCACACCAGCCGAAATTGATATTGGTTCCGCAGTTGATATAAGTGGGACAAATTCCGGTAATCAGTCTTCTTTACAATATTACTATGAGGATAACAATACCGGTGGTACTTGTTCAGATGACACCTTATTTTTACGAATGAGGCTTGAGGGAAATCCGGAGGCATCTGGTAATTCAGGTTCCGCTTACTCTTCCTATCACTGGGATTTTCTATTAGATGCAAATAATAACGGTACAAGTGATTTTGTTATTGATGTATTTGGAGGTAAAACAAATTCATTTGACTCGTCTGAGGGTGGGCAGTCAGGTTCCATCGGTCTTTATCCAAATGATGCAAATTCAACCTCATATACAACAGATAATGTTTTGTGGACAGCAAGAGCTGATGATGGATCAAACTTATACACTCAAGTTGAAAAAGATGATTATGGTGATGCTATAGCCAGTAACGATCAATTTTGGATGGAAGCTGCTGTACCATTAAATGTAAACGCAGCTTTTCAGGCAGCAGTTTGTAATTTAACCGACTTAGATGGCTTAGTATTTGCTTCAACTTCAACTTCAAATACTGATCCACTACAGAAGGATTGGATGAATCCAGTGGGCTTTTTCACTTCTCATGTAGAACATAAGAGTGTTGAGAACCTTACAAACGCAGGTGCTACTACAGTTTTAGATCCAGCTGCGGCGGGGGACATAATAGAATACACATTATCTGTCACAAACGACGGTACAAGGGAAATTCCCGGTTTTATCTTTTCAGATGATATTTCAGACATTTTAGCTTACGCAACATTAGTAAATGGTGATACTGATGGTAATGGTAAAACAGGTACTGTAGTAAGTAATACCATTTCTTGGCCACAACAAGATATTGCAGTTGGCCAGACTCTAACTGAACAATTTAGCGTCCAGATAAATTCGGCTTCCTTGTGGAATGGTACGGACTTTACAATGACAAATGTTTATGGAGATACGGTAAATGTTTATCTTCAAAGTTATGGTTATGTAACAGTAAATAAAATTGTAATTGCACACGGTGCTTCAAAAGTCGCCGCTGATTTTGGTCCATTTAAAGTAGGAGATACCACTGTAACACTTGGTGAAACTACTGCATTTCCAGTTGGTACATACACAATATCAGAAACAACTGATGCAAATTACATAGCAAGTTTTAGTAACGATTGTCCAAATGGTGAAGTCACTGTAACAGTAAACTCTACTGCTGCATGTACTATCACAAATGAGCGAATTGTTATAAATCCAAAAATTACTTTAATAAAAGAAGTTATAAATGATAATGGTGGTACTGCCACATCAAACGATTTTGGTTTGTCTATTGGTGGTACAAGCGTTACATCAGGTCAAACTGTAGAAGTAACTGCAGGTACACCAGTTGCTTTAAATGAGGTCGGTCTTACTGGTTATAGCTTTGTATCTATGACTGGTGCAAATTGTCCTTCAAACTTAGGTGATAGTGTAACTCTTGCTGAAGGCGATGATATTACTTGTACTATTACAAATGATGATGTTGCCCCACTTCTTACCGTAACCAAAGTTGTTGTAAATGATAACGGCGGAACAAAACAAGTTTCTGATTTCCCACTTTTTGTTGATACTACTCAAGTAACAAGTGGAGTTCAAAATGGATTTAATACCGGATCTTATACAGTAAGTGAAACTTCTATAAATGGTTACACCTCAACCTTTTCTGGTGACTGTGATGCACAAGGCCAGGTAAGCTTAAGTTTAGGTAATGTTAAGACTTGTACTATTACAAATGACGACGTCGAACCACTTCTTACCGTAACCAAGGTTGTTGTTAATGACAACGGTGGGGTTAGTGTTGTAAGTGACTTTAACCTATATGTAGATTCCACACAGGTATCAAGCGGAGTCCAAAATGGCTTTATTGCTGGTAACCACACAGTAAGCGAGGCAAATAATACAGAGTATACTGGTACAATTTCTGGAGATTGCTCAGCTGATGGTTCTATTACACTTGAAGTTGGTGACGTAAAGACCTGTTTAATTACAAATGACGACCGAATTGCCAATTTGACAGTTAAAAAAGTTGTAATAAACGATAATGGTGGGGATAAAGAACCATCTGACTTTTCATTTAGTGTAAATGATGGACCTTCAGTAGCTTTTGAAGCTGATGGTGAGAATGTCTTAGCAGTAAATGCAGGCACATACAGCGTAGTTGAAGAAAATGCTCAAGGCTACACCACAACTTACGATAATTGCTCAAACATAGTTTTACCAAACGGTGGAAGTGCAATTTGTACAGTAACTAATGACGATCAACCTGGTACTTTAATTGTTAAAAAAGTTGTCGTAAACGATAACGGGGGAAACAACGAAGTAACCGACTTTTCATTTACTGTTAACAGTGGTGATGCGATTGCATTTGAAGCTGACGGTCAAAATGATATAACAGTAGATGCTTCTATATATTCAGTAGAAGAAGTAGCCACAGCTGGCTACGATGCAACCTATGATAATTGTATAAGAGTTTCTATTCCAAACGGTGGAAGTGCAACTTGTACAATTACAAACAATGATATTGCTCCATCACTTACTCTTACCAAAGAAGTTATAAATGACAACAACGGTACTGCTACAGCCAATGACTTTGGATTATCCATTGGTGGAGTCTCTGTAACTTCCGGACAAAAATTAACCCTTAACGCAAACGAGGCTTACGCTCTAAACGAAGTAGGTCTTTATGGTTACACATTTAAAGAAATAACAGGGGATGCAAAATGCCCTGCTGTACTTGGCGGAGAAATAACACTTGCTGAGGGTGATGACCTAACTTGTACCATAGTAAACGACGACGTTGCTGCAAAACTTACAGTCACAAAGATTGTAGAGGGTGGCACAAATCAGGTTTCTGACTTCCCATTATTTGTAGATGCTACATCTGTAACAAGTGGTGAAACAAATGAATTTAATCAAGGTTCATACACTGTAAGTGAAACCAACCAAACTGGTTACACTGGAGTTATTTCAGGTGATTGTGATGCTAATGGTTCAATTACTCTAAACGTTGGGGATACAAAAGCTTGTACCATAACAAACACAAGAGATACCGGTACCATTAAAGTTACAAAAATTGTTGATTCCTACCTGAATGATAGTTCCACTTGGGATATCACAATCTCTGGTCCTACAAACAATTATGATACCTTAGCTAATGGAGAATCTACTTCCGCTTTTGTATCTGACACTGGTAGCTATACAATTTCTGAAACAGCTCACACCGGTACAAACGGCGGTGACTATACAAGTACATACGAATGTAAAGATGGTGAAAATACCTTGGAGCTTGGAAATGGTATTGGTACAGAAATTACAGGATTAAATCTTGAGAAGAACCAAGATGTGGAATGTACCTTCACAAACTCTGTCAAAAGAGGATCTATAACTATAGTCAAAGATGCACAGCCAGATTCAGAAGAGGACTTTAGATTCACTGCAAAGATTCCAAATCTCGATGATCTTGATTTCTATTTGGATGATGATGGCGATAACACAAATGATTTATCCAATACAGAAGTGCTTTCCGATCTTTTGCCGGGCACCTATAACATTACAGAACCTCATATCCAATATTGGACACTTGAATCTGTAACTTGTGAGGGCGGATCTGATGCAAATGCTAACGAAAGAAATGCAGTTATCAAACTTCAACCAGGCGAAAACGTTACATGTACTTTTGTTAACACAATAAATAGAGGTAGTGTTACCGTAACAAAGTACCTTGATGAAAACGCAAATGGTACAAGAGATGAAGGTGAAGTTACACTTCCAGATTGGTTAATAAACCTTTCACACAAAGGTTCTGTTGATACATTGGTTACAAACTCTGATGGCCAAGTAACTTTCGAGAATTTGTTACCAAAAACCTATACATTAAGTGAGGATCTTTCTGAAGGTTGGTATCAGTCCAATATCTCTTGTACAGGGGATACAGGAATTGATACTTCAAATGAGCACCAAGTGATAGTTAATCCAGAAGACCAAATTTCATGCGAAATAGGAAATTACCAAAATAGCGAAATAAAAGTTGTAAAAAGAATACTTAACCCACAAGGTGAGGAAGTCACTGATCTTACAACTGAATTCTTATTTGAACTAGCAGGTGTATTAGATGCTGATGAATTGACCGAAAATTTAGTAAGTGAGAATCTTGGTGATGATGAGTCTTTCACAACAAGTGTAAAACCAGGCACTTACCAAGTAACCGAAGTAGCTGATGCTAACTATGACTTTAAAGGTTGTAGTGCATTATATGAGGAAACAAGTGTTGGTGAATCAATTACAAATGGAAAAGTTGTAACAGTTGGAAGTGGTGACAGAATTGTTATTACTTGCGACAACTGGCAAAAACCTTCAACAATAACAGGATCCAAGTGGGAAGATAAAGATCAAAGTTCCCAAAGAGATGAAAATGAACCACTTCTTCCAGATTGGACAATTTACATTGATACAAATGGAAATAGCAGCTTTGATGATGGTGAAGTTTCTACTAAGACAGACGAAAATGGAAACTATACATTTAATCTAAATCCAGGAACTTACAAGATTTGTGAAGTAATCCCATCTGAATGGATTCAAACTTACCCAGACTTTAATGACAATCTAGACGATTTCCGTGAAGGGTCCCAAATTACCCAGAATAACTGTTATATATTAACTGTAGGCCCAAATGAGACCATAGGTGATAATACTTTTGGTAACTTCCATGAACTCCCATCTCTTCTTATAAGCAAATTCAATAACAAGGGCGGCATTGACTTAAGGGTTGGTGACGAGGTCACTTACACAATAGAAGTTACATCAAACGACTCAACTGCATATGGTGTTAAAGCAATAGACCTTTTGCCAAAGGGAATTAAGTATAAAGCCTCAAGTTACACTGCAAACTCCAGTGTTCGAGGTGATATCTCAGGTTTGGGTGAGCCTACCTACAATTCACCTGGTACATGGACACTGGGAGATTTAATAGCAGGTGAAATTGTTACCCTAACATATGTCGGATTTGTTGAAGCTGGAACCGATGAAGGAACTTACAAAGATTTAGCATGGGCAGTTGCCTCTGAACAGGGTGTACTAGCATTAGCTGAAGAAGACGGGAATAAACTTGCCACAAACTTTGTAGGAACTGAGGTACAGGTTGTTAAGGATCCAGTAGTAGAGGATCTTAAAGTTGATGTTGGCGAGGATGAGAAGATAAAAGAAATTGGTGAGGTACTTGGTGCCTCCACATCACTTCCAGCAACAGGTTCCCCGACAAGCTTATTTGCTGCACTCTTGATCTGGTTAGTTTTAGGTTTAGGAGCACTTATGGTTACAAGAAAAAAATCAGTTAAATTACCAAATCCAAAAGTTTTATCGTTACTAAATATTTTTGCGGGCATTATAGTAGCATCATTTATATTTACTCCAAGTGCTTCTGCTACTGCACCCAATAATTTATTTGTTAGATTAGAGGAGCCAAAAGCAACAACAAATGTAGACTTTAATCTATCTTTTGTTGCACTCGATAGTGATAACAACAAAATAGAAGTTCAATGCTTCAAAAAAGGCCCATCTGATGGTGTCTCTTATGTTGCATTTGGTGCTCCGATCATCTTAAATAATGGTGGGGATACTGGGATTTGTGAAGCTAAATCTACAAATATCCTTACAAATGACGGTAGTTACTGGTTTAAAGTATCTGCAAAAACATTGACTGAAAATCCACTAGATTCTGTGACTTCGGAGTCTGAGGAATGGAAAGTTGACTATGATGGGAATGGCCCAGGAAAACCATTTGATATCGAAAAAGATAAAGATGGTAATTGTCAGTTTGAGCTCTCATTTAAGACTGCAAATGATGGTGAAACCTCATACGTAGAAATATATAGGGATGATGACAGAGAATTTACAGCTGATGCAACTAAACTACATAAAACAATAAGTATTGGACCAAATACGTCTTATAAGTATGAGGATGATCTTTACGGCAGCGAGTGCGGTAAAAACTTCTACTATGGCGTAAGAGCTTTTGATGCAAACGGCTATGGTTCAGCTCTTGGACAAGAGGAGGATACTGAAACTACAAAAGAAGTAACTATAACCACCACTGAGACAAAAGAGGAAACAGGCGCAGTTCTTGGAGGCGGTTCTTCTATTGAGGTGGGTGGTGAAGAAAATGCAGATAGTGAAGTTGTATTACCAGGAGACGTTTTAGGTGAATCCGATAAAGGTAATGCCACTGAAGATAACGAGTCGATAAATGGAGGTGTGTTGGGAAGTGCTATTTCTAAGCTTAAAAACCCTAAAGTTATTGGCCTTCTTATTGCGGCTTTGTTACTGTTAGCATATGGCTATTACAGAGCTAAAAAATCCAAGTAAGTTAACCCCTTTTACAAATAAGCCAGCCCTCTTTTGGGTTGGCTTATTTTTGGTTCTTGTATCTTTGTTAGGTATATCTTTAATATTTGCTCCAATTATAAAAAACGAAATTAAGTACATGAGTATGCAGCGAGATGCAATAAAGAATGATGGAAATAATGGAGCAACCTCAGGAGGATCTAACTTACCCAATTTATCAAAAAAACCCATTGTCGCTGTGGATGAAAACTTCAGTATAGTTATTCCAAAAATTGGGGCTAACTCAAAAGTTATTGAGGAAGTTGATTACAGAATTTCCAGCGAGTATCAAAAGGCATTATCCCAAGGGGTTGCACATGCTAAAGATACACCAAGTCCAAAAACAGCATCCATGGCTGGCGAAGGAAATACTTTTCTCTTTGCCCATTCATCTGACAGCTTTTTTACAGCAAATCAGTATAATTCGGTGTTTTACCTTTTGACAAAGCTTAAAACCAATGATTATTTCTATATAGCTTTTGATAAGAAACTTTATAAATACGAGATTATCGAAAAAAAGATTGTTTCGGCTAGTGAGATTAAGTATTTATCAAAAATTGATGAAATAGATGGTAAAAAGGTTGGTGTCACCGCAACTTTAATGACATGTTGGCCCGCTGGAACTACATATAAAAGGCTTGTTGTTGTAGGAAAACTTGTAAACTAGTATTTGCACACCCCACCTAAACACCAAGCTTGCTTTGTATCTTTAAGCAAAAGATAGTAAAATAGATACATGAACAAATACAAATTTCTAACTTCAATACTGCTTATTCCACTTTTAGCCTTCTCATTTAGTTTTTTTGTTTACGCTGAGGAGGATAACGACAACGAAGAAGAACAGACTGTATCCAGTAATGAGGATACAGAAGATGATGACAATTCCTCAGATTCGAATGAAGAGGAGGATAGTGATGAAGACGCCGATGAGCCAAAGTCTTACCGTGAAAAGATGGAGGAGAGATGGGGAACTAAAGAGCTAAAGCTTGAGCAAAGAAAAGAGGAACTCAAGCAACGCTTAGAGGAGAAAAGAGATGATGTTATTGAAAGACGCTGTGAAGAAGTAGTCAGTAGGGTTACTAAACGAATTACCCAGTACAATAAAAATGTAGGAGTTCATATTGATAATTACACTAGACTGTACGAAAGGTTAGATGAAATTACCAAAAAACTTGCTGCAAAAGGCTATGACGTAGCTAAATTGGAAGCCGACATGGTGGTTTTGGACAATATGGTAAATGATTATGCCGGTATCTATGCCGGTTTTATTGCTCAACTTACCGAATCTCAGAGCTTGGCTTGTGGAGAATCTGAAGGAGCATTTAAGCAGTTACTCCAAGATGCAAGAATGCAGTTGAAGGCTGCGATTGAATCAAGACAAGAAATACGATACTACTATGAGCATACAATAAGGCAGGATATAAAAGATATTAGGGAGCAAAAAGTTGATGATAGTTCCAAGGTAGGAGGAGTTGACGATGAATAAAAAACAAATATTAGAAGCAGTAGTTTTCGGTGGGGCACTAGCGGGGTTTATACTTTGGTTTCTGTTTGGTAGAGTGATGCCCTTATCCAAAAATATTTACAAAAATGAAATGACAAAAAGTGGTTCTAATGTGAGCGATAGACAGGGTTCTGCGAAGCCATTTGTGGCTTTACCAATGGTAGATACTGCACCACCTGAAGTAAGTGATTCTGTTGTTAAAGAGTTGGATAATTATGTAATGGGTGTTGATGCTACAGGATCTGAAGATTTATCAGACTTGTAGATTTATTTTTAAACTCTTCTATTTGATAAGATTTGCAACAAGAAGTCCTATTATTATTGCTATACCGGCAATAAACACCATTCTTATTCCATCCTTTACTTTGTGTACCGGTATAAGTCCAAGTCCAAATAAAGCAAGAAAAGTAACACCCATAGAGATATATTTTGCAATGGTAGTTTCGATAAACAGGTAAGGTGCAAGTACTAACCATCCCGCTAGTAGATAAGTGACAAGCATAACTAGGGCATCTACAGTTGTATTATCTTTCACATCATTTTTTGAATTTTCAATCTCGTGTACCGACTCCTCACTAAGAAAAGCTCCGGCGCTCATAGAAAGTGCTTCTACACTAATAACTACAAGTCCGGTTACAATAAGTTGTTTGGAACTATAGTCAGAGTTTGTAGCAAGACCAAAAACTACTCCAACAGTGGAAACGAAAGCATCTTCTGCCCCAAATATAAAATTTCTAAAATACTCTCGGTTTAATTTAGGCACTTTGATATATTAGCAGGGAAATAAGAGCGATGTATAGAAGGTTACATCGCTCTTTCTTTTGGTGCACATGTTACATATTGTTATTGTGGAGTCAGATCTCGTGCAAGACGAAGAGTTTTTCTGATTTTCGCTCTTTTGTCAGCTTTCCTTCTCAAAGCCACTTTGATTGCCGCCTCAACAAGTTTCACAACATCAGGTTGTGTCTCTTGGATCTGACCACTTACATCACCCCAGATCAGAAACTCCAAATTCAACTTGGCTGGAAGTAGTGTTACATGGGGTACATCATCCTGCCATTGTAGTAGTACCCACACGAAATTTGGGCTTTTTCCTGCCCTAAACATCCTTGTACCTATAATAGGATCGTTGGACATATTTATGCTCCTTTCCTCTTTGTCTATTGTTTGGATTTATTTTTTACTTGGATTGTAAAGTTATAAATAGGTTGTTACTTTGCATTATAGCTAAAAAACTATTATGATCAACTTATGAAATTAATATTAAAATTACTCATAGCAACAGTGTCTATTTTGGTGGCAGGTTATATTATTCCTGGCGTACAGGTAGCAAGCTTTTTTACAGCTTTAGTAGTAGCTATAGTTCTTGGTGTTTTGAATACTTTTATCAAGCCTATCATAATGATTCTTGCACTTCCTATAAATATACTCACGCTTGGTTTGTTTACTGTTGTAATTAATACAGGGATGATTTTACTTACTGATAAAATCGTTTCTGGATTTGTACTACCTGGATTTTGGATTGCTTTAGTATTTGGTTTTGTAATGTGGATGGTAAATTCCTTTCTGTCGATGTTTTTGGATTAATCAAGCCATCTACTCTAAAGTTTTTATAATCGACTAGCTTATAAACTCTTTTTTAAAAGTTAAGGATTGGTGGGATTATTCCAGCTCCAGATAAAGCTCCAATAAGGTTTAGTAATGCAAAAAATATTACAATAAAGCCTGCTGATTTAAAAAATATGCCTTTGTTTGTATGGGTTGAATATTTGTTTGACACAAAACTTATCATAGCAAGTACAGGAAGGGTTCCCAAGGAAAAGGCGAACATAGTAATGGCCCCATCTGTGAAGTTACCCTTAGTAAGTGCAAAAAGTTGCATAGATTGAGTGAATCCGCACGGTAAAAAGAATGTTCCTACCCCAAGTATAGCTGGTAGAAGGATTAATTTTTGGTTTTGAGTGTAGCGATGGGGTGTTTTGTTAAAGGATAACAAATATTTTCCAAAAAATTTTGGCATTTTAATTTGGAACTTATTTATAAGTGTGGGAATTTCGAGTAAATTTAGTCCAATTCCAACCATAACAAAAAATAAGAGTAAATTTAATATTACCGAGATAGTAGAAGTTAAGATAAAAGCTGACCCTAATATACCAATCACACCACCCAGTAGGAAAAATCCAAGTAGTCTTGAAATATGAAAGATAAAAAGTGGTAGTGTTTGTGTGTTTTTTGCATATGAGGAAGATATGGAAAGTACTAGTCCTCCAACCACTGCCATACAAGTGGATAGTGACGCTAATACCCCTATTCCAAATATCGCGGGCAGTGTAACTTCTTCAAAACCAAATAGTTTTACAATTCCAAGTTTTTGCAAAGCTATAAAGCCTCCAAAAACTAAAATTGCAATAAGAAGTGCTTGAAAAATTTCTCCCGAGTTATTATTTTGGTCTTTTTCTGATTTTGTTTTTGTTATCTTGTAACCGGCATATTCTACTAATTTAGATAAATCATGGGGATTAAGTTCTTTTGAACTTTCTATATAAACTTTTGCTTCACCTAAATTTGCCCTAACCGATAAGACGTTTGGTGCGTCTTTAAGCTCACTTTCAATTAGAAGTTCGCATGCATTGCAGTGCATTCCATCTACAAAATATTCATTTTTTATTATTTTCTTTGTCATATTACTTTAAATTTTTGCAAGCTTTAATCTTAATGAGTTAGAGATAACCGAAACGCTGCTAAATGCCATTGCAAGTCCTGCAAACATAGGATTTAACATAACTCCCCAAATTGGATATAAAAGTCCTGCTGCAAGTGGTATACCTACTACATTGTAAAAGAATGCCCAAAAAAGATTTTGTTTAATTGTCTTCATGGTTTGTTTTGAAAGTTTTATAGCTTTTATTACTTTGGAGAAATCTCCACGTAATAAAGTGATAGATGCAGCCTCAATTGCGACATCAGTCCCAGTAGCCATAGCCATACCAATATCGGCTTGCGCTAGGGCAGGTGAGTCATTTATCCCATCACCTATCATAGCCACTATCTCACCCATGTTTTGAAGCTCTATTATTTTTGCCACTTTTTCATGTGGTAAAACACCTGCAATTACTAAGTCTATACTTGCTTGCTTTGCAATATAGTTTGCTGTGTTTTCATTGTCACCGGTTAACATGATTACTTTTATCCCCATTTTGTGTGCCTTTTGTATGGTTTCTTTGATCCCATCTTTTAGTGTGTCTGAAATTGCAAAAATTCCAAGTATAAATTTATCCTCCCCCTGTAGCTCCCCAAGTATTACTGGAGTTTTGCCCTCAAGTGTCAGGTTCTTTATTTTACTAAGTTCTTCTTTTTGCAGATAATTTTCAAATAATCTTTGGCTTCCGACCTGATACCTTTTATTTTCTAGAACTCCAACAATTCCCTTACCCTCAATAATTTCAAAATTAGTCGCAGTTAAAAGGTTTATATTTAACGCTTTTGCTCTTTCAACGATTGCTTGAGCGAGAGGATGTTCTGAGTTTTTTTCAAGGGATGCAGCAAGTTGAATTAGTTTTTTCTCGTCTAAGGAAAAGCTTTTCCCATCTTTTGGTGCTTCTACCATAAATATATCAACAAGTTCTGGTGTTCCTTTTGTTATAGTGCCTGTTTTATCTGTGACAATTGTTGTTACTTTGTGGAGTTTTTCAAGGCTATCTGCATCTTTAATAAGTATTCCATTCTGGGCGCCTTTTCCTGTGCCAACAATTATGGCAGTAGGTGTAGCAAGGCCTAAGGCACAGGGACATGCAATAACAAGAATTCCTGTAAACGAAATAAGTCCATATGATAGAGCTTGGCTAAAGCCTAGTGTTTTAGTCCCGATTACAAGCCAGCATCCTAAGGATAAGAATGCGATAACAAGTACTGTTGGAACAAAAACTTCAGATATTTGATCAGCAAGTTTTTGGATTGGGGCTTTTGTTCCTTGTGCATCCTCCACCATTTTTATAATATGTGCCAGCAGGGTTTCTTGGCCAATTTTTGTTGCTTCTACTCGTAAAACACCCTGTTTATTTACTGTTCCTCCTACTACAAGGTCTCCTATTTTTTTATCAACTGGGATGGATTCTCCTGTTATCATAGATTCGTCAACTGAAGAGTATCCATCAACAACTTTACCATCTACTGGTATTTTCCCGCCTGGTTTTATAACAATAATATCTCCGATTACGACTTCCTCAAGTTTGATTTCAATTTCCTCTTTTATTTTTGTTTCATTATTTATTCTTTCGACTATGGCAACTTTTGCTTGTAGATTAATTAATTTTTCGATGGCTTCCCCTGTTTTATGCTTTGATTTAAGTTCTAAATACTTTCCAAAAGTTATAAAGCCAATAACAACTATTGCTACATCAAAATATGTACTGGAGCTTTGACCCAAGAAGTTTTTAATTGCTGGTGAAGATGTAATTAAGGTGCTGTATATAAAAGCAGTGCCTGTTCCTATACCTATTAATGTGTCCATATTTGCGACTTGAAATCTTATAAAATTCCATACCCCCATTAAAAAAGGTTTTCCAATCCCGATAAGTGTAGCTGTTGCTAAAACAAAGAAAACATAATTCATAGTCTTTTCATCAATTATTTCCATTACCAATTCTTTAGCAAAGATCTGTCCCATCATGACAGCAAAAACCCCCACTGTTATAGGTAGGGAAAACAATACTTTTTTCCACATATTTTCTAAATCTATCTCTTGTGAGTTTTTATCATCTTGGTTCGAAAGATTTTTTGCCCCTTCAACTAATTTGTAGCCAAAAGTTTCGATTTTACTGTTTAACTCGTCAAGCGAAATCTTCTTGGAATCAAAAACTATTTTTGCCTTTTCATTTGCATAATTTACTTCTACGTTTTCCACTCCCACCTCTTTTTTTAATATTTTTTGAATCACAAGAGCACAGCTTGCACAATGCATTCCCTGGACTTTTAATTGTTCTGTAGTTAGGGGTGTAGAGTTTTCTATCATTATCTGTGCTTTTTTGTTAAATTAACAACTTCAAGTACCTCTTGTATTAGTTTTTCTTTTGTATTTTCATTTTGGGTTGTCATGCCGTCTTTAAAACATGTTCTCATATGATTTTTTAGCATTTTATCAGATGCTGATTTAAGTAAACCACTTACCGATGCGATTTGAGTCACAATGTCAATGCAATATACGTCCTTGTCAATCATGGTTAGAACATTGTTTATGTGAGTTCTTGCTTTCTTTAATGCAATCGATGCTTGTTTTTTTGGATCGTCAATTTTTCTCATATAAATTTAATTGAAAAGTTATACATACCCATAGAACATGTTCCCCTTAAAATACTTCCTGCTTCCTGTGGGGGGATCTCGATGTCAGTTGTGCCGGTGGGTGGTAAATTACGAAGTACCCTTAAACTTGGTATCGTTAGCGAGGTGCTGCAATCAAATGTACCCATTGTTGTAACTCGAAGAATTGAGGGTGTATTCGCTTTGGCAATGCTTTTAGTCGGTGAATATCCAACTTTTGCTGTTAATTTAACAATTTGCTTTCCATCCTCTATCTCTGTAGTAAGCCTTTCGTTTTTAGTTGAAGTATCATCAGCAATCAAACTGGAATTTGTGTTGGTTAAGTTGATAAGAAATGCCAAGCCTGCGATAAGAAGAAGTGTAAATACCATATTTACAATCTTTGTTTGTGAATTTTGGCTTGTAGGATTCATCGGCATATTGTAATTAATACATTAATTTTGCGTTTTTGCAATACCCCAGCTATGGGTATGATTAGAAGTATAATCTAAGGCTTTTTAGTTTTTTGCATTGCCTAATCTTTCCTTATTTCCAAAGAATAGATAATTATCGGATACAACAGGGCAGTTTACTTTTTGAATTTTCAAGTTTGGGATAAATTTTCCTAGTTTCTTAGATGTTGCATCCAAAGTGGTGGTATCATTTTTTTTAATAACTCGATTAAAAATAAGAAATGTGTCATCAGAGGCAAGCTGAGTTAAGTTTTCAAGGAATTTATCTGATTTTATATTATCCGGATATTGATCTCCCAAATAAGTATCAATAATTATACAATCGAAATGTCTTTCCAGATGATAGTTTTCTGGCTGTTCTAATACAGTATAAGCGTCGGCAATTATTATTTTATTGTTTGTAAGTTTATCTATTTCAAAGTATTTTTTTGCAATATCAACAATAACCTCATCAATTTCAACGGCTGTTGTCTGTAAATTTTTTCCCAGCATTTGGTTTAAAAGTTTAAGCATGGTCCCTGCTCCCATACCAAGTAAGAGAACTGATTTTAAGTTTGGCACATTTCTTATGATATTTGCAGTTATTTCACCCCACACCTTACTCGTTGTAGATTTCTGGTTCCCTTCGAAGGATTGTACAAGTCCATTTACTATTAATTTCTTTGTTTTTCCTATTTGAATCACTTTTATATCACGGCTATATTTTGTGCTTCCTTGAAATAGCACCTTAGGTATTAAAAAATCGAAAATAAACATATGTGACATAATAATATTAAATGGATTATAACGATATAAGACAGTCAGATAATTGGTCACAATATTTACAAACATATGGGTGGAATTCTCAAAGGCTTTCCGGAGGGAACGTAATTAGATTTAATAAGTTCTTATTTACAAAACGTGCATCCATGCAGCTTCCTAAGCCTCTTAATAAAACTGACCTAGCCGAGATAGAACGTATTTGTAGAAAGAACAGAGCTTTATATCTAAAAATAACCCCAAATAATACTCAGGACTTAGATTTATTGATTAACTCAGGTTATAAAAAAACAAATAAAATAGAAATCGCCCCAAATACCATGCTTCTTGATCTAACTTCGCAACTTGAGGATATCAAGAAAAAATTTACAGGTAATTGTAGATACTCTATACACAACGCGGAAAAAGATGGATGTTATACCACAATTATAAAAAATCCAGACAAAAAAGATGTTGAAGTATTTTATAAAATTATGCAGGAACGAAGTAGAAAAAAGCATTTTTTCATATTTGGTATCACTGACTTGTTGGCTAAAATCAGCTCGTTTGGCGACCAATCTTTTGTATGCTTTGTTTATAACATTAACAATGAGTTACTTGGTGCAAAGATGTTTTTAGGTTTCAAAGAAACTATTTATGGAATTCATAGTGGGACTACTGAAGCTGGTCAAAAAACAAATGGCGGCTACAAGCTTCTTATGGACTCTATAGTTTATTTTAAAGAACTTGGTTTTGAAACTATGGATTTAGGAAGCGTTGAGGATAAAAGGCTAAAGGGTCTAACACACACTTGGAAAAATTATTCTCATTATAAATATGAGTTTAATGGTCAAATTGTTTATTATAACTTTCCGTATATAAGGTGGTTTTGGTAGGGGAGGGGTGTGCTATTCTCCACAAAACATCATCGTACATGCAACTTGACCGTTTTCACAGCTACAGCTGTTGCAACCATCGTCCGACCTAAACCCTTCTCCAGGTTTATAAGTTTTACCATTGTATTCACATGATTTTGGAAATAGGTTTATATTGATTGGATTAAGCGGATTCCCTAAATTATTTGGATTTTCAATATTCTGACTAGTTCTAAGACTCGCACCAATAAGTACCCCAAATAAAAGGAAGAAAACAAGGGCAAGAATAAATATTGGTTTACTTATCATCATACCTTTGTATTTTACTCCGGATCTCTACATAGTTCAATTTTACTTAATGCTTTGAAATATGCAGATAGGTGGTGGGTTTTGGTATTAAGTAGACCTATAATTTTAGAACCACCTTGAGACTAACTTTTGAGCGGCAGATGTGTAAGTGTATTGTTCGAGAAAGTCTTTTTGGGTTGGGGGTGCATTCTTTGATTTTATTAGTTTTATTATTTCGGAAATTTGTACAGCCAAACTCTTAGGGTCTTTCGTTTTTAGAAAATAGACATTTTCAAGATTTGTAAAAAGCTCTTCAGTAGTAGGGTACTTCAAACATATTATCGGTAAACCTGCATTTAAAGCTTCAATATAAGTAAATCCCAAAGTTTCCATATCTGAGAGTGATATAAAAACATCATAGTTTGCATACTCCATAAGAAGTTCCCCTCTTGGCAAAAAATCACGTATTTTTATTCTATTTTCTAAGTGGCAGTTTTTTATTATCCTAGCAACTTCCCCCATGGATCTTCCACTGCCGATTATAGTAAGAGTCCAATTATTTGTGGGTATACGGGCGAGTGTCTTTACAAGTAGGTCTACATTTTTCCCTTTAACAACTCTTCCCGTATATAAAAGATTTAAAACGAGTTTATTTTTAAGAGTGACCTTAGTTTTTATATTTGTTTTATTTAGAATTGGGTATGGGTATATTTGTGTTTTAGTTTTCTTAATGCCAAGTTTTGTGTTTAGGAATATGGCTGCGGTTTTAGATGGTACAGCAAAATAATCTACGAATTTGAAACATAGACGTAGATAAAGTATCACAAACATTTCTAATATTTTATTAATTGACGCAAACTTAGTTTCATGATTTTTAAAATAGTATGTATGAAAATATGCAAGCGTGTGTATTTTAAATATTTTTCCGCAAATCAAACCAATCCAATAAGTAGAAAAACTTTCATTTAGTATTATTAATTTTGGTTGGTGCAACTTAATAAAACCCACTGCATGTATGAGGTCAAAGGTGAGAATTGGAAGAATAAGTGGTCTTAAAAAACAGCATTGTAGCTTATACTTTGCGAGTTCTTCTTTTGCATAAGGTGTTTTGATAGTGAATAAGACAGGTTCTAGACCCAATTTTTTAAGCCCAATTGCATAATTTATAGCAGCAAATTGGCTTCCGCCCCCATTTTTACAAATAGTTTCAGTGAAAATAGCAATCATCTTTCAATACTAACATGCGGTGTAATGTGACCTGTGGTCTCTTTTGGTGCCTGTTTTGTATTGTCTATAATCTGACTAAAAGATGGTTTATTAGTCAACTACTATTCTAAGTTAAGTCTGTAAATGGGTTGTAAGCTATTTCCCAGTAATATCCGTCTGGATCAGCAAAGTACGCTGAATATCCTCCCCAAAACACTTCTTGTGGGTGTTTTATTGGTGTGGCACCATGAGATACCGCTAAATCAAAAACCTCGTCTACCATTTGTTTCGATGAAACATTATGAGCTAATGTTATACCACTAAAACCACTTCCATCTGGCGATATAGTGATATCCTCAGCAAGTTTTTCTTTAGGAAAAAGAGACAGCCATGTCCCATCAAGTTCAAAAAGTACATATTCTTTTCCATCTTCATAATTGTGTGGTATGAATCCAAGACCGTTTTTATAAAAATCCAAGGACTTTTTGAAATTACTCACACCAAGGGTAATAATGCTTATTTTTGGTTTCATGAAATAATAATAACATTGCTGGATGTTACCGTACGCTATTTGAACATTTTTTATCAAGGAGTAACATTAATATATGCGTATATATCACGTAATTAATACTATAGTACTCGTTGGTCTTTTTTTAGTACATTTACACTTTTTTCACAGCTTAGTAGATTAATTACTAAGTCAGATATGATTCGGAAATCTCAATTAGAGGTTTTAGAGAAAGTTAAGTCCCAAACTTCAAATAGTGGTGATAGAGAATACGATGAAACAGAAGTTTCCAGGGGTATTATAAAAAAAGAAATAATCCCTAAGGAATTAGAGTTGGGAGATTACTGGTACTGGATATATTTTGATGAGCCGTATTTATTGAAAGATAATGCTTCCGGATTCCCCAGGTATGTAAGTAAAATTCAAGTTAGTCCTTCCCAAAATATAGCTAAAGATTTCGATGAAATGGTAAATATACCTGTTGAAATATTTAGCAGGAAGAGTTGGGGATATGCCGAAAGTAATTTATTTGAAATTCTAGCTATCACAAAGCTGTAGTTTTTTCATAGTTGAGATCAGTAAATATGTATTTGCAGAGCGGAATATGGAAAACCAGCCAGTACAACTATAATTTACGCTTTAGAAAATCAACAATAAGCTTCGCAAGTTTGCTTTCAGAACCTCCAAAACAGTGATCACTATCATTAAACAAGTGTATTTCTGTGTTCTTATTTTCTGATCTTAATAATTCAACAGCATCTGTTGTAGGAATAACTGTATATTCTTCACCATCGCTTATAGCACCAAAGATTGGTACGTTTATATTCTGATATGAAACCAGACCTTTACCTTGCCTGATTGGAAACGCTTTTGATATCTCAGAATTATCTGAAAAGAAATTAACATAGGATTCAGCGCTTTGGGGTAGTATTCCTGCATGTGAGAGCCAAATAGAAGTTAGATATTGGTACCCCTTACCTTGTTTTATTAGCTCAATGGCTTCATCCATTGGGTTTATCGTTTGTGATTTCAAGAATTTGTAGTGTGTACCATAGGAATCTGCAAAGCCTAGCAATAAGACAGCTTTTACTGTATCTACAAGCTTTCCTTTATTCATATAGTAAACTACCTTTTCTGTACCAAGACTATGTCCACATAAGATTATATTGCTATAACCTTTATTTTGTAGGAATTCTATCCAAGTATCTATATCAATCACACAATCCTCAAACTTTTCCACTGATGCCCCTGTTGGTTGCCACGAAGATCCTTGGTCGGCTCCCCTATTATTAACAAGCAATGATGTAATACCTGTTTCTATCAGTTCTCCAGAAACTACCTGCATAAAATCTTCACAATAAAAATTACTTGCAGTTCCATGTATAAAGAGCATTGCTGTATCAGACTTTTTACCGCCTTCTAGCAACAAGCCATAAAGTATAATATTATCTGGTGTTTTTGCTTGTACGATTGGGTTATTCATAATTTAATTATACCTTACATAAAAGTTATTGAGGTATAACCACTGAATGACAAGTACATTTTGCATGTTGGTATGTTTTGCCACTGCACGTTCTATTTGACTGAGCATGTAGTTCAGGAACCCAACTCGCTGTCTATAGACATCTTTAGTTTCTCTAGCAATGAGGGGTACAATTCTTTACCTTTTGTAGTTCGCATTCTGTTTGGAAATTTCTCTTTCCAAAGCTCGTACATTTTTATCCACTCCTCTCTTAGGAACTTCTCTTTTAAATGGTTAATATCTAACTTACTTAAGTTATCCGCGTCAACTATTATGGCTTCGGTTTCGGTATTAGATTTATGTGCATCTGCAGCATCTACTAAATCTAATATAATGGTTATTTCACTTTTGGTGTATTTTAAAGATGTTAGAAGATCTATTATGAATGGTTTAGAGTTTTGGTTTGCCTTTTCCTCAAATTCTAATAATTTATCAAAAGAAAGTTTTTGTGAAGGAAGAACATCTCTCCAGCCAATATCGTGAATATACGCCGCGATTACTAATAGGTTGATATCGTTTCTTCCATTTCCAAGTTCTTTTACCCATTTGACTACGCGTTGCGCATGATTCCAATCGCCATCTCTGCATCTTAGCAAATGAGGTTCAACCAGAGCCTTGAATAACTCTTCATTAAAAGGAGTCTTCATATATTTATTATACCAACGGTTAATATTTTATTTGCATTAAAATTAAAACACGGTTCGGATCTACGCTTTTGAAAGCGGATATTTACTAGCCTTGAAAGACTGTTTGAGGCTTCGTGGTCATCTAAGTGCCCATTCTGGCTGACTATTGGGCTTCAAGTTCGAACTATAATTAACGCAGAATTGAAAATTGCTACTTATACAAAATATGTGCTAACTAAGTGATACTTCTTTTGGTCCCTCAATTGTATAACTTATCACTTTATCACACTCACTTAACAACTTATTATCATCAAATAAACTTTGAAATTCGAGTAAACTACTATCTTCATTGGCGGTAACTTGTGCGATTTTATTCAACTTTTCCAGTTCTTCTGGAGCATAATCCTCTGTTTTGAAATATTTCCTATCAAAGAAAGACATATAATCCCAAGGTAATAGTTCTATTTTATTAAGTGCTAACAGGTCTCTATAGACATTTGATGAAACAAACCAAGATCCGAATTTATTGATACCGGGGACTCCATATAAATCAGGGTCGTCTTTTTTCGAAGTACATAATTGCCAAGCCTTTCCCGCTACATAAAAATCTTCTCTTGATATGTTGTCACTTGTTAATCTGATATTGTAGTACTTTTTTTGGAGCTCGCCTAAATTCGCGTCAACTAATTTCCATGTGCTAGTCGAGTTATCCCAATATTCGCAAACCCAATGGTCTACTTTATATTTATCATAAAAATATAGTGCAAAACCACACCTTATCCTTGCTGGTATGTTTTTGTATCGGAGTATGGAGCAAAGGAGTAATGCGTAATCACGGCAAGTCCCTATAAATCTATTTTTTGGTAATCTTGTTGCTGTTAAAGACGAATTGTCTAAAGAACTAAGTGTCTGTAAAATTTTAGATACATACCTAGTATCTGCTTCTAGTTTTCTATTTTTAGGTAGCGTTAAACTGTATTGTGTTTGAAGTGCGTCTCTGTGGACTATTAGCAGATTTACTATGTTTGTGAGTGACTCAATATCTGAAGGCAATTCTTTGTATAGGTGGCCAAATTCTCCTGGGTCAGAATATTTGCTTTGTTCTATGTAATAGTTAAATTCACCTATCATATTTTATATAAGTCTATATTATTATAATAATATTTTACATGTACTGAAGATTAGTCCAAATACTTTACTCTAAGTTTATCCAACTTTTGTTTAGCTTTATTCTTGCTAGATTGAAAGGCTGTTTGAGGTTTCGCAGTCACTTGCGTGCCCATTCTGGCTGGCAGTACTGTACGCTATTTGAACTTTATTTAGACTCTAAAAAGATAATTTAGCAATTATTGTATTTGCAGTTTCTTCGGGTGTTTGTTTAGTGTTGTCTATAATCTGTCCAAAAGAGGGCTTATTAGTTCCAGGTTTGTAGTGATATCTTATTCGCTCTTGTTCTTTACTGCTCAATTCTCTGTTACCTCTATTAGTTAGTACTACATTGAGATCAGGATTGAGTGTAAAAACATATATTTTTGTACCTGCACTCCCAAATATTTTTATTATATTTTGGTAGTCAGTATTTTCTAATAGATATGTAAAAATCACGTTTAAGCCATGTGTAACAAAGTTATTTGTAATTAACGCAGCGTTTTCGATACTCAGCGTATAGGCTCCTACTTCACCGTCCATCCAGTCTATGAAATCTCTTAGACTATCCACCTCAACGTGTGCCGTATTAGGAATTTTCTTTTGTAATATTTTTGCAACAGTAGTTTTGCCAGAATTTCTTGAACCATTGATAATAATTATCATATACGAATTATACATCACTTATTTCTATGGGAGTTTGAATGAATTTGTATTGTATAACTAAAGAAACTTATGGCTGGGAGACAGGGACTCGAACCCCAGTTTCCGCGTCCAGAGCGCAGCGTCCTACCACTAGACGATCTCCCAATATTAGAGTCCAAAAGGTGTCAACTAACCTTACGGTCAGTGGCATTTTAATATGCCCCGCCTAAATAAGCAAAAATCTTTATATCAGCTATAATTCAAGCATGGTTTTAGAAGTCAATTCGAATGATGAAACATATAAAATCGAAGAGAGTAGAGTTCCGTCATACGTAAATGATAACTACCAGGCTGATACAAGACGCGAAGAATTAATTGCTGATCTTCGTTTGCTTGGTCTTCGCGCCGGTATTGGAAATATGGAACTTACTATAGAGGATGACTTCTATGATTCTGATGCAGAAGATGCCACACAAGCTAATAAAGCAATAAATAAGCCAAACCTTGAAAAACCTAATATAGAAATACAACGTAATGATCCAAGTTCCGTCATACAATTTGTTGCAAAGGCCCTAGAATTAGAAGCATTCATTCGTGAGTACGATATAACAGGGGCAAAGACGGAGCTTGAATATGAAACAGCAAAAGGAGAAATCTCCCATGACTTGGAATTTGATATCGATGAAAATACAAAAACAATTCGCCTAAAAAATCCCGAAATCGGTAAAAAAACATTCACATCAATTAGTTTGTCAAATTTCGCAAGTTTAAACACATACGTATCACATACTTCTGGAGATAGAGCTTTAAGGGAAATTGTGAAAGGAGTTTATGGTGGGTTAGAGCAGAATGGTATTCCAGAAAGTCAGTACGGTTTTTACAGGACTGGTGCTGACTTTGTCTTACTTTCTAACGACTCAGAATTAACAGGTAAATTGCGTGTTAGGACAAATGGCAAATTAGAGAAAGTAGATTCTAAATTATCTGTGGGTGAGTTAGCCAAAATTCATGTAGAAGAAACAACATCTAACGAAGCCATAAAAGTAAGTCCTGAGGTTGTGGTGACCTCAGTTTCGCTTCAAGACGCGATTGATATTTACAACCAAGCGATACAAAGTTTAACTCCCAAACAACTGGAAGATTTTGTGTCTCCAAATGACTTAAAAAGAATTGTTCTACAGCTTGCCATAAACTCTTTAAATATGCAGAAAGAATTTAGTCAAATGTGCACAACGGCTGATAACTTACTTAAGTATTTAAAATCTGAAAAAGTAGATGAGGTGTGGGCCAAAAATTATTATGATCAATTTATTCATAAGAATCTACTTAGCTTTAATGGCGGAGAGTATGCGGACTGGAATAAGTTTGTAACTCTCTCTATAGATCAACTGCATGAAATTTTTCTTCAAGAATCAAGGCGAAAAGTTTTTAGTCAAGTCGCATCTATAGGGGATTTTGAGCAGAACTTACGAGACCTGACAGTAAGAAAAGCTATTTCTCAGTCTGGAGTAGTTGCAAACGCTTCTGTACATTTAAGCCAAACCGAAAGCATTGCCTCAATATTGCCCAATCATCCATCTGAAAAACTTTTGGACCCAGAAGAGTTTGCTCTAAAGCACGAAACTAAAAAACAAAAAAATCAGAGAGAATTTAAAACGGATTTAGATAGACTAAATGTTTTAATTTCCGATAAATCCAAGTCACTAGAAGACTCAAAAGATGAAATCATGAGACTACTTACATCCCTTGACGATAAAGCTAAACATTTCAGATACAATATCCCAAAATTTATAAATATAGCCACCCTCACAAGTACAAGTCCTAGAAAAGTGAGCATCGAAAGAATTATTGAGGATGCAACCCTTGAATTAAATGATTCAACAAAACCGGAAGAAACTCGGGTTCAGGGAGTAAAAAGCTTAAGTGATATGTATAGAAATATATACAGGATTGAGAAACATTCTCATGACAGTTTGACTGGTCTTTTAAATAAGCGGGAATTCTATGCAAGAGCTGAGACTGGACTTGCTAGGGCTTTGCTTGAAAATTCCCCATTAACATTGGTTTTCGGCGATATAAATGATCTTAACTTAGCCAACAGAGGCGGTCGTAAATTTGGTGATGCTCAGTTACAACTTGTAGGAAGTAGTATAGAGGCTGTACTTACTGAACAAGAGGATGCCGGAAAATATGGTGGGGATGAACTAGCCCTACTTGTTGCTGGGGGAACCAAAAGAGGTATTGAAGTGATAAAAGGTATTTCGCAGGCAATTTCAGAAGAAAGAATACCAAAACATGCCGAGGCCATTCCTGATTTTGAAGCATTTAATCCAAATATAGGGTGGGGTTATATAGATTTACTTGCTGCGCAGCACATATTTAATGATCTTATAAACCAAGCTTTTGTGGACGGTGTGCCTCTTCCAAATGGTGGCCCAATTTCTTCTAGAGAAGATTCAATAAGACTTAAATTTATAGTAGATAAGTTTGAGGCAGGTGCACTAAATACAATTATTCCCGAAAACGAAGATTATCGGTTTTATGTTAAGGAACTTCTCCAAATGGCTTTAAAATATGTAGATATCCAAGTTGATGCAGACAAGGCTGCAAGAAAATTTCAGCGGTTATACGATATGTTGTATGTCTCTGATCCAGAAAATAACTTACCTCCTTTTGTAGGTCAAGATGAAGAAATTTCAGTTGAGGAACTGAAGCAAAGACTTGAATCTAGCCCCCATGGTAGATGGACTTTGATGCGTATATCAGCTGCAAGCAAGTCTTTAAAAAATGCTACCCTTGAGATTTTTGAAAAAGCAAGAAAAATGGTAGGAAAGGGAGAACACGCCTTTACTACAGAAGAGGTGGATTCGCTAATAAATACCAATTTTGTGGCGTCAAATCCTAATAATAATCAAAGTCAAAGTTTTTTGACACAATTGCTTGAAGATTACGCTTCTGAAAGAGTTGCGGGGAAAAAGTCAAAGGTCATATAGAAAATAAAAAACCTAGCCTACTTTCCAATAACAGGCTAAAATGAGCTTATGGTAGCTACAGTAAAAAATATAAATCCAGTTCAGCACAAAGAGCAAAGAGTGGCAGTTTTTGCAGATGTACAAAACATGTATTATTCCGCAAAAAACTTATTTAATGCCAAAGTGAATTTTGGGAGTGTCTTAAAAGAAGCAGTAGGTCCAAGAAAACTGGTTAGGGCTTTTGCCTACGTAATAAAAGCAGACGTAGGATCTGAAAAAGAATTCTTTGATGCTTTAGAGCAAAGGGGTTATGAGGTACGGGAAAAAGAACTCCAAACTTTTTATGGTGGAGCAAAAAAAGGAGACTGGGATGTAGGACTTTGCATGGATGCGGTTAGAATGATCCCTAAAGTTGATGTAATTGTTTTAGTTTCGGGAGACGGCGATTATAGTGATCTTTTATCTTACGCAAAAAGCCAAGGTGTGCGCACAGAAGTGGTAGCATTTGGCAAAACAACTTCTTACAAAATTCTTGAGGTAACTGATGAATTTTTAGATATGTCCAAGGAACCAAGAAAATTTTTGATTAAGTAGTTTTCACATGCCATTTAGAAAACATAAAGAAAATATTAAAAAAACTTTTGCTAACTTTTATGAGCTTTTTTTCCATGTGGTAAATGTGTTAAAAAATCCTACAAAACTCGCAAAATCAGAATTTTGGGCCAAGGTAGTGTTGTTTGCAAAAGGCCATGACTTCTATCTATTTTCCAAGAAACTTTATTTGATAGTTGTTACGTTAATATTGTTTTTTACTGTATACCACATTGGTTATGCTAGAAAAGTGATTCCCGGTATACGAGTGGGAGATATTTTTATAGGTGGCTTAAATTATCCTCAGGCTGTAGAAGAAGTTTCTACTTACGAAAAAAACTTACCAAAGAATATCAAGCTTCTTTTTGATGGAAAAACTTATGAAATAAAAGGTGAAAATTTACTACTTACCTACAACGTAGAATCATCAGTTTCACGGGCATTTGATTTGGGACGAAGCGGTAATGTACTTATAGATCTGAAGGATAAACTGGCAAGTCTTATTAAAACAATTCAGTTGAAACTAGACTATGATTTAGATTCGGGGCGTCTTAGTAACGAATTTAGCCGTATAAAGGGTGAAATAAATGTTCAATCCAAAGAAGCTTCTTTTAGACTTGTAGATAATAAACTTGAGATTGACCCATCAATAGACGGTTTAAAAGTAAATGATCAGCAGCTATATGATACGGTGATTTCATCTATCGAGAAACTTAATTTTAAAGATAAGAAATTACAAGTAGAAACTATAAATGCGTCTTTAACCAAGGCAGATCTTGAGAAAGTCCAAGATGAGGTAAATAAATTAGTTTTTAATAAGATCGAGCTTTTTTGGGGGGACAAAAAGTGGACCCCATCTCCAGCTCAAATGCTTGAATTTGTTCATATAGATAAAAATGGTAAGAATATATCTGTAAGCCTGGATAAGTCTAAATTTCAGTCGTATGTAGATGTAATAAAGCAGGAAGTTAACGAACTGCCAAGAGGAAATGTTCTTTCGGTCAAAGACAACCTTGTGACAAGTTTTGAAGTGACAAGGAAAGGAAAGGAACTTGATACAGATAGACTTTTTAGTGATTTTAAAGACGCCTTTTTAAACAAAAAATCCAAAGTTGAACTACATGTCACAGAGATTGCTGAATTGCCCGATGCATCAAAGTACGGGATTTTTTCTGTGATTGGTGAGGGTAATTCCAAATATGCAGGTTCTATTATCCCAAGAGTTAACAATCTGACTTTAGCAGCTGCGCGAATTGATGGGGTGATTGTACCTCCACAAGGAGTATTTTCATTTAATAATTCAGTCGGCGAGATAAATGCAGCGACTGGCTATGACACGGCTTATATTATTTCCAACGGCCGTACTGTTCTTGGTGAAGGTGGTGGGGTTTGTCAAACATCCACAACACTTTTTAGAGCGGCACTTAATGCTGGGCTTCCTATCATAACGCGTCATCCACACGCATATAGAGTCGGTTATTATGAACAAGATAGTCCAGCAGGAATTGATGCCTCAGTTTATCAACCATCGCTTGATTTCCAGTTTAAAAATGACACTCCAAACCATATACTGATACAAGCATCTTGGGATACAAAACTGCAAACCTTGAATTTTAAAATATATGGAACTCCGGACGGAAGGTTAGTAACACTTAGTACTCCTATTGTTTCTAATTTAATACCACCACCAGAACCACTTTATCAAGATGATCCAACTTTAGAAAAAGGAAAAACCAAACAAGTAGATTGGGCGGCATGGGGTGCCCAAGCAGTTTTTACACGAAAGGTAGTTCGTGGAGACAAGACTTTATATGAGGATATATTTAAAAGCTCTTATCAACCTTGGCGTTCAATTTTTATGGTGGGAACTAAAGACTAAGGGCTAAGAATCAAAGATTGTGCATTCAAAACTACTGGAAGCTAGAGTTAAAGTCTATTTTGTACTATGCCTTGTTTTTTGCTAGGATCCATTTAATTACTTGTTTCCAAATAAATTCAAATCAAAAAAAGAAGGGAAGTGCTCCATGGATATACCTAGATATGTTGTGATGTTGGCAGCCGTATTTGCCATATTGATAGCTTGGGGAGTGGTGGTTCTTTGGTCTAAATTCTCGAACTGTGATGCCGTTTTCGTTGAAGTTTATGCCGGTGCAACACTGGTGGAAACTTTCGAATTGGTGTGCGTTGAGGATTTTGACTACTTGTTTGAGACTTACCCAGAAGCTGACTTTATATTCAAACTAAATGGCCACCAAGTTGACAGGGAGACAGTTTATCAACGATTATTTGATAGGGAAAAAGCAGTAAATATTTAGTTTGAAAAGTTTAATTTCTATAGCCCCAGTTTGGTAAAAGGCAAATTGCACCTGTGATTTGCCTTTTTAAACTTAGTTTCTCTGGTTTATTTCAATACTCACGATTGAAAAAATAGATTTACTTTCATAAGTAGTTTCCTTGACTGCATTAATTTCATTTGTTGTTTTGGTATTTTCTAATATATTTTCCGAAGCTGTGATTTTTATTCTTGCCTTTTCTTTTTTATACTCAGTGTTTGAAAATATACCGGTTGTATTTTCATTTGTAAGTTCCCAGCTTTGTGATTTTAAAACATTTTTATAAAATTCCTGAACTTCGTTTGGTGTAAGAGGGGATTTTATTGTGTGCTGTTCATCGCGCTCGGTTTTTACAACACCCAAGATTTCGCTATTTGCTGGGTATGGGATATTAACTTCAACTTTTGATTCATTTTGACCTATATAAAAATTTGACTGGATTTCATCTGTCTTGGTATTTACACCTCGCACTTCTTTTAATGGGACAAGGAGCTTTGGGTTAAAAGTTACAAAGTTACTATAAGACACTCCGGCTATTAGGGATAGTGCAAAGAAGGAAAATAAGGCTGTTTTTGTATGCGGCGACATCATTTGCATTATACTATATAATTCGATCTGTATACTTTTGGGAGCTTACAAGGCTATACATCGGCCATATTTTGTCGGCCATATTTTGGCCCCATCGTCTAACGGCTAGGACGCCAGGTTCTCATCCTGGTAATCGGAGTTCGATCCTCCGTGGGGTCACCAATTTAGTGTGTGTTTCCTACTTGCTGCAGTTTTTTCTCTTTTTGTAACCAAATTATTGAACCTAACATGATTGATAATGTTCCAACAATAAAATTAGGACTTATCACATCTCCGAATAGAATAACGCCGCCAATCACCGCCACCGGTATTTGGATATAGCTGTTTAATCCAACTGTAAAAGTGGTGTTTAGTTTAATTGCTTTTTGGTAAGCATAAAAATTGATGATTGTTCCAAAAATAATTAAATACAAAAGAGATAGGACACTTGTTATAGTAAAGTTTAGCGGTTTTATTTCAGCCCCATTGTAGATAAATGTGCCAATTATTATCAAAAGAAAAAGTATAGAGGTAGCAAAAGAGTGGGTAAGTGCTAACTCTAACGGCGAGAAATCTTTGCTTAAAGTTTTTGATTTTATTAAGTATATTGCAGAAAGAATTGTTGAGAGAAAAATTAAAATGTTTCCATAGATATTTTGAGTAGAGAATGTGAGTGAAGCATCCCCTAGAAAAATAATAATAAAAGTGCCACATAAGCCAAAAATTAAACTAATTATTTTGATTAATGAGTGTTTCTCTTCAAATGTATAATGCGCCCCGATACTTACAGCGATTGGCAAAAACACTAAGATCGCCTGAGTATTAGAAACTGTAGTTTTATCAATCCCCAATGCAATAAAAAGTAGTGCCATTGAGGAGTAGAAGGATATAAAGAAAGGTTTTTTTAATTTTTTAAAGTCTAGCTTATAAAATTTGGCACTTAGATTTTTATGATTGTTGTTTAATATGTCCGTTTTATTTTTAAGAAGCCAAGCAAGAATTACAGAACTAAATCCAAACCGGATGAACATAAGAACTGTGGGTGAGACATCTTTTAACCCGTACTTTATTGCAATTAAATTAGACCCTGCTGTAACTGCTGCTAGAAGTAAAAAGAAAATAGCCATTTTATAAGTTTAAACTTTTGAAAATTCCTAGTTTTTAAACAAATTCTTTTTGATTTTCTTTTTGAATTGTTTTCCAATGATAGAAATACAAAGGAACCCCGATTAAAATCATTGCAATTGAATTAGAGATTTGGCGTTCTCTATCGCTTTTTGACTGTTGCCTTTGATATCTTTCAAGTTCTTCCTCTGAAGGTTGTGCTACTTGATCCACTGGGTCTAAAGCTTTTGGCATTGGGTATGAGATATAGGTGTCGGCATTTCTAAAGACAAACGCCTTAAGACCAAGATCAACCATTTGAATACTGCCAATAACTACAATTAAAAGACCTACAAAGGAAAATAAATATAAGTATAAGAGTCGAATGTTAAATTTCATAAATATATTCTAGCATTTTTGTCTACTGTTTTTTAAGCAGCGTGTTTAATGATATTACTTTAGCTTTCAATTTTTCAATTTGCTGATAAATTTCTATATCATTTACAGAGCCTATCACAGGTATAATTCCTTCCTTTTTAAATACATCAATTGCTTGTACAAGTCCTTTCAAAAACGAGAAAATACTTGCTGAAGATGCACTCCCATCATGTGATATCAGAACAGCAAAATCTTCATCCACAGGCATGAGCTTTGTGGTCTTGATTAGTCGCAACCAAAGCCTAAATTCTACTGTGATAGTTTTGTCTTCTTGAAAGCCTTCAGATTCTTTTACCAACTTAGTTTTAACAAATGTGTTTTCATGTGAAAGCCCTGCACAGGCATTTACATATTTTTTTGGATTAATTCTTATAATTTTTGGCAGCTTAAGTCTGTAAATTTTCCCATTTTTTTCTATAACACAGTTTCCAGTCAGCCATTCTAGAGTAGGGTCTTCTCTAAAGTACTGAGCTACCCTTCCAAGGGAGCTGTCATTTATGTAGTAATCATCACTATGTAAAAAATGAATCAGGTCTCCTGTGGCGTAAGGTAAGGTGTCATTTAAAGCTTTGGCAATTCCTTGGGGCTTAGTCTGAAAAAATATAATCTCATACTTATGTTTATTTCTTTTGATGTAATCTTTTATTATTTCCACAGTACCGTCAGTAGAAAATGAGTCATTTATAATATGCTGAATATTTTTGTAGGTCTGTGATTCTATGGAGTCTAACGCCTTTTTGATAAAACCTGCTCTGTTATAACTGCAAGTTACAACTGTTATTTTTGGGTAATTGAGTGGTTTAGCTTTTTCCATCTGTGCATTATAACCCGATTTAAAGACCGGGGCTTATATTACTAAATGTATACTAAATTTCATGCTAAATGCTACAATCTAGGTATGTATTTAATAGATGTCAAAAAATTATATTTTTACTCGGTTTCTTTCTTTAGTTTATTGGCTTTAGCGTTCTCACTTTTTGGTGGTGTGTCCAATATTGCCAGATTCTATTTGTTTAAAACCGGTCCTTTAGTAAGCTATCAACCGCCATTTATATCTACTTGGGTGACTTGGTCTTCGCTGTCTACAGGCATGTATCAAAATTACCCGGTTGCTGTCGAAGTTGACCCATATAACTTAAAGATGGAAGCTGAATCATTAAAGATTGCCGCCTTTCTTACGTCTTACTCTGATGTAGACCCAACCATAAAAGAACAGCTTAATATGTGGTCAGATACCTATGCTTCTTGGAAAAATGAACAGCTAAACGTAAAAAAATCTATCACAGATAACATCGTTACAAATATAACTGCATTTTTAATCTTTTTACCTATATTTCTATTTCACCTGATACAAGCTTTAAATTTAGATAAAAGTTCTAAATTTGTATCAAATCAAAATTGCGTGTGTGGAGGGAATTGTGGTTGTAATAATCATGAAGTGGAATTCTGCGGGGACAGTTGTGAATGCAAGGGGACTTGTATGTGCGGGCTATGTGACAAGACGGAATGCAAATGTGAATGTCACAAAGGTTAGGTTCTAAAATTTTTCATCCAAAAAGTCATCAGTAAGCTCTAAATATTCTTCTGGTGTTGGAATATATCTATAATTGTTTATATCAAAAGTCAGATCTTTTTTTATTTTAAGTCCCTCGGCCTCGAGTTTTTGTTTTTGTTCGGGGGGAAGATACTCCGAATTTTTTATACTTATTCTGCCTTCATTATTTACGACACGCCACCAGGGTAGATTTTTGGTTTCCTCATAATTTAGCTTATTTAGAATCCAACCTACTTGTCTTGCCCCTCTAGGAAAGGACGCACACAGTGCAACTTGTCCATAACTCATTACTTTTCCATATGGAATTTTTGATACTATTTTTATTACGTTTTCTTTAAATTTGGTCATTTTATTATTTACCAAAATGCGCTAGCTGCATTCATTTTTATAAGTTAACTTACGTACATGTTCATATATTAGGCAGTATCCTTACTTATATCATTACTGCATGCTATCCTTGTCATACTGCAACTTTATAATATGTATGGCAACTACAAATACTAAACAAAAGAAAATGGTAACAATAGGAATTGATAGTTCAACGACAAATTGCGGAGTAGCAATTTTTGAAAACGGTAAGCTGTTAAAAACCCAAAATTTTGAGTTTAGTGGAACTTATAGCTTAGATAAACTTGAAAAAATAACAAAGACTTTTCAGACCCTTTTTGATAAGTACAACCCCGGTCTAATTGTTTTAGAAACTCCAGCACCAGTACGAAATTCAAAGACATTAACTGCACTAAATCAAGTAGCCGGTGCTATATGGGCAACAGCTATAGTCAAAAATATTTTTATTGCCGATATGCACAATAAAGTTATAAAAAAACTTTTGAATGTACATTCAAAGCAGGAAGGCATAGAAAGGGTAGCTGAACTTTTTGGAATTATTGTGAAAACTGATCACGAGTCCGACGCTGTACTAACTGTGGAAGCTTACAGAATGATGGTTACCCGTGAGTAGCTTCGATATATACATGAACTCTTATTGTAGCAACAAGGATTAAAGCAATTTGCGTTGTTTGACACTATTATGGTATGGTGCTATCTTACTAAAAGGATGATATTTCCATCCGAAGCCCCAATTCAATACTGACGGGGTTTTTTCATTTATAAAGGAAAAATATGAAAGATATTGTATATCTAACTCAAGAGGGGTTGGATGAGTTAAAAATTGAATTAAAAGAACTAGTTGAGGTTAGAAGACCAGCCTTAGCTTTAAGAATTAAAAACGCACGTGAGATGGGTGATCTTTCTGAAAATGCAGAATACCAATCCGCAAAAGAAGAACAGGGCTACATTGAAAGTAAGATTTCTGAATTTGAAGATATTATTAAGCATGCAAAAGTACAAGCAGTAGATCATTCAGGACTTGTTTCTCTTGGCACTAAAGTAACTGTACACATTGATGGTGACGAAGAAATTTTCCATATGGTCGGTGCTCCTGAGGCAGATCCTTCAAAAGGTAAGATTTCACATGAATCTCCACTTGGTTCCAAGTTAATGGGCAAAAAAGTTGGAGAAAAATTTGAGGTCGAGGCTCCAATTGGTAATTTGACCTATACAATATTAAAGGTTGAGTAAAACAATTCTCTTTTTTGTATTACAATAATATCCATGGCAACACTAAAAGAATTACGTGATGTAAGAATTGGTAAACTAACTAGGTTAAAAGAGTTGGGTATTGACCCATTTCCGTCCGCTTCTATAAAGGATTATTCAAATAACGAAATTGTAACTAACTTTGCCAAGTTTGAGGGAAAAGAAGTAACTTTAACAGGTAGACTTATGTCTTGGCGTACATTTGGAGTTTTAAGCTTTGCTTCTTTGCAGGATTTTTCAGGAAAAATTCAACTTTACATTCAAAAAGATTTGCTTGAAGAAACAGATGCAAAAAAACAGATTCTAGGCCACAGTGATCTAAATTTACTTGACATTGGTGATTTTGTTCAAGTTACCGGAAATATTACAAAGTCAAAAACAGGCGAAATTTCTATTCAACCAAGGCAACTTAAAATATTAGTTAAAACTGTACGACCTCTTCCTGACAAGTGGGATGGTCTAAAAGATAGAGAAGTAAGAATGCGAAGAAGATACCTTGATATGACCATGGATGAAGAAGTTCGTGCTAGGTTTGTAAGACGTGCTAAGTTTTGGGATGCTCATCGTGAGTTTTTTAAAGCAAAGGGATTTCTTGAGATAAACATCCCGATTTTAGAGCATGTTCCAGGTGGAGGAGATGCAAACCCATTTGTGACTCATATGGACTCAATTGATCAAGATTTTTATTTAAGAATTTCTCAGGAACTATATTTGAAAAGACTAATTGGTGGTGGTTATGAAAAAGTTTTTGAAATAGGCCCTAGATTTAGAAACGAGGGTTTATCTGATGAACATTTGCCGGAACATATGGCCATGGAGTTTTACTGGGCTTATGCTGACTGGAAAGATGGGATGAAGTTTATTGAGGAACTTTATACTTATATTATTGAAAAAGTTTACGATGGTAAAAAGGTATTTAAGATTCGAGGCTTTGATGTAGATTTTTCAAAAGGCTGGCAGATTCTAGATTTTGGTGAAGTAATGAAGAAAAGATTTGGAATCGATGTATACAATGTCACATTGCCAGAACTTGAAAAAGTATTAGCAGAGTACAAGATAGAGAGAGATTTTGTAATGAATGTACCTCGCGCAGTTGATAATCTTTGGAAAACAATTCGCAAAGAAATTGCAGGACCTGCTTTTCTTATAAATCACCCTAAGTATTTATCTCCATTACAAAAGCCAAGTCTTACAAATCCAAATATGGTGGAAAGGTTCCAGCCAATTATTGCAGGGAGTGAGTTAGGAAATGGTTGGAGTGAGGTCAATGATCCACTTGATCAGTTCGCAAGATTTTCAGAGCAACAAAAACTTCGTGATGCGGGGGATGCTGAAGCCCAGTGGCTTGATATAGATTATGTTGAAATGCTTGAATATGGTATGCCTCCAACTTTTGGTTATGGTCACGCTGAAAGAACCTTCTGGTTTCTAGAAGATATACCGGCTCGTGAGGGAGTACCCTTTCCACAGTTAAAATCTCACATTGAGGACACAACACGCGAGATTTATGGACTTTCTGAAGATGTGAAATAATTGTATATATTTTTCCTGTTTAATTTAGAGTACATAGTTTAATAAAGTGTTTTGTAAGTTTTCCTTTCTATCTTATAATCATTCAATGGCAAAACTACCAACGCGTGAAGAAGCTCAAAAAATTCTTGAAGAACATGTTAAGGATAGATATCAACAAATGCACTCAAAAATGATTGCAGTTGGTCTTGAAGCTTATGCTAAAAAATTTGGTGAGGATGAGAAGCTTTGGTATATTACAGGGCTTTTGCATGACCTAGATTATTTTGAATTCCCAAACGAGCACCCAAGCGAATCCTTAAAATGGTTTAAAGAGTGGGATTATCCTGTCGAACTTATACACGCAGTTGCCGCACATTATTGGAAAAAAACAAATGAAATGCCTGCATCAAAACTTGCAGCAACGCTTATTGCTACAGACGAGCTGGCAGGATTTTTGTATGCCTATTCTTTGATGAGGCCAGGTGGGTTTGAGGGTATGGAAGCTTCATCTGTAAAAAAGAAATTTAAAGATAAAACTTTTGCTGCTAAGATTGATAGGGAAGAAATATTGTTTGGTATCGAAAAGCTTGGAGTCGAGTTTAAAGAGCATGTTGAATTTTTGATAGAGGTTTATAAAGGCTTCGATTTTAAAAAATAAATTGAGTAGTAAGAAGTGGTACAGTCTTTGTGACTAGCACCACTTCTTTTTGTATGGATCCCAAATTTTGGCTCTTATTAATTTTGAGCTTCTTGTTTTGGCAGTTGGTGTAAATACCGTTGGTATGGAAACCTGATACTTTAGGTAACCTATACCTTTTACATAAATTATTTCACCGTTTTCTTCAATTGCTCGGCTTAATCGGTACCAAACGCCGCGTTCATTATCAAAAACTAAATGCATCTTCCACCTCCCGGCTTTGATTTAAGTCTAATTTGGAATTGGTGACTTGGTTATACACATTTTTAACTAAAATTACAAATTTAATTAATTGACTGACTGTTCCCGCAGTGCTATAAATTCCCCAATACTAATGGCTTTAATGAAAAGAAGTTTTGCCGTTTGGGATGTGGCGGGAAAAATTAGCTGGCAGATAAGTTGCCAGTTTTTTGCTTTTTGGTACATAATTACGTCAGATGTAGCTTTTTCAAATTTTATGTAAAGTTTGAGGTTACGTTTTAGAAAGCAAAAGGTGTCCTTATGATAGATATAAAGTTATTAAAAGAAAAGCCAGAATTAGTTAAAAAAGCTATCCAAGAAAAAAAGGTAGCTGACAAAGTAAATTTTGAAGAACTCGTTATTCTTGATAACAAGTACTCTGAACTTCTCCAGAAGGTTGAGTCCCACCGTGCTTTAAGAAATCAACTTTCTTCCGACATCTCAAAAGTTCCAGCCGAAAACCGAGAAAAATTAATAACAGAGGCGGGCAGAGTAAAAGCAGAATTAAAAGAACTTGAAGAAAGTCTGACTTCAGTTGAAATTCAACGAGATAATTTGCTTAAAAAAGTTCCAAATATAATCCACGAAAGTGTGCCATCCGGTAAAGACGAAACTGAGAACGTGGTAATCAAAAAGTGGGGATCTCCAAAAAAGTTTGATTTCACAGCAAAAGACCATATTGAACTTGGAAAGCTTTTGGGCTTAATTGACACCGAAAAATCAAGTGAGATAAGTGGTACTAGATTTACTTATCTTTTTGGTGATGCTGTACTTCTGCAGTTTGGTTTAATTCAGTTTGTGTTTGAATCACTAATGGACCCAAAGCTTGTAGAAAAACTTGCCAAAGAAGTGGGTAACCCAAACTTTACCCCATTTGTGCCTGTAATTCCCCCTGTTTTTATGCGATCTGAGATCATGGATAAGATGGATCGCCTTGAACCACAAGATGATAGGTATGTATTTGCAGAGGACAGCTTGGTTTTAGTAGGCAGTGCGGAACACACTATGGGACCACTCCATATGGGTGAAATTTTGGATGACTCTCAACTTCCTAAAAGATATATTGGTTATTCAACAGCTTTTAGGAGAGAGGCCGGTTCATACGGCAAAGATACAAGAGGAATTTTGCGAGTTCATCAATTTGATAAATTAGAACTTGAGTGTTTTACAACCCCGGAAACCGGCCTTGTAGAGCAAGATTTATTGGTGGCTTTTCAACAGTATTTTGTTCAACAACTTGAAATTCCACACCAAATCGTAGCTATATGTACCGGGGATATGGGAAAGCCTGATTACAGACAAATTGACATAGAGTGTTTTATGCCGGGCCAAGATAAATACCGTGAAACACATACCAGTGACTACATGACTGATTATCAAGCCAGAAGACTTAATATCAGATACAAAAAAGGTGGGTACGTGCATATGAATGATGCAACGGCTTTTGCAATCGGAAGAATTCTAATTGCAATTCTTGAGAATTATCAGAGGGCGGATGGGAGTATTGAGGTTCCAAAGATCTTGCGAAAATATGTCGGAAAGGACATTATTAGATAATGTCACTTGGCCAAATTGAACTTCCAAAGCTTTTGTATAAGGCCCCCTCACAAATTAATGGCGAGATAGAGGTATACCAAGTAGGGCACACTAGAAAACTAAGTGTAAATAATACCATTCAGTCTATAAACTGGGATTCACCATCATCAATGAACCGTGTTTGGGGAAGAATTGTCGAAGAGGTTAAAGAACGTATGCCCCATGCGAAAAATATTTTAATGTTTGGACTTGGTGGTGGGACTGTGTTTCACTTGTTTGCTAAAAAGATGCCGGGAGTAAATCTGACTGCAGTAGAAATAGATCCTGTTATGATTGATGTAGCTCAAAAGTTTTTTGATCTTGAGCAAATCCCAAATCTTACTATTGTCAATGATGATGCGTTAAGAGTTATTTCTGAACCGGAAAGATATGAGTTTAAGGAAGATACTTTTGATGTACTTATTGTTGATATTTTCTGTGGAGATAAATACCCTGATCTTGGTAAGTCTGGTACGTTCTTTGCAGGTATTAAGTGGTTTTTGAAAGATGGGGGTTTAGTGCTATTTAATCGAATTTACTTAGAGGAGTTCCAAAACGAATCCGATATTTTTGTAGAAGCAGTTAGCGAAGTGTTTAAAAATGTGCATATAGTATCTATTGCCGGGCGTTCCAATTCAGATAATATTTTGGTGGTGGGGGAGGCTTAAGGGAGGAGCCCATATGAATTTATTTCAAGCATTTATATTAGGGGCAATTCAAGCTTTGTCGGAGTTTTTACCTATCTCATCTTCTGGACACCTTATTGTAGTTCCGAGTCTTTTTGGTTGGCAGCCACATAGTCTTGTGTTTGATACTACATTGCATCTTGGCACTGCGGCTGCTCTTTTAGCATTCTTTTTCAAAGACTTATATAACATAGGATTAAGTTTTATTTCCGATGTTTGGAATAGTCAAGATAATTTTTCTAACTATTCCCAAAATGGAAAATATGCAATTTTTATACTTTTGGGCTCACTTCCAGCTGGTATTATAGGTTTTGTTTTTGAAAACCAAATCGAGGTAGTGTTTCGAGATGTTAAATATGTAGCACTGTTTTTAATACTTGGATCAGCTCTTATGTTTATCGCTGAAAAATCAGCAGATCATAAAAAAAGCTTAAGTATGAATTATTTTAAAAGTTTAGTAATAGGTTTTTTCCAGTCCTTAGCACTTCTTCCCGGTTTTTCAAGATCTGGTTCAACTATTTCTGGTGGTATGCTTTTTGGGCTAAGTCGCGAAAATGCGGCAAGATTTTCATTTTTACTCTCAATACCAATTGTTGTACTAGTCGGTACTTATCAGTTGCTAAAGTCTTACCATCTTATTACCACTTCTTTTATGCCAAGCTTACTAATAGGATTTTTTACAAGTTTTATAGTAGGTCTTCTTGTTATCAAATTTTTACTTAAATTTTTAAATAAGCATGGGCTTTCAGTTTTTATTATCTATAGATTAGTTTTGGCTCTTGTACTTTTACTTTTTGTAAAAATGTAATTTGACGCTATAATCGCTTAGCCATGTTGGGATTTCTTTTTGATTCAAACGAAAGACAGATAAAAAAGCTGCGACCTATCGTAGCAAAAATCAATACTTTTGAGGAAGGTTTTGCAAAGTTTTCAAAAGAGGAAATTAAAGCAAAAACATCCTCGTGGAAAGAAATATTATATAAACTTGATTTTGACTCCCAGAAAAAGTATTTGGAAGAAATATTGCCGGAAGCCTTTGCACTTGTGCGCGAGGCAGGAAAAAGAGCTCTTAACATGCGTCATTTTGATGTGCAATTGATGGCTGGGATTATTTTGCATGAGGGTAAGATTGCAGAACAAAAAACCGGTGAGGGTAAAACACTTACTGCAACTCTAGCAATATATTTAAACGCCCTGACAGGTAAAGGAGTCCATCTTGTAACTCCAAATGATTATCTTTCAAGACATGGTGCTGGCTGGATGGGAACTTTATATGATTATCTTGGGCTTACTACAGGAGTCATCATGCAACAACGTGCCTTCAAATTTGATTCATCATACAACGGAACCGAATTTGAGGATTCTTATTCTACCCATCTTAAAGAAGTTGCAAAACAAGTTGCTTATCAATGTGATGTAACTTATGGCACAAACCATGAGTTTGGATTTGACTATCTGCGCGATAACATGGTTTCAAAGTTTTCTGAGATGGTTCAGACAAATCCGCTTGGTGAATGGGGGACCCATTACTTTGCAATTGTTGATGAGGTCGACTCTATTTTGATAGATGTTGCAAGAACCCCACTTATAATCTCTACAACAGCGGAACAACCCACCGAAAGATACAACCAGGCAAATGGCATAATAAAACAACTAATTAAAGGTACCGATTATGAGGTAGATGAAAAATTTAGAAGCGCAACTCTTACCGATCTTGGCATAAGGCGTGTTGAGAAAATGCTTGGAATTGGAAATCTTTATGAACAAGATTTTGAAATGGTGCATTTGGTAGAACAATCTTTATCAGCCTTTACTCTTTATGAAAAAGACAGGGATTATGTTGTGAAAGATGGGCAAGTTGTAATTGTTGATCAATTCACCGGACGACTTTTACCAAGTAACCGATATTCTCAAGGACTTCATCAAGCAATTGAAGCAAAAGAGGGTGTCACTATCCAGCAAGAGTCAAAAACTTTGGCCGAAGTTTCTTACCAAAATTATTTTAGAATGTATTCTAAGCTTGCTGGTATGACAGGCACCGCTGTTACAGAAGCAGAAGAATTTTATAAAATTTATAAACTTGATGTTGTTGTAGTTCCTACAAATAAACCTGTCACAAGAACCGATTTTCAAGATGTTGTGTATAAAACTGAGTCTGCTAAGTACAGAGCAGTTGCTGAAGATGTTGCCGAAAAATACAGTAGAGGTCAGCCAGTACTTATAGGTACTACCTCAGTTGATAAATCTCAGTTGGTGCATGAGCAATTGAAACGTCGTGGAATACCCCACCAAATACTCAATGCAAAAAACCACGACAAGGAGGCCTTGATTATTGCCCAAGCCGGTAAAAAAAGTGCCGTAACTGTGTCTACAAATATGGCAGGAAGAGGGGTAGATATTTTGCTTGGAGGTGACCAGTCGGCCTCAGAAACTACAATTGAGGAGGCTGAAGTAAAAGAGATATCTGCTTTAGGTGGTCTTCATGTAATAGGTACTGAACGCCATGAATCTCGCAGAATTGATAATCAGCTTCGCGGTCGTGCCGGAAGACAGGGAGATCCAGGTTCTTCTAGGTTTTTTGTTTCCTTACAGGATGATCTTATGCGCATTTTTGGTGGTGCACAAGTCGAAAAACTTATGGATAGATTTGGACTTGATGAAAATACACCGCTTGAGTCTTCCATAGTAACATCGTCTATAGCAAATGCTCAAAAAAGAGTCGAAGGTTTTAACTTTGACCGTCGAAAGCAACTTGTAGAGATGGATGATGTCATGAATACTCATCGAGAGGTTGTGTATAAGCTGCGCCGTATTGTTTTACAACTAGTAGAGAAAGATGAGAGTGCTGGCGAGTGGCTTCTTGGAAAATTACAAGAAAACATAGATTTTGATACTAAAACAAATTGGGATGACCATGTTGCAAGATTTGGCCTTGGATCATGGTTACAGATTGTTGCGTCACTTGCTCTTCCTGTGATTAATGTTTTGTGGTCAGAGCATCTTGTTGATATGGACCATATACGAGATGGGATTGGGCTTCGCGGTTATGCTCAAAGAGATCCGATGGTTGAATATAAGAGGGAAGGCCATGAAAGATTTGAAATGCTAGTTCAAAAAATTTACCTTGAAATCGTAGAACGTCTTGAAAATGTTACCGACCAGGTCGCAAAGCAAATTGAGTTAGATAAAGTAGCAAATACAGGAAAATCAAAAAAAGCTCCAGAGTTAAAGTACACGCAAGGAGACTTTGAAAGTGGGGTTTCTACAGAAGCAGGAGAAATAAAACAAACTAACTTTAACAATGCAAAAAATGGCGGTCGCAATATAAGTGTAGAGCCGGTTATTTCAAATAAAAATGCAGTGGGAAGAAATGATATGTGCCCATGTGGAAGTGGTAAAAAATATAAGAACTGTGGCTTAATTAATGCCCCAGATCATAAAAAGTGAATTTCTAGAAAATAAGTCTTAAAAATTATTATTGCAGAGGGTTTTTCTCAGAAGTGATTTTATTATCATTTTCAGTTGTAGCCCAAAGTTTTAAAATGTCATCCAATATAGTATCCACATTTGGATATGTTGGATTTATTGCCTTAACATCAAGCATATATAAAGGTTTTTGTTTAGGAAAAAAGCCTGCTCTAGGTTTTTCTTTGCTTCCTCATAATCCCCTATTTGTATTTGGGTGGCACCTAAATTATGGTATGCGTCTGAATAATATGGATTTATTTCAATAGCTTTTTTAAATGCCGAGAGTGATTTGGAGACATCTCCCTCTTTAAGATAAACATCTCCTAAATTGTTAAAACTTCGCGAACTCAAAGGATGGGTTTTTACATTTGCTTCCCAGATGGACTTACTATCTCGCCAATCTAAATTTCTTATATAAATTCTTCCTGCATAAATACCAAGTATTATAATTGTTGTAATAACTGCTAGGTTTTTTAAACGTAGAGTACCTTCAAGTTTAGTTAACCATTGTGCTAGTAAAATCCCGAAAACCAACGTTGTGATGTATAGGTATCTATCGGCATAATACCAGGCTATTTGAATTGGACTAAGTGCAAAACAAAAGGATGAAAGTGCAAAAAGTATAAGTCCGGCTTTAAGTTTGTCAATGCGCAAATTAATGAATATGTAGATAAAAAGTAGAATAGTTATTGTGGCCATGATGGGTATGTGCGAGGTTCCTCCAAAATTTCCTTCATGGTACAAAGCAAGTTTTTTTGGAAAGATTAGAAGTTCTAATGGGTTATATATTGAGTAGATTAGTTGGTAGAAATAATTAGTTTTTTCACCGTCTGGGGTAGCGTAGTTTAACTCCGTAATTCTATTTACTGCGTATAGGCTGTTTTTTAGTAATACAATCGAGGAGATAATAAGATACGGAATATATTTAAAAATAAATTGCCAATTAATTTTTTTCTTATTAAAGAAAATATCTACTACAATAAGACAGGGGATAATTGCAAGGGATCTAACATTTAGTCCTAGTATAACTGGAACAGAAAATAAGCAAAGCATTAAAATGTAGTACCAAAAGTTAGTCGATTTAGAGTATAGGTTATTTAAAGTAATCGAGATAAAAAGAATTATGGCGTCTGTAATATAAATATTTCCTGAAATCCAAGAAACCGCTTCTGTGTTGATGGGATGCAACGCAAAAATTAATGTCGCAAGCATTGCAATTTTTTTCGAAAAATACTGAGATACAAAAATAAACCCAAAGATAGTAGCAAGAGTATGCCCAAAGATAGATAGTAGGTGAAAGGGCCCCGATTCTCCCCTAAATATAGTATAAATAGTTTTATATACTGCATAGTAGTACCTACCCTCTTTGATTGACTCAAGCCAGTTATTGTTTGCAACAAAGTTCATAGCAACAATATCATCGGAGATATATTTTCCAGAAAGTGAGTTTAGATAAACTGCAAAGATTAAAAATGTAAAAAGAGTAATAAAATCTAAATGTGTAAGTAAAAACTGTTTTACATCATATAACGTACTAAATTGAACATATGGGTGATAGATATTGGTATTTTGTAATTTTTCTTGTGCTTTTGTGCGTTTCATTTTGTCTTATACTATTGTATTGTATTTAGTATGCCTTCAGCTACTGGTGAACACCATAATTTTCTCTTGGAACTTGTTGAGTCATTCTTAAGTTCTTTTGCAATTCTTTTAGCTTTATATATCTTTTTGGCTTTTCCAGAGATAGTTTCTGGTGCAAGTATGGAGCCCACACTTATGGATGGGGATAGGATACTTGTTGAACGCGTTTCAAGACACATTTTAGGATACAAAAGGGGAGACATCATAATTTTTCATCCGCCTGGGGATGATGATATTGACTATGTAAAAAGAGTGGTTGGGATTCCGGGAGATATTGTCAAAATTTCTGATTGCGGTGTGTATGTTGTGAAGGACAACTCAAGATATGTATTAGAGGAACCATATCTCTATTCTAATACCTGTACTCAAGGCGGTCCGGGATTTAAGGACGGGAAAGCCCAAAAGATAGAAGATGGTCATATTCTTGTGATGGGAGATAATCGTACTAGATCAGCTGATTCTCGTACGTTTGGGGTTATTTCAGACAAAAGAGTTGTAGGTAAGGCTGTAGCAAGGTTCTGGCCACTGCAAAAGCTAGAAATCCTATAGTCTGACAAACCTTCCCCATACTAAATACATGTGTCAATCGGATTTCTTAAAAGGCGGTTTTTGTTGATTGTATTGACACTTGCGTAGTGATATGGTAGTCTGCAACGTGCAACTGGAGTGTTTTCGCGAAGCCTTCAGTATTTATTATTGGCTGAAAATACAAAAGAAAAAAGCAAATAGCGCGGGGCACCCGTGCTTAAGTTTATTTATCTATATAGTATAAATAGTTTCAAAAAGGGAATTATCGTAATGAGACATAATTTTTCAAAAAGAAAGAACGTACTACCTTTACCTATTCTTTCAAGTATTCAATTAGAGTCTTATAGGTGGATGATGGAGGATGGAATAAAAGAAGTTTTGGATGAACTTGGGATTATTCAAGATTATACAGGAAGAGGTTGGGTACTAACTTTGTCAGATCCTTCCATAGATAGTGCAAATATAACAATTGATGAGGCTATAAGAACAGGCAGAACATACGATGCTCCTTGGTATTTGAACGCTACAATTAAAGATCCATTAAATAAAAAAGAAAAGAAAAAGAAAATATACATGGGTGATATTCCTTTGATGACAACAACTGGAACCTTTGTTGTTAATGGTGTTGAAAGAGTTGTCATTAACCAAATTACCCGCTCCTACGGAGCATTATTCTCAACAGAGATTTCTCCCGCTACGGGAAAAAAGCTTGCCGGTGGCAAGATACTGCCAAAAAATGGAGTTTGGATTGATCTTAGTACTTCAAGAACTGGTGTTATTAGTGCCAAAATTGATAGAAGAAGAAAAATAACTGTAACCACCCTTTTAAGACTTTTTGGGCTAGAGACCGATGAAGATATAAAAAAGGCTTTTGCGTCTGTTGATAACGACCCAGAAATGAGTTATATCGATGCCACTTTGGCAAAAGATCCAGCAAGTAGTGTTGACCAAGCAGCTATTGAGGTTTATAGAAAAATGAGGCCAGGTGAGCCTCTGGTACTTGAAAACGCCAAAGATTTAGTTGAAGCAATGTTTTTTAACTCTAGAAGATACTCACTAGGTAAAGTTGGTAGATTTAAATTAAACCAGAAGTTTGATTTGAACTTTCCTAATGAACCTAAGTACTGGCTATTACAACTTGAGGATTTAATAAAAGTAGTTTCCCAAATCATAAAAATAAATAACGGTGTTATTGAAGAGGATGATGTTGATCACTTGGGGAACAGAAGAATTCGAAGTGTGGGTGAACTTTTGCAAAACGAGGTAAGGATTGGATTTTTGCAAGTTGAGAAAAATATCAAAGAAAGAATGTCCTTACAGCCAAGAGAGGAGCTTCCTGATCCAGCAATTTTGATTTCACCAAGAGCTGTCACCGCCAAGATACATAGCTTTTTTGCATCCGGCCAACTTTCCCAGTTTCAAGATCAACAAAATCCTTTAACATCCCTCGATCACTTAAGAAGGGTTTCTGTATCAGGTCCCGGTGGACTTACACGAGAACGCGCCAGCATGGCAGTAAGAGACGTCCACTACACCCACTATGGTAGGGTATGTCCCGTTAGAACTCCAGAAGGACCTAACATTGGACTTATTAACTATCTTGCTATGTATTCTAGAGTAAACGAATATGGTTTTATTGAAACCCCATATTTTAAACTTGTTAAAGAAGAAGATGGTAGGGTTAAAGTTACAAACGAGGTGGTATTTTTAGCAGCATACCAAGAAGAAGGTCTTTATATTACAGATTCTTCTATTCAGGTTGATGAAGATGGCTATATTTTACAAAGCCAAGTTCCTCTTAGAAATGGGAGCAGCTATACACTCGGTAATGTTGCTCTTGCCGAATATGTTGAAGTTGTACCAAGGCAGATTGTTGGTATTTCTGCAGGTCTTATACCTTTTTTGGAGAATGATGACGTTTCAAGATCGCTTATTGCTACACAACAGATGTCACAAGCAGTTCCGCTTGTAAGACCCCAAGCTCCAATTGTAGGAACAGGAATCGAAGCAGTAGTTGCTAATAACGCCGGCGCTGTAATACTTGCTGAAACTAAAGGTGTTGTTGAATATGCTGATGCTTCTAAAGTGATCATTAAATATGATGATAGAAAAGAAAAAGGTGAATATCACTCCCGAAAATTTGTGATGTCTAACCAATCAACCTGTTTTAACCAAGTGGTTAGGGTTGAAACTGGCCAAAAAATTAAAAAGGGTGACATATTGATTGAGGGGCCTGCTGCAGATCATGGTGAACTTGCAATCGGTACAAACATGAAAGTTGCTTACATGATGTGGAACGGTTTTGAATATGAAGATGGTATCGCATTATCTGATCGCCTTGTAAAAGAAGATTTACTAACCTCAATTCACATTTCAGACTATAACGTTCAGGTTTTGGAAACAAAATTAGGGCCAGAAGAAATAACAAGAGATATTCCAAACGTTTCTGAGGAAGCTTTGAGAAACCTTGATGAACAAGGTATCGTTGCAGTCGGTTCCAAGGTTAAATCTGCTGATATTTTAGTTGGTAAAGTTGCACCAAAGGGTGAAACTGAACTTTCTGCTGAGGAAAGACTTCTTCGAGCAATATTTGGTGAGAAAGCTAAAGAAGTAAGAGACAACTCACTTGTTATGCCCCACGGTGAGCATGGCGTAGTTATTGGAGTTAAAAGGGTTGATAGAGCAGAGAACAAAAACTTACCAGCCGGGGTACTTGAAGAAATCACAGTTTATGTTGCCCTACAGAAAAAAATAGAAGTTGGCGATAAACTTGCAGGAAGACACGGAAACAAAGGTGTCATCTCAATTATTGTTCCAGCTGTAGATATGCCAAGACTGGAAGATGGTACCACAGTTGATATCATTTTCTCTTCCGAAGCAGTTTTAAAAAGAATGAACGTTGGTCAATTACAGGAAGCTCCACTTGGTTATGCCGGTGAAAAATTGGGTAAGAAATATGCTGTTCCTGTGTTTGAATCTCCCGATGAGCCAGAAATTGCATTAGAGCTTGAAGCAGCTGGTTTACCAAAATCAGGAAAAATGAAACTTATTGATGGTAGAACTGGTGAATATTTTGAGCATGAGGTAGTTGTAGGTACTTCTTACATCTTAAAACTTATCCACTTGGGTGAAGATAAGATGCACGCAAGATCAACTGGTCCTTACTCACTTATTACACAACAGCCACTTGGTGGTAAAGCCCAATTTGGTGGTCAAAGATTTGGTGAAATGGAAGTCTGGGCGCTCGAGGCATACGGTGCAGCTCACGTACTACGAGAAATGCTTACTATTAAGTCTGATGATTTAGTTGGAAGAACCCAAGCATACAAAGCAATTCTTCAGGGTGAGACAATTCCTGAACCAACCATTCCGGAATCATTTAAGTTATTTGTAAGAGAAATAAATGGACTTGGTATCGGAGTTGAAGCACTAGGAGCAAAATCAGTAACTGAAGAGGAAGCTGAAATGCTCGCTACACAAGTAGAAATTAAAGGTACTGTTTTACCAGAGGACATCAGTAAAGCAAATTTAGTAAAAGAGGAGGAAAAGTAAATGAGAAATTTATCTGATCTTAAAGATTTTGATGCAATAAAAGTTTATCTTGCATCAAGTGATGAAATTTTAGACTGGTCTTTTGGTGAGGTAGTAAAGCCTGAAACTATCAATTACCGAACTTTCAAACCTGAAAGAGAGGGTTTATTTGACGAAAGAATTTTTGGTCCAGTGAAAGACTACGAGTGCGCTTGTGGTAAATACAAAAGAATAAGATACAAAGGTGTTATTTGCGACAAATGCGGAGTCGAGGTCACCCACTCTAGAGTACGAAGAGAAAGAATGGGTCACATTGTGTTAGCATCTCCGGTTGCTCACGTTTGGTTTTTCAGAGGTATCCCATCAAAAATGGCTTTACTTCTTGATATAACACCAAGAACATTAGAGTCTGTCATTTACTTTTCATCTTTTATTGTTACTGATGTAGATCACAATGCAAAAGCAAAAGCAATTTCAACAGTTGAGGAGGATTTGCTTAAAGAGCGAGGAAAAATTGAAAAGCAGTTAAATGAGAAAATAGCCCAACTAGAGAAAGACAATAAAGACATCTTAAAAGGTGAAGAATTTTCAGCAAAAGAAGCTGCCATAAAACTAAATCAAAAGACCATGGCTATACGAGATTCTTACACAGGTCAGCTAGACGGAATTGAAAAAGATTATAAGTTGATTCTAAAAAAGATCGAATCAATCGAGGTGTTTAGTGTCTTATCTGATGTCGAATATATGAACTTAAGTGTTTATATCGATATATTTGCAACGGTAGGTATAGGAGCTGAAGCGATTGGGGAAATTTTAAAAGCTACTGATTTAAATGAATTAAGTGCCGAACTTCACGAAGCTATGGAAACAGCAAAAGGTCAAAAAGCTGTCAAAATAGCAAAAAGATTAAAAGTAGCTGAGGGGTTTAGACGAGCAAATCTCGAACCTTCTAGGATGATTATGGCCACAATTCCTGTTATTCCACCAGACCTTCGACCTATGGTTCAACTTGAAGGTGGAAGATTTGCAACATCTGACTTAAATGATCTTTACCGAAAAGTTATAAATAGAAATAACAGATTACAAAGACTTTTGGATTTAGGCGCTCCAGAAATTATTATCCGAAACGAAAAAAGGATGTTGCAAGAGTCAGTTGATGCTTTGTTTGATCAATCCAAACAAAAAAGAAAAGCTACCAGAACAAGAGGCAAGGAGTTAAGATCTCTTGCTGACATGTTGAAGGGTAAGCAGGGTAGGTTTAGACAAAACTTACTAGGTAAAAGAGTCGACTACTCTGGAAGATCCGTTATCGTAAATGGTCCAAGCCTTAAATTAAATGAGTGTGGACTTCCAAAAGAAATGGCCCTTGAATTATTTAAGCCGTTTGTATTACGAGATATTTTAGCTAAAGGTTATGCACCAAACGTGAAAAGTGCCAAATTTGTATTGGATGCAAGAGGGCCTGAAGTATGGGATATCTTAGAAGAAGTAGTTACAGGACATCCTGTACTTTTAAACCGCGCGCCAACTCTTTGGAGACTTGGTATTCAAGCATTTTATCCAAAACTTGTAGAGGGTAATGCAATAAAGCTTCACCTTTGTGTTTGTGATGGATACAATGCAGACTTTGATGGTGACCAGATGGCAGTTCATTTGCCACTTTCCAAACCAGCTATTGAAGAGGCCAAAGAGCTTATGATTTCAACAAACAATTTGTTAAAACCATCTGATGGTTCTCCAATGGCAGTTCCTACAAAGATTATGTTGTTTGGTATTTATTACCTTACCTCTGTTGATTCTTCATTGCCTGTATACCCAACAACTTTTGCAACAATTGAAGAAGCTCTGCATGTCTATAGTTCAATTTCTGATATGAAGTTAAGACAGGCTATTAAAGTTCAGCTAAATGGCAAAGTAGAGCAGTTAACTATGGGTAGACTCATATTTAACACAGTAGTTCCAGCCGAGTTTGGTTTTATTAATGAAAAAATGGACAAACCAAACATTAAGTCATTTTTGGCAAGAGCGTTTAACTCACAGCCAAAACCCGTTGTTATAAAACTTATCGATGACCTAAAGGAATTAGGTTTAAAGTACGGTACTGTTTCAGGTCACTCAGTAGCTTTGTCTGACCTTGTTATTCCAGAAAATATTGATGAGTTAATAAATCAAGGTAGAACTGCTGTTGCCGAGACCGACAAGAACTTTAACCGAGGGTTGATAACCAAGGATGAAGCTAGAAGACTTCGAGAGAATGTTTGGCAGGAAGTGACAGGAAAAGTTGACGATGCTGTGTGGGGAGTTTTGGGCGATGAAAACCCAATTAGACTTCTTATTTCCTCTAAAGCAAGTCGTACTTCAAGAGACCAAGTTAAGCAGATCGCAGGTATTCGAGGATTAATTTCTGATCCAACCGGCAAGCTTGTGGAGCTTCCAATTCTTGGAAACTACAAAAATGGACTTTCTGCACTTGAATATTTTGCTTCATCAAGAGGTGCAAGAAAAGGTTTGGCAGATAGAGCTTTAAAGACTGCTGATTCAGGTTATCTTACAAGAAGACTTGTTGACGTTGCACAGGATGCAATTGTTCGTGAGATGGATTGTGGTACAGAACACGGCAGAATTATGAAAGTTGGGGAAGGTACTGTACTTGCCACATTTGCAGAAAGAGTTACAGGTAGATACCTTGCAAAAGATGCAAAAGATGCAAACGGCAAAGTTTTGATGAAAAAAAGTACGATTCTTACAATAGAAAACGCTACAGCACTACAAGCTTCTGGTGTGGCTGAGATTGAAATAAGAACACCTATGAACTGTCAATCTCACCGAGGTGTTTGTGCATTATGTTACGGAATTGACCTTATGACCCAAGCAGTTGTTAAACTTGGTACTACCGTAGGGGTAGCTGCGGCTCAGGCTATCGGCGAACCAGGTACCCAGCTAACTATGCGAACATTTCATACTGGTGGTATTGCAGGAAAAGATATAACCCAAGGTTTGCCAAGGGTCGAAGAAATTTTTGAAGCAAGAACACCTAAAAACCTTTCTGTAATGAGTGAAATTACAGGTACAGTAAAAATTGCCAAAATTGGTGATGAGCGAAAAATCATAGTTATGGCAACCGATAAAAACGAAGAACAACAGGTTGCTGAACATATGGTTGATCCAATTGCAGAAATTTTAGTAGAAGATGGTCAACTTGTAGCTAAGGGTGAGAAATTAACTGCAGGACACCTTGACCTTGCTGATCTTATGGGTACTGTTGGTGTTGATATGGTAAAAGATTATATCGTAAACGAGATTCAGACTGTGTTTTCAACTCAAGGTGTTGCATTAAATGATAAGCACATCGAAACTATAGCTAGAAAAATGTTTAGCTACGTTCAGATTACCGAATCAGGGGATACAATATTCCTACCGCGTGAGGTTGTGACTCTTGATACTTTTAACGAGGAAAACGCATCCGTTATAGCCGAGGGTGGAACTCCTGCAACCGGTGAAGTGACACTTCTTGGAATTACCAAAGCAGCGTTGCAAACTGATAGCTTTTTATCGGCAGCATCGTTTATTCAGACCAGTAATGTGTTGACTGATTCTGCGGCCTCTGGTAGAGTGGACCAGCTGTACGGCCTTAAAGAGAACGTCATACTTGGAAGATTAATACCAACAGGTGAAAGGGCTATTAAGCGCGAGGAATAACATGCCGACAATTAATCAGTTGCTAAAAAAAGGTAGAACAAATAAAAAAGTTAAAGTAAAAGCAAAAGCTTTGTCGTACATCTTTTCTTCGCTGAAAAGAAGATACAAAAGTCATATTTCCCCTTTCAAAAGAGGTGTAGTTTTGCAAGTGAAAACTGCTACTCCAAGAAAACCAAACTCTGCACTTAGAAAAGTTGCAAGAGTAAGGTTATCCAATGGGCAAGAGCTTACAGCTTATATACCAGGTGAAGGCCATTCATTACAGGAGCACGCGGTGGTTTTGGTAAAAGGTGGCAAGATTCAAGATTTAGCCGGTATCAAGTATACTATTGTACGAGGGACGTACGATTTACAAGGTGTTGCAAACAGAAAAACATCAAGATCTATTTACGGCACAAAAAAACCAAAGGTAGGTAAATAACTATGCGAGGACAAAAAGCAAAAAAAAGAATAATGAGTCCAGACCCAATATTTAAGTCTCGTGTTGTGACACGAACTATAAATAAGGTTATGTTACACGGCGAAAAGGCTGTAGCTGAAGGTATAGTTTATTCTGCGATTGGTTCTTTGGCAGAAGATGCTAAAGAAGCTTTAAAAATGTTTGAAGATGCTGTCAAAAACGTAATGCCAAAACAAGAAGTAAGATCCCGTAGGGTAGGTGGAGCTACTTATCAAGTGCCATTTCCTACCAAACACGAAAGAGCTGAAGCTTTAGCTGTTCGTTGGATTGTAGATTGTGCTAGAAGTAGATCAGGAAAACCAATGCATTTAAGATTAGTAGATGAGTTAAGAAATGCAAACTCGGGTATTGGGGATGCTATCAAAAAAAGAGACGAAACCCATAAGATGGCTGATGCAAACAAAGCTTTCTCCCATTTTAAATTTTAATTTATGTTGAAAGGTAACTCACATGGCGGAAGCAAGCTCTAAACATTATCCTTTGGAAAAAATAAGGAATATTGGGATCATTGCCCACATTGATGCAGGCAAAACAACAACTAGTGAAAGAGTTTTATTTTATACTGGAAAATCCCATAAAATTGGTGAAGTCCATGAAGGTGCGGCTCAGATGGACTGGATGGAGCAAGAAAAAGAAAGAGGTATCACAATTACTTCTGCCGCTACAACTTGTTTTTGGGATGAACATAGAATAAATATTATTGATACTCCGGGACATGTTGATTTTACAGCCGAAGTTGAAAGATCTTTAAGGGTGTTAGACGGTGGTGTTGTTGTGTTTGATGCTTCACAAGGAGTTGAACCTCAATCAGAAACAGTTTGGCGCCAAGCCGAAAAGTACCATGTGCCACTTATTGCTTTTGTAAACAAGATGGATAAGATTGGTGCCGATTTTTATATGTCTATTGATTCAATTAGAGAACGTCTTACCCCAAATGCTTATGCAGTTCAACTTCCTATTGGATTTGAAAATGAATTTCACGCCGTAATTGATTTGATAGAGAAAAAAGCCTACAAGTTTGAAGGTAAAATGGGTGAGCAGATTACAGAAATACCAATTCAAGCCGACATGGGGAAAAAAGTAGCTGAATACCGAAGTGTATTAATGGAAAAGATTGCAGAGTCAGATGATAAGTTAATTGAAAAATTTTTAGGTGGTGAGGAGCTTACCATAGAAGAACTTAATGTAGGAATAAGGAAAATGACAATAAAAACTGAACTCTATCCTGTTTTTTGCGGATCAGCTCTAGGCAACATTGGTGTTCAAAAAGTTTTGGATGGTGTTGTAAATTATTTACCATCCCCTAAAGACGTAGGTTTTATTATTGGACATGAAGTTGACAGTGATAAAGAGATAGAATTACACCCAGATACTCAGGGGCTTTTTGCAGGCCTTGCTTTCAAAATACAAACCGATCCATATGTTGGAAGACTTACATATGTAAGAGTTTATTCTGGAAAACTAGAATCAGGTTCTTATATTTTAAATGCCACTCAAGGAACTAAAGAAAGAGTCGGTAGACTTCTTTTGATGCATGCAAATCACCGCGAAGAGATAAAAGAAGTAAATGCAGGTGAAATTGCGGCAGTAGTTGGTCTTTCAAATACAAAAACAGGAGATACCTTAACTACAGAAACAAATCCGGTATTACTTGATACAATAACTTTTTCTGAACCCGTCATTGGCCTTGTCATAGAGCCAAAAACCAAAGGTGACCGAGATAAACTTGGTATGGCCCTAAATAAATTTATGGAAGAAGATCCTACTTTTAAAGTGAAATCTGACGCTGAAACTGGGGAAACTTTAATATATGGTATGGGTGAACTTCACCTTGAAATTATTGTTGATCGAATGAGAAGAGAATTTAAAGTTGAGGTAGACACCGGTAAGCCACAAGTTGCATATCGTGAATCCATAAAATCAAAAGTTGAGGTTGAAAATAAATACATAAGACAATCAGGTGGTAGAGGACAATATGGTCATGTTGTTATAACTATGGAACCAATGCCTTCAGGTTCGGGAATTATATTTGAAAATAAAGTTGTAGGGGGTTCCATTCCAAGAGAATATATTGCGCCTGTTGAAAAAGGTGTGAGAGAAGCTTCTGAAACTGGAATTATCGCGGGTTATCCAGTGGTTGATGTGAAAATTTGTTTAACTGACGGATCATACCATGATGTTGACTCTTCCGAAGCAGCTTTTAAGATTGCTGGAAGCGGAGCTTTTAAAGAAGCTCAAAGAAAAGCAAACCCATATCTTCTTGAACCTGTTATGGCAGTAGAGGTCACAACACCGGATGATTTCATGGGGGATGTTATAGGAAACCTTTCAAGTAAAAGAGGAAAAATTGAAGGAACCGAGAAAAGAGGCACTGCAACAGCAGTGAAGGCTAAAGTCCCACTTTCCGAAATGTTTGGTTATGCTACTGATTTACGCGGTATGACACAGGGAAGGGCCAGCTTTAACATGGAACCAAGTCACTATGAAGAGGTCCCAGCAAACATTGCAGCAGAGATTGCCAAGGGTAGAGCTTGATTCTTCTCCTTGATTTTCTTGCAGTAATCTGTTTAACTAAGGGTCGCAAAACGTATTGTTTTATTTATTAATTTATTTAGTTAGAAAGGTCAAAATGGCAGAATTTAATAGAAATAAGCCACACGTAAACATTGGTACCATAGGTCACGTTGACCATGGAAAAACCACACTTACATCGGCTATTACAAAAGTGTTACATGATAAGGGTATGGCAGATTACAGAGCTTTCGATCAAATCGATAAAGCTCCAGAAGAAAAGGCAAGAGGTATTACAATTAACATTACTCACGTAGAGTATGAGACAACAAAAAGACATTATGCCCATATTGATGCTCCAGGTCATGCTGATTATATTAAAAACATGATCACCGGTGCCGCTCAAATGGACGGTGCAATTCTTGTGGTTTCAGCTCCAGATGGACCTATGCCACAAACAAGGGAACATATTTTACTTGCAAAACAGGTTAACGTTCCAGCAATGGTTGTTTTCATGAATAAAGTAGATATGGTAAATGATCCTGAGCTTTTAGATCTTGTTGAGCTTGAAATTAGAGAACTTTTGACTAAATACGGTTTTCCAGGAGATGAAATTCCCGTTATTAAAGGATCTGCATTAAAAGCATTAGAGGGCGACG
>JACPGI010000004.1 GCA_016182565.1 candidate division WWE3 bacterium
ATGGTCGGAAAAGAAGTGCAGGAGTTAACAAGGACCTTTTTTGACTCACTAGCTGGGAAATATGACTTAGCAACTGGGTATGGGGCAAAACCAAAATCAGATGTGTTTAAGATTAGTTTTTCACAGGAGCAGGAGATAAAATCAATCGAAAATAAACTTTCCAAGATGGGTTTTACTATTTTAATTAGATTTATTTCTCATTCTGACAAAGAGGATAGAGCCGAAATCTTAATAAGATCCGCAATTGCATCTATGCAGCAGTTTTCAACTTCAAATCTAAATAGTTTTATTCCAAAAATTAAGGGCCAGGATGAGTTTTTGTTTCAAGATTTCAAAAATAGGGTATTTGATGAGGAAAAAGGTTTTATTTTAAATATAGAAGAACTTGGAGCTATTTATCACTTACCTACAGCCCTTGTAGAGACCCCCGGAATGGAGTGGGTGGGATCTAAAAAAGCAGAACCGCCGTTTAATGTCCCAACAACCGATTGTACATATATTGGTTATACATCTTTTAGAGATCGCAAAATAAAATTTGGCATAAGTAATAAAGGGGACGACCGCGTAAGACATATGTATCTCATAGGTAAAAGTGGTACTGGAAAATCTACTTATTTTAAGAATATGATTATCCAAGATATGGCAAATGGTTTTGGAGTTGGTGTTTTAGATCCGCACGGGGACTTGATAGAGGACATACTTGATTATATTCCAGACGACAGAATTAACGATGTAGTACTTGTGGACCCATCTGATACTGAGATGCCCGTTGGTATTAACCTTCTTGAGTTATCTGATAGATCCCAGAAGAATTTAATGGCATCGGCTCTCATATCTTCTATAAAATCCCAATTCGGATACTCATGGGGTCCAAGACTTGAGTATTTGCTAAACTATTGCGTTTTGACACTTCTTGATGTCCCAGGAACTTCTATTCTTGGTATTACAAGACTCATGGCCGATCAGAATTATCAGAAATACATTCTCCATTTTGTAAAAGACCCTGTTGTTATAGATTTTTGGGAAAAAGAATTTAAAGCCATGAAAGGCAACCAAAGACTTATTACAGAAGCAGTTGCTCCTATTGAAAACAAGATTAATAGATTTTTGTCTTCTACTACGATTAGAAATATTGTGGGTCAGAAAAAATCAACTGTAGACATCTGGGATATCATGAACAGCAGTAAAATCCTTCTTTTGAATCTATCAAAAGGTAAAATAGGTCAAGATAACGCCAATTTACTTGGAGCTCTTCTTGTATCAAGAATTCAATTTATGACTATGCAAAGAGTAAAAATACCAAACCCCCAGGATCGAAAGCCATTTTATCTATATGTAGACGAGTTCCAAAATTTTGCTGGTGGCGAGTTTGAATCTATATTATCTGAATCAAGAAAGTATAAATTGGGTTTATATCTTACTCATCAATACACTAATCAGCTACCTGAAGAGCTTTTAAGCGCAGTATTTGGAAATGTCGGAACAATTGCTGCCTTTGGTGTTGGTGCCCCCGACGCAAAAATTTTGGAAACCGAATTTGCACCATACTTTGACCAGAATGATCTTATTTCATTACAAAAATTCCAAATTTATATGAAACTTATGATCGATGGCCAGACATCAAAACCATTTTCAGCAGAAATATTTAGGCCGTGGTTGCCAGAAGATGCAATTGTTGCTAAAACAACAAATAAAGTACGTGCTATTGAAAATAGTAGGCAAACTTATGGTACGCCAAGGGATCATGTTGAGGAAAAAATTCGAAAATGGGTGGAATTTCCATTTGACAAAGGTAAGGCTGTTGCCAGAGAATATAACAATAAAGATAAGGAAGCTAAGGCTAATTTGTTAGAGACTTCAAATGCTACGGATGATATTGATTATAATGAAGATATAATGAGTCGTATTTAAGTTAATAAATTAAGAAAAGGACCAAATGAGTCTGAACGAAAATCGCGTAAGAAACATACAAAATCTTGTACAAAATGCTGAGAGGGATTTAAGAAAAGCTGTGAGTATGCTTGAAGCATTACTTAAGGAGCCAAGAAATGAGTTTGAAGATATTCCTGGCATAATGGGGGTGTATGACGGGGCTCACATGATATGTTCGGATGGTAAATCTTTTGATGTTAATCCAAATTATGCTGCCAAGTCCATGCTTGTCGTAGGTGATAATTTAAAAATGATTGATGAGGCAGGTAAGCAGATTTTTAAACAAGTTTCCAAAGTTGATCGAAAAAAATTATCAGGTATTTTAAACAAAAAGGAAGGTTCATGGTATGCGCTTACCGATGCCGGATCTTATAAGTTACTTGATGCGGCAGTTGAATTTAGAAGGAGACAGATAAATGATGAGATTGAGGTTTTGATACCCGAAAATATGTTAAATGTAGAGTTTGCAGCACTTGAAAAATTGGCAAAGGAGGATAACAGGCCGATTATTGATGAAGAGAAGGCTGCTAAGTATTTGGCTGAGAAAAATAGAGCTTTGACTGGGGACGCTTCTTTTGTCTCACACAACACCCGTACCTCTCGTGATGGGGAGCATGAAAAGACGGTGTCAAAATCAAAATCAGCTCAAGAAACCTTAGAAAAATCTGAAGGCGTAAAATTAAAAATGCCAAAGCTAACCACCAGCCGATCAAGAACTTCAGATAGTTCTAGAAGCCCCAAGAGTAACCCCGCAAGGCCCGAAAGCAGGAAAAGTGTCTCAAGAGATGCAGATGGAACTTCAAGAGGTGTGAGACACTCTGACAGTTCAAGAGCTACCCCCTCAAGAATAGGAACTAGAGGAGAAAATGTGGATACAAGACAGGTTGATGAGTCACAAGCTAAAACAGCTTCTGTACAGTCAATTTTAGAGGATGATGATTTAGTTTAAGCCAATCCTTATTCTTCTTCAGTGTTTTCTTCATCTTCATCTAAAGAGTCTTTTTTCATGTAAGGCTTAACATCTTGCTTACTTGCTTTAAATATGGCTTTTTCAGCTCTGAATAATAGGACAGCTTCTTTTTCTTTACCGTGGCTAAATTCCACTGTAACTTTTATTTTTAATTCTTTTGCTTGATGTAACTTAAGTACAAGAGGGGATTCGATTATCCCAATTAATTTATCGTCTTTATAAATATTTGCGGATGTTTTATTTAATTTGTAAAGGAGCCCATCGCCTTTGACAAAGCTTTCGGCAAACACCCTAGACCCCGTGATTGAGATTTTTTCTTCGGTTGATGTGCCCGGTTCCTTTACTAGTTTTTTTGAAGTTTCAGCACCAACCAATTTTTCTACTTTGTGTGTTTTGGCAAGTTCGAGGTTTTTTTTCACTATAGAGTTTATAGGATCTAGTTTTAAAGCTTTCTTAAACAGTTTTTCGGCTTCTTTAAAGTCCTTTAATTGCAGATTGGCAAGTCCCATCCTTGTAAGTGCTCTTACATTCTCTGGTTCAAAGTCAATAATTTCTTTATTAATTTTTATTGCGTCTTTCCATTTACCAAGAAGGGCAAAATTAATTGCTTTTTGTTCAAGGGCTTTAATATTAGGTTTAGCTATAATTTCCATGCTTAAAAAATTAACAGATCTCAAATATAAGTCAACTACCAATTAATATTTTTGACCTTCTATGCTACCATTACAGCATGTCAGGACACTCCAAATGGCACAACATTAAGCGAAAAAAAGAGATAACTGATGCTAAAAGGGGAAAAATATTCTCAAAAATTAGTCGACTTATAACTGTAGCTACAAGAGAAAAAGGTAGTGATATTGAGACAAATCCCTCGTTAAGACTCGCTGTTGAAAAAGCCAAAGAAGCTAAAATGCCAAAGGAAAACATTGATAGGGCTATTTTAAAGGGAAGTGGTGGGGGTAAAGGGGAGGTATACGAGGAGGTAATATATGAGGGGTACGGACCTGAAGGAGTTGCATTTTTAGTTAAAGGTTTTACTGACAATAGAAATAGGACAGTTGCTGAAATAAGACTTTTGTTTGACAGGGCTGGTGGCTCACTTGGTGCAACAGGCAGTACTGCGTATATTTTTGGAGCCGACCCCGAAAATCCCATGTTTGAAATAGAGGTAGATGATGCCAAGAAAGCCAAAGATTTGTTTGACCTTGTTGAAAAACTTGAGGAACAGGATGATATTCAAGAAGTTTTTGCTAATTTTACAGTTTCCGATGGGTTGGAAGGTCAACTACAAAAATGAATACATTAAAAAAATTTAAAATATCTTTCACAAAACGCCACAAATATATTTTGGTATCATTTCTTAGCTTTGTTGGTCTTAGTATATATGCCTTTGGTGGTAGGGGATTTACTTGGTTAGGGATTTTGATTTGTTTACTCACCGCTTTAGTAGTATTTCCTTACATCCAATACTCTAATTTAACTATAAATTCGATGCGGTTAAGGCATTTTGTTTCTGAATCTTATTTTATGGTTATTTTATTACCATTTACTTTGGAGTTAGGTGGGGTTTTTGCTCTTTATAGTTTCCCTAGTTTAAGTCTTACTGCAAAAATTGGTGGTCTTTTGATTATAACTACCCTAATGTATCTTTTATCCCTAGTCCTAAATATAATTTTAGTTGTATTTGAGAAAGAGGAGACTATACCACTATTTCGTGTAGCTTCAACATGGATTCAAATTTTAGCGGTTATTATTGCTATACCATTGTTTTCAGGATTTTTTAAACTTGCATATAATGGTTTTGTTCAAAGCTTTCTAGTTGGTGTACTTTCAGTATTATTTACAATTTTATTTCTTTGGGTAGTAGACCTTGATCCTGAAATACCACCAATAAATAGGGGAGAGCGGATTATATTAAGTTTGATTGGCGGATTTGTTGCATTTAGTCTTAGTTTATCAGTTTCTTTTGTGTCAACTGAGGCGTTTCTACGTGCACTATTATGTTCCTCAAGTATGATGTCATTACAAAGCTATCTACATTTGCACTATAAAAATTTAGTAACTAAAAAACTTGTAATTGAATATGCTCTAATAACTTTAACCTTTCTTTTTATAGTATTGGTTTTTAATTCCTAAATTAATCTTAATATAGATTTGGACATTGAAGGTGGGGGATTAAAACAGGGGAGGAATGTACCCAAATTATCACCCTATAGTAATAAAGTGCTAAATATTATTGTACGTTTGTCATATTTTCCTGGGGGGAGAATTGTCATAATGATATATGAAAGCCTTTTGTGGTAAGGTTTTGCAGATTATTCGGTTGAGGAATTCTTGGCTGAGATGGTTGGGGTGGGGCTGTCATACTTTAGCAGGTTATGTTTGTCATATTTTCGTTAATCGTGTGGATAACTATATGCGGAGTATGGCTTCAAGAGGCTTCAATTATTTAAGCAATAATTGTGTAATTTAATAAATAAAATAAATTAATAGCTAGGTAATATGTGTTTAATTAATTTGATTTAAGCTAATTATTTTATTTATACCCCCTATTTTAGTAGATCTTGGTGTTTATCGGTTTAGATCACTTAAGATGTCGTTAAACATACATTATACGACGTTTGTGATGTACCCAAATATTACTTCCCTGCTTTTATTGGGTATTTGAAGTTAGCGACAACTAATTTAATCTCCCATTTATTTTAATTGTTTCAAATTAAATTTTGATCTTCTTCTGCTCTGCCCTATTTTATTTCTAGCTTTGTAAACAACAATATCCACATAAGTTTCAGTTACCGATTTGTTGTTTAGGTTTTTGCGTCCTGCTTAACTTTGCGCTACAATGGCAAAAATCCATTAATTTCCCCTTGGAGAGACGAATGAAAACAACTAATAAGTCAAGTTTTAGTCTGCTAACACTGTGGTTTATATTAGTGACCTTATTATGGTTGCCGTTTGCCGCGGTGGGCAAGGTGCCTTTTGCTTATTTGGTGCTGGGTATGAATTTCCTTGGTTTAGCGACAGTTGCACTTGCCGCACTAGTGGCGTTCATATTGTGCAACTCAGCGCTAAACACATTAGACATACTGGGTATGAAGTTTGAGGTAATAAAAGAGGATACACCATTCCTTATGTTACTTCTTACTTTTTTGGTATACGTTGCAATACTGTTTGTGAGTTTGGAACTTAATTTGGTCGTACAGTTAATATTACTGATTTTGTGGGAGTACCTTAAGTATTTAAAAATCGGCTTAAGTGTAACTTTTGTCAAAACCCACAGGTAAATGCAAATCACATCGGATTTTCCTCCCACCACAGGGAAAATCCGATGCTAACCCCCACAATGCCCTACAATCAATTTTATTCTTTGAGATGACTTTAACCTTACATTTTCCTGCCGAACTTTTAGTGTATACTAGTCACATGACATTGGATAAGTTACTTGTTAAGTATTTGGAGTTCTGTGAAATAGAAAAAAACCTCACCCAAAGTACTATAAAGATGTATCATTTTTATCTTTCTGATTTTTTTGATTTTTTGATAGACTCTGTGCATAAGAAAAATATAACTGAAATCGATTTGACTGAAGAGAATATCAGAAAATACAGACTTGCCTTAAATCGCCGAATAAGTTTGAAATCTCACGAGGAGTATAAAAAATCCACCCAAAAGACATTTCTTATTGCAGTACGTGCTTTTCTTAAGTACTTGATTGTGGAAGAACATCTAAAGGTCGTAAATCCTGAGCAGATACTTCTAGGTAAAGATGAAGCAAGAGTGCCAAAAGTGTTAAATGATGATCAAATGCAAGGGCTTTTTTCTGTCCAAAACCTTAATAAAAAGTCTGGTTTAAGGGACAGATCCTTAATGGAAACACTTTTTAGTACCGGCCTTCGTGTCAGCGAACTTGTTAATTTGAACATTGATGACATAAATTTAAAAACCGGTGAGTTTGTCGTTGTAGGTAAGGGTCGTAAGGTGCGAACTGTGTATTTAAGTGACAATGCACGAAAATGGTTGCGACAGTATATTACAACAAGACACGATTCCTATAAACCGTTATTTCTGCGTTACAGCGGTAAAAAAATGGTTGCAGACGATTTTGATGGTGAGAGTTTACGACTTACATCAAGGAGTATCCAAAGGTTAGTTAAAAAATATATTATGAGGGCTGGAATTTCTGTTGATGCAACTCCTCACACACTTCGTCATACTTTTGCCACCGGACTACTTCGTGAGGGAGCTGACTTAAGGTCTGTTCAGGAGCTTCTAGGCCATTCAAATGTATCAACTACCCAAATATACACCCATGTCACAAATAAGCAGTTAAAGGATATCCATACGAAATTTCATAAAGACTTAGAAGACCAACCTATCGACTAAGACTAGTTTCCTTGATCCTATTGTTAATTTTTATACATGTTCCTGTGTAAAACTTTTATCTAACACTCCCTGACAACAGTAACCTGATGCGAAGTACCCAAATTTATGGTAAAAGTAAATTTGATAAGCATGTAATGTAACATCCATAAAATCTACAGGAGATAAACTATGAACACCCCCAAATCGTTGTTTTTAATTCCATGGTACTGGTGGCTTGCCCCAGGTATTCGGTTGGTTAATACAGTTGGAAAAACGCAATTTATCCAACACATCACGTCTGGGAAGCGGGTTTCAATCAGCCGAAAAAGTCATTCCGACGACATTTTTCTATGGGCGCGGCACTTTTGGACATTTTGGGATGGGCACATGGTGGAAGTTCTCTTGAAAGTAGAGGGAAAAATTGCCTGGTATTACCTTGTGTGCCCATTAAATGAGTTAGTCCGCGAAATGGATTGCGCCTTTAGCGCACAGGCACATATGGTCTTGCGGCTTTGGGCAATAAGAGATTTGCCTGAAGGTTTAAAGGGGTCCCGCCTTATCCAACTTCACCCAGACGACAGCCTGGTCAGACGAGTCCGTTGGTAATTGTAACGGCTAATTATGGGTAATCTCCAATGGCAACTCACTCCCCAAGGAAGGTTAAATGGAACCCAATTATTAAATATGTGTTTCAAATATTCTGCAATTTTGTTTTGCGTACTTTGGTCACATTTTTAATTGGGGTTATCTGTGCCATTATCTTAATTCTTTGGATCATGGCAAATATATAAAGAAAGAAACCCCCTCTAGTTTGTCTGGGGGTTTTTTGTTAAGTAAGTATCTTACTGGGTTGTTTCGTTGCATTTTAAAATAGTGTAGTAACCTATCCCAATTTGTGTTATTGGTTTGTATAAGAACAACAAGAAAAAAGGAGACTGTACTATGGATACTCAGAAGTATATGCTGATTGGTGCATTGATTGGCATGCTTATCGCCGCTGTTTTGGTATTTGTTTTGGGCTGGATATTTAGGAAACTTCGAGAAAAGAAGGTTACTTTGGATGGGTCTTGCAGCGTTGATAACCTTATCGAGGTGTTAAGACGTGCAAAGTTTGTAAAACTGACCTTCAACAAGATGCCAAGTATTTGGATAAGGTGCAAAGCACAGTTTTTGGAGATAATACTTGAAACTGGCACCCCTTTTCAGAAGAACTTACAATACCATTACGCTAAAGTGCCGTTAAGTTTTGTAATGGAAAAAATCCTTTTTTGGTCGAGTAAGGGTTCTCGAGGCCAAAGGGCCATAAGGGAGATGGTTCTAAATCTGGAGCGTTTCTCAGAACAAGGTAACAAGGTAGTTATACTTGAGTTACCAGAATCGTCGCCCCTATTTCAGGAAATAGTTGTTAGGCCTTGGGGAATTCCGGAAAACCTGAAAGAATTTCGCCGGGGTGAGTAAGCTATTTTGATGGGAAGCTAGGCTGTAATTAGTGCTTCCCATCAAAATACTTCGACACAGGGTAGAAGCTTTTCCTATGTATTTCACAAGGGCCGTATTTTTCTATCATTTTCATGTGTAGCTTTGTACCATATCCCTTATGCTTATCAAAGCCATATTCTGGGTAGGTTTCGTGGTATTTTGTCATAATTTCATCTCGGTAGGTCTTAGCAAGTATTGAGGCTGCAGCTATTGTCACACTTAAAGAGTCTCCCCTTGTGACATTTGTCTGTCTATCTACAGCTATATTTGGGACTAGAAAATGGTCCGTTAATATGTGTTCCGGCGTAGTTGTTAGGTTTTTTATTGCGCGGTAAAAACCTACTGAATTTGCTTTAGCTATTCCAAATGTGTCTATTTCTTGGCAAGGTATTTCCACAATAGAATAACAAATAGAATTTAATTTTATGAATGATTCAAGAAGTTCTCGTCTTTTTTTGGTTAGTTTTTTTGAATCATCTATGAAACTATATGTTTTTAGCATTTCTGCATACGAGATGTCGTTATTTGTTTGATTGGATTCTATTTTGAATGTGTTTGTATTTGGATTCGTTTGTTTAAGAAGACTTATAAAATGATCTTTATCAAGAATCACTGCCGATATGATAATAGGCCCAGCGAGTGGTCCCCTGCCCGCCTCATCAAGCCCAGCAATATATTGATAACCCTTTTCCCAAAGTTCGCTTTCAAATTTAATTTTTGACATGTGAAGACTTTACTGCATTTAACCTAAGTTTGCCAACCATCCCATAGTATGGTAGGATCGGGGCAAGAAATTTGAACTCAATCTAATCAAATACTATAGAAAAGGAAAAGAGAAAAAATGATCAAGAATCAATTTTTCACAAAAATCTCGGTTTCATACGCGGTTTTTGGCGCCGCGCAGCTTTTGTACGTATGGCAACCCGTTGTGAGTTTTGAAGTGTATTCTCACCACAACGTTGGGATTGTACTTGCCTCGCTGGCTTGGACCACCCTTGTTTTTGGATTTGCCTATGGGGCGTGGAATACCTTATGGCGGTGGGCTCCACTGAATCTTGTAGGGTGCTCCGGGCGTAATAACTGGGGTACATCAGACGCCCTCCCCCACTATGTGTTGCTTGTTAGAGATAGTCGAGTCTACCTGTATAACACGCGAACACATTGTACTATCTTGCGGTACGATGATCGAGGGGTCTGGAAGAAACCCAGGCCATATGTCTGTAGCAGGTTTAAGCCCGAGCTTCATCAAATGCACGCTGTGCCCAAATACTTCCCGCGCGTGGTCTCTAATTAAACCAAGTTTTTTCACTCATTGATGGGGGCATGGAAACATTCTGTGTCCCCTTCAAGTATTCCAATCAAAAATCTACTGTCAGATTTTAAATCTTGAAACGTCTACCCTTAAATTTATTGATGATTTTTGCTTTTATAAAAAGGAATTGTTCAATTATTCTTCGCTTTCTACATCCTCACCCTCAACGACTTCTGCAACAGATGCCACTTTGTCTTTGTCATCAAGTCTTATAAGTCTTACTCCGCTTGTGTCTCTACCAAGAGATGGTATTTGCTCACTTCCCACTCTTATTACGTTACCTGAAGCTGTCACAATAAGAAGATCTGTTACTGAATTGTCATCATGAATTCTTGCGTTAACTAAGTCCCCTGTTTTATCGGTAACTTTGTATGTACGAATCCCGGATCCCCCTCTATTTTGTAGTCTGTATTCAGCTAAAGCCGTTTTTTTGCCGTAACCTTTTTCTGAAACAATGGCAAGTTCTATACCTTTTGCCTTAGGATTTACAACCACCATACCAACTAACCAGTCACTTTTATCTTTCATTTTGATGCCAGTGACCCCGGCAGCGACTCTACCCATAGGGCGTACGTCCTTTTCACTAAATCTTATGGACTGGCCAGATGAAGTGATCATGATGATCTCATCGTTGCCTTTTGAGGTTCTTGCCCAGGTTAAGTTGTCCCCTTCCGCAAGTTTTATAGCGGCAATACCTGATGTTCGTATATTTTCATAGTCTGCAATCGAGGTTTTTTTGATAACTCCCTTTTCGGTGGCAAATACCACATACCCGCCCTCATTTTCAAGCGTTTCTGTGTCCATTGATAAGAATGCTTGAACTTTTTCTTCTTGTGTAATATTTAGAAAATTAACTAAAGCTGTACCTTTTGCACGTCTACTTGACTCGGGGATTTCCCATACTCGCATTTTGTAAACTCTACCTTTATTTGTAAAGAAAAATGCCCAGTCGTGTGTGTTGCAGGTTCTAATTGTGCTTACAATGTCCTCGTCTTTTAGTTCTTGTCCCTTGACTCCCTTGCCTCCCCTACCTTGTTTCTTATATGTATCAAGTTTTAGCCTTTTTATATATCCACTGTCTGATATTGTGATAATACAATTTTCTTCAGCTACAAGGTCTTCATCTGAAAGTTCACCAATCTTGCCTTTTACTACTTTGGTTTTTCTATCATCCGCAAACCTTTCTTTGAGTTCCAATAGTTCTTTTTTGACTGTTTCTATGATTTTTTTAGGTGAAGCGAGAAGTTCTTCAAAACCAGAAATAATTTTGAGTATATCTTTTAACTCTTCTTCTATTTTGTGGCGTTCCAAGGCTGCTAATTTTCTAAGCTGCATATCAAGTATAGCTTGTGCTTGTATAGAGGAGAACTCAAATTGCTTGATAAGGCCTTCCTTTGCCTTGTCAGCATCAGGACTTTTCTTTATTAGTGCAATTATCTCGTCGATTATGTCAATTGCCTTTTTTAAACCCTGCAAAATATGCTCTCTAGCTTTCGCCCTTTTGAGTAAATGTATTGTTCGTTTGACCACAATTATCTGTCGGTGTTTAACAAATTCCTCCAGAACAGTTTTTAAGGTCATTAATTTTGGTTCACCATCCAAAAGTGCTACTAAGTTTGTATTAAAAGTCGATTGGAGGGACGTAAATTTATAAAGCCTGTTCTGTACTTGCTGTGGAAGTGCCTCTTTTTTAAGTTCGATGACAATTCGCATGCCTTCTCGATTAGACTCATCCCTAAGGTCTGAAATTCCCTCAATTTTTTTCTCTTTTACAAGATCAGCAATTTTTTCAAGTAGGGTTGCTTTGTTGATTTGATAGGGAATTTCAGTAACAAGTATTCGCATCTTACCTGCTTTAGTTTCCTCAATTATCATTTTGGCCCTTGTTACTACCCTACCCTTACCTGTTGCGTACATATTGGTAAGTTCTTTTTGATCATAGATTGTTCCCCCCGTTGGGAAATCCGGGCCTTTTATAAACTGTACCAAATCTTCAACGGTAGCTTCTGATTTAAATTCTGGTTTTGCAACCTTTACTTTAAAGACTCCCTCGCCCGTATCAAATGCACAAAATTCCTGCTCATCGTCTTTAGTTGTATTTTTGCCTACGTTATCAGCCTTATCGATAAGAAGGTTAATACCATCTACTACTTCTCCTAAGTTATGTGGTGGGATGTTTGTAGCCATGCCAACAGCTATTCCAGATGCACCATTTAATAAGATATTTGGCAAGAGTGAGGGCAAAAACCTTGGCTCCATGTTTTGAAGATCATTTAGCTCAAATTCTACAGTTTCCCTGTCTATATCACGGTACAACTCTTCTGCAATTTTCTGTAACTTTGCTTCGGTGTACCTCATGGCCGCTGGAGGGTCACCATCAACTGATCCGAAGTTACCCTGTCCAAAAACTAGAGGATACCTTAGGGTAAATTCTTGCGCCATTCTAACCATGGCATCATAAACTGACGTATCTCCATGTGGATGGTAGCTTTTTAAAACTTCTCCAACAACCGCGGCTGACTTGTGAAATTTTGCAGTTGAAGACATACCTTGATCCTGCATTGCGTAGATAATTCTTCTTTGAACTGGCTTTAAACCGTCGCGTACATCAGGAAGAGCTCTAGAGACAATAACACTCATTGCATAGTCTAAATATGCTCTTTGCATTTCAGTTGTAATTTCAGCAGGAACTACGTTTAGTGTAAGATCTCTATCTGGGACTTTATCTTCGTTTTGTGCTTTGATAGTTGTTGCCATAGCCTGTGTTAGTTTATCAGCTTTGTAGAGCTTTTTCTATTGCTGGTGCAATATCTTTCTTTCTAGACATTTTTGGCCCAATGTCGGCTATGCCGTTAATACCTTGAGTTGTGAAGGCTTTTTCTATTACAGCTTTTTCCACTTCGTTTGAGTATAAAGCTTGAGAATTAACCTTTAAAATATCGGTTATAAATATGTATCCCTGACTTGCATTTTCTTCAGCTTTTACCTCATCCATGACCTTTATTAGCACGTCTTTCATTTCTATAACTTTTTCCGGCTCTACTGTTTCTATTTGATTTATAAATACCTTGGTGCCGCCAAAATCAAAGACCTTGAAGTCTTTTTTTGCAAGCTGGGTCGGACTCATACCCGTAATATCCGATTTAGCCTTAAATAGTTCGAATGTAAGTTTTTCAAGTTCAATGTTTTGTTCTTTTGCAATGTCATGCGCTATACTTGAGTCCATTCCGGTAGTTGTGCCTGATTTTAGTCCAACCGTATCAGATAGTATTCCGCATAACATCAAACCAGCGGTTTCTTTTGATGGTTTTATTCCATACATATTAAATAATTCATGGATGATCGTGCCGGTGCATCCGACAGGCTTAACATCAATTCTTACTGGAGAATTGAAATTGACATTTATTTTGTGATGATCAACTATTTCAATGACTTGTTCGCCTTTTACCTTTGGATGTCTTTGAGACTCTTCGTTATGATCAACAAGTATAATTGCATCAGATGCTTCGATATCAAATTCTTCTATACTTTCAGGTACTTTAGCACCAAATTTTTCAAAGGCTATCAGAGTTTCTTTATTTATTTCGCCAGATCTGACCGGAATAATTTCTGCCCCTTCGTATCTTTTTGATTTTTTTAAAAATTCAGCATATTCGTAGGCTGATGCTACTGTGTCTAAGTCCGGATTTGTGTGTCCTGTAATATATATTTTCATGTTTTAGTTACAAATAATTATGTACTCAAAACCCATATCTAAACTGTTGTTACTTAAGCCAGATCAATATTGGCGTTTTTTGCATGGGTTTGGATGAATTTTCTTCTTGGTAGAACCTCATCTCCCATCAAAGTAGAAAATACCTCATCAGCAAAAGCCGCATCTTCTACATTTATTTTTTTAAGTCTTCTTGTTTCAGGATTCATTGTTGTTTCCCACAGCTCCTCTGCATTCATTTCTCCAAGACCTTTAAATCTTTGAATAATTGCACCTTTTCCTTCCGGAAGCTTTAAAAAAGCTTCCCTGTCGGCATCTTCAAAGAGATACTTTTTATTTTTGCCCCAAGTCGCTTTGTATAATGGTGGTACTGCAAGGTAAACATGCCCTTCTTCGATAAGTTGAGGTAAGTGTCTAAAGAAAAATGTTAGGTTTAAAGTCATAATGTGTGAACCGTCAACATCAGCATCCGACATGAGTATTAGTTTGCCATATCTTAATTTATCGTTTGTGTACTGATCTCCAATGCCAGTCCCGATGGCAACAATAAGATCCTTAAATTTAGCTGATTCCACAACTTTATCAAGACGTGCCCTTTCGGTATTTAATACCTTACCAAAGACAGGAAGTATTGCCTGAAAGCTTCTGTTTCTAGCCGCTTTTGCTGATCCACCTGCGGAATCACCTTCTACAATATAAAGCTCGGTCTCCGCTGTTTTTTTACTGGAACAATCCGCTAATTTTCCAGGTAGGACTCCCCCACCCTCAAATATACTTTTTCGAATAACAGTATCTCTTGCGGCTTTTGCTGCAATTCTTGCTTTCATAGCAATAACATTTTTATTCATTATTGCTTGAGCTTCTTTTGGATTTTCTTCAAAATATGTATCAAGTGCTTCTTTTACGACATTTTCTGTGATCGGTTTTACGTGAGAATTCCCAAGTTTACCTTTAGTCTGACCTTCAAACTGTAGATCAGATGACTCTAGGTTAACGGATACAACAGCGGTAAGCCCTTCCTTTAGGTCGTCTCCTGAGAAATTAGCGTCTTTTTCTTTAAGAAAGTCATATTTTCTGGCATAGTCATTGATGGTTCTAGTAAGTGCCCCTCTAAATCCGGTTAAGTGGGTACCTCCCTCTCCTGTTTTAATATGATTTGCAAAACTGACGATGTTTTCAGCAAATGAGTCATTGTACTGCATGGCCACTTCCACGAGGACATCATCTACTTCTTTTTTAATATAAAAAACCTTGTTGTTGATTGCTTTTTTGTTTTTGTTTAAGGATCTAAGATAAGTTTTGACCCCACCTTCAAAGTAATAAGTATAATGACTTCCATCTCGGTGATCTATAAGCTCAAACTTGATGCCTGCAGTCAAAAAGGCATATTCTTTAAGCTGTTTCATAAAGAAGCCTATTTTGTACTCAGTTGTCTCAAATATCTTGCCGCTGGGCTTAAATTGTACAATTGTACCTGTAGGATAATTCCAATCTGTAAAATCTACCGTCCAAGGAGCATTTGAAAGCTTGGTTTTTGGTTTACTCTCATTTATCTTTTCCAAGGGGTTTATGATATCTGCCCCCTTTTCGTATTCCTGCATCACCACTTCTTTATTTGGCTTATTTATGATAATTACTCGGCACCAATCAGATAAAGCATTTACAACAGAAGCTCCAACCCCGTGTAAACCGCTTGATACCTTATAACCGCCACCTCCAAATTTGCCTCCAGCATGTAGTTTAGTAAATGCAAGTTGTACAGCAGGAACGTTATAACCTTTTTTAATTCCGTAAGGGATTCCTCGACCGTTGTCATATACTGATACAGAGTTATCTTCGTGTAGTGTTACTCTAATATGATTTGCAGATCCGGCGATAGCCTCATCCATGGAGTTATTAACAATTTCAGTGATGAGATGCTGTAAACCGTTTATATCTGTAGACCCAATATACATTCCCGGCCTTTTTCTTACCGGTTCAAGGCCTTCAAGAACTTGGATATCATCTGCTGTGTATTTTGCGTTTGTTGTGTTCATAATTTTCTCTTACGTTCTCTTTCAATCGAACTACATACTATAGTTTTACGGCTATGTATTCAAGTGCTAGCTTTAAAGTGACATTTGTTTCTTCCAAATCTTTTTTTACTTTTAAAAGCAACTCTATTCTTTGAGAATCTTTCAGGTGATTCTCCCCAGTGTCTGAAAAGAAGCTTTTTCTTATTTCTCCTATCATATTTTCTATATCTTCTATCACTTCCTCTCGTTCTTTTTCATTTTCTTCTATTGCCCACACAAGTCTGTCCCCCACCCTTTTATCTATGAGTTCATGGACATTTGTATAAGCTAAAGTATTTTCAAGGGTTTTATTTTCTTTTTCATTTTTGGTTGTAATTCTTTTTGTGTTTGAGCCCAGCCCAGTGGTTAAATTAAGCTTAATACATCTTGATATGACAGTCTCAAGCAGGCTATCTTCGCTTTTTGCCCCAAGTATAAAAAAGCAATATGCGGGGTGTTCTTCGAGTACTTTTAGCAAGGAATTTTGAGCTTGTTCTGTAAGTAAATCCCCATTTTCTACAACAACAGCTTTAAACTTATTTACCATCGGCTTTTCACTTATATACTTGTTTAATTCTTTTACTACTCCAATTCCGATAGATTTTTTATCTTTTTCAGGAGTAATAAAAATCACATCCGGATTGTTTTCTGAAATTTTAAGGTTTAACTTGTCAGTTAAATATTTTGTTATTTTATCTTTTCTAGCTTTACCATCGCCACCAAATATCAAAATTGAACTCATGGGTTGAGTATAACATCACAGCCTGTTATGATTTTAGAAGATAGCTTCCGTTAGTTTTATGAAGCTTTACTGCCAATGCCTATTAACAATGATTTAAAAAAAGGGATCGAAGATGTTCTATTTAAAAAAGGTCTGATTTCAGAAGACCAGCTCTCCGCCATAAAATTTGAACACGTAAATACAGGTAAACCTACCGAGCAAATAATAAAAGAAAGGGGTTATGTTGGTAATGAGTCTTTTGTAAAGGCATTTGGTGAAGTCTATGGCATTGAGTATGCAAAGCTTGATGGAGGTCAAATTGATCCTAAATTAATTGAACTTATCCCCCACCAAGTAGCAAAAAAATACAATGTAGTGCCTTTTGAACTTGACCGTGAACATGGTGTGTTGTCTGTTGCTATGGTTGACCCACTTGATCTTCAAACCATCGAGTTTTTGGAAAGAAAAACAGGCTATCGAATTCACCCTTTCATCTCTTCTATGAAAGAAATTGAACAGATTGTTGAAGAGCAAAGCGGCAAAGTAATTGGGGAGGAGATATCTGCTGCTCTTGAAGAAATATCTCAAACGACTTTAAAAATTGAAGAAAATCAGGGTGATCTTCGAAGTGCTGATGAGTCTACAATTCGTGACGCACCTATCGCAAGAATAGTCGGTATGATCATGGAAACAGCAGTAAAGACCGGGGCATCTGATGTGCATATAGAACCAAGTGAAAGCAGCACCCGACTTAGATATAGAGTCGATGGTATTTTGGAAGAAAAAAGAGTACTGCCAAAAGAGATGCAAGAGTCGCTTGTTGCTAGAATAAAAATTCTTTCCAACATGAAAATCGACGAAAAAAGAGTCCCCCAAGACGGTAGATTTAAAATTGAAGTCGGTAAAGTAAAAACTGATCTTAGGGTTTCTACTCTGCCTACTGTATACGGCGAAAAAGTGGTTATTCGACTTTTAAAAGAAGAGGGTAAGGTTTTTACTTTTCAGGATTTGGGCTTACGCGGACTTTCTTTGAAAAGATTTGAAGAGGCGCTTCTAAAGCCAGTCGGTATGATTTTGGTTACAGGACCAACCGGTTCTGGTAAGACTGTTACTTTAGCTTCGGCCCTATCGAAACTAAACACAGTTAGAGTAAATATAGTTACTGTTGAAGATCCGGTTGAAATTCGTATCCCGGGAGTAAATCAAGTTCAGATAAATCCCCAAGCCGGTCTTACCTTTGCTCAAGGATTAAGATCTTTTTTACGACAAGACCCAAACATCATCATGGTAGGTGAGGTTCGCGACGGTGAGACAGCTGAACTTGCAGTACAGGCAGCATTAACTGGCCATCTTGTCATTTCTACTCTGCATACCAATTCAGCATCTGGTGCAATACCAAGACTTCTTGACATGAAGATTGAAAACTTCCTTTTAGCGTCAACTTTGAATGTAGTTCTTGCTCAGAGACTTGTCAGAATGATTTGTACTTTCTGTAAAGAAGAATATGAGCCACCTGAAGAGATTCAAAAAGAGATAAAAAGGGTGTTAGAAAGTGTTTCGCACTCTCAGGTGCTTATGAGTAAGGACAAAACTATTGTTGAAGATATCAAAAAACTTGCAGCACCAAAATTAAAGCTTTTTAGAGGTAAGGGCTGTGATAAATGTGGGGGTTCAGGTTATAAGGGTCGAAGTGGTATTTTTGAAGTTTTGGATGTATCCCCCGCTATACAAAAACTAACCCTAGAGAATAGATCAGCAGGCGATATTCACAATTTAGCTGTTGCAGAAGGGATGTTGACTCTTGAGCAAGACGGGTACTTAAAGGCAATTGAAGGTAAAACAACAATCGAAGAAGTATTAAGAGTTTCAAAAGGTTAAGTTTTAAGATTAAAGTAAAGTTAGAGTAGTTTTAAAATAAGGAAATTTATTATGGCGCAAAAACTAAATGTAGCACAGCTTTTGGAAAAAGTAGTTTCTATAGGAGCATCGGATCTACACTTATCCGTAGGGGTTTCACCTGTCATTAGGATAAATACAGCCCTTTCATCTCTTCCGGAGATCTCTCCTCTTGTGGTTGAGGACATAGAGTTTTTTCTTTCCCAGATACTAACTCAGGACCAAAAGGATGTACTTGATGTAAATAAAGAACTTGATTTATCTGTAGCACTTGGTGACAAGGTCCGTTTTAGAGTAAATATTTTTTATCAAAAAGGTTATCCATCAGTTGCTATGAGGGTTATACCTTTGACAGTACCACAAATGGATAAACTTGGGCTTCCCCCTATTATAGAAAGACTTTCTGATCTGCGACAGGGTTTAGTACTGGTTGTAGGGCCTACTGGACATGGTAAATCAACAACAATTGCAGCAATGATTGACCATATAAATGCAACTCGCGCCGAGCATGTAATAACTATTGAAGACCCAATTGAATACATTTTTCCAAACAAAAAGTCGCTTATTGAACAAAGGGAAATGTATCTTGATACTCACTCTTGGGAAGTAGCACTAAAAGCTGTGTTAAGACAAGACCCCAATGTAGTTTTTATTGGTGAGATGCGAGACCATGAATCTATGTCAGCGGCACTTACGATATCTGAGACAGGCCATCTTGTGTTTACAACACTGCACACAAACTCTGCCGCCCAAACAATTGATAGAATTATTGATTCATTTCCGGAGCATCAACAAGATCAGATAAGACTTCAACTGTCTCAAGTTTTGGAGGCAGTTGTGTCACAAAGACTTGTCCCCTCCCCTACAAAAGGTATGGTTCCAGCCGTTGAAGTTTTACTTTCTAATACTGCCGTAAGAAGCTTAATTCGTGAAGGAAAAAGCCACCAAATAAATAATGTCATAAATACAAATGCCAGTAGAGGTATGGTGACACTAGATAGTAGTCTTGCTGGGCTTGTGAAGTCAGGCGACATTGAATTAAAAGATGCATTAAATGTCACAAACAGCCAAGAGGAATTAAGAAGACTACTTGCAGATAATTAGATGATTTGGTAGTAGCATTACAAGAAGGATTTAAAGAATAAAACTGATATGCCCGTATATAACTACACAGCAATTGATGCACCAGGAAAAAAAAGAACAGGACAAGTCGATGCCCGTTCTCAATCCTCTGCCGTTACTCTTTTAAAAGAGCAAGGTCTTTATGTTGTAACTCTTGATGAACAAAAAGAGGATTTTGTAACCCATGTTTTAAGTTTTAGAGGTGTTCCTGAAGCAGAAGTTGTAGGTACAACAAGACAACTTGCAACAATGATTAATGCAGGCCTTCCTATATCAAGAGCTCTTGAGGTGATGGCTGATCAAACTCAAAACAGGAACATGCGAAAAGTGTTGCAAGATGTATTACGCGATGTACAAGGTGGGTCAAGCCTTTCTAACTCTCTTGGCAAATACCCAAATGCTTTTGATCAAACTTATGTCTCACTGGTTAGAGCCGGTGAAGCCTCAGGTAAACTTGATGAAATTTTAAAAAGACTTGCTGATACAGTTGAATCTCAAAGGGATTTTAAATCAAGATTTAAGGGTGCTATGATTTATCCTGCTATTATTATGGTTGCAATGGTGGGTGTTTTTATTCTTATGATGGTGTTTGTTATTCCAAAGCTTTCTCAAATGTATACATCAATGGGTGTTGAACTTCCGACCCCAACAAAAGTCATGATAGGTATTTCTGACTTTATGGTGAAGTTTTGGTATCTTGTGGTACTTGGAATTGGTGCTTTATTTTTTACATTTCGTTCTGTTGCAACAACTCCAAGAGGCCGTGAAACATTAAACCTAATATTTTCAAAAATGCCTATCTTTGGAAAGCTTATTATCCAAAAAGATTTAACTGAGTTTACAAGGACATTAAGTTTACTTATTTCTTCAGGAATACCGATAACAGAAGCATTAAATATTGTTTCAAAAGTAGTTACCAACCCAAATTTACGCCAAGGGTCGATGAATGCTGCCATGGCTGTGGAAAAGGGTGGTTCTTTATCTGACTTTTTAAAAACTGATAAGCACTTTCCTCCCCTCCTTGGTCAGATGGCTGCGGTAGGAGAAGAAACTGGTCAGCTTGATGACGTACTTGGCAGAATAGGCACTTTTTATGCAAGTGAGACGGATCATGCAATAAAAGGATTGTCATCAGCGCTTGAACCTATCATACTTATTTTACTTGGAGGAATGGTTGGTTTGTTGATTGTTTCTATAATCACACCAATCTACAAAATTACTAGTGCTTTGTAAAAAATTTAAAAACAAACTTTAAAGGAGGTGAAAAGTCAAACAAAAATATGAGCAAATATAACAAAAGTATTGGCGAAAAGGGTTTTACATTAGTAGAACTTTTAGTAGTCGTTGCAATCATAGCCGTTTTAGCAGGAGTCGTTATTGTTGCTATAAATCCAGCCGCGCTACTTCAGAAATCAAGGGATGCAACAAGACTTCAGGATGTTGAAAATATCCATAAAGCCATGTCTTTGGCTTTGGCTGATGGTGAAATTACATTAACCGCAACCCCAGCAAACTGTGGTACCTGTGATTCTTTAGGTGGTACACAAGCAGTAGATGGCACAGGTTGGGTTCAATTCGCCATTCCAACAGGAAAGACAGGACTTGCTAAGTACTTACCTACACTTCCAGCAGATGCACTTAACACCGGAGCTAACGTATATACCTTCGGGTCTACCGTGGCAGGTTATGAGTTAAACACTGTATTAGAATCACCAGATAATGCTGCAAAGATGAGCACAGACGGTGGTAATGCCGCAGGCATTTGGGAGGTTGGTACTTCCTTAACAATCCTTTAAGTTTTTTAAGTTAGGGCGGGGTTTTAGTTAACTAAATATCCTTGCACCTAAGTAGGTTTTCATAATAAGGTTTGCCCGAATTATGAAAACTACGTATCACTAATTAGGTATACGTGAGGCAATAACCCCGCTTTAGAAGGCGGGGTTTTGCTTTTGACTCATAAAGTCATTGCGGGTTTGATCGATGATTTTGATGTAGACCTAATCAGTAAGCAACTTTTATTGACTCTTCATTTTTTTTCCTGTAGCTTGATAAATAAGTTATATTCCACCCTAACGAAAGGAGATGACATGTCTACAAATCCGGATGACGATGACGATGGCCTTGCCAGTTACAGGGAAGACGCTGAAGCTGTAGAAGATGGTGACAATGATGCGAGCTCGGGCGACGATCAAGATGACAGCGACAGTGAAAAATAGATTTTTCCTTCGCTGAAATGTAGTATGTATGGGGTGTGATCTTCATATCTCGCCCCATATTGTTTATTTAGAACTCAACATGACTTTAAAAATTGTATTATCCGATTTTCAAATAAACTTACAAAAAGAAGTGTCTCCAAGAGGAATTAAATTTGTGCATCTGAAGAAATTAAATGCACCAATAAGTATTTCTGTATGTTCTAGAGGTGGTGCTAGATCTGATCCTATAGGTAAAGAAGGTCTTGCGCATTTTTTTGAGCATATGTTATTTGTAGGGACAAAGAAATACCCTACTAAAAAAGCACTTTCCCTACCAATTGAGGAGATTGGCGCTACTTACTCAGGATCTACAGGTCTTGAAACAATAAGCGTAGATTTTGTTATTGCCAGATCGGAACATATACCTCTTATAAGGGATTTTTTAGATCAAATTTTTAATCACAGTTTATTTGAAGTATCCCAGATAGATATAGAGCGTGAGATTATCAAGACTGAGGTTTTAGCTAAACTTGATACTAACAATAGGATACTGACAACAAATATCAGAAATCTTTTGTTTGGAAATAACCAAATATCCCACAATATAACTGGTTCAGAAGACTCTTTGCAGAGGATTACTAGGGATGATTTAATATACTTTTTCAAGGAGATTTTTCCACAGGATGTTACAGTTGTAAGTGCTGGAGGTTGTGACATTCAAAATATTGTTGATTCCCTTGAATCCATTTTGCCCCATAAAGATTTCAAAAATATTGAGGAACCACCCAAATTATTAAAAGGTAGTAAGGTCGGAATAACAACAATGAAAGATCATAAACTTGTATATGGTAGGATGGCTCTTCCAACCTGTCCACTGGGGGCAGGTGATGAGATTAGCTTGCGAATCCTCTCCACATACCTTGGTGGCGGTAGGACATCATTGTTTACAGAATTATTAAGATACGATGAAGGTCTTCTGTACTCGATAGGGGCTTCAAATAGCCATTTCTCAGATTTCGGTTACTTTTCAATTGATTTTAGTTCAAAAAAAGAAGTGGTACAAAAAATAATAGATAGGATTAGTAAAATATTGGATAAATTGATTAAAAATGGAATTCCTATAGATGACCTAGAACATATAAAAAATAAAATAATAAATTCAAGTGTGATATCTAAACAAACTGTACAATCGTGGACAAAATTTCAGATGCAAAGAGAGCTGTTGCGACAAGACAATGACTACACTTTTGCTGATTTCCTAAATAGTATTAGATCAGTACGTAAGGAAAACGTAGACTTAGTAGCTAAAAAATATTTGACTGTAGAAAATAGTTACCTATGGTTGGTGGGAAATATTGAAGAGATTGAGTTTGCTTCCGACTTCTAAACTTTATACAAAGTGTATAGATATGTTTAGATGAGTCGGTCCTTGCCAAGTGCTGTTTTTCAAACTATATTTTCACTATGCTTATAAACTTGATAACTCAATACGCTTACATCTTTGGTTATTTTGGGCTTTTTGTGCTTGGGCTTTTTGTGGGCTCATTTTTGAATGTTGTTGCTGATAGAACATCTAAAGGAGTCTCAGCTATAAAAGGGCGTTCTAAGTGTGATGACTGTGACACTGTTTTAAATGTAAAAGACCTTGTTCCCCTATTTTCTTATATTTTTTTGAGAGGTAAATGCAGATATTGTAATACAAAGCTCTCTTGGTACTACCCTCTTGCCGAACTTCTTACCGGCTTTACTTTTTTTGGTCTTGCTATGTATATGGGAGTATTTGGTCAGGCTCCTGTAGATATTTGGTTTTCTTATGTATACCTTGCAACGATTGCAAGCTTGATGATAGTTTTACTTCTATCAGATCTTAAGTACCGCTTACTTCCAAATTCTGTAATGTATCCTGCAATAGCTTTCACGCTTTTTATGACCCTTCTTGCTTTTGCTGCTGTTGCGTATACCTCCTATAACTCAATGAAGGCCGATCCTTTTGGACAATATCTGTTGCAAGTTGGATATTGGCGCGATCAAATGATTTTTCTTGCAGGACGGGTTGGACTTACGGTGCTATCTGCCCTTTTTATAACCTTATTTTTTTGGTTTTTGATACTTGTTACAAAAGGTAGGGGTATGGGTGGAGGTGATCTTAAACTTGCTCTTTTTATTGGGCTTTTTAATGGATATCCAAATAATATTGTTGCAATAGTTTTAGGCTTTGTATTTGGGGCTTTGTATAGTCTTGTATTACTTGTTCTTAGAAAAAAGTCAATGAAAGACACTATACCTTTTGGACCATTTTTGATTTTAGGCAGTGTTGTATCTTTCTTGTTTGGCAGAATAATAACTAACACTTATTTGGGAATGTTTTAGTCAGGCTCTAGTTAGTGTAGTTAGATAGTGTCTTTGTCTTACAGTTTATATAACTTGGTGTACTTTACGATAATTTTGCTTACTATAATTATTAGTTATATAAACTTTACCCTATCATATCTGTTGACCTCCCCTACTATAGGATCTATTGACATGGACATTAATTTCCTATAGTTTAAGTATAAATATCCAAATAAATCTAAATTAAACATAAGAAAAACTCACAAGGAGAGTGAAAAATGAACAAAAGTCCCCTGCCATTTATCTTCACGGCTACCGTGATTTTGGCGTTGCTCGTTCCAGTATCAATGTTTTTGAACTCACTTAACCTGGTGGGTTCAGAAGTTCCAACGCTGGTTGTCGAAGGTGGTGTTGGGTCTGCTACTCCGACAAATACCCAGATAATTCCAACAGAGACACCTACCTTCGCGGCTTTGCCTACTGAGCCGGAAGTGTCTCCTACGTGGACGCCGTGGACTGTTTCGACAAGCATTCCCCCTGCAACAAGACCGGCTTCCTGGATTCCTTGGGATAATGTCTTGACAGAAGCAGACCTTACGGAAGCGGGAGTATTAGTCCATATTTTTGAAAGTTGGGCTAAAAATTCTCAATCATGCCCTGAAGCTCGATTTTATGTTACATCTGTAAATGACATCCCGACGGATAAGACCCAATTCCTTATTGCAGACACAGACGGCAGATTTGCAATTGCTGATTTGTACCTTTGTGGTGATCGGGGTGGGAGCAGATTTTGGGAACTCCACGAAAAAAAATATTGGGGAGGTGATGAGGGGGATTCTGCAATTGAACATATGAGCGCTCCAGGCAGGTTATGGGGAGCAGGGGTACATCGATATGCTATTCACAATGTCAGGGGTGTGGGGTGGTTTTTACTGACTGAAAAACAACAGCAGGATCTGTTTAGGTTTTCTAAGTGTATGGAAGCAGATCCCGGTGCGGATTTTTCATATGAAGAATGGATGAAAGATCTCATAATCGGTAAAGGTTTGGCCAAAGTTTCTTTCGCAAGTTTAATATCGGATGACTTGTATGAAGAAATTATTGGGGTAACGGCGTTTAAGAAACCTATTAAGGTACTTGGTTTTGATCCCCCCTTACCAGGAACCGCATTGCACGGATTATTTCCAAATCCCGAAGCATCATTTGCTTTGTGCAAGAGTCTGTTGAGACAGTGAAAAAATATAGAAAAATGGACCTGGTATCTACCGAATCAGGTCCATTTTGTAAACCTCTTGCATTCATAAAATTTAGATTCTACAATTATCTTGTGTTGAAAAATTCTTTTAAATATACAAAATATCTTTTGTTTGTTTTGGTAGTTTTTTCTTTAAGTTTTATCCTATACTCTGCATATAGTTCATATTATTACAATAGAAGTCCCATTCCCCTTGGAATTCCGCCACGGGACAAATCTTTAACTCAAGATATTTATGAAAACTTTTCGTTCAAAGCTTTTCGTGATTTTCAGAGCAAATTCAAACTAATGTCTCCTAATGCTGATTGGAGTAGTTGGAGTTGGAAAGACGACATGTTTATGGCACAAGTTACAGAAGTAAATAAATTAGATGGCACCCTTACACTTGTCTTTTTAGGACCTAAAACCACAGCGTTATCAAACAATATCGTAGTTGAGTTATCGTGTCCTTTAAAAGAAAGTATATTACTTGATGATCAACTATTTCCCAAACAAATTGGGCTTTTAGTATTTGATCACATTGAATTAGATTCAATACTTTATTCTTTTTGTTTAAACGAAACTTGTACCAAGATAGGTAAATCTTGTATTATTAGAAATTTTTAATTTCATGTGGAAATTCATTTCTTATATAAATACAAATATCTTAAATAGAAACAGAATGGTGTTTTTTATCTATTTTATTTCTTTACTAGCCTTATCTCAATTTTTTTCTCACTCAGTTGTGTATTCATGCACCTGTCCATCTGGTAAATACGCGTGTGAGGGTGATACTATGTGCTGTACTGGAAACGGTTGTCCGAGTGCATTGTGTGATGGGTATTGGCACAATAATACCTGTTGTGACTCGAGAGAGAGAAGCTGTGAAAGGGGAGATTGTATACAAGAGGCAGAAATGTGTGATGAAGTTAAATACTGTGACGAAGATGAATATGGCAGACCAATAGGTTGTCATTTTGAATACGAATGTTGGACTATTTGTAAAAAGTATGCTGAGGTGAATTGTAGTCCATACCAATACAGTGGTTGTGTACCACCATCTTCAGCTGACACCTGTTCCTTCTGCCCCACAAACGAACCAACTCAAACCCCAACCCCATCCGTTGTAACTCAGCCTCCATCCTCTACTATAACTCAACCACCATCCTCTACTATAACTCAACCACCATCCTCTACTATAACCCAGCCCCCATCCGGTCCAGGATGCTATGGATGTGCTACTGCTGCTTGTGGGCAATGTAGTTCCACTGCAGCAGGTTGGAAATGTGTATGTACTGGTCCTGTAAGTGGTGGTGGTTATTCAAGCTGTGTAGGTCAATATGTAGCACCATTATGCACAACACCTACTCCTACAGTTACAACTAAAACTCCTACTACATCTCCTACATACAACGTTGGTTCATGGGTACCGTCAGCTCCTCAATGTACCACTATTAAACCAGGTCCAAGGTTTACTTCTTGGACGGATAAAAATACCTTTACATTAAATGAGACGATTACTCTTAAATGGAGTCCTCCCGAAACAGATGATCCCAATAAGTGGGGTAGAGGGTGGGGTTTCTTTGGTGGAGATAGTGGTGGTGATGCAGATGGTGATGGTTGGGGTGAGTACTGGGGAAATTGTTGTTCTAATGTATGGCCAGGTTGCAGTAGAAGTTACACAGTGTATCTGGATGCTGGATCTAGTGAAGGTGATTGGAGTCCCCTGTTCGGTAACAAAAATGGGAGAATTTTTTCCACTACAGACACTCGAATTCTAAGTTATGACTTAGCGGCTTCCACTCTTACCCCAGGAGTACACACTTGGTATGTTGTAGCCCGCTACGGTGGTTCTATTCAGTCTGCAACTCAGCAATTCACAGTTACTGGTCCTCCCGGTGCAGTTAAAGGGTGGATTTGGGATTCAACAGGCCAAGCATGCGGCTACTCAGGTAAGCAGGCCAATGAGATTCAGCCTTCTCAAATTGAAGGAGATATTGCAGTCACTGTAGACACTTATGCAGGCAATTGGGATCCTGCTAACCTTACTACTTCAAGTTATACAGTAGAAGGTGTCCCACAAGGACCTAGCAAAGTGCTTTGTGCAAGTATTCCCGGTCCTGTTGATAAGCCGGGTTTTAAATACAATTTGAAATGCTTAAATGGTGCTAAAACCGGAGTATTTTCAGGATCCTGTGCTTATGTTGACATGCTTACTAGCTCCACAACAGCTCACCTTGGTTATGACCTTGTGTCAGCTGGGTGGTTTCAAGTCATAGGCGGGGATGTATTTGCAGGATGCAGCAACTGTATAGATAGTATTTCACTAGGCCTTCCTGTATCTTCGGCTGTTCTTGGGGGCTTTAGCGGTACACTTATAAATGGTACCGCAGCATTATTTGCAAATTCAGATGTCTCAGTAAAAGACTCCACAGGTGCTACCAAGATTACAACCGATTCAAATAACAAATACTATTCAAAAAATATGGATGAAGGTGATTTTTGGCCCGAGAACTTTACGTTTACTCCCCCATCTTCTGCTACAGAGTTAAACTCTAACTGTAATACTATCTTTTCAAATGGAAAATTAAATCCTGACAAAATCTACAAATCTTCATATCAGTGTACTCAAAACGCTATCGCAGAACTTGGGGCAAGTAACTACAAACTAGATAAAGATGGAGTTGTTGTTATCTATGTTACAGGTGGTGGTGAGATAGTATTTACCGATAAATTTGTCTCCGAATCCTCAAATAAAAGAATAGTGTTTATATCAGAAGGGTCTGTATACATTGATGATTCCATAGGTGATGCAGCTCCGACTACAGCTACTTCCCCACACATTCAGGCAAGCGTTCTTGCAAAAGAGTCTATAACCTTTCTTCATAAGGCAACTCCAGACGACACTACTGTCATTGTAGAAGGCCCCCTTGTCGCAAAAGATGGTTCAATTGATTTTGATAGGGATAGGGGCGTATCTAATGGTTATCCTGCAACAGTTGTAAAATACAACCCGATCTATCTAAATGCATTTAACTCAGGTATTGGCGAGGTAAGTATTTCATGGGTACTTGGAAATTAATTGCAAAAATAAAGAAAAGAAAACTTATGGCCGAAAAAAACACAACACCAAAATTAAAAATAAACTTAAACAAAAATAACCAATCAGGCCAAGCGTTGGTATTTGTCGTTGCAACTATGACTATAGCCTTAGCCGTGGGTGTTGGTGTTTCCCTTAGAAATCTATCCTCTATATCAAGAACATCCCGTACTGATACCTCAACACGTGCCCAAGCAGCTGCTGAAGGTGGCGCGGAGAATATCCTGTCCAAGGATGACATCACCTTGAAATCCTATGCTGATAGTAGTCCTGCAAACGGTGTAGACACTACTGTAACATTTACCCCAACTACAAACGATAATGTTCTTGCCGTAGCTGATATTAAGGTCGAATATTTCAACTTGCCAAGTGATCAACCGTATCTCCCACTTCAAATAAAAAAAGGTCAAATAAATGAAGTAAAACTTGATGGTAACCCTGTAACTGTTTGTTGGTCTTCAGCAGAAAGTGGTATCGGTGCTGATATATTTTTCACAAGTTATAGCACATCAGGTGATATGGTTAAAAAAGGTTATGCTGATTCTGACCGTTCTGGTTTCCCTTCAAATTATGCATCTTCATTTGAATCTTCTAGCAGTGGACGAGATGGGTTTACCAACTGTGCTACCCCGAGTCTTGCTTCAAATGCAACCGGACTTCGCATACGAGCAATCAATGCAACCATCAATGTAGGAGTTTATCCTTCATCCGGAACCCTTCCTAATCAGGGCTACAAAATAACTTCAATTGGTAGACTTCAAAACGCACCTCAAGGAAGTGATGCTGAAGCTGTAGTTACAGTGATAAGATCATTTACGTTTATGCCCGGTATGTTTGATTTTGGAGTATATTCAGGCTCAACCGCTGACGCCCTATAAATACTTAAAATGCGAATAAACCCATTTTGCAAAACCCCTTTATTCTCATAAAAATTTCATCTACAATTAATGTGTCTACAAGGATACAATTTTTAATAACATGCTGCCCAATTACTATTACTTCAAATTAAATAATTTCTTTTTACATAAAAAATTGAAGGGAGGTGTAACTTTTAATGAACAAAAATAACTCAAAGGGTTTTACGTTAATCGAACTTCTTATCGTTATCGTTATCATTGGTATTTTGGCAGGTGTTTTGATAGCAGTTATCAATCCTGCTGCACAATCCAATAAGGCAAGAGATGCCGGTGTACAAGCTTCCATAAATAAGGTTGCTTTAGCTACCGAAGGATTTATTTCTGCTTATGGAAGAGCTCCTAACGGTGCCGAGTTTCTCGGTGGCTTACAAAATGCAGCTTCCTCCGGTGTCGTAGGTGGTGGTTGTACTGCTGCAGATGAACATTGTTTATTTTCTGTGACAGGCAATCCCCTTCCAGGTACTGCCACAACAGGTTGTCCGACAGCAAGTTGGACAGGAAACGGTGCTGGCCAATGTTACTTTAGGTATGAAAGAATTGGTGGTGCTGCAGGCACTGCATTTCAGGTTTACGGGAAGTCATTTGGTATAGCAAATACTGTGTTTAGATATCTAAACACCGATGCTCAAATGAAATCTTGTACTGCTGATGCGACTCCAGTTTGTCCATAACGTTGATTTTGGGATGAGGGCTCAGTTTTTTTACGAGCCCTCTTTCCGCAGTGGCAGTATTGGATAAACAGTGGTAAGTGTTTTTTACTTGAAGTTTTTCTGTTGCTTTGATAAAGACGACTAAATACGCAATCATTACATATGTATAAAAATCCAAAGTGTAAAATCGAATTAGAAAATGCATTTAAAACTACCGTTACCCAGCCACAGTATGGTTTTACTTTGATCGAGATCTTACTAGTAATTAGTATGATTGGTGTTTTATCTGCAATAAGTGTTTCCTTAATTAATCCTAAAAGTTCTTCTGGTAAAGCCCGTGACGGAGTTCGTATAGCAAATGTTAAAAGTATTTCTGAATCAATCGAGTCTTATAGACAAGTTGAAGGTAGTTTTCCTGCTACTTCCGATGCAACTACAGCAACTTCAGAATTGCGAAAGGTTTATCTTAGAAAATGGCCCGAACCCATATCAGATGAAGGATCATTAGACGCAACTAACTGGTCATATGTATATTTCAATACAGGAAGTGATGGGTTTTTAGTATATTCTCCTAACTCTCTTGGAGGTTGCTATAAGTATCAATCTGACTGGGGTAAAGTTATGACTTGTCCAATATCCGAGTGTAAAAGTGAATTTTCGCTTGTGGCAAATTGTAATTAGTTTGTAATAGTTTAGAATATTTATATGTTAAAACAACTGCCAAATAAAATTCCAAATAGAATTTCAAAACAACTAAATCAAGTTGGCTTTACTTTAATTGAACTTCTTGTGGTAGTTATGGTTATTTCAGCTTTGTCGGGTATTGTAATTTCTCTTATTAACTCCGGTGGGTTTCGCGATAAGGCAAAAGATGGCCAACGTATTGCAGATCTTAAACAATTACAAACCGCGCTAGAGCTGTATTTTGCTGATAATAGGGCTTATCCTGTGTCTGCAAGTTGGACCGAAATTTCTGGGGTGGACGCCCTTTCCGCCGCACTTAGTCCGGCATATATAAACAAAATCCCGGTTGCAAATAACACAGTGACAGGTTTTAGTACTCCGTGTGACAATCAAGCTACTCAAAGATATACATACATTACCACTGCAACTGGCACCTCTTATATACTAGCAGCAGTTATGGCTTTAGACTCTTCTGCAGCTGATCAAGCATGCAATTCTCTTACAAATTGGGGCGTAACTGGTTCCTGTGTGGGAGACTCTATAAGGTGTTATGGTGTACAAAACCCGTAAACCAACTTGTTTTAGTATAACTTGTAACTTTCCAAAAGGGATGAATCAATCCGGTATTACTTATATTGATATACTCGTTACGCTTGGCGTTATATTGGTTCTTTTCACAGTTATATTACTTACAATAAATCCGGTAGATTTTCAAAAAAAAGGACGCGACAACAAAAGAATAAGCGATATTTCACTTCTTGACAGGATGATAAGTGAATATAGCCTTGATCATAAAAGTTTTCCGGATAGCCTTAACACTACACGCACAAGTTCTATCTTACCTTCAGGTAATAATGGTCCCCTATCCAAACCATCTGATGGTTGGATAGATGCAAACCTAACCTCATATAATCCTGTGCTTCCAATAGATCCAAAAAATGATGCCACATATTTTTATACTTATAGGCATAATGCGTCTGGTTATGAACTAAACGCGACTTTAGAATATTTGACTGAATATAGTGCAAACGACAACGGAAATAATAGTAACGTATACGAAGTCGGCAATGACTTAACCATCCTTTGATGCTACCATAACTATATTATGATATTTGTTGCCCCTCAAAGTCATAACTCAAGAGTTTTTTATACTTTAGCCTTAAAGCAATCACACGGTTTTACTCTAATTGAACTGCTTTTGGTTGTGGCATTAATTGCTGTATTATCAAGTTTTCTTATTCCAGGCTTTTCAGGCTACATTGATAATCAAAACATAGTTCAAGCAAACGAACTTTTGAAAAGTGATCTAAGATCTGTTCAAAATAAGGCCTTAACCGGAGTAGATGCGTCAAGTGGAACCACAAATTATTGGGGAATAAAAATCGCTTCTCAAAATGCCCCCTTTTACTATACTTTTAAGTCTAGCTCCAATACAGCAGGTGCTTGTGACTCAGTAAATCTTACAACTGCAACAAAAAGTGATGTCTTAATGGGTGGAGCGACCGTGAGGGATGGGGTGAATGCTTGTATTTTTTTTAGTATGAAAAATGGTGATGCCAACTTTCAAAATAATAACGGAAGTTCCATGTTTAAAGTAGGCTATGCAGATAAGACTCCGTGCAGAGCGGTTGAAGTGAATGCAGCCGGTATGATAAGAGGAGTGGAGCTGTGTCCATGATAAAGATAAAACACACAAAGACTACAAATATACAAAATAATGAAAGTGGTATAGGTCTTGTCGAGACTATGCTTGCCCTTGGTATTGGTCTTATCGTAATTACCTCCATGGTTTCATTATCAATCTTTACATTAAGGTCATCTCTACAAAACAAACTTATGCTTGCAGGTACACAGACTGCTACACAGCAAATAGAGCTTATGCGTGCATTTAGGGATAGCAAAGTTTCTTGGGATGAGTTTATCGCAGATGTTGATGGTACAAATGGTATCAATTGTTTTACTTCAGACTGTCACATGATAGATAGTGGGGTCACAACTGTAGTAGCCGGCGAAAATACTCTAAATCCAAATACAGCTGAAGAACTTAAAAAAAGCTTTCGTTTAACCGATCAGAGTGGCGGCGCAAAGACACTTATTCGTGTATCAGTAAACGTGTCCTGGAAAATAGGTGCTACTACAAAATATGCCCACAATTACACTGAGCTTTCCGGATGGAGGTCAAAATGAAATATAAGTTGAGATTAAAAAACGATAAGCATAAGCCAAACTTAATAAACCAAGAAGGGTTTACACTCATAGAGCTTTTAGTAGTTGTTTCCTTAATCATAATTGTGGTGGGAGTTACGGGAGATATCATTATATCGCTTGTACGAAGTTACAGTAAGACTCAAATTACAAACGAAGTTGAGCAAAATGCCAATTTTGCAATGAATAAAATGGAAAAAGAGTTACGTAATGCCTCCCAACTTTTGGCAGTTTCCACTGAGAGTATAAGTTTTTCCCAGAAAACCTCTACAGGTGCCCTAGAAACTGTTGAGTACACTGTAGAGGACTCTACAATTTTATCAGATGGTACTGCTGGCGTGTATTTCCTTGCCCGTTCTGTAGACGGTGGAGCTAAAGTACCTGTATCAAATTATTCCTATCCAAGTGGTGTAACAATTGTAAAAGGTATCACAGAGTTTTCTGATGTGAGTCCGGCTGGAGGACCTAGTGTTGTCAAAATAGTTTTATCCATGCGTCAAGTTGGAAATCCAACCGTGCAATTTACCCAGTCAACAATTTTGGATTCTACAATTGTGTTAAGAGGTTCTTATTAGAAAGCTATAAGTCAAAGGCACTACCAAAGTAAAATATCTGCTTAATAAGAAAAAGTTAAATGCCAAAAACCATAAAGTATACATATAAAAACTTTTTAAACGGTTCCAAAAGTGAATCAGGTCAGACTATTGCTGCAGTGGTAATTATTATGGTGATAGCTTTAAGTATTGGTATGACTATATCTACAAGATTTATAAGACAATTAAGGCAATCTGTTCAACAGGATACGTCAAGTAGGGCTTTATCTGTAGCAGAAGCTGCAATGGAGCGCATGTTAAACACTGATTACCAGACGCTTCTTGATTATATTTCGTTTAACAATTGTGGTTCGAGCTGTACTCTGCAGATTACTGGAGCTGATGGTGTTGTAGCAGATGCAAATGTAGTATTAAGCATTGCTGGAGGAAGTTCACAAGCTTTTGAGCTTGGTCTAACTACAGACAACACTGTAGAGATTAGTTTAGCTGGATATCCATCTAACACAGACCTTTCAGTTTGTTGGAACAACCCAATCACCGGTGAATACCCATCTATAAGAGCGTCACTGGTGTATGGTATAGACGGATCCTATCTTGCAAAAAGTTATGCATACAACTCAATAGGTTCACTATATGATACAAATGGTTTTAACACAGCAAATGCAGCAAATGGGTATGCTAATTGTTTTACTGTAGATAGCGGCTCAAACCCTAACTTTTTGAGACTGGCCTCTATATATAATGATGCAACAGTTTTCATTTTACCTAACAGTGGCACAAACCTTCCTTCCCAAGGTATTAAAATTGTATCTACCGGTACTGCCGGTAGTTCTCAGCGAAAGGTAACGGTACTTATCACAAGTCCGCACCTGCCTGCACCCTTTGATTATGTAATTTTTTCCAAATCTATGGATAACCCCCTGTCAAATTAATTAACATAGTGAAAGTACTTCCAAACATACCAGTTAAAATGTAAAATTAACCTATGCCCATATTAGGATTGGATCTTGGAAATCAGACATTTAGAGTTGTTGAAATGGAGGAGCAAAAGGGACGACTTTTTTTGCGAAAATATGGTACACATGAAGATTCTAAATTAAACCTCCATTCCTCTTCTGAACAGGAAATCAAAAAATATGCCACATCTTTAAAACAGTTTATTACAGAAACTGGTTTTTCAACCCCCGATGTTGTCATCCCTATACCCGAAAGCGATGTTTTTACTAGAGTTGTTCAGATGCCAAATATGAGCGAAAAAGACCTTAGAAACTCAATTGTGTTTGAAGCTGAGCAGTACATCCCAATTCCTCTCAAAGAAGTAAATTTTGATTTTCAGATTTTGGATCAAGATGCATTTGATCGGGATCGAATGAATGTTTTAATAGTTGCCGCAAAACACACAGTTTTGGATAAGTATGTGTCTATTTTAAGAACTGCCGGGCTTAATCCAAAAGGTCTTGAACCGGAATCTTTAGCCATAGGACGAATTTTGGGGGACACTTTAAACAAGCCCAGTGCTACCATGATTTTACATATTGGTAACTTTGATTCTCAGCTTGTAGTTTCGTATAGAGGATTTGTTAGGTTTACAAGAAGTATATCTGTAGGAGGCTCGGACCTTACAAAAGCTGTTGAGCAAAACCTCGGGTTTGATTTTTCTCAGGCCGAAGAATACAAAAAAACGTATGGGCTTGATTCTAAGCAGGCTGATGGCAAAGTCGCAGCTGCAATCCGCCCTGTATTTGATCAGATACTCACTGAAGCAAAAAGAGCAAAAGTTTTCTACACAACACATAATCCAAATGTTATTATAAATAGGATGATCATTGCAGGTGGATCCGCCCTTATGCCTGGATTATTGTTTTATGTTGCTAATAATCTTGATATTGAGGTAGAGCTTGCAAATCCTTGGAGAAATGTGGATTTTGTCAAAGCCTTAGAATCTCAAAAGGAACAAATCATTGAAAGTGGGCCTACCTATGTGACAGCTGTAGGTTTAGCCTTAAAAGTATTAAAGACAGATCAATAAAATTGCTTAGAAAGTTAAAGCAAAAGAAATAACAATGGCCGATATTAATCTTATACCACAAGAAGTACGTAAGGAGCAGACAAAAAAACAAGTTGTAAAGACCACGACTATTTTTTCTATAATTATTTTAATTGTGGTTGTAGGAATAAGTGCCTTTTTGTTTTTTAGAGCTCAAAACCTAAAAAATCAAGCTAAGGTAGTAAATGATCATATCGAATCGCTTCGTTCAGAAATAACCTCAATGTCCAAGATTGAAATAGCCGGCCGTAATCTTGATCAAAAATATTCAACTGTTAAATCAATTCTCTCCTCAAGAGACAAGTACTCCATTTTGATGCGCGAGTTTAAGGGAAGAGTTCCTGCGACTATAACAATTGATACCTTTGGAACTGGTAAAGAAAATACCATTAATATCTCAGGATACGGTATGGACTACATTTCTATCGCACAGTTTGTAAATAATTTGGCAAATAAGAACTATACTGGAGCCACAAGGGGCTACGAAGATTTATTTAGTGAAGTGGAATTAAACTCTGTAAATCTTGATGCTCAAACTTCGAAAGCTAGATTTTTTATTGTAATAACTTTCAATGGGGACTTACTAAAGAAATGATCTCAGATAGTAACGAAATAAAAGAAACATTAACAAATTTTGTAGTGCCAATTGTGTGTTTATTGGTATCAGGTCTTCTCGTGTTTTTTGTAATTATAAAAAGCACTCAGAATTGGCCCCTACTTCAAGAAGAGTTTAGTAAAGCCCAAACACTTGAGGCCCTTCTTAATACAAAAAAAGGTGTTTTAAACAAACTTATAGATTTTCAGGCAGTTGTTGAAGAAAATGGTAGACTTTTTTCTCAAGCTCTATCATCGGATCCTTTAGTACCAGAGCTTTTAACTCAAGTTGATATTATAGCCAAAGATTCCGGCCTCGAGGTGTCTAGACTAAGTTATTCGGTAACCGATGTTGGTGGAAGTGGTGTTAACTCCAAACCAGTTACTTATAAAGCTGTCATTGTAAATCTTGGAACACTGGGAAATTATGATCAGATAAATACTTTTTTGAGTAACTTGGAGAATTCCTCTCGTCTAATTGAGGTTGTTACATATAGGTTTTCTGGTGAAAATCTTCAAGAAACAAATAAATATGCCGCAACCTTTATTTTACGTGTACCGTATCTTAAAGTAGAATCTATGGCTCAGACTGATGCACCTGTGACCCTTGATATTTCAAGCCCTGACTTTATAAATGCTTTAAATAAAGTTAAAGCTTTAAAGTTTTATGATATTAAAGTTGATTCTAAATTTTTGCAGGTAAAACCATCTGATAAAGAAGCAGTTGAAGATGTTGATGGAAATTTGGATACATCCAAAGAATCTACCCCGGAAAATAATTAAATTCAGATATTATTAGCTCGCCATTTTTCAATTTCTTTGTGGTTTCCAGAGAGTAATGTTTCAGGTACTTTTAGGCCCCTATATTCCTCTGGGCGAGTATATTGAGGATATTCTATAGATTTACCCTTTTCTTCCAGATCTTTTGAAAATGACTCGAATATTACAGCATCTTCTTTTTCTAAAACTCCTGGAATAAGTCGTGTAACAGCTTCCATAATAACCATGGTTGGAAGTTCGCCACCTGATAACACAAAATCACCTATCGAAATAACATCGTCTGCAAGATGTTTTTCTACTCTAGCGTCAATTCCCTCATACCTCCCACAAATAAAAATTATATGATCAAGCTTCTCGTACTCTCTTGCCTTTTTTTGAGTAAATTTTTCACCTCGGGGGGAAAGTAAAACTATTTTCTTATTTTTTGTTGTTATATTGGAAGGCGTGGTTTTTAATATTGAATCTACCGCTTCAAAGATAGGCTCCGGTCTTATGAGCATTCCAACTCCACCACCATATGTTTTATCATCCACTGTCCCCCTTTTATCAATTGCGAAGTCTCTTATGTTTGTGAAATTTATCTCAATAAGACCCTTTTCTAAGGCTCTTTTTATTGGAAGCAAATTTAAACACTCGTTAAAAGCTTCCGGAAATAAAGTTAGGATATCAAATTTAAGCATGAATAAAGTTATTCAGTCCCAGATTCTGCTACATCTCCAACAGTTTCTTGAGTAGGCATATCTTCAGGTCGCATTCTCTTACTACCATCTGGTTCCAAAAGCTCAACTCTTATCATAATACCCTCTTTAATTGCCTTTGCTTTTGCAAGTGCTCTAACACTTTTTATGGTTCTGCCTTCTTTACCTATCACAAGACCCATATCATCAGCATGAACCAGGATATTATAAATGTAATTGGTACCATCAACAGTTTCTGTGACTTTTACGTCTTGTGGATTTTTAACTATATTTGTAAGTAAATATGAGAGAAATTCTTGCATGTGGTGCTTGCTCCTTAATTTTTTTGATGCAATAAATATGTATTGGTTCGGTGCATCCAACCGAAAGTGTTACTTAGTTTCTTTTTTTTCGTTTTGTCTTGTGTAAGGCGTAAATGTGTACTCACCTTTTACAAGTTTATTAACGGAATCTGTTATCATAGCGCCTTTTTTGACCCAATCTTCCATTTTTGTTTTATCTATTTGTAAAAGCGAAGGGTTGTGTGATGGGTTAAAATGCCCCAATACGTCCAAATATTCACCATTTCTTTTAGTTCTTGTGTTTGAGACAACAACTTTGTAAGCTGGTGAGTTTGTTTTACCTATTCTTGCTAATCTTATTGTAATTGACATTGTTTTATTGTTTTACGCCGGAAAACTTAAATTCCGCGTGGTTACCGTCGAATTGTATCAAAGACTCTTTAACTTGTCTAATCCTTTTATTGCAGCGGCTTGTTCCCCCTTTTGTTTACTTTTGCCATAACCCTCCCCAAATGACTCTTCATTTACAAAAAGCCCAACTTTAAAGGTTTTGTCATGGTCTGGACCAGTTGTCTCTAAGACTTTATATATTGGTGTAACACCAAACTTCTCCTGTATGGCTTCCTGAAGGGTAGATTTGGGGTCTCTATAAAGCTTATTACCTACTATCTCTTCCGTTTTGTACAAAAGTTCCTTTTCCACAAATGCCCTACAAAAATCGACCCCTTTTTCAAGAAACAAGGCCCCAAGTACCGCTTCAAAGGTATTTGCTAAGATGTATTCTCTTTCACGGCCACCAGAAGCTTCCTCACCTTTTGATAAAAGAAGTAATTCACCATATCCAATACGCCCGGCTTCTTGTCCTAAAGATTTCGTATTTACAATTGCCGATCTATAGTTTGTGAGCTGTCCTTCCGATTCTTCTGGAAAATGGATAAATAGATATTCTGAGGATAAAAGCTGCAAAACAGCATCCCCCAAAAACTCTAAGCGTTCGTTTGAAGGATTTTTATACTCTGGATGTTCATTTAAATATGATCTATGTGTAAAGGCTGTTTGAAACAATACTTCATCTTCAATTTGGGTGTGTAAAATAGCCTCTGCTTGTGCTTTAATAAATCCAGCCATGATAAGTTATTCTAGGCTTTCGCTTACTGCTGTAATTAATTCTCCGACAGTTTCGATGTCAGCCTTTGATTCAGAAAGATCTATTGAATAAGCTTCTTCCAGCTCTTCCATGATTTCAGCTACCTCTAAAGCTCCTAGGTTTAGATCATCCTCAAAGTATAACTCCTCACTGATTTCATTTGGCTCCATTCCGGCCTTTTGTGAAACTAAATCTTTAATTTTTTTAACATAATTAACCATATGTTTAACCTTCCTTTTGTTTGGATTCTTGGGTTTGTGTCACAACACTTCCTAGAACCCCATTAATAAATTTACCTGACGTTTCGTTACTAAATTCTTTCGCAAGTTCTACCGCTTCGTCAATAGCCACTTTGTCCGGCACAGTTCGACTAAAAACTACTTCATAAACAGCAATTCGCAGTATTACAAGATCCACTTTAGCTATTTTATCAAGTGGCCATTCTGGTGCGTTTTTCTTGATAAGTTCATCTATCTCTTTCTTATGGTTTTTGACACCTTGAACAATATCTTTGATTAGATTTCTATCATATTCTAGTGTATCTAGTAAGTCTTGGGAAAGAATCAAACATTCATCCTCATCTTGTTCAGAGAAAAGCCAACAAAAGATAGAAGTGAGTGCAAGTTTTCGGGCATTATGGCGTGGGTCGCTTTTGGACTTCATATTTTTTTGTCAATCAAGCACATTAAATCTGTTTTTAGCAATCATAATTGCTTGGTTTTAAGCTTATTTTTCGCTACCGCATTCAGGACATACTGCATGGGAAAGTTTATCACTACCGCATTTTTTGCATTTTACAGTAAAGATTACATCTCTACTATATCGGGCATTTCTTTGTGTAGCTGTTCTTCTTTTGCTGTGTTTCTTTTTTGGTTTTGGCATAGGTTTTGTGGTCCAAATTATAACTTATTTTAGACTGGAGAAATATATAGTTAGTTAGGTTGTTTGTCAATGTGGGGGTGAAAATATGGGGAAGCAGTCAAAGTTAGAAGTTATTGAAGAAATTTCTTGAATAACGAAAAAGGGACCCTTTAAACATTTTAGGTCCCTTTTTTGTTTACATATTCAAATTAGTCCGGCTTCTAAAACCAGGTAGTTAAGTTGCCATGGGAATCGGATTGATGTTTCAATTTCAACCAACACAAAATTGTATTTTTTGTGGCAGGCTGAAGATCCACCGAACTCCCTTGTGACAATGTCTTTCGCGCTGTGTGACATTGAAACATCTGCGTAGTTATGGGTTGCTATCATCTGCTTGGTCTTTTCTTGTTCAAGCACAACTCCAAAATGTACCCACCGCCAGTTCTTTGGGAAGTACGAAGTGACTGACCAGTCTACTTCACCACACCCACCCATGACCTGTTTAACAGCCGGATGCCGCCTGACTGCGTCAATACCCATGCGTTGGTACCTATCTGCGAGATCTCTGTGCAGATTTTTATGTGCGACCAGAGAGTTGTATCCGGCAAAGATCAACATTGTGACCACAGCGACAAGAAATATCGTTAACGAAATCCAATTTGTTTCCATTTTATATTCACTCCATTGATTTGATTTTTATCTTTTGGATATTGTACTACCCTAATCCTAAAATGTAAAACGCTATAGGGCATTAAATAGTCTAAGATTGAGCTAGCTAATGGGTTTTTACAAAAATTGAGATAAAAGCGCTTCCGTACCTTCTGGTATCATAGATTTCTAGGTTTTGGGTATTTTTAATAGCATCTTTAATATCAGTGTCTTTACCGTGTGAAAACACAATTACTCCGTTTTCTTTTAAGATATGAGACATATTTTCAAAAAGATATCTATGGTGAGTTTCGACAAAAAAAGGATCAGCAAAGATGATGTCGTAATTTGTATCACACTCTTCAGTGTATTTTATTGCATCTTTTTTGATGATTTCTGCTTTATCACTTAGTTTTGCTTTTATGAGGTTATCTTGGATGGTTTTAATGGCTGATCTTGCATCGTCTACAAAATCGCAGTGTGCTGCTCCCCTACTTAAAGCCTCAATGCCTAGGTTGCCACTTCCTGAGTAAAGATCAAGGCAGTTTGCTTTTAGTATCTTTGTGCTGAGCATAGAAAAGATGGCAAGTTTTGCTTTATCTTGTACAGCTCTAAAGCCCTCTACTTCTGGGGCTAATAATATAATGCCTTTTGCGCTACCTGATGTGATGCGGAACATAATGTATGTATTTTAACCTATAAGTGGTAAATGGGGAATATATTACTTTGTGGGAGAGCCAAATAACAATTGAAAAAACTGTTTAGAAATTGAAACACCGCACAGATTCTTTTTGTAAAGAGATCGTGTGCGGTGACTATTTGTGCGCGAAGCAGATGCTCATTTCTTTTTCCGCTGAGAAATGAATATAAGACTGTTTACAGGTTTCTTTATTGCTCCCGTGATGGTGGTCTCGTTATACACCTGCTTCTTTGTCTAGAGGTATTGTGGATCTTAGGCTGACTTCACGCTTTGAAGTCGAACTTAAAATTGAGCTAACCGCCCGATTGCGCTGGCTGCTCATACCTCGTAACTAAGATATTTATACCACCAACCTATAGTTCTGTCAAGAGGGGGAGGGGGTAGGGATGTTAGGTTATGGCATCTATAGTTATTGGGTGTGATTTCAGACTGTGATAACGTGTTGCAGTAAAGGGAAAAATATGTCGCACATACACTAAAAGAGCGTAGCCGGTATGTATACAGGTTACGCTCTTTGTTTTTAGATGGAGCCATGAGGGCCAAAGTTTGGCTTGACACTTCAGCAATTTTCAAAACGGGAGCGCAGCACGCGAAACGGCTCCCACAGACACCAAAAACCGATCACACGGAGGATGGATGCTCCAACCGTGGAAAACAGCGCAATACCCAAGGATGCGTGGGTAGAACCTGCGCCTCAAAACACCTTCAGCCCTCATGGCATGTACAAACTAACAAAACTTGCTTTGGTTGTCAACAATAATCTTGTCACACCTACATACAAAGTTTAGATTTTAGTTAACTTTTGTGTATTAGTTTGTTATTGATGCTTTCCAGTTTCTTTTTTAATTTAGGGTATGTATCAATTTTTGCAAAGTATTTTTTAGCATCTGCTTTTGAGTCTTCTATCAATTTCATGTCACTAAAGTCAGCAACCCTAAATCTTTTAAAGCCGTGTTGATCTGTGCCATACATATCACCCTGCCCACGTAGTCGCATATCTACCTCTGCAAGTTCTAACCCATTATCGTATTTTTCTAAGTTTTTAAGTCTTATATATGAATTTCTTGAATTATTTGAAGCAAACACAAGGCAGTACCCCACTTGTCCCGCTCTACCTACTCTACCTCTAAGCTGGTGTAGTGATGCAAGTCCATATCTTTCGGCGCTTTCAATTACAATTATTGTGGCATCAGGTATATCTACTCCCACCTCAATAACTGGTGTTGCTACAAGTATTTTGATTTCCCCATCTCTAAATGCATTTATAGTTTTTTGCTTTTCTTTTGCTGTCATTCGCCCATGCAGTAGCCCAATAGCCTTTCCTTTAAAAGCACCATTTTTAAGGTTTGTATATTCAACTTCGGCTGCTTTTACATTTTCCAAGCTTTCATGTTCAGACTCGCTTATCAGAGGGCATACTATAAAAGTCGGCTTGTCCTGTTCTACAACCCACTTTAAAGCATCATTTCTTTTATTTTCAGCTAAAATCCAGGTTTTGATGTTCTTCTTTTTGTTTTCAGGCGCTATCAAAGAAGATATGGCTAGATCTCCATAGATTGTAAGTGCCAAAGTTCTAGGAATTGGTGTTGCTGTCATTGTAAGAAGATGCGGAACTTCTTCGTGAGTACCAAGTGCAAGTAACCTAGCTCTTTGTTCCACCCCAAAGCGATGTTGTTCATCTACCACAATAAGCCCGATTTTGTCCATCTTGTCTTCTAGAAAAAGCAAGGCATGGGTGCCAATTATAATATCTCCTTTCGAGTTTAGGTTTTTTGAAGTACTTGTTTTAAGCTCTACTTTGACTCCAAGAGGCTCAAAGAAGCTTTTGAAGGTTTCATAGTGTTGGTTGGCAAGTATTTCAGTAGGAGCCATATATAGGGTTTTGTAGCCACAAAGATAGGTCATATAAGAAGCTACCAACGCTACCGCAGTCTTTCCTGAGCCCACATCCCCCTCAAGAAGCCTATTCATAGGTGTAGTCTTAGCTAGATCAATCTCTATCTCTTTTATAGCTTGCACCTGTGAATCAGATAGAGTGAAAGGTAGTGAGTTGGTAAAATCTTTTATACTTTTTTGTATTTTGGCCTGTGAGGTGTCCAGTGGAGTTGATTTTAAGGTTTTCTCCCATTCAAACTTTTTTTGCTCAATTCTAAGAAGTTCCAAAAAAAACTCTTCATAGGCAAATCTTTTTTTGACATGTGGTGCATCAAATAAACTATTTGGGAAATGAAATGTGTTTAAAGCATCTTCAAAAACTTTAAAGTTGTATTTATTTAATACCTCTTTCGGTAGAAATTCCTCCAGAACCAACCCACTATGTAAGATGTCGTTAATTCTAGTACGGAGCCATTTGGAACTTATCCCGCTTGTTTCCGGATAAATTGGCACAAGTCTTCCTGTGCTTGTAGATTTTCCACTATTCAATTCTTCCATTTCTGGGCTGATAAAAGAAAGTTTGTTGTTAAAAGAATTTATCTTACCACTCACATTGTAGGTTTTTCCTACCTCCAAACTATTTTTTATGAAAAGCATGTTAAACCATAGTATTGAGACTTTTCCTGTTTCATCTGAGATGATTGCTTTAGTGAACTTCTTACCTGTTTTTGTAAATATATTTTCGATTTTTTCAAGGGTTGCTTTTACGGTGCATATTTCGTATATTATCAAATCTTTAATAAGTTTAACTTGACTATAGTCGTCGTACCTAAAAGGGAAATGATACAAAAGATCTTCGACTGTTTTTATTTCTAGTTTCCCAAGTAGGTAAGTAAATTTTGGACCAATCTTTGGGACTGATGATACAGGACTTGTTAATTGCATAACTATTACACAATGCTACCATTTGAAAAAAAGTTCAAATGCTTTTTATTTATCTTATGATATAGGGCAAGACATAACTTGCAATAAGTGCAATTGAAACAAATGCTATGACGATTTTTTGCATAGTCTTAAGACTAAACGTGTGTTTGAAAGCTCTTTTTATCTTTCGTCTTAATTCCTTACGCTTTTTTTTGTCTTTGTAATCTTCATGCGCCTGGTTTATTTGTGAAATCCAGTATTTTGGATTTAATTTCAAAAGCAAGCTTTGCAAGAATTCACTCCAAGTCTTTTCATGCTCAAAGATATTCATAAAGCTACTTAATTTGAGCATAAAATCTTTTTCCAAACTTAATTATATCTCCTGAGTTATTTTCCAAAAGTTGATTTGGATCAGTTATTTTGATGCCATTTATTTCTACCCCACCTTGAATGACTGTTCTTTTTATATCTCCCGAAGAAGTAGTTTCACCAAGAACTAACTTTAAAGTTTCAAGAAGAGGGGTATTTTTAGCAATTTCTACAATGGTAATTTCGCTAGGTAGCTCTTTGTTTTGGACTGTTTTTTCAAAATGATTCTGGGCTTCTTGTGCACTTTTTTCACCGTGATAGAAGTTAACAACATCTTTTGCCAAGCGTTTCTTAAATTCCATTGGATTCGCACCGTTTTTAACTTCTGTTTTCATCTGGGTAATTTCATCCATAGACACACGAGTTACAAGTTCAAAATATTCAAATATCACCTCATCAACTATAGACATTAGTTTCCCGTACATATTTTCTGGTGAATCAAGGATTGGGATGAAGTTTTTAAGGGATTTACCCATAGGCCTGCCATCACTTCCTGTAAGAAGTTTTGTGACAACTGCAGATTGAGGTATTTGCCCAAAAACCGGCATTAGTTTTCTGCCAGCAAGAAGGTTAAAAGTTTGGTCTGTTCCGCCAAATTCGACATCACAATCTAGGGCTACTGAATCATAACCCTGCATAAGAGGATACATAAATTCATCGAGTCCAATTGGTTTTTGCTCTTTGTAACGGAGCATGAAAGTTTCTCTTTCTAGCATTTGTGCTATGGTAAATTGTTTTGTGAGATTTAAGATGTCGTTGAAGTCTAGTTTTTTTAACCATTCTGAGTTATGTCTTATCTCAGTCCCCTCTTTTAATACTGTTTTGAAAAATTGTTCTTTGTAATGTTCTTCATTTTTTTTGATTTCTTCAGCAGAAGTTTCCATGCGCATATCAACTTTGTCTGAATGGTCTCCGACTAATGTTGTGAAGTCCCCTATTATTAGTGTGACTTTGTGCCCTAGTTCTTGAAAATCCCCTATTTTTCTGTGAACCACAGTGTGGCCTAAGTGAAGATTTGGTCCTGTGACATCTGTACCAAGTTTGAGGTGTAATTGTTTGCCGCTTAATAGTTTTTCTTCTAATTCTTCAGCGGTAAAAACTTCATGAACTCCACGAGTAAGTAATTCTTTTATTTTTTTAGGATCAGTGTCGATTTTTGCCATGATGACAGTATAGTGTTTTTTGAGAAAAAAGTGAATAAATATGATTCGAGGACCCCCAACATGTGTTGTAAAGGTCCTCTTGTATTTGATTTAATTTTGACTACATGCTGGAAAAGTTTCCTGGCTGCATGTTAAAGAAGGCCAGATTTAAAGTGTGGATGAACCGGTCGAATTCTTCTCCGGGCAATCTTATGTTTACTTTTCTCAAGTTGGCACTGATTGCGCCCAGGCACTCTGTGTCAATTCTGAAGCCTGAACCATCCCTTTCCAGTTTTATGCCGGTTGCAAGGACCATACCGTTTCTATCGTTCATGCGTAATGTAACTCCGGAAACGCCGTCATGAGTTGGATTTAAGGAGCCTCCGAGGATACAGACCAGCACATCTTGTCTGTAGAACTTGGTTCTTATGGTACCTTGCTCTTTTGGACCTTTTGACATTATTTGTTCCACCTTTGCATTAGATTTAATTTCAATGTGACTTATAGCATAAATAGAGCCGGATTGGAAATAGTTACTTTCCCAACCCGGCTCTACTTTTAATCAGATTATTTCACAGTTGGAGTGTAGTTTTTCCGTATCTTGTTTGTCGTTTTACCTTTAAATCAACACTAACTTATTGCCATACTGGGTACCAGCCATAGTTTTATTCAAGAACTATTTTCCTGCTATAATTTACAGACAATGGCCATGAATAACTTTAAATTTTCAAAATCCCGCTCTGGTTTTATTTCCAAATTTCTCCCAGATATAAAAAGTAGATTTTCGACTAGAACTTCAGCTAGAAAGACTTTTGGTAAATTCTCCCTTTTACCAACTGACTCAAAAAAACGAAGATTTATACTTATACTTCTTACTTATGGCATTTCTTTTGCCCTTTTTTGTTTAGTAATTGGGGTGCTAGTAGTTACTGTTACACTTGCAATATTTTCAAGAGACTTACCAAACCCAAACACTCTTCTTGAAAGATCGGAAGAACTTTCCACAAAAATTACAGATAGAAACGGTGCACCAATTTACGAAGTTTTTGGTGAAAAACATCGAGTTTTAGCAAAACTTCCTGAAATTTCCCCCGACTTAGTTCATGCCACACTAGCTGTAGAGGATTCAAATTTTTATTCACATCAAGGTGTGTCATTTAGGGGTATGCTACGAGCTGTGAAAAATATGATTTTTGGAGGAAACTTGCAGAGTGGTTCAACTCTTACTCAGCAGGTCGTGAAAAACGCACTTTTAACTCAGGAGCAGACCGTAACAAGAAAACTTAAAGAATTAATTTTGTCTTTACAGCTTGAGAACAGATATACCAAAGACGAGATATTACAGATGTATTTAAATGAAACACCATATGGTGGCCAAAACTATGGTGCTTACACGGCATCTAAAGCTTATTTTAATAAATTACCAAACGAACTAAGTATGGCTGAATCAGCCTTTATTGCAGGCCTACCCCAAAGCCCTACAAGATATTCCCCCTTTAGTTCAGATCCATCCCGTGGCCTTGAACGCAAAAATTATGTTTTATATTTGATGAAAGAAAGAGGATGGTTAGATGATAAAGGAACAAGGCATTTTATTTCTGAGGATGAGTATAAAAATTCTTTGGCTGTGGAGTTAAAGTTTCAGCCAAGCGCGGCGTCTTTTAAAGCCCCCCACTTTGTTTTTTTTGTACGTGAATATTTGGCAGATTTGCTTGGTGAAAATGTTATAGAACAAGTGGGTCTTCAAGTAACAACTACCCTTGATTTGAAAATGCAGGATGAAGTTCAGCAGATTGTCAAAGATGAGGTTGATAGCGCAAAAAATCTAAAAGTTTATAATGGCTCACTTGTTGCGCTTGATGCAAAATCTGGGCAGATTTTGGCAATGGTTGGTTCTAAAGACTATTTTGCTCCTTCTGAACCCGAAGGTTGTACATCTGGTATTACTGGTGAAGGAAGCTGCGTTTTTGAACCAAACCTGAACGTAACCTTAGCAAGGAGGCAGCCGGGTTCTTCAATAAAGCCAATTACTTATGCAACCATGCTTGAACAAGGTTATTCTGTAGCTTTTCCTTTTCTAGATGTGCCTACAGCTTTTCGCGGAGCTGACGGAGGCAAAGATTATAAGCCTGTAAATTATGATGGTAAGTTTCGAGGAGTTGTTCCTTTGAGAAAAGCTTTAGGTAATTCTTTGAATATTCCAGCTGTAAAAGCGGTGCAAATGGTGGGAGTTAAAAATATGATTAAGCAAGCTTCCAAAATGGGAATTTCTACCTTTGAAAATGTTGAAAGATATGGTCCTGCTATAACTCTTGGTGGAGGTGAAACAAAACTTCTTGAGATGACTGCAGCTTATTCTGTATTTGCATCAGGTGGATTGTATCGCGCGCCAACCCCCATACTTGAGATAAAAAATGCTAAGGGAGATGTGATTTATTCCTACCGAGATAATGGTGGGGAAAGAGTTTTAAGTGAGGAAACCGCTTATCTTATCTCAGATATTTTATCTGATGATGGAGCTAGAGCTGATGCATTTGGGTCTAATAGTATGTTAAACATAGGTGGTCAAGAGGTAGCTGTAAAAACAGGAACCACTGATGACAAAAGAGATAACTACGCCCTTGGTTTTACTAAAGATGTAGTTGTAGGGGCTTGGGTAGGAAATAATAACAACGAGCAGATGCTTGGTATTGCTTCCGGTATTTCAGGAGCAACCCCAATCTGGCGAAAATCAATACTTACTTTTCTTAAAGATAAAAAGCCAAATTATTTTGACCCTGTGAAAAATGTCAAAAAAATAGAAATAGATAAATTGACTGGAATGCTTCCGTACGGAGATAGAGATAGGAAAGCTGATTGGTTTAAGGTAGGGTCTGAACCAACTTCTGTAAGCACTTGGTATAAAAGACTTGAAATATGTGAGGAAGATGGTCGAATTGCAAACGAAGCTTGTGATAATGCAGATCAAACCGAGACCAAAACATTTATTGATATACAGGCAGAACGCCCTGAATGGCAAGATGATGTAGATAACTGGGTTGGTGAAAGCTTCAAAGACCAAGAAGAGTACTTCGCGCCTAAAATGACTTCAGAATTAAAGTTTGATGGTGATGAGGCAGAAAAAGCAGATCCTGTAGTAGCAATAGTAAATAAAGTTGATGGGCAGGAAGTTCCGCTTGGTTTTAGGATTTCAGCAGAGGTGTCATCAGCTAGGGACATAAGCAAAGTTCAGTTTTATATGGATGGAAACGAGGTTGGTTCTGATAAGTCTTATCCATATGGGTATAATTTTGAATTTGGTAGTGGAACGTATGGAATACATGAGTTTAAAGTAAAAGCTATCGACAAAAATGATAATGAAGGTGAGACGTCAATAAGATTAAATATAGTAGGATTTAGGTTTTAGAGTTAAGATTTTTGTCTACTTAAAACTTAAAAGTTAGTTTGTGAACGGGTACCTATCTTGCTTTTTTAATCTTGCTTATAAACTCTCAATGTCACCATCCTCTTACTCTCTTTTCTAAATTCATCAACTTGCTCTATAAGTTCAGCCTTTGGAAATTTAACTTTAAGCTTTTCCAAAGTTTCACCCAAAGTCTCATTTAACATAAGTTCCACTGTAACATCCTCGTAAGTTTTGTTTGGAATGTAGTCTATAACCCTTAACTTCTTAGTTCCCGATTTTACAAGGTTTTCGGTAAAAAGTGTGAATCCGTCGTTTCTTAATTCACCAAGCTCCAATTTGTCTTGATATATTGTTACCACATTTGTATTTTTCATGTTGGTTTGAGAGCTTGATTTATTTTCCATTTTAGCTTTATATGAGACATTACTAATCCCAAGATTAACAAATAATCCACTTAGGATCTTTTTTACCTCATCATTAGTTTGTCTTGCCCCATTATCATTTAGAACAATACCCTCAACTACTTTGATTTCTTTTATATCTTCGTATTTCTCGCCAATTTTAAAATAAGTTCTACCTACTTCAAAAAGTCTTATTACTGAATATTTATGTTTTTTATAAATTTCAAGAACTGGTCTTAGAGTCTCTGCAACATTTGTCCTCAAGGCATTTTGCTCTGAGTTTAGAGCGTTTTCTAGTATTATTTGAGTTTTATCATTACCATTTACCATAGTCATCGGACTTGATATGTGTTCGTGCATCCCAAGGTTTACTAAAATATCTCTTATTTTGTCCTCGTAATCCATCAAAGTTGGAGTTATTTCTTTTGGTGAAGCTGAATTCATGAGTTCATTTGGAATATTTTTATAATCGTTTATTCTTAAAATGTCAGATACTATGTCGTCTTCTACTTCTATATCTGTTCTAAAAAACGGAATTTCTAAGGTAAGCTCCAAGGTACTTTCTTTGATAATTTTATATTCTAATTTGGTTAGAATATCCTTAACTTTCATGGGGTCAACATCAATACCACCGATAGTTTTAATTCGACTAAATCTTAATATCATGTTTTTTGGCTGGGCTTTATTTGGATAATAATCTTCATTTTCAAAATACTGCCCCCCAGCAAGTTCTAAAATAAGTTTTGTGGCCCTTTCAATAGCAATTTGAGTAAGTTCAGGATGTAAAAACTTTTCTGTTCTTGCGACAGTCTCGTTTCTTATATTTAATCTGCGTGATGTCTTTCGTATATTTGATTGATTATAATTTCCGGCATCCAAAATAATATCTGTAGTTTTGTTGTCAACTGCAGTTAATTTTGAGCCAACAATTGCTCCAATACCTATTAAATTATTACCTTCTGCCATAACTAAGGTTTCACTATCTACTGCCACCTCTTGCCCTAGAAGTGTTAAAACCTTCTCCCCAGCTTTACCATGTCTAAACACAATCTCTTGCTTTGAAAATTTTGATAGATCTTGTGCGTGCATTGGTTGTCCGTACTCAACCATCACAAAGTTTGTAATATCCACTATATTGTTAATTGTTGGAAGGCCATAACTCTCAAGACGCTCTTTAATCCATATTGGAGAGTCCCCTACTTTAATGCCTCTAAAAACTCTGGTATTAAATCTTTTTACGAGCTCTGGTGCTTCTATTTTAATTTTTACCCCGCCCTGACCGTTTGATTCTGGTACCAAGCCATCTGGTTTTTTAAGCTTTGTGCCATCAAAAGCGGCAAAATCTCTAGCGCAGCCAATAATAGAAAGCCAGTCAGCCCTATCCATACGGTGCTCAAGATCCAACACATCATTTTCTATAGGTTTATCAAGCATTAATCCAAGAGACGTAAAAGAGTCAGCTATTTCTGCTGGGGTTTTCTTTGTATCTATATAGTCTTTTAGCCAAACTAAAGGTAATTTCATATATTCTTAATATTTATATACCAACCCCCCGCCATATAATTTTCTGATGTCAGAAATTCCAAATTTTTGCATGACGTGTCTATCCAGTCCCATACCAAAGGCAAATCCGGAATAAACCTCAGGATCAATTCCGCAAGATTTGAGTGTATTGTAGTGAATCATGCCGCTTCCCAGCATTTCAATCCATCCTCGCTGCTTACATACATCACAACCTACACCCTTGCAAAACTTACACTGCATATCAACTCCCATCCCGGGTGATACCTCAGGATAGTATTTGTATCTAAAGCGCAAAATGGTATCTTCTCCAAACAAAAACTTATGCACAAGTTCAAGAGTTGCTTTAAGGTGTTTCATTGTAATACCTTTATCTACAACTACACCTTGATATTGATAAAAAAATGAAGAGTTAGTTTTATTTGGAGTCTCATTTCTAAAACATTTTCCAGGTATGACTACTCTTATTGGTGGCCTGTAATTAGTTAAAACACGAGATTCCACGGAAGAAGTATGCGTTCTAAGAAGTATTTCAGGTTGCGTTACAAATAGGGTGTCCTGCAGGTCCGTAGCTGGATGGTCTTCTGGTAAATTTAACTTACGAAAATTAAACTCTGCTGTCTCTACTTCTGGACCCTCAAATACAGAAAACCCATGATACCTAAAAAATTTATTCATCTCTCTTATAACCTGAGTTGTAGGGTGGAGGTATCCTGATTCTTTTGGAGGAAGCGGCATAGTAAGATCAATTGTAGGGTCTTCATACTGCTCTTTTTCCTGTAGTATTTTTTCATGGCCAATTCTATTTTTATATTCGTCTTGGAGATCGTTAATAATAGGACCAAACTCTTTGCGTTCATCGGATGAAAGCTTTGGTAATTCTTTTATAAGTTCTGTAATAACTCCGTGCTTTTTGGAAAAGTACTTAACATAAATCTCATCAAGTGTTGAGTTATTTGCATTACTGCCGTTTTTAGCGTTTTGCAAGTCGTTTTCTAGCTCTTTTTTTATGTCTTCAATCTTTTTGTTTAGATCCATGGGTAATCTACTTTAATAACTTATATGATTTTATAGGGAAATTGTACTTACTTAAAGGCTTTTTTGACTTTTTCTACTACGGACTCAAAAGCTTTTACGTCTTTTATAGCAAGTTCAGAAAGCATTTTTCGATTTAATTCAATTTTTGCAAGGCTAAGGCCGTTTATAAATTTACTGTAGTTAAGGCCAGTTGCTGTTAATGCTCCACTTAATCTTGTGATCCAAGTTTGTCTTAAATCTCTTCGTCTAATTTTTCTTCCACCAAAAGCATACTCACCTGCAGCAAGTACAGCTTCTTGAGCACGTCTAAATCTCTTGCTTCTAGACTCTTGATATCCCTTTGCAAGTTTTAATACTTTTGTGTGTTTTTTGTGGGCGCTTGGGCCCCCCTTTACTCTTGCCATATTATTTTACCTTCCTTGCATGACTGTGTAATAGTTGTTTAAAAATATTTTTATGCCCGATGTTTAGTACTTGACCCCCTAAGTTTTTTCTTGTCTTTTTGTTTGCTGACCACTTTCTTTTCAAATGTGAAGTACTTACGTTTTTTCGCAAAATCTTACCATTTTTAGTGATTTTTATTCTTTTCATTGCTGTTCTTTTTGTTTTTAGTTTTGGCATTGTTTTTCCCTTTGTCTTCAACTTTTAAGTTTTGGACTATTTTTTTATAAATGTCGTTTTTATTTCGCCACCGATTTGCTTTGCATTTTCCTCAGTTTTTGCAATATCACTAAGTGCTGCAGTGAATTTGGCTATTTTTTCAAAGCCAACTTCTGGAAAAGCCTTTTCTCGGCCTCGCAATTGTACAGTAATTCTTACTCTATTGCCATCCAGTAAGAACTCTCTAGATCTTTCGATTCTAGTGTTGATGTCGCCTTCTCCGATGTGTGGCCCGAATTTGAATTCTTTGAGTTCACTTTTTTTGGATTTGGCTTTTGCTGCAGAAGCTTTTTTGCTTTCATCATAAAGAAATTTGTTGAAATCCAGGATTTTGGCTATCGGTGGAGTTGCCCCTTCTGAAACCACAACTAGATCCAAATTTCTGTTTTTAGCTTCGGTTATAGCGTCACGTGTAGGTAAGATACCCAAATTTTCCCCGTCCTTGGTAATAACTCTAAGTTCGTTTGATCTTATTCTTTCGTTTATTTGGTATCTTTTATCGTAACTCACGTTTTACGTTTTTCTCCTTGCAACAGGGGGAATTTACCATAATTGTGCCCTGTTGGTCAATAAACTTGGTTAAACTACTTTGTCCTTTAGTTTTAAGTTCTTTTATAAATGGAAATTTTGGCATTTTACTGTGATTTTTCCCATAGGTTTAATGATCTATTTTCATATAGCCTTTTTATTTCAGTAGCAACTAGTTCTATGTCTACTGCACCTAAATCTTTACCGTCCCGAAGTCTTAAACTGACTTGATTATTAGCAATCTCCCTGTCCCCTACTACCATCATATATGGGATTTTTTGTAACTGCGCATTTCTTATTTTTGCACCAAATGAGTCACCTCTGTCGTTTATCTCAACTCTTAGTCCCATATCAAATAACTTTTCTTGAAGTTTTTTACCAAACTCTACGTGTCTATCTGCAATAGGGATTATTTCTACCTGAACCGGTGCAAGCCATACAGGGAAGTTTCCCCCAAAGTGCTCAATCAAAAAGCCAATAAACCTTTCATGAGAGCCAAGTGGCGCTCTATGAATAACCGCGGGGCGCTGAACTTTACCTTCACTATCTATGTATTCAAGCTTAAATCTTTCCGGCATAAAAAGATCGAGTTGGTTAGTAGAAATGCTAAACTCACGTCCAATTGATGAAACTACGTTAAAATCTATTTTTGGTCCGTAAAAGGCGGCTCCACCTATGTCGTCTTTTGCTTGGATATCAGATTTTGCTATAGCATTTCGCATGATCTTTTCAGCCATATCCCATACGGTTTTGTCCCCGTGGTATTTGTCCTTCTTTTCTTCACTTGGAAGTCCCACCACTAAGTAGTAGTCATTTTTGGTAAGGCCTAATGCATTGTAATAATATTCGTGTAATTTTAAGACTGTCAGAAATTCTTCTTCTGCTTGTTCCAGAGTGCAGTAAATGTGGGCATCGTTTTGTTGTAAACCTCGTACCCGCATCAAACCAAACAAAGAACCGGATTGCTCGTAACGGTAACACATGCCATATTCGGCTACTCGTAACGGTAATTCTTTATAGGACCTTTGATGGGATTTAAAAATCATATGGTGGTGGGGGCAGTTCATGGCTTTTAGATAGTATTCTTCACCGTCTATGTCTATTGCGTTATACATATCGTCTTTGTAGTAAGGGATATGCCCAGAAGTTTCGTAAAGTTTACTTTTCCCGATGTGTGGGGTAGATACCCTGACATACCCCCACTTGCGTTCTGTTTCTTTCGCCCATTTTTCCAGCTCTTCCCTTACGATATTGCCTTTTGGTAGCCATAATGGGAGTCCTAAGCCCACATCTTCACTAAATGTAAAAAGCTCAAGTTCCTGACCTAGCTTTCGGTGGTCTCTTTTTTTGGCTTCTTCAAGTTTTGCGAGGTATTCATCTAAGTCTTTTTTTGAGGTAAATGCAGTAGCGTATATTCTTTGAAGCATTTTATTTTTCTCATCCCCTTTGTAGTAAGCTCCTGCAACACTAAGGAGTTTAAATGCTTTTATGTCCGAAGTATTTGCTATATGAGGTCCTGCACAAAGATCCAAATCATGATGTGTGTCTTTTTCGGTACCAATTTCACATACAGTAATTTTTTCACCTCTTGCAATTATTTCTTCAAGGTTAGTAAGTTTGTACGGATTTTCTTTAAATATTTCTTTACCCCGTGCTTCGTCGATTTCTGTCATTTTAAGATCAAGTTTGGCATCAATGATTTCTTGCATTTTAGCCTCAATCTTTGGAAAATCCTCAACAGATACCTGAGTATCAAGATCGAAATCAAAATAAAATCCGTCTTTGATAGGTGGTCCCATTACTTTTTTAGTTTCTGGGTAAAGCTCTTGCATGGCGGTGTGCAAGATATGTTCAGCACTATGCCTTAGTGGCATTAGTGGGTCGTCTTTTAATTGTTCTATTACTTTTAGTTTTGCCATTGTTTTGTTTTCATACTTGCGTTTTATCAAAAGTTTTTTGACACTACCCATTTAATATGTTGAGTGTTACAAGCCTTGAATAACTATTAGTTTACTATATTTGAACAAATCTGGGTATTTGGAAGTGGCTTGTGATTTGTTTCAGGTTTGGTTTTGGATTTTTGCAGACAATTTAAAAAGGTGTAGAATGCAGAAAATTTAACCTTTGTCTAATAAACTTCAAATTCGTCCAATAAATATTAAGGAGAGATCAAATGAAAAAAAATCTTGTGTATTTTCGCCTTGACCGGCTGGAAGCGGGAATTGTTTTTGTTATGACTTTCTGGCTGGCATTCTTGAGCACAGCGTTGTTTGACAACTCTGTAACATACGCACTGCTGTCCAGCTTCACAGTTGTGATCATCGTGTTCTATCTGCTTCGATTCCAGATATATCTTGTGGAAAAAAGCTGGGTGTGGCGGATTCAACTGTGCAAAGCTGTCGGGTACCATGCTGGCTATTACCTAATGATCGCGTTTGGAGCATTGCTTTCGACAGCTACTGCCGCGGCTTTGTTTTTCTTATTTCGTGGGCAGCAATTAAGCCCTCGAGATATCCAAACAGCAGGTATCATATGTGCTTCTGTTGTTTCTGCGCGTGTGGTTTGGTTGGGGTTTGTGTTTAATCAGACCCCGCTTCTTGACTGTCGTATGTTACCCATCAAGAAGAATCCATTAAGTCAGCTACATGTCTACTCAACCGAGTTTGAGCAATTTTTCCTGGTTGATTCCAGTTGGGAAATCCGACCAGATGGAGAAATTGCTTGGGGCTATGCTGACTCGGTACCAAATTATCTTAGCCGTGAGTATACCTTTGTATTACCGCCGTATTGTTTCATGTATGTGTCCCTTGGTGATCGTCTTGACTGGGATGAAGAAGATCTCGGCGACATACCGTAAGGGTATGCTGCGGTATATTCAATAGATTTTGGAAAACCTGTTTGTACCATAAAATGAAAATGCGTGCTGGTTAGATTATTCCGACCAACACGCATTTTTTGTACTTTTTATTGCTACAATACCCAAGTGATATTAAACATTTACAAACCTGTAAATTGGACAAGTTTTGACGTGGTTGCAAAGCTAAGGGGAATTTTACATACAAGAAAAATAGGGCATGCTGGAACTCTTGATCCTTTGGCTCAAGGTGTTTTAGTAGTTCTTACAGATAGTGATACTAAAAAGCAAGATAACTTAATGCACCAGGAAAAAGAATATGAGGCAGATTTTGTTTTTGGCGCGGCAAGCCCCACGTATGATCTAGAGGGACCACTTGAACTTTCACATACCAAAATTACATTGGATGCACTTAAAGCACAGCTACCTAATTTTCTTGGGAAGTATATCGGTGAATTTGAACAAAAAATTCCGGCTTATTCTGCAAAACGCCAAAACGGTAAAAAATTATATGAACTTGCGCGTGCAGGAAAAATAACCCAAGAAACACTTCCTACAAAAAAAGTTAATGTAAAGTCACTTACAATAACAAATTATTTTTTTAATGAATCTTTAGATTTACCCTCAATCACAGTTAAAATAACTTGTGATTCGGGTTTTTATGTACGTTCCCTTGCTCACGATTTAGGTGAGGATTTAGGTTGTGGTGCAGTTACGACAAGAATATTAAGAACAAGAGTTGGTGATTATAAAGTAGAAGATAGTGTGACAATCGAATCTATTCTTGGATAAGGCACATTTCATCTTCAATATGGTCTTGTTTAATGCGTGAAACTATCTCTTTTGCCACATACTCTGGTCTGAAATATTTATGCCCATTTTGCTCAAGCCTTTTTTTATCTGGTATATCAAGTGGACCAAAATTTGTCATAACACTACTAAAACTAAGAAGAACTACTTTTATACCTTTATCTCTAAATTCTTGTGCCATGGTAAGACTCATACCTCTTAAGGCAAATTTTGTTGAATTATAGGCAAGTCTTGTCTCTTCTATTTTGAAGCCGCATTGAGAACCGGTGTTTATAATCATTGGTGTGCTGGATTTTTGCAAGTTGGCAAGTAAAATTTTGGAAAAAATAAACGGAGCATGTACATTTACGGCAAATGAATCAAACCAGCTTTTTGGATCAATATTTTCCAAATTATCGTAAACTCCAATGCCAGCATTATTCATAAGGATATCTATTTGAGGATGGTTTTTAGCAATTTGGAGTGCGAGGTTTGTTGTTTTGCCAATATCACTAAAATCGGTTTCGTATATGGAAACGTCTTTAAGACTAATTTTAGTGACCAGTTGGTTAAGTTCCTCTTGATTTTTAGCAACAAGGATAAACTTTGCCCCATCTTTTGCAAACTCTTGCACAAATGCTTCCCCAATTCCTCCCGTTGCTCCTGTGAGAAGGATAGTTTTATTTTTTAAATCCACATGAAAATTATAGAGGTTTTGGGCGGTGATGTTTAGGGGAATATATACATATCTAATGAGGTTGATTTTACTAAATATATAACTTATAGTATAATGAGGTTGTAAGATATCAATGAAAAGGAGACCCACATGTACAGAGTTGAGATCGTGAAAATTGGCACGTATTATTATTTGATGGTCTGTGGTAGTGAAACCTACCTACAGGTCTCACTGACCTCCGGCATCGCCATATTTGGCGGATTTGATAATGCATGGCAGTTCAGCAGTATTGACGAGTTGGATCGCATTGCAGCCGGCAGAGGGCTCTACATCGTCAACATCGCCGATTTTCAGATGGGATGAAGACCCTATCATAATTTTGACAGTCGACTGCAGCCAAAAGCTATAGTCGACTTTCAACCATTCTTTGAGTGTTACTCGGTGTTATTTCAAGACCCCGAAACCAAATATATTATTTTCTAGTACCCATATTTATAGATTGACCAATCTAGTACACAGATGTATACTTCTCCTCGTGGAAAATTACATAGGCAAAAAACTTAAAGAATTAAGAGCAAAATCAGGAATTACTCAGAAGGAGTTGGCAAAACACCTTGGATGTACGGAGATTATGATAAGTAGGTACGAGCTTGGGGTTAGTCAGATATCAATCCAACAATTAGAAAAGATAGCCAAAGTTTTCAAAACCCAAATCGCTGCATTTTTTGATGGTAGTACTATTGGTGCTAGTGTTCCTCATTCTTTTAAAAACGCCTTTGTTTTTGATCTGGATGATACCCTAGTTGACGGTAGATTATTTTGTGGAGAGACAATCGCTAGAGTTATCACAAATGTTAACCCATCAGTAAATTTTGATGCAGTTGTACAACTTCACGAGTCAATAAGAGGTATGACTATCGAGGACCTTTATATACATATTCTAACTGAGTTAGGAATAAAAGCCGATGTTAAGCAACTTTTAAAACATGACCACAGCATTCAAGAAGAAAACATAGATAAAATGAAATTGTTTGACGGTGTTGTTGACATCCTAGAGTTTTTAAAACGAAACAATAAAAAACTTTATGTGTGTACGAACCGTTCCAAAGACTTAATGACAAAAGTTTTTGAAGCTAGTCAAATTTTACCTTATTTTGATGAGGTAATTTCTTGTGTAGATAGTGGTTATAAGAAACCTAATCCATACTGCTTGATAGACTTGATTAAGCGCTCTGGAATGCCTGCCAATGAATTTATTTATTTTGGAGATTCTGAAATTGACTCACAGTTTGCACAAAATGCCGAAATTGATCACATTATTTTTGATCAATACCTTAATAACAAAAACCTCTTTAAAAAATTAGTTAATATGTTTTTAGAAAATCAAATCAACGGTGAGAAGTAATAAAACATTTTGTGATCTTACTGAGTGGATCTGGTGGGCGATACAGGGATCGAACCTGTGACCTCTACAATGTCAATGCAGTGCTCTAACCAGCTGAGCTAACCGCCCCAAACCCCTCCCCGACCATTACTTCTTAGAGGGCATTATTTTGTCAACTATTCCGTATGCGACACTTTGTGTTGCATCCATCCAATTATCACGCTCTATGTCTTCCATAACTTTTTTCAAGGTTTTACCGGTGTTTTCTGCAATTGCTTTTGCATAACGCTCTCTTATTTCAATCAAATGTTTAGCTGTAATTGCGACATCAGTTGCTTGTCCTTCAACTCCACCTAGTGCTTGATGAATCATCGTATACGCTCCTGGAAGCATAAATCTTTTTCCCTTTGCTCCAGCACTTAATATCAAAGCTCCAGCGGAAGCTGCTAATCCCACGTTTATTGTAGTTACAGGGTTTTTTACATGCTTTATAGTGTCATACATGGCAAATCCTGAGTAAGCCCCACCACCGGGTGAATTTATGTATACACTAATATCTCTTTTTGGGTCCTCATTTTCCAAAAAAAGCATCTGAGCTATGAAAGTGTTTGCCACCCCATCATCAATAGGCCCTGTAACAAAGATAATAAAATCTTTCAAAAGTCTTGAATAGATATCATATGATCTTTCAAAGCCGCTACTATCTTTTTCAACAACAATTGGTACTAAACTATTTCTCATTTTGATTTTCCTCTCTATCTAAATCATCTACTTTTACACCCTCTGCTTCTTCGATAAGTTTTGTTAGAAGTCTATTTTTTGCAATTATGCTTTTAATATAAACTTTTTGTACAGGAGATTTTAATTTTTCCATCATACCTTTATCCCCTACTGCTGCAATCATCTCCTCAATCTCATTATCTGTTATTACAAGGTTTTCCTCTTTGATAAGATGCGCAAATATAAACTCTGCTTTCAGACTTTCCTCGGCATTTTTTTTGTATTCACTACTTAGTTGTTCAACAGTTTTGTTTTGACTTTTAAGAAAATCTTCTACACTCATACCCATTGCCTGAATTTGTTGAACCATACGGGAAAACATACGATTTATCTCTTCTTCTATCAAAAGGTCGGCAATCTCTATTTCTGTAAGATCTATAAGGATTTTGACAACCTCATCTGGGGTTAAATGTACAGCATGATCGTGCTCTTTATGTGCATCTTTAATTTCCTCAAAACGCTTTTTTAAAAGTTTTTTGTATTCTTTAATTTTTAGCTCCGGGTTTGTGGCTATTGTTGCAACAAATTCAAAGTCTTTAGTGGGTTCAAATTCTTTGATTTCTACTTTTGGATTTGAAATTGGTGCCAGGTTATTTTCTTTTACAGCTTGTGGATAAAAGACTTCGAGAAGCTTATTTACTACCTCTCCGTAAAGTTCGGATTTATTGGCTTTTTCCTCCACAAGGCTTACCGGAGCCTGACCTTTTCGAAAGCCAGCTAACTGAGCATTTTTTGCCATCTCCGCAAGGACTTTAGCATACATTTCTTTTACTTTTGCTACCGGTACAACAACCTCTAGCTTAAATGTGGATTTTGGCTGTTTTTCTAATTTTACTTGCATAACTGGGATATTTTAGCATAGAAGCAGAAAAATCAAGAGGTTGGGATTTGGATTTTGTTACAATACGGGGGTGTCAAAGATCAAAAAAACTTTATTAGATCAAAACAAGTCTAAATCATTATCTATTAAAAATAGTGTATATAGTTTACCCTTATATATTCCCGATGCTACCCTCGGAGTTGTACGTGGGCTTGACTCCACCGATCTTACTCAAATAGGAATACAAGGAGTTGTAGTTAATACATACCATCTTATGTCTACTCCAGGTTCGCAAGTTCTAAAAGACATGGGGGGAATAAAAAACTTTATGAACTTTAAAGGCTTGGTGGTTTCCGATTCTGGTGGTTGGCAGGTTTTTTCTTTGATTCATCGAAACAAGAATAAGGGTAAGATCACAGACGCTGGGGTAGTCTTTTCACTTGGTGGTAAAAAGGGAGAGCTTTTTACCCCTGAAAATTCTATTCAAATGCAGTTTGAAATAGGAAGCGATATTATAATTTGCTTAGATGATTTCACAGCGCCAAATACTTCACCAGAAAAAGTATTAGAAAGTGTTGAAAGAACTACCCACTGGGCAAAAAGAAGCCGAATTGAATATGACAAACAAATTGTAGCCCGTGGTCTGACAGATATAACAAGGCCCCATATTTATGCTGTTATTCAAGGAGACAGAAGTGAGGTGTTAAGACAAAAAAGTGCCACCGAGCTTATTGAAATAGGTTTTGATGGTTATGGGTATGGCGGTTATATGATTGACGCTGACGGAACACTAGACAAAAAGATGTCTAGATATATAGCCTCACTAATACCCGAAGATAAAGTTAAATTTGCACTTGGAACAGGTACTCCTTGGGATATAGCTTACCTGTATTCTGTAGGTTGGGATATTTTCGACTGTACATTACCTACAAGGGATGCAAGGCATAAAAGACTTTACACCTTTAAGGCAGAACCTTCCTCTTTACAAGATCTGTGTGATAGAAACTTTTATGACTACATTTACATAAATAAGTCTAAATATGCTACCGATGAATCTTTTTTAAGTGCACTTTGTGATTGTCCTACTTGTAAAAATTACTCAAAAGCCTATCTTCACCATCTTTTTAAAATTGGTGACAATAGTGCCATGCGACTTGCCACCATTCACAACTTAAGAACCTACACTAAATTAATTGAATATCTTGAAAACTTTGGACAACTTCTCGAATAAAACCATTTAACCCTCCCCCATAACCTCATTTGGTTTTTTTGCATAAGTTAAACTGAAAAAGTTGAGCTAATCGGTGAGAAAATCAAAGCTGATCCCCACATGAAATTGAAGTTTTTATATTTGAGTTTTCCATCGGTCATAAGTTTATTTATAGATTTTTTGTTTGGTATTTGAGATTTTGAATCAATCAATTTATACACATACCAATCCCAGAAAAGGTACCTTGAGAACAGATGCCAATCTATAGCGATTGGATGTTTGTTATCCACTGATACTAAGTTTGCAAGTATAAGTTTAAATCTACCGTTTTGTTTTTTTAGATCAAGTACTAGATCGATGTGCCCATTATCAAAAGGTCCATAAAATTTGAGTATTGAATCAACAAAGCTTATAAATTTTTTATAGCCGAATCGATTGCCATTTTCGATCTCCTTCACTATTTTACTTTTCATAAGTAACATATCTGAGTAAACTAGTTGGTGATAAGGTGCAATTAGTCCCCCGTTTTTTATAATCTCAAGCCATGTTTTCGGATTTTTAAGGTAATTTCCTGAAACTGAGGTAATCTTTACAAGTTTTAATTTATTTACTACAAGGTCCAAGTCTTTTGTTGGGATTACATTTTTTGTAGAATCCAGCTTTTTCAAACCTCTAATTTTTCTATTTCGGTTAATTTTAGCTAAAAGCTTCTCGGGGGTTAGTTTATATCCGTATTTGTTTTCGAACCCATAGTGATTGACAGCGTTTGCATATGTACTGAGTTTACACATATCGGGGCTTTTTGGGAGCGCTCTTTTGAGCTTTATTTTTGTTTTTGGTGCGTAATATAGGTTTTTCATATAGGTTATTATTTGTTGTTATTACAACGAAAAAAGGCAGTTGCGAGGGATTTTAGCAAATTAGCTACCGCTGTTCAATGACCACATATTTTAAAGAAAACCGCCTTAAAAGTCGTTCAAAAACTCAACATTTATAATCTTCAAACTGGTATAGTAATTATAGGTAAAGTTTTTTATTTTTTGTGCTTCTATGTTTTTAAAACCAAAATTTATACTAGCTACTTTTTTATTTGGTGCTGTTGTTGTTCTTATTTTTAATCATACAAAAAACGATACTATGAAAGACGCGACTGTAGGTTCTCCGGAAACAAATCACCAAGAGAATAGGTATACTCAAGGTTGTGTATCTAATGCAAAACCAGTTTTTACCCATTACATTACTGATCTATCAAAAATTGAGAAAATAGCCCCTCTTGGTGGTGTCAGTGGCGGGTCTCCGGGGCGTAGTTATCTAACTATAAAAGAAGGTAAGGTGCCTATTTACGCGCCTGCGGATGCAGTACTTCAAACAATTGTTTATGCAAGAAGGGGTGGAGATAAAACCCCAGGAGAATATGGACTTTATTTTAGTTTAACCTGCGATGTCTATTTTCTAATTGATCATATTGATGAAGTAACCGAAAAACTTCAAAAACTGGCCCCAGAATCCCCCTCTTTAAGTAGTGCTACTCAATTTGGGACAAATCCAAACATAAAAATATCGGCTGGAGAGCTACTTGGGTTTTCTGACGGGACACCGATGGCCCATACCTTTGACTTTTTAGTTGAAGATAAAAACAACGTTGCTTTTCATATAAATCCAAAACGTTGGACATGGGACCAGACAACCAAAGCTGTGTGCCCATATAATTATTATGACAAAGATAAGAAGACGACCTATCTACAACTCATTCGAGAGAAGGGTAGTAACAATACAGACTACATATATAGCGACTGCGGGAGTCCATCTCAAGATGTAGCTGGTACAGTATTGGGTGGGTGGTTCCAAGGCGATTCTACTAATACCAAAGGTAATTGGCTTGCTATTGGAAAAATGTTTAATTGGGTTGAGGTTACGATTCGTAGAGATTTAAACTTCAGTTTTTCTTTGAAAGAATATGACACAAAAATAACTCCCGACATGTTAAAGGTCGGTCAAGAGACATGTTATCAGGGGTATGGAAATAATTGGATTTGGTTAAGGCTTGTAACTGACAATAAACTTGAGTCGGTAATTGGTACTGGGATGTGCCCAGCAGAATTTCCTAATGTTGGAGTTGAATATTGGGAGAGGTGAGGGTGTTTAGGATTCGTTGAACTATTAGAGTGTTATATAGTGTTTTAATTTAGGCTAAAATTGCTTTCAAGTTTTGTAATTCGATTTTCATGTTTGTCTAGCCTGTTGTTGATAAACATTCTTTCTTCTCTGTATGATAAAAGTTCGGTAACAACTTTATCCACCATATCATATAGTTTTGGAATGTATGAAACTTTTTCTTTGATATCAGCAATATCAATTTCAAGTTTGAATACCCGCCTGCTTAAATCAATAAATCCATTTCCCAAAGTATTTAATTTAGATTCTACTGTATTTAATCTGGATTCGACTGTAGTTAATCTAGACTCTACCATACCCAGCTTAGTTTCAACTGAATTCTGTCTGTTTTCTAAAGAATCTAAGCTGTTAAAGATAAGTTTTTCTGTTGCACTTTTCATGGATAAAACCAAACTAACATAGCGGAATTTCAGTTGCAATATGACAATGTATGAGATTCTATCAGTGATAGAGCTTTGTTTGGTGGGCGAGGGGGGACTCGAACCCCCAACCGTAAAGGACACGGTTCTAAGCCGTGCGCGTATACCAGTTCCGCCACTCGCCCGTATGTAAACATCAAAATTTTACCATGAAGTGGGGTTTTGCTGGAAAGTTTAACCTGTTTTTTTGAAATGGTTTAAATCTTATCTGCACTACTGTCGATCTCATTTGAGAACCACTGGACTCCCCTAGCCCAATTTTTACTGTTTGGTGGGGTATAAATAGGTGCAATCTCAACAATTGTATCAAAACCCTTTGAGATATAGTTTTTATGAATCCCTTTCCCAACAATTTCTATGGCATGATCGTAGGAATCAAATGCAATATAACTATTTCCATATATTCCCCAGCCAAAAGGGTTGTAAGTTCCCTCAATCAATGCCTTACCGCAAGTAGATTCCATACATGCGATGGCGGGGAGCAGTTTATAATCTATTCCGTATTTATCAGCAACTTCAACAAATGTTTTAGCATTACCCTTAAGTGGTGAGTGGTACTTGGTTAAAAATTTTTCTAACGCTTCTACCCTATCCACTCTTTTATAGCCTATTTCGTATTGCATGTTTTTAGTTGTAGTTTTTTGAAGTTCTATTGGTTTAAAACCTACTAATATTACTAGAGTTATTGGCACAAATATTGAGTTAAATACCTTTAATGCTTTTGGCATAATTTTTTAAATCCAAAGTATCCTACCAATTTTTAATACACTCGAAGGCACAAACTAAAAGAAGTATCCTTTTGGCGTTAGCTTTGTTATTAAGCTTAAAAATTGGGAAGTATTTGGAGTTGTAAAGTGTGCTATATGACTATATATGGTTGTTGTAACAACCAAAACACCTATAATCAAACTGCCTGTGAATTATACAGGTTATGACAAAGTGGTGCAAATGCGCCACATCAAGCTACTTGGTTATTTTTAGTTAGTTCTCTGGGGATTCAAATTCGTGTATCTCTTCACCGAAAAATCCAACACCCTTACACCAGCTACCCTTTGAAGGCGGGGTATATATTTTCATGATTTCACAAAGGTCAGTAATTCCTTTAGAAAAGAATTTCTCATCCATATACTGTGAAACCACACTGATACCATGCTCCCAACTGTCAAATGTTTTAACTTGGTCACCATATACTGCCCACCCCCAAGCGTTATAAGAAGAATTGTCATCAACGTAAGGAACTTTTTTGCCGCAACTTGATTCTTGAAAAGCAATCGACGCAACAACCCAATATGGGATGTTATTTTTGTCTGCTTCTCTTACAAATACTTCCCCAAGTCCAGCCATAGGACAATTATATTTTTTGAAAATTTCATCTATCTTTATTGCTCTTGGATCTCCATTTTCTGTAGTGCTTGTCATGATCCCAAGCACCAAAGGTTTACTTGAAAAAATTGAATATTTATATTGGGATCCCTGTTTGCCAAAACTTACAAGAACTAATGTCACAAAAAAAATCAAAACCAAAGAAAAGGAACAGAGCCAGGCTATGGGTAGTACAAAAAGTAGTGATAATTTTTTATTTGTGTTAGTCAAATACATTTGAGTATTTAGAGCGACAACTATTTAATTTAGATACTTTTCTATAGTTTTTATCATATCTTCAAATGAAATTTTTGTCTTTTGCGCGCATCCTATCGCCCCAAGTTTAGCCGCTCTTATGTAATCATCCTCGTTTCCTAGAATACTTAAAACAAAAACTGGTATATCTTCTGTCTCAACATCTTTTTTTAAAAGTTCCAATACTTTATAGCCATCCATTTTTGGCATAATAAGATCAAGAATTATAAAGTCAGGTTTAAAAAGCTTGGCTGTATTTAAAGCATTTTCCGAATCTTCCACCATTTCTGTAATATACCCGCGAGCTTCTAGTTTTGATTTATATACACGTATTAAAAATTTGTCGTCATCGACTAGTAATATTCTTTTCATTTTATAGATCTATAAATGTAAAACTTGGTTTCTCTGTAGCTATTTTTTGATCTTTTATATTTAATGCCCTTAACCAGTTTGGTTTTATTTTAAATAATATGTAATCACTTTCCGAAAAACTTAAAAGTGGAGGCCAAAATTCACCCAGAAGCTTCAAGGATTCTACAATTTCATTAATAATCTTATTTTCCTTATCAACAAATACTGATGCAACACCATCTGCTTGTACTATCATCTGGTTTTGATTCCATACCGAAAAACTTATTTTATTATCTTCTAGTAGTGACTTTGCCTTATAACTATTTTCCCTTGTTACAAAATAGAAGTTTAAATCGTTATCAACGTAGAAAAGTACAACAGATGACAGGGGGTTACTTTTATTTATTGTTGCTATGTTCATGATTGGAAAGCTTTTTAAAGTCATCAGTTTGTCTTCTCTGGTATCATTGGTGTTTAGCATTGATTAATTATCTGTTTTTTTTGTTCAAAATGCAAAGATGCTAGATGGTTGATTAGTATGGGAAATTTGGTCGGGGTAGCAGGACTTGAACCTGCGGCCTCGCGGTCCCAAACCGCGCGCTCTAGCCAACTGAGCTATACCCCGTTACAACAATGTAGATTCTATCATAGCCTATGTTAAAAGTACTTACTCATCTCAATAAGGTTTAATTCGAATGGCTTTGATTCATACACAAACCGGGCACTATTTATAAAGTCAAAGACATGAAGCTTTATTGTGTAGGTACAATTTTCGCTTGTACTGCAAGGAATCATGTTTGGTATGTCTTTTTTTTCAATATTTCTTGAAAATTCTGAAATGACAAATGTATGATTATCAATAAAAAATCCCCTATCAAAAAAGCAGTTTAGTTCCGGTCTACAACTTAAGATCTTTGCATCAATAATCTTATCTTCTCTTAAGCCATGATAATAAACGTCGTTTTCTGTGTATAAGCCGTTTTCTCTTAACTCATGCCTGAAATCCAAAAACTCGAATTCGTTTGGTGAAAATCTCACTCCCCTATAGTTTTTAAATAATTCTATTTTAGTTAGATGTTCACTACTTGCAATTTCATCCTCTACTGAGCGTATTTTTAAATTCGCCGAATTAAAGACTTCATTTTTTTCTTTTAGCTTAAATTCATCAGCCTCAAGGGTTAAACGTTTTTTATGATTTATAATCCATTTCTGGAATTCTTTGCTATTTTCTACTTTTGAAGGAAGTTTTGAATTATCTATAGCAAACTCTTGTATATAGTTACTAATGACAACTCCGATAACACTTGCAAAGATAAGACTACAAAGAATAACAGTTTGGATTTTAGTTTTTTGCATTTTTTCCATGTTTTTTAGTATTTGCACATTGTAAGTATACCAACCTGCCATAATTTTGCGCTATACTAGATGGGTGGAAACTATAATCAAAATAATACGGGGTTCACAGGAAAACTTTGAAGATATTCATAAATTAACACTTGGATTTACAGCCTTTAATGTTGAAAAATCAGGCAAGCCTGAGGAGTTTTATTACAAGGGCTGGAAGGAAGGTTTTGGGGAGGAAATTAACGATTCTTTGGATGATAGGGATTCTTATTTTTTTGTAGCATATGTGGATGGTGTTGCCGCCGGTTATATACTGTGTAGATACTGTGAAAATTGTTATAAATTTGAGATAGATGAGCTCTACGTCGATCAAAGTTTTCGTCAGCATGGGCTTGGTAAAAGACTTCTAGACTCGGCACTAGAAATAGGTAGGAAATATAATGTTCCTATAACTTTGGAAGTTTTTGAATGGAATAAGGATGCTGAAAGCTTTTATATCAAAAATGGGTTTAAATCTGATGGTAGAGTCTTAAAGCTTAGTGAGTAATAAACTACTAATTTTGTCCTTCTGGCTTAATATTTCGCTTCCAAATAAGATATCCAAGTGGTAAAAGTCCAAGTGAGTTTACTATCAAAATAGCAACAAACCAATTTTTCTCATTTAACCTGGCAGACTTCCATAATGCAAACCCACGTAAAATAAGATCAATAAAAACCAAAGAATAAAAAACAACTTTATTGCCAAATAAAAGATCTATTGAGTTTTGTACATCTATAAAAGACATAAATTTATGCGTCGAAAGAATAATGTATTTTGTTAAAAGTTTTATTTACGCTAATTATTTGATCTTTTACATCTTCTCCATTTAAGGATTTTGAAACAAGTTCTGCTAAGCTTTCGACATCTGTCTCCTTTAATCCGCGTCTTGTAAGTTCCTGTGTACCTATTCTTACAAAAAGTCTTCCCCCAAGTGGGTTGTCAAAGTTTGTTGAGATATTATTTGCAAGTAGGTTCTTGTACAGTTTAAAGGGGTCCCCCATTTTATCTATAAAAACATGAAATTGGTGATTATTTGAGTATTCTCCATTGTTAGCTTTTCGGACTTCAAAGCCTAAATCCACAAATTTTTTGGCCATGGCCCTTGAGTTAGCAATTATTTGTTTAGCATAATCTTTGCCAAATTCTTTCATCTCAAGTATTGCAATTGATAATGCGATTAAATGAGTCATATGGGGAGTTGAATATAAACAACCATCAATTATTGTGTTAGCACTTTCGGCCAGATCAGTGTCTCTAAATGCAATCATGCCTTTGTGAGGGCCGGGCAATGTTTTGTGTGTATTCGCACATGTCACATTTGCTCCCTCAAGAAGTGGTGCTTGGAATTGCTGTCCCATGATAAGACCCATTGTATGACTTGCGTCAAAGATAATTGTTATATCTTCCCCCACAGCTTGTCTTATTTCCTTTAAATTATGTGGATTAAGATAATATGAGACATCCAAATAAATTGCCTTTGCACCAGTTTCCTTTACCTTTTTAGCTATTGCTTCTGTGTCAAATCTTAGGTTTTCAAGATCAAAAGTTACATAATTGTGTTTTCTTCCCACTCTTTCTAGAATACCTTTAGTAGCAAAGTGCCCTCCGGCATCCTTTGGGACAGTTAAGACTACTTCTCCTGGTTCTGTGACAGATAAAATTGCAGACATCATTGCATGTACTCCGGATAGTACATTTAGGTTCACTGCCTTTGCAAAAAGCATTTCTTTTGCAGCCTCTGTTGCCAGGTTAAGAAGTTCTTCCACACTTTTAAATCCCAGCCCCATAAATGCCCCAGCCTCAGCTATAGCATTGTTATTTCCGCCTCCAAAATAGTACCTGTCAGAAATACTAGACCCAATAAATCTTCTTGCAGTGTTTGAGATTCTATTTTCATTGGCAGTTAGATGAATAAAACTATCATTTCGAACTATATCTTTTTCTATGTTATTTAATTGGTTGTGAATTTCCATAATGTATAAATTGTACACCCACCATCAAGATCTGGTAGATTTTTGGTGGATATAGATTATAAGTTTCAAATTGAGGATGTGTTTTAAACTTTTTTTGCTACAGTAAATTTCTCGTGCAGGATGTTTTCTCTTGGGACACCTTTTTCGATTAATATTTGTGCCATATCCATAATCATTAAAGGGTGACCGCAAAGAACAAAAAGCGTATTTAGCGCATCTTTTACTTCCACATTTTTTGTTACTCTTCCGGTAAGTATTCTTGGATTTTTTATTTCATTTACAGTAGGTGTGCTTGAATAACAAAGTTTATAATCGAAATGTTCAAGTCTTTTTGTGTAGTCTTCCAATAAATCAATCTTAAGAAGTTCTTGTGTGTTTCTTATTCCAAAATATAGTGTTAGCTCAAGTTTGCATTTGTTTAAACTAAGTTCTTCAAGCATCGACAGTATTGGAGCAATTCCGGTGCCAGTGACGACAAATACAAGATTTTTGTTAAGTGGGGTTGGCAAGCAAAACCTACCTGATGGACCTATAAATTCCACAGTGTCCCCTATACTTAGCCCATTTATAAAATTTGATCCGGCGCCGTCATGGGCATTTTCAACAAGAAGAGAAATTTTTGAAGCTTTGCTTTTTGAAGATGCTATTGAGTATGATCTAAATATTCCCTTACCTACACTTAAGGAGACAAATTGTCCAGAAATAAACTTGAAATCAGGGGGTGATATTACTTCTAAAATAATTTCGACAACCCTTTGGTTTAATTGGTCTTTTTTAAGCAGTTTTGCAGTATATTTTTTGGGTAATAGGAAACTGTATGGTGTCAATTTATTTTTGCCCTTTCAACATGATTAATCAGTGGTAAATCTAAGTTTGTACTTTCTTGTGGCTGATTGACACCGGATTTTATTGTACTTGTGCTTACCGAAGCTATGAAATATTTTTTACCAAAAATTCTAAGCATCAATAGACTTACTACAGAAACAACTGAGGTAACGTATATTGTAATCATCCAAGTCTCTTTTGAATCAGATCCTGACATGATCCCATGAAAAAGAAATGTTAAATAAAATAGAAAACTTGAATAGTGTATTGCTCGCCATACTTTTAAAGGAACGATTTTTTTTCTAAGTCTTGAAGTTACAACTAGAACAAATGAAAGATACATGGCTATTATACCAAGTGATATAGGTAACCCAAGCTTCCAACCCACAGCAGATTTTATATCCCCTCCTACAGCAAATGGAACTAATATTTCATGTAGTTTTAGTTTTACGATGTCATCAAACATAAAAGAAACAAAATGAATAACAAGAAGTGTGAGAGCAATAAAGGATGCGTTAAAGCTATGTGCTTCAAGGGCATTTGGAGCACTAAGGAATGGAAACTTGAGAAGTAGTTTTGATGTCATCAAAAGTCCCATACAAATGACCAATGTAAACATGATAAAAGATGCAATTCCAGCAGTTTTTCCCACATACCACATAATATGGGCATCTTTTTGAAGTGTCGGAGCCATTGCTGCTGATTTATATACTTTTAAAATGCTTGAGGAGTTGTCATTTGGATTTGTAGTTGCGTCTTTGTCGCTATCCTCACTGTTAATATTTGTTTTGTAAGTTTTTTTCTCTTGTTCAGTGTGGACTACCGCGATAAACGAACCAATAGTGGTAAATACTGCAAAAAGAAATAGTAGTAGTTTTAGTTTTTTCATATGCTTAAATGTGTTTAGATAGCTAAAGTGCGATTTCGTTACCATTTTCATCAAGGAGTTTAATTGCTTGTGTTGGGCAAGACTTAGCTGCTTGAATTAACTCCTCATCTGTATGGTCTAATACTGTAGAAAGCGCTTCAACGACTCCATCTTTGTCCAATACAAATGCCTTAGGGGCTATAACCACACAAGTTGCGGCTCCGATGCATGCATTTTTATCTATTGCAACTTTATAAACTTTACGGGTGGTTTCAGTCACATGGTTATTTTACCAAAAATTGGTTGGGGGTGTTTTCCGGGTTTTTCAAAAATTAATATAGTTAAATATGGAGAATTAGGTATCATTAATGTATGGTACTTCAACAGGGTTTAGCCCCTACCTCTAGTAATATCAACAATTCGGAGTTGGGATTTGTTCCGGCAATTTCTACACCAGATTTAGCCAAAAGGTCATCACAATTTGAAAAGCTCGAATCAATTCGAGAATTTATAGTATTTCCACACACTGCAAAAAATGATCCCACGGAGATTTTCGCTGTTTCTGAGGAATCTGCAATATTTGTCCATGCACTGATAGCAAATCATAAAGAGTCTGCCAAGCATATAGAGTTGGCTTTCGAGTGTGTTGCTAAATTATACGAGGATGAGAGCCTAAAGCCTTATTTTGAATCCCCAAGTTTTTCTGGCTACCTTAGATTCTTGGAAGCGTTGGATGAGAAGTTTTTAGACAACACAAACCCTACCCAACCAGGAAGCTTAAAAGCTGAGGATGATCCGTTTACAAACCATACAGTACGCTTTGCAAAACACTTATTCACTGTAGCCTATGTTAAGAAGTTAATAGCGGGCTCTAGTGATAAAAATCCGAATTCATTGGAAGTTTTAAAGATTATGCTTAGTGAAACTTTAATGACATATTGTGAAATCCAAGAGTTATTAGAAGACTCTATAAGTAATAAAACCCAAGAATTAAATAGACTAGGTAAAGGTAAAGTTTTATCGGTAGAAGTAAATCAAGATAACGCTCAAAAATTACTAGCCAGAAGTATGAACGTGGTTTCCACAATTGGTATGTATTTTTTCAAAGATCCCAGAACTAATATGGAAATGGAGGGAATATTTGCAGGTATTCGTCAGTATTATTTAGATCGAGCTGAGTCAAAAAAAGAAAACACCACACATTTAAATGATAAGAAAAAAAGAAGCTTAAATATGTTTGAAAAGACTGAGGTTGGGGTAAGGTCTGAAATACTTGCATTTGGTTTTCTAACCGAGATTACAAAGACTTTAAATGCTAGATTAGTGCAGTCTAATGGTGAGGTGGTAGATATAAAACAAGATGCTTATGATGATTTTTTGCTAGAGGCCAATAAATTCTTGAAAGCTAACCCAAAACGCTTTTTTGTCATGCACAGCTCACCTGAGCTTGATTACCGTGGTGTAGCAGATTTATGTATTGCAGCCGAGATAGATGATGGTGTTAATAAGGTGATTCTTCTTTCTGAAGTAAAAGTTGAAGATATTGTAGAAAAAGATAGAACTATATTATTAGCTACAGGTACACATCCAATGCCAAGAAATAAAGCGGGCAAAGGGAGGCGCCCTCCTGAAGTACTTTCAAATGGACAAAGAATTTGGAAGGATATTCCAGAGGCGGTGGCTTGGTATGTTGACGAAACACTTAGTTCAGTTGCTTCAATCAGAATTGCAAAAGATTTAGTATCAGATGGCACTATAACAAACCGTGTGGAAGGTTTAGTTAGGATAGGTGGATATTCACATACAGCAGCGCTAAAAAATTTAAGAGGGGTAGTTTCCCCATCTGACAATAGAAACGAAGAGAAAGCTAAAGTTGAAGAAACTAAATTAACAATGACTAAAATCCTTACTCAATTACTTAAACACCAGACATTAGCGAGGGGTTAGAAGTATAGTATCTTACTTTTGTTGTACTACGTGATAACTCATAAACCCTGTAATCATTTTCAAGTAGTTTTTCACAAATATGTTTTCCAAGCCCATAACTTGATCCAGTGACAAGTACATTTAGCATAATTTGATTTTATCACTTAAGGATAATATGTCCCAAATTTTTTTAAATTCGGGACATATCTTGGGTGTTGGGCTTTTGGTGAACGTTTGGTTTTTGATGTTTCAATTGATACTAGCAATGAGTTTTGCCAATATCACTATTTCTTCTGTCATGTTATCTACCAAACTCCTCATCTGGTTTTCCAAAGCTTTTTTTGCCAGCTCTTTTTGTTTTGGCGTGAGCTGTCTTAGTATTGCTTCGACGTCTTTGGCATCAAATACCCTGCCACCAGCTAGATTTTTACTAGCCTCGGGAATAAGCTTTTCTTTTTCCCATCTTAGAAGGGTCGATTTACTAACACCAATTATTTTACAAACATAGTGTGTTTTCATGTGAGCCTCAATCTTATTTTGATTTTGGCCTCATTTTTTTACGTGTGGCAGCCTCACTGGTCCAGTGACGTACACCTTTTTTGTTTATTTTGCCTCCAAATCTGAGTTAGTTTGAGTTTGTTTTCAAAAATGTATCGTTATATGATGTTTCTGTCAATTTTTAGTTATTTAACTTCAAATACTAAGTGCAGATACCAAAACTACTATTAGTGGAAGGTTAGTCAATTAACCAAACACACAAATGTTAAAATTAAGTTATGCCAAAATGGGTTAAATTTCTCGCTTTGTTTATGCTGCTTGTTGTGACCAGTATAGTTTCTTTCTTTTTAATTCCAAAAGATAAGCCAAATACAAATACAGCAGTTGAATTACTTGAAGTTCCTAAAGATTTATCAGATATCCAGCCAAATATTGGTATAGAATATTTAAGAAATTTAAAGGTGGACTCTGAGGCACCAGAGATTGTGCAAGAATTGCCTAACGGCCCAAATTATAAAAGATACATTGCAAGCTACATCAGTGAGGGAAATAAAATTTATGGACTTTTGACTGTTCCAAATGCGGCTCCTCCAGAAAATGGTTTTGGTGCAATTATCTTTGTACATGGCTATATCCCACCAAAACAATACAAAACCACAGAAAAATATACTGCTTATGTAGATTATTTAGCACGAAACAATTTTGTTGTTTTTAAAATTGACCTTCGTGGTAATGGCGACTCAGAAGGTGCTCCTACTGGATCTTATTTTTCTCCTGATTACACAATTGATATAATAAGTGCGGCCAAAAGCCTTTCAAAACTAAATATTGCTCCAGTAAATAAAATAGGAGTTTGGGGTCACAGCATGGCAGGCAATGCAATTTTGCGTGCAATGCTTGTAGATAGTGTATTTAAAGCAGGAGTTATATGGGCTGGGGCAGTTTATAGCTATGAAGATTTTTCTAAATATAGATTAAATGATTCTTCTTATGTTCGAGGCCAAACTGATCCACATTATGATTCCAGTAATTTAACAAATAATTATGCACCAGAAATTGTTAAGTTAAGGACAAAACCAGACGAAGTAGATTTTAATGATAAATTCTGGAGCTTAATTTCTTTGACAAAAAACATAAAATATTTAGTGGCACCAGTCCAAATTCATCATGCTATAGATGACTCTGTTGTTAACATTGGTTATTCTAAGGACTTAGTAAAAACTTTAAGTGGCAATAATAAGACCTATGAGTTTTATGAATATGATGGTGGAGGACACAACATAAATTCCCCCTATTTTGAACAGGCTATGGAAAGAACTATAGAGTTTTTTAAAAGAAATTTAAAATAAAGAGGTTTTTTTCTGAAGTAGAAAAATTACTAACTAGATCCTATGTAATTTACGCTATTTGATTTTTACCGCAATGCCGTACTGGTTAAATGGTTTTCCAAAACCGGACACATCTTTCCAATTTCGCATAAAATTTGAGGCATTTACAAATCTTATACCATAACCCTTTGGGTTTATTCCAAATTCAGCAAGCTGCTCTGGTGTGTAATCAATATCTCTTGTCTCTACTGAATCATACATAAGTTCTGCTTCAGTTTTGGGTGTCTCCTCGTTTATATCTTTACCCATGTGCATACCATAAACACTATTTTCATTTGATAGTCTTTGATAATAATGAAACATTGGGTCAACGACTATAAAGTGTTTTTTACCATTTATCATTACTTTTCCGCATACAATTAAATAATGCCCATCTTCATTTACATCTCTTTCATGACCATAATTTGGGATTGTTTGTACAGGGCAAATCACTACATATCCATTCTCTAGCATCTCGTCTAAAAAAGCTTCAGATTTTCTATTAGTTTGTTCCGTGGGGTTTTCTACAGAGTCCTTTATATAAGTCTCAACATTATATTTAGTAAGAATACCTTCTATTACTTCCGGTGGGGTGACAAGTCCAGCTAGTGATCTTCTCTCTTCTTTAGGTCTTATACTTTTAATATCATCTATAACCTCGTTTATTATTTTGATTTGGTTTACATCTTTTCCTAACGTTTTTAGTACATCACATAGTACTGCAGGGCCACAGCTATAACTTTTTTCTTGTTCTTCACTATGGACCTCAATAAATATAGAGTTTGAATCTTTTTCCAATGAATTGATGAAGTGATTTGAAGTCTCAAAATTTTTATTTTCTGTCATGGGACAATTGTACAACAGTTTTTGCATTCAAGTCACCCTTGTTACTATAAGTTATGTTATAATAACGAGCAAAAGGAGACCAACATGGTAAAAAAGCAGAGCCAAAAAAGTCTATGAAAAAGACTTGGGAAAATCGGTTTAAAGAGCTAAAGAAAAGACATTCTACAGGTAAACTTTCTGATTTAGGTTATTCTGCACTAAAATACCGCCTTAATGAACGATACCGACGATGGAAGATGTACAATGGTTTATTCTAAAAGCTTCAAATAACTTAAATGCATAGCTGAAATTTTTCGACTATGCCATTTGTTTAAAATTTAAAAAAAATACTAAGTTTATTTTAATATTGTTCTTTCATATATAAATTATCGAAACATAAAAATATCAGAAAGCGATCAACTAGTTAAAAACAAAATCTAGCTATTTAGCAATTACTGTAAGTAGGTATACAAAATAAATTCCAATTAGTAATACACCAATAAATTTTGGAATATATTTTCCCTTTAAGAAATGTACAATAAAAAACAATACAATGGCTGAAGATATAAACCAAATCCAATCAAAACTTTCTAAGTAAGTGTAATTAGTAAATAAGTAAGAAATACCCCCAATAAATGTGATGTTATATATGTTGCTTCCCAATATATTTCCCATTGTAAGTTTTTCATCTTTATTATTTTGGCTAAATAGTGTAGTTGATAGTTCAGGTAGTGATGTAGCTACTGCTGTCAAGCAAAGGCCTAAAACTGTTGTGGAATAGCCAAGTATGGCTGAGAGACTTTCCACAGAATTTACTATTACAAACCCACCTAAAGTTATACCTATTACTGCTACAAGCAACAGTATTAAGTCTTTTGTCGAAAAATTTGTTTTTTGATTTTGAAATTTAGATATTAAGGAAAAATCCTCGTGATTTTGACCATCTATTCCCCAGCGATATTCTATTATTGTAACAAGTATCCCAAAGGTTATTAGGATAATTCCTGCAATAAACGAGTTCATTGGGATAAAATGCAGCAGCGTGTAAAGTGCAGTAACTGTTATTAACAAATACGTAGTTTTAGGAGTTTTTGTTGTGCCTATTCCTAATTTTCCAAACATTATTCCAACTGCAAGTACTAGAAGTATATTAGTGATATTAGACCCGATTATATTTCCCAGTGCCAAACCGTAATCACCTTTAATTGAGGCTATGGTTGAGACAACAAGTTCAGGTAAAGATGTTCCAATAGCAACTATTGTTATTCCAATAATTAAGGGTGATAAATGTATCTTGTGAGCTAATTGCTGAGATTTATCGACAAGCGCCTTTGTAGAAATAAGTAAAACAGTTAATCCAAATAGAAATAGAGCCAATGTTAGAAACATAGTAACTAAATTATACGTTATCTAAAAAGGTTTTTTATAAGATGTGTGAACTATTTATTTAGGATAAGTTTTCTATAATTTGCTTCCAGTGAAGTCTATCTCCAAAGAAACTACCTTGATTTTTAATTTCTTCTAAAATCTTTTTTTGAGCTTCAGTTTGTGGGGTAGCACCTAATACTTTAAGAGCATATTCATATAGTTCTTGACCCGTAACTTCTTGTCTTTCCCCAAATATATTATTTAACAATTTATCTACAGGGCCTTCTTCAACATCTAGTTCAATTCCTTTAGCAAGTCTACTTTTATCAATATCTTGTAATCTTTTTTGATAATCTAAATCTGTAATATTGTATTTTTTATCTAGTATATCCTTCTCTTCTGGAGTTAATTGCAAAAACTTTTCGTACCTGGAAATTCTTTCTAATCTTTCATACGAATTTTTAAAAGCATCTTGAGTTCTTTTAGTAACGAGATGAATTTTAATAACCTCATCCTCCTCAGAAGGAAATCCCGCATCCATGATTATAAGATTACCTGTAGTATCACTTCTAATTACATTTCCGGGGTGAAAATCTAAAGGTACCCCAAACTCTATAAAAGATTTTTTTACTCCCCAAACAATATCCATAAATTGCTCTCTATTTTTTGATACCATTTCTTGAGTGTTTACATACTCTGTGCCAATTAATTCACCGAGTACTTTTCCAGGAATAAATTTTTGCACCAACATATAACCTTCTTTATCATGTTGATCCTTTCCCAAAACAAAATAAGATCTAGCAAAATGCTCTTTTCCAAAAATAGTCTCAAGTTTATTTTGATCAGATTGCATTTTCTTTACTCTGTCAGGATTTCTTAAAAAATCTAACATTTCCTGTGAACGCGGTTCACCTGTACTAGTATTAGGGTTTACTTCTTTTAGAACCCAATCATGACCTAGTATTTTAACTTGCGATTCCCAACCTTTCCCTATTATTTTTTCTTCATCTGTTTCAGTATCTTTGCTAGGTAAGTATGAAAAGGGAAATTCATTATCATTTTGGCCAGTATTAGGTATATGTTCTATGCTCATGATTTAATCTTATATCAGTTTGATAGTAGTGTACAAAAAGTAAATAAAAAAGTTTGGTCTTACATGTATCGATTCGAAGTTTATATTGTTATAACATCATAAAGTACTGGTGGGCCATCTGTCAGGATGTGTGAACTAATTCGATTTAGGTAACAAGCTTAATTCTCTAATAATTTCAGATATCGCATTCTTAGTCCCAAATTTCATTATATTTGCACAAAACAGGTTAATAAATATCATACCGTTATCCTCTATTTCTTCTCCAAGCATTTTATCCGTATCATAGTTTTCAATAACTTTTGGATCCATTAGTCCGAGTTGTGTTGCTCTAATAAAGTGTTCTTCAAAACAAATATTCCAGTTGTTGTACACTTTAGGATAGTTTTGATTTTTCTGAACTGTTTTCAATAAATAACTTAATTTATTTATTTCTTCTTCGTATGGTTTTAAAATCTTTTTTGCAAGTGGATGAGAACCTTCATGAAGTACTTTGTGTAATACTTTATCTCTATCAATTCCAGATATCACTTGATAATTAATATTTCCTATTTTTGGACCAAATCCCCCTTGAGTAAGCGGGTTTGGAATTATAATCATTTCATTTTCTAATTTTTCTTGCCATGTATTCTCCAAAATTTGTGTTAAGTCTGTACTTGAAATAACCACTTCTATTTTTTGCTTCATCTTATTTAGAATATTTAATAAATACTCTTGATAGTAAATTTCAAAATCTGTGTTGTTATAAAAATCTATCAAATAGGGCTTTATGGGGGCACCTTTATCAAAATGCCATTGTGTTTCTTCGTCTAATTGAATTATTTGATTAAAAGTTGGGGCATCATTTACAGCAAGTGCCCAATTTACAAGTTTTGATTCATGTATATATTCTTCAATTTTAGGAGATTTCCCTTTGTAATCTTTGAAGTGTTCAATTACTTTTGCTCTTACAGGATTATTATCATCTTTTTCTAGGAGGTTAAATTTATTTAGTAAACAGAAAACTAAAACTATATTTTTGTTTATTTCTACTTTTATTTTCATATTTAAAGGATAAATATATTATAACAGTTCGACACTTTCTTGAATTTTTAATAAATGAGGCTGATATGACAGTCTAAAATATTGGTGGGCGAGGAGGGAGTCGAACCCTCACGACCTTAAAGGCCACAACATTTTAAGTGTTGCGCGTATGCCATTCCGCCACTCGCCCATTATGTTTCCCTACATTACATCCCCTATGATTATATTTCAAACTATGACAATTTGGGCATAGAATTTTTATGTTTTCTAATCTGTTATCGTCAGAAATTCCATTCACATGATGGAGCTCCAGTGGGATTCTCCCATCCTCGGAGGTAGTTTTCCACCCACACTCCTCACACTTGGGAACCTTAATGCCCTCTTTAAATAACCTTTTTTAAGTTTAAATGATTGAAAATTACTATGTTCAGTTAATATCTTTGATGTGGGAATCTTAGGACAATATCCAATTATCTTACCTTTATTCCACATTTTGCCTGTAAAGTGTTTTGTGTCAATTTTTAGTAATCTTATATACTTTTTAATTTGTTTATAGTTCCCACCAGCAGGTTGTAGGTAGAGCATTTTAATTACAGACCTAAAACTGTAAGATTTTGAAACTGCAAGTTTTAAGTCTTCTGAAGTCCAAGATTTAAGTGGCATTAATTATATAATATTAAATTTATAATGTGCATTTTGATACTATTTTCTAATACCATTAGAGTTTTCTGGTGCGCCTGGCAGGAATCGAACCTGCGACCTTTTCCTTAGAAGGGAACTGCTCTATCCCCTGAGCTACAGGCGCCTACCCCACTTCTCACCTAAAACCCTATCCTTATAGGTATTTTACGGTTTGTAACTTCCAAGTGACATTTTACCTTATAATCACAAGACTTTCTATAAAATAAGTCCCCACCCCGAAGCAAGCCAAGCCTTTACCTAAATCCTACTAAAAGGCTTATGTGGCATATAAATCTTTTTTGGAATTACAAAAAAGATAAATATCGTCCCTATAAATAATGCAAGCCCAGCATACGACATAGTCATTTTTGCCCCTACAAATTCTGTTACACTTCCGGCGATAATCGGACCTATTACCCAGGCAAGACTGCTTGCTGATTGTTCAAGCCCTATCAAGTCATTTTCATACTTATCTTCTCTTGAGACATAATCTTCATAAGTTGCCCACAATAAGTTAAATGAAATTGCACTAAACACCGAGTATCCTGCAACGATCATTAAAATTTCGTTTATATTCCTAGCCCATCCAAAACCAAAAAGTATTACTCCCGCCACAAGTCCTGATAATAATGCCCATTTTTTCTTACCGGTTTTGATTTTAAGCTTACTCATGATAAGCCCTATCAAAATTGTAGGTAGCACATGCACGCTTATTATAAATCCAGCAAGTTCTGACTCCCCTTTTAAGCTTTCTGCATAAACTATCCCAATGGTCCAAAAAAATGCTTCGATCAGATACATCATCCAACCAAATGACCAAAGCGGCCAAAGCCTTTTCATATAAATAACCCATCTTTTAAGTTCTATTTTTGGAGTTACAGGTGTAGCTATCTTTTCTGCCTTTTCTTTTAGTTGTGATTTCGCTTTCATTAACTGATAAATTAGATAGGCGGTGATGTAACAACCTATTGCTACGTAAAAGTTAAGTTCCAGAAAATGATCTATCAAATATGTTGCGATAATGGGACCTACAAAATAAGCAACTGAGGTCACGGTTGCAATAGTACCCCAAGCTTCTGAGTATTCATCTTTTCTTCTTGTTAATTCAATAAACTTAAAACTTGCAAATGCCTGTGTTTCGTAATAAATCCCCCAAGCTGCCATCCCAAGAAGATACATTGGTATATAGTTTGGGGCGAGTAAAAATGCTAAGGGAAAGGCAAGTGCTGCAAAAATAGTTGCCCTCACAAAAAAATTAGTGCTTTTGCTTCCAAATACCTCTCCGGCTAGAAAATTAAAAATAAGTCCTATGGCTGAGGAAGTTGCAAATATGACACCGGTCCAAAAGGGATCACTTACTTTGTTATCAAGAAATACTGGGGTGACATACGACATGACAGCATCCCCCAAATAGACAAAAAAAGTAAAAACAGCAAAAAATCCAAATACTGTATTTACTTTAGATCTTGCTGAATTTTTCAAAAAAGGCATACATAGAATTTATTGGTTTATAACCAATGTGTAAATGGGGAGTTTGTTTTATTTTATTTGACCACTGTGTCACATTATGTTGTATTGCTAAAAACTTTTCCACGGTATAGAATTTTCGTGTGGGAATTATTGCGCCAGGTAAACAAGACTATATTCTCTTAATGAGTTCTGTTATAACCAATATTGATAATCAACTTTGGCTTTTGGGAACTTTTATAGTAGTTAGTGTTTTTAGCTATTTGATTTCAAAGAACATTTTTAAAGCATTTTTAGTAGCAATATTTTGTACTATTTTCCTAGCCGCTTACTTTGTTATGAGTTATGTACCAAATATTCGTTATTAAAAAGATACATGGTTAAGAGAGCATCAAAATCTAAACTATTTCATATATTTATACTAGCTTCATCTGTATGCATAGGAACCCTTTTTGGTATAAGTGTTTACAATATTGAGTCCCAGGTGTATCAAGCAGTTGCACAGTCCCAGCCTATCGTTGTATTCCCACAGGATCATGTTGCCCACCCTAATTTTGCTGCTGAATGGTGGTATTTAAATCTTATTACTAGAAGTACAAAAACTGATGGTACAAGTGAAAAAGATTTAGGTTATATCATTTCTTTCTCAAGAGTTAAAGGTGTAAAAGGTTTACTTAGTAGTAGATATGACAACACTTCCAAAACATTTAAAGAAAAAACAAATGTAGGGGATAATCTTAGTGTCACATTAATAAATTCTAAATATCTGTTGGTTAAATATTCAAATGGGGCAACAAGCATGACACTTGAAGAAAAACCAATTGGCTTTGACCGAAAACGCTTATACAAACTTACAGGAAAAACTCCAGAAATAGGAAGTTTTGATTTAACACTCAAAGAACGAACTGTACCGTTGTTTGGAAATACTAGCCCTCTTTTGTGGGGTGGATCTACAGGTAATTGCTCTGGGAAAATTTCAGTTTTTGGCTTAAATGATACTTTTTATTATAGTATTCCCGATCTTGATATCTCAGGAATAATTATAGATATAGATGGTGTCACAAGAAATGTTAAAGCCGGTAAAGCTTGGATAGACCACCAGTGGTTTAATAGTACTCCCCCGAGTGACTGGAAGGGACATTATTGGACCAGTTTTCATTATACATACTCAAATAGTCTATTTACTCAAGGGGCGCACCAAGCAGTAGGGTTTGTCTCCCAAATTTATAGTAGTGGCCCAAGATATACTTATTGGGTAAAACGAAATTTGAGTGGTAAAAATGAATGTGGTGTTGGTGGTAGTATGGCAGTTAGCAATTACGGCACTTCAGGTTATCCGACCAAGTGGAAAGCTATATTAAACAAGTCTGCAAGCATTTTCCTACTGGGGAGTGGAGTTTCCTTTTCTGATACCCAGATATTTAAACCCCCCGTAGGACCCCAATTCTATGAGCCATTTGCCTCATATACTGGAACTGATAGTGGAAAAGCTTTTATAGGTGTAGGTGTTTTTGAAACCCATTTAAAGAAATAATCAATATTTTGTAGTTTAACATCAGTAAAATTGGAGCGGCGGACCGGGCTCGAACCGGCGACCTCCTCCTTGGAAGGGAGGCATTCTACCACTGAACTACCGCCGCATAATTTTTATAGTGTAGTATGCTTTCTTAAGATACCATAAATTTTCTTCTAGGCAACAATAGGAGTCACTAAAAAATCTCACTTTATTTCATATTTCCAAGCATTGTTTTTTTTCTTTTTTCATATTCTTTTTCGGAAAGTCTGCCTTTAGCTACTAGTTCTTTTAACCTCCCTAATGATTTTTCTAGATTATCAATCTCAGCTACTCCCCTACTCTCAAGCTCTTTTCTATTCATTTCACTTGAATGAACAAGGTTAATTTTTTGGTCAATTAGTTTTTTAGCTTTTATTGCATCGCTATTCCAGACATGTTTTATGATGGCATTTTCGTTTCCTGTAGAATCCATGATTTGTAGGTTTGAAAAAAAGATTCTTTTGATAAGATGCGCTCGTACGATGTGCTTATAAGTGATTGTATATTCGTTTACTGTAAACCAATGCCTGCTCCAAAGGACTATAAAATCCTCATGGATGCGAAGTATAGTGTCAAATATAGCACCAGCCCTGATCTTGTTTGTTTTTATTTCGTAGATTAAATTACTCATATATATAAACCGGTGTTCCAATTTTTGCCCAGTCAAAAAGTTCAAGGGAATCATCTTGGGTCAACTGAATGCACCCACCTGTAGCTGGGCTTCCCATGGTGTTTGAATCCCTTGAGTAGATATTTCCTGCAGCATCAAGATGATATGGGATTGAATGAAAACCAAATCTATATCCGTAAACCGTGCCAATTGGTAAGTAGTTTGGCATGTACCAGTCATCTTGGTACGAAATTGCCATTTTTTCTTTACCCAAAACTACAAATTCTCCTGGAGGTGTTTCCCAAGTGAGCCCGGTCGAAATAATGTAAGTTTTAACAAGCTTTCCGTGCTCAAACTTGTACAGACGTTGTTGTGACTTATTTACTTCAAGATAAACATCTGCCATTTCTCCGTTTGTTTTCGGTTTACCCTCAAGAGGTAAAATAACTGCAGTATTTATCTCATAATTTGTTGCTCTAAAAAGTAGGGCCCTTTTTATAGCATCAACCGCAGCGCTTCTTATGACTAAAACATCTTCTTTTTTATACTTAAGGTCTAGCTCATCTAAATATCTATTTATTTCATAATCGTTAAGTTTTCCGTATGTCAGGCTATCTTTTTCAACTACACTAATAAAAGCTTTAATTCTTTCCGCTGGTATATATATAGGGTTTCTCCCATATTTAATAAGAAGGCTAAAGCCGACCTTATTTATCACTTGTTCTGTGGCTCTTTTTTGTTCATCTTTTGTTTCACTGCTAGTAATATGTAGTTTTATTTGATTATCATCAGATGTAAGCCAGTTTATTACCCTATTTTTATCAAGAAACATGTTTTTATCTACTTCAATCTTTGATCCCGGAGTTACCGCTCTAAATGTATAGTCTTCAAAAGAAACAACCGTATTTTTTGCTAGGTATTGGATGTCATTTTCAATGCTTCCTAAAAACTGACCTAAAATCCAGTTATTTATTGTGAGGGCAAGACTTGGATCTATAACTTCATTTGAGGTATTTTGGCAAAAAATACGCCATTTTTTTGGTCTACAGTTTTGTGCTAATTTTTCCAGCTTGTCCCTGTCAATATCAAAGCCAATTTCTTTTAAAGTAACTCCCCTACTTTTATCAGATAAATAAAGATATATAGGATTGTTTAGTTTTGATATAAGAGTTGAGTATCCTTGATTCCACTCTACCCCGCCCAAATCAAGGTTGCCTATTTTTGTATTGGGTTTAAAAACTTTGACTGGTTTAAATTCGTCTAGACTTGAATTTGCTGCTATCACAACAAGCAGTAATAACGATAGGACCAAAATTAGAAGCTTTGATTTCATATGTCTATTTTACTACATACTTTGGATAAGTCGGAAAAGATGTTTACTTGGTCTAGCCAAAACTGGGCCAATTTTTTGTGTTGTTAATTAGAAAAGATTAGTTAATTTGAAGCAAGTTTTCCTTCTACAATATAAAAAGGTTTTAGGGTACCAATTGCAAGTTTATAACCCTCTGGTTGTTCAAGGTGCGTTTTTGAAATTATTGGAAACTCCCTGTAAGCCTCTCTAAATGGGTCATGTACTATAAGTGAAGTGGCAGTTTTTGTATCTTCAGAGTAGTTTTTTATTCCTACAACAAGTAACTCGTGACCTGTGATGCCATCATAGTTCTGTACATTTAAAAGTATCGGCTCATTCTTTTGTAAAGTTTCGTATATGGCTTGAATACTTGGTTCTATTTGTATAGCTTTATACCCAAAATATTTAGGACCTGATGTCAGATCATAAAACATAGCACCTTTTACGTACACACTGTTTGGGAGCTCATCAATAACTTTTTTAAGCTCTATATCAAGCCCCTTGTTTTTTAAAGCCATTGTAAGTGCTGCTGGTCCACAAGCGGAACCACCTATATTTTCATATTCTGTATCTTTAAGATCCTCTTTTTGGTTTACATATGGGGCGGATAATTTAATTGTTTTTAAACTTAAGTTGTTAGTTTCATCAGAAAGATCTTCTAGAGTATTTGATTTAGAGGTGGCTATTTTTGGGGTTTTGAAATCCGGGAAGATGTCAAATGTGTTTATGTTTTGTTCGAGTTGTCCGATGTTAAAGCTTGGTAAATTCATCGGCTCTAGAGAGGATGTAAGTGTAGAAGTTATTGCAGGAATAAATATAAGACTTTCAAGCATAAATATAGATTTGGCCGGGAAAACCACTTAAAAATTACTACTGCGAATGCTACGTTTTGGCTGTTTTGGCGTGATGTAAGGCTGTAGTAAAGGCTTTAAAACCACCTAAAACGTCAACATCCAGGAGATTTTAATGGCATAACCTATATAAGTCAAATTTGGCTAAAGCCCGTTTAGATAGACGCTTAATTTAGTTAAGATTAGCTTGGACACCCATTTTTTAGTTAAATTTATGCGTTGATGACAAAAATGTTATTCCAACTTATACTTTTCCTATGAATACTACAAATAACCAGGAATTAGATTATAAAACTACAACTTTTGATGTAATTATTATAGGAAGTGGCCCGGCAGGACTTACAGCAGCTATCTATACTTCACGTGCGAATTTAAAGACCCTAATTTTAGCTGGAATGCCATCTGGAGGCCAGCTTATGCTTACCTCAGAAGTTGAAAATTTTCCGGGATTTCCAGATGGAATTATGGGCCCTGATTTGATGGAAGCAATAAAAAAGCAAGCCCTAAGGTTTGGGTGTAGCTATATAGAAGAAAACGTTTTAAAAGTTTCAGGAGATGCCAAAAAATATTTTAATGTAATAACTACAAATAACAATTCTTATCTAGGAAAAACAGTAATTGTGGCAACCGGTGCTTCTGCCAAGTGGTTATCTGTTGAGGGTGTAGATAGATTAAAGGGCAAGGGTGTGTCTGCTTGTGCTACTTGTGATGGATTTTTCTTTAAGGAAAAGGTAGTCGCTGTAGTAGGAGGTGGAGATTCTGCTATGGAAGAGTCAATATATCTCACAAAATTTGCTTCGAAGGTTTATGCACTGGTTAGAGGTAAAAAAGAAGAATTAAAAGCAAGTAAAATAATGCAAGAAAGAGCGATGAAAAACTCTAAGATTGAATTTATTTATGAAACCGAGCTTATAGAGGTCTTAGGTGAAAATTTAGTTTCCGGCATAAAAATTAAAAATAGGGTGAGTGGTGCCGAAAGTGTTATTGAGGAGGTGCAGGGGGTTTTCATGGCAATAGGACACAAACCCAATACCGACTTTTTAGTAGACTTTTTGGAACTAGATAAAATTGGGTATATAAAGCCTATTGATGGAACAAAGACAAGTGTAGAAGGTATTTTTGTTGGTGGTGATGTGAGTGATTCTAAATATAGACAGGCGGTAAGTGCTGCAGGGTTTGGATGTATGGCTGCACTAGATGTTGAAAAGTTTCTTACTGAAAAGTAATAATTTTGAATTTCAATTTTATTTTTTGCTTACTAGTACAGACAGCGCGGGAATTGAAGTGTTCTCGCGCTGCAGTATGGTAAAAATCTAATTTATGCCAGCTGTAGGGCGTGCTGGAGCTCTTCCACCACAGCATTGCGGCCTTGTTCTGAAAGAGTTGCGTTTGAACCAAACACGTCAACCCAACCAGACATTGCAAGGTCAGCAAGTGTGCTCCCACCAATTGCTACGTGGGGGTTTTTAAGCGGTTCCACAATGGTGCCGTCTGCAACAAAATGCACCATCAAGATCTTTAGTGCATCAGATTTTGACATCTCTTCCTCCGATTTTGTACAAGAAAGGAATTACATTGTATTTCTTAGATAGTAGCACTTAGGTTATTGTTTAGCAAAAAACCCGCGGTTTTGCCGCGGGTTTTATAGTGTTTATTTCTAAGAATTAACTAATTTTATTTAGTTTAGGGTTTGTGGTTTTTTCCAGTATTTTTTTATCAACCATACAACCACTATTAATGGGATCCAGATTATTGAATAAACTGCAATCCAAATAAGTCCGCCAGCCATGTTTCTAGCATTTTCAACTAATGATCTGACAGCGTACTTAAATACTAACTTAGCATTCCATCTACTCTCTGGTGCAAATGGTAATTCAAGCTCATCGGTAGACATGTAGACTGTAATTAATGTGGATCTTGAAGATTGAGTCATATATTCTATTTGCCCCTTTATATCATCGATTTGTTGCTCAATGCCAATAATTCGGTCGGTAACTATAAGGATTTGTTCCACATCATTTGTATTTTTTAAAATCTCCTCATATTTTATTTTTGTTGTTTGAAGAGTTTTTAGCCTTTCTTCGGTATCAACAAATTGATCTGTAATGTCATCACCATTTATATTCTCTGTGACTACTTTAACAGCGCTGTTTCGAAGAAATCCAAGCATAGTCTCTAAGTTATTTGCTGGAACTCTTATCGTGATATTTCCTGAGGAAAGTCCTTCTGGTGAGCTAATACTAGAATTTACCACATACCCCCCAACCTTTGTGGCTTGCTTGGAAGCTATTTCAATTGACTCCCGGACATTTTTAACAAGAAGTGATAAATATGAGTTCGTGACCACCATACGGTCAGTAATATCTAATCTTGGTATAGAAGACCCAAAATCTCCTGGTATTGGCATCCTCTCATCTCCAACTGTCAGAGATTTATTCTGGTATTCATCATAATACCCCCCATTGCCGCTAAATGGTGAGGCTGGGACACCTTTAAATCTATTGAAGGATATTGGACTGGCACCAATTCCACCAAATGCAATAAAAGCTAGTACAATTATTAATACTGTGGGCACTTTATTGGATTTTATCCATAATAATATGTTGTTCATATAGTAATTATCACACAACTTGTTTTAATATTCCAACCTAACAGCTCTAACATCTACTACACCAATCTACTTTTGAACCTTCGAATCTAGGTTCTAACTCTAAATTTTTCAAGTACAGATTTAGTTCAGAATTATTTCTTACTTTACATTGTACCAACCAGATGGGTAGGATGAGTAGGATACTTCGGGAGAATAGTCACCTGATCTGCAACCATTGATTCCTTTCATTTTGATGTTTTGCCATGTGGTTACATTTTCTAGGAAGATGTTACCATCGTTTCTTGTTTTAGCTATTTCCCATGGGAAGTTTCCAGTCCCATCATCTATCTTTATTTTTACATAGTCTGCGCTGTACTGTGTCCAGGTTACAAACATTCCAGTTACACCATCTTTTTCTATAGGCTCAAACTTGATCCAGGTAGTATCATCTGGTTTTCTATCATTACATGAGGTGTCTTCAAGATAGGTTGTAGTGTATAAGGGAGTCATGAAGTGGATGTGGATGGCACCTCTATCAGTTCCTCCGTTGTCGTCTCTATATGCGCCAACTGCGATATCTGCTACGTTGTCATCATTCAAATCGCCTATGTTTGCAATCGAGGCGCCATAAAGATCGCTGTCACTAAGAGTTGGCCCATTTGTCGTACCATCGTTTATCTCCACCGTACTTTTCACTGACCCATCACTATTCATAAAGTGAATATGAATTGCACCACGATTTGTTCCACCATTATCATCAGCGTAAGCTCCTACAGCAATATCCTCTATATCATCATCATTCAAGTCCCCAATACCTGCAATTCCTATCCCATACGCATCACTATCACTAAGAGTCGGTCCATTTGTCGTACCGTCGTTTATCTCCACCGTACTTTTCACTGAACCATCGCTATTCATGAAGTGGATATGAATTGCACCTCTCCCAGAACCCCCATTATCATCAGAAGTGGCACCTACAGCTATATCATTAATTCCATCATCATCAAGATCCCCAATATTTTCAAGCGAAAAGCCATAAAGATCACCATCACTAAGAGTCGGTCCGTTTGTCGTACTATCGTTTATTTCAACTGTCGATTTCACTGACCCATCACTATTCATAAAGTGAATATGAATTGCACCACGATTTGTTCCACCATTATCATCAGCGTAAGCACCTACAGCAATATCAGTAACTCCATCATTGTCGAGATCTCCCATGTTAGCAATCCCTGCCCCATATGTATCATTGTCACTAAGAGTCGGTCCATTTGTCGTACCGTCGTTTATCTCAACAGTAGATTTTATAGAACCATCACTATTCATAAAGTGAATATGAATTGCACCACGATTTGTTCCACCATTATCATCAGCGTAAGCTCCTACAGCAATATCGTTAACGCCATCACCATCAAGATCACCCATATTTTCAGCAGTATTACCATAAAAATCACTATCACTAAGATCAGGTCCATTTGTCGTACTATCGTTTATCTCAACTGTTGATTTCACTGACCCATCGCTATTCATGAAGTGGATGCCCACTGCTCCCCTTCTTGTACCCCCGGTGTCATCACCATAAATGCCAACAACAAGATCATTAACTCCATCACCATCAAGATCACCAATATTTTCAACAGCACTACCATAAAGATCACTATCAATAAGCTCTGGACCGTTTGTAGTAGCATCGTTTATTTCTACTGTTGAAGATATGGAACCATCCCCATAATAATTTTTCCTTGTTGATGCGGCATGCACATACTTACTATCTAGAATGACAAGAAAGATACTTATAGAAGATAGAATAAAAGCTAAGAACTTATTGTAATTGTGCATGGTACTATCATCTATTTTTTTGTGATTTAATACAAGGGTTTTTATTCTAAATTATTTTATAAGAGTCATTATTCCAGCTACTAGTACTGCAATACCGATAAGTTTTTGGGTCCAAGTGTTTTTCCCAAATTTCTCTAACAAAAATTCAGCACCAGCCCCAACTAAAACAAAAGGAAACCCCATCCCAACCCCAAAAGCAATAAGTAAATAAACCCCTTTCAAAAGTGTCTCTGCCTCACTTGCCCAAAATAAAATTACTCCAAGAACAGGTCCAATACATGGTGTCCAAGCAAGTCCAAACCCCAAACCTATTATAAAAGAATTGATACTATTCCACTTTGTTAAAAATTTTCTAACATCAAAATGAAATCCTTTATCAAAAATTATAAAGATATTTTCTAGTCTCAAACGCTTCAAAAACTTGAATTTTGTTGAAGAATCAATATAAGAAAAAAACCCAAGATTATATAAACCTAAAAGCACAAAAAGTATTCCAACAAATATTTCAATCTGTTTTTTATAGAAGATAAGTTGGCTATATGCTTTGTTTCCTATAACTCCTAAGATGACAAAGATTAATACAAACCCTATCGTAAAAATTATAGAGTTAAAAATGATATCTCTGCGTCTTTTTCCCGAGGATTCTTCAATTTCGGTATAAGAAAGACCTGAAATATAGGCTAGGTACGAAGGAACAAGGGGAAGTAAACAAGACGCAAAAAATGTTAAAAGACCTGCTGCAAATGCAATCCATAGATTTACTATATTCCCATCAAAAATATGAAGTAGTTGAGTAAAAATCATACGAATCTACTCACACACATTATTTTTTATTTATCATTGCATCGATTGCAGCTTTTAAAGTTGCATAAGGTACAGCACCGGCAAGAAGTTTTGTTTCCCCAGTTTCAAGATTCATCAAAATGTTTCCTGGAGTGCCATTAATACCGGCGGTTGTTCCACCATCTAGATCTTCATCGACCAATGCTTCTATTGCCTTATCAGTTAAACAAGCTTTAAATGTGGAAAGTGGTATTCCTGCTGCGACTGCTCCGTCCTCTCTTACCTTATCAGTTAGTGCATTGGCTTTTTCAAACATTGCATCAGTAAATTTCCAGAATGCTACCTGGCCACCTAATTTTGCTACACATTCCGAAGCTATAGCAGTAGGTCTTGCTTGCGGATGAAAACTTAATGGAAAGTGCCTAAATACCCACATTAATTGATCTTTATATTCAGAAATTGCCTTTTGTGCTGTGGGGTGAAAGGATTGGCAATAAGGACATTCATAGTCAGAATATTCAATGAGTGCAAATTTAGCGTCGCTTTTTCCTAGAATATGATCTTTTGAGGCATCAGGTTTAATAACTTCACCTAAAACCTCTTCTGGTGGTTGTTGTTGGGCTGGTGGAGTTGTATTTGCTTGAGGATTTTGTGCTTTTTCTTTTAGCATCTCTACTTGTGTGGAAAGTTTACCCATGAAAAAGGCCCCAATGATAAGAGCAAGAACTAAAATTATAGAGAAATTATCAGTAAGTTTAAATTTTGGATATTCGGATGAAGTTTGCATATTGTTTTCTTGTGACATTAGTTGCCTTTCAATAAAATATTACAGTGTATTCTTAACAATAAACTCATTTTAGTCAATGCTTTGATATTTATAATAAGAAAACTTACAGGAGGTGTTTTGGAAATATTTTTAGTTTAAGTGCCCAATTATTTTACAAGCACTATCGCATTTGGCAGGGATCTACCCGGTCCTACTATATATCCACCATTTATATACATTGCAGAACTTCCGCCCCCGTCTAGATTTAGCGCATCTTTTGCTCCAAGTGCACGCATCACATAAGCAGCGTCGGTAACTGTTGCACCTTGAATGAGAGCAAGATAAAGATTACTTCCACCAGCACCAACTGCTCCCCTTGTTCCTTTTACACTTTTTTGATAAGAAGTTAATTTATCACTATTTACTACAATGTTTCCGTCCTTAAGAAGTGTTGGGTAATTTGAGATTCCAGCTGTCACACTATCCCCACTATAATCAGTTGATTTCTTATAAAACTTGGCAGAACTTCCTTTAAAAGTTGCAAGTCCGGTATCACTCCAACCAAGAGCTTTATTATTTAACCACTTACCAGATGATGATTTGTAAATTGCAAAATCTGTTGAGTTAATTTTACCTGCGCAATCAGCATAATCAGGTGGGCAGAAGTAAGACCCATTTATACCAGCATAGCCCCCATTATCTTTGATGTGTTGTTCCAAAGTTTTCGTGGGACAGTTATCTTTGCAAGTGTCAGAATTTGCAGTGGCCGTAACTACTTTTACATTTGATAGTGGGACTTTAATTAGGTACACGCCAAAACTTCCCTTTTCAGTACTTACATTTGTATACGAATAATCTCCTGAAGAGGTTATCGGTTCTGGTTTTGGTAAACTTGCCAAATAAGTTTGATAGGAAGCTTCAAGAAGTTTTTCTGCTCCTTTGAATTCTACTAGCAGTCGATCAAAATCTTTATTTAGTAATAGTTCTCCAAAACCTTTTATTTGGTCTTGTGCTTCTTTGGTATCGAGTTTATCTTTTTTGTTTCTTTCAATAAGTGAGAGAAATAAGGCATACTCATTGTATACATTTGTTATTTTAGTATTTGTATCATTTCCATCCGCTTTGTCTTTGGTAAGTTTTTCTATCTCAGCCTGCAAATCGGTAAGGATTGGATCAAGTGTAAGGCCTTCTGTAGCTTTTAGATGGTCTATAAAAAGCTCCTCATCTAAATTGGCTTGAAAGTTTATAATCTTACTAGATACACTATTTAACTTATTTTTTGTTACTAAGTAATCACTGATAAAAAATGCTAACGCAGGTGCAACAACTACAAATATAAAAGTTGCAATACTTACTCTTTTTAGGTTTTGAGATATTGTTATTTTTGGTATATGTAAAAATTTCATGGTTTTCTAACACTTCTTTGTTGTTATATTTATCTCTTATTTATTTTGTCTAAATAGTGCTTTTGCGGTGTCCCAGAAAAACTGATTGTCGTTGTGGAGCTTCTCCCAATACCACCATTCTGCTCCCCATAGGTACAAGTCTTTAAATCCAGCCCGTTGTGCATAGTCGATGGTTGCATAAAAGTCATTTCTAGACATTGTGTGATCTTTATCATCTTGAGAAAGTTTTGAGTTAAGTCCGGGACCCCAAGGCTCAGCTTGAAGTTCTGTAACAATTATTTTATCTATTGGCACGCCAAAAAGACCTGCTTTTATTGCGTAAGTCCAATTTTGAAGCGGATATTGAAAATAAATGAATTTACCACCGAAAATACCCCAGAAGTCATACCAAATTTTTCGATACATTGAAATTCCAAGATAGTCCCCTATTTTGTAGGTTTTAAACCATAATCCTCCCTCACCACTGTCTTGTGAAAGTATGGGTCGTTTAGCATCAAGGCTTCTTACAATATTTACCTCTTTATCAATTTGTTTCATGGTAAATGGGTAAGGGCAATCTCCAAACGGCCAGAACGGCTCATTTTCTACTTGCCAGATTTTTATTGATGAATGGTGCCTAAGCTCCAGAATAGTTTTTTTGATGTATTCGTGTAGTTCTTGTTCTCTTAAGTCTTCAGATTCAATTGCACGCCACCATTTAGGTTCAAAACACTCAGGATATCTTGGAACCTTCCTACCTAGCGAAAGAATTACATTAACTCCTCTTTTATCTGCCTCTGTTAGTTGCCACTCAATATTACTGTAATCATAGTTATCTTTTGTAGGCTCTGTATCTTCCCAGTAGGCAACAAGTCTTAGATTTTCTGCACCAAGATCGTCAAGGATTTGAATATAAGTTTCTTTCCAATCAAGTCCCATTTCAGAAGCATATTTCCAACTGAATGTAATACCATAGTTAATATTTTTTTGTGGTATTGGTTTGTAATAAATGAAGAGTAAAACTGGGGTAACTGTAAAAACTATGACAATAACAAGAATTATTCGTACAAGTTGCAGATGAAAAAAATCTTTAATATCTCTTAATGCTTGAAGAAATTCCTTTTTGTACCATGGTCTTTTCTCATGAAAAACCCCATCATAAGCTTTTTGAAATATTCCCCTTTTGTACCAAGGCTTTTTTTTAGGCAGTAAATTTATCATAGTGGTTGTATCAACTTTTTACTTTGATTTTTATCTCTATCTTTTCTCTATCTTTATTGTAACGGTATTTCATTCAAAGTCACTCATTCAGTTGGCTCGCTCCCATCAACCTCATTATTCTTACATATTTTTGCATAGTAATAAAAACTTTTCCTTGGTTTTCTTGCAAGGTTGTTTTCACGATCAATTTCCACAAGGCCAAATTTTGGTTTGTAACCTTGGTGCCACTCAAAGTTATCCATAAGTGACCAGTGGAAATATCCTTTTACATCAACCCCAGCCTGAATTGCTTTCCATATTTCGATTAGATGCTCTTTTATGCATTGCCTTCTTAAAGTATCCGTAGCATCAGAAAGCCCATTTTCGGTGATATAGATAGGTTTTTTGTATTTTTTTAGAAAAAGTAGTATTTCTTTGATACCTTGTGGATTAATCCACCAACCTATATCGCTGTAAAAATTGGTGTTGGGGGTTAACTTTAGGTTTTTAAATCTTGATGTGAAATAGTAATTAAGCCCTATAAAATCTACCCTGTTTTTTATTGGCCACAGGAAAAAATCTGTATTTAAGAAAAAAAGTACCTTTGTTGCGATGTAGTCTATGACGCTTGTTTCCGAAGCTGCCTCAAACCAAATAATGTTTGTGACAAGGCCTACAGGTACATCAGAAAGTCTTTTAATTGCATCATAAGCTGCCCTGTGGGACCTCATGAGATTAATTTGCACAATAATTGATTCTATTGGGTTGTGCTTTTGTGGTGGCCATAATCCTGCAAGGTAAGCAACTGATGCTAGGACTTGAGGCTCATTAAATGTTGCAAACGTATCCGCAAGTGGCCCAAATTCTTTGGCACAAACCTGTGCATATCTTTTAAAAATTGTGGGTGATTCTGGGTTTACCCAACCGCCTTTTTTTTGAAACCAGTTTGGGTTTGTGAAGTGATGCAAGGTGATAAAAGTTTTAAGACCTCTTTGTTTGGCGGCTTTGATTACTTTTTTATAATGCTCGATTTCTTTGGTATCAAATTTACCTTCAATAGGCTCTACTCTTGCCCACTCAATAGAAAATCTTGCGGCATTATTATGCATTTCTTTACACAGATCAAAATCCTCCTCATACCTGTTATATGAATCACACGCTATACCTGAGGGATCTTTTGGTAATTCTCTATTTTGTGGTTTTGTTACTTCCCATTCCCACCAATCGCTATTTTTATTATCTCCCTCTATTTGATGGGCAGATGTTGCAGTGCCCCATAAAAAATTATTGGGAAATAGATATTTTGTGGACATAACTATATTGTAGAACATTAGGGTGGTGATGATCTAGTGGTGGGATTATTTCCGATGCCAGAATTTTCTGTAATACGACACCAACCATATATAGGATAACTTATTGACACCAGCAGCTTAAACTCCCAAAATTAAGTTATGCCCAACACAAAAAAATTTGATGTAGTTGCTTTTTCTACTCACGGAAGTCATCCAACAAGGAATAGAAATTTTTTCACAAGTGTAAAAAATGCCATGGTTGGTATAAGAACTGGCTGGGAAGATTCAGGACATGTTAGGTTTCATGTATTTGCCGGTAGCTTAGTTGTGATTTTATCTCTAGTTGTCGGTTTGACGGTTACACAATGGGCAGTGGTTTTTCTTTTGATTGGGGGGATTATTTCAGCTGAAATAATAAATACGGCAATTGAAAATATTTGTAATCTTCTACGTGATAAAGCTGGTGTCCCCTATGAATTTACTGGAAAGGCAAAAGATCTAGCCTCTGGGGCAGTGTTAACTCTAGCATTTGCATCTATTGCTATATTTTGTGTGATTTTTATCCCAAAGATTATCAGATTATTAAACTCGTTATTTCTAATCTAAAAATAAGTTTCTACTTGGATCTAGTTTTATCTAAGGATTTTCTAAAGTGTGTATTTTCCCCTAGCCCCACACCATCCCTTAAGCGTATAATTCAAACCATGGCACGATACAATCATGAAAAAATAGAAAGCACTTGGCAAGAGAAGTGGTTTAAAGATAATATCTACGAATCACTGGACTTTTCCCCGAAGCCAAAAAAATACATTTTAGCCGAGCTTCCATACCCATCTGGTAAGTTTTTACACGTGGGGCACATGATGCGTTATACCGTTCCGGAGATTTACTCTAGATTTCTTCGTATGCAGGGTTATAACGTTCTTTTTCCTATGGGATGGGACTGTTTTGGATTACCAGCTGAAACTTATGCTCAAAAAGAAGGCATTACCCCGCAAGAAGCCATATCACAAGCTACAAAAGATTATAAAAAAGCAATGCAGGCCATGGGATATGCTATTGATTGGAATCGTGAAATAAACACCTCAGACCCATCTTATTACAAATGGACTCAGTGGATGTTTAAAAAGCTTTGGGAAAAAGGCTATGCAGTACAAAGAGAGATGCCTGTTTGGTGGTGTAAAGAGCTAGGAGTGTTAGCTGACGAGGAAGTGCTTCCTTCTCATGACGGGAAAGGTAAAATCTCCGAACGAGGTAAATACCCTGTTGAGAAAAAGATGTTTAAACAGTGGGTGTTGGATATTCCAAAAATGGCGGATAGGTTAATAGCTGACCTTGATAAAGTAAATTATGAGCAATCTGTAAAACAGGGGCAATTAAACTGGATTGGGCGAAAAGAAGGGGCACTTGTTGACTTTGAAATAAATGGGGAAAATTTTAGTGCGTTTACTACAAGGCCTGATACTTTATATGGCGTTTCATTTATTGCAATTGCACCAGAGCACCCTTTAGCCAATAAGTTAATTGAATTTTCTTTAAATAAAAAAGAGACACTAGATTACAAAGAAAAAGCAGCAAACCTCTCTGATATGGAAAAACAAACCAAAGAAAAATCTGGTGTTAAACTGGAAGGAATTTATGCAAAGCATCCATTCCCTGATTTTTCACGGGAAATTCCAGTGTTTTTAGCAGACTATATTCTACTTGATTATGGAACAGGTGTTGTCATGGGGGTTCCGGCTCATGATGAGAGAGATAATGAGTTTGCTCTTAAATACAGCTTAGAGATTATTCCAGTTGTTGAACCACTAGAAAAGGACTTGAAAACAAATTTGTATATAGAGGAAGGCGTGGCTATTAATTCAGGTAAATACAATGGCAGTTTTACTAAAGAATTTAAAAAACAGGTTGTTTTGGATCTAGAGGCCCTTGGTAAGGGTAGAAACGCAAAGATGTATAAGCTTCGCCCCCAAGTGTTTTCAAGACAAAGATATTGGGGAGAGCCGATTCCACTTATTTATACAAAAGATGGTCGAATCGAAGCGGTAAATGATAACCTTTTACCTATTACCTTACCTATTATGCAAGACTTTTTGGCAGGAGAGGATGGTATTAGCCCCCTTGAAAAAAATACAAGGTGGAATACAACCGTAGATTCTAAAGGTAATGAGGCCAAAAGGGAGACCGATACTATGCCTACATGGGCAGGTTCTAATTGGTACTACATGCGTTATATCGATCCAAACAACGATATGGTTCCAGCCGATATGGAAAAACTTAAATATTGGATGCCAATTGATATGTATTTTGGTGATTCTGGCCATACTACAGCCCACCTTTTATATACCCGCTTTTGGTTTAAAGCTTTATTTGATGAGGGAGTTGTGCCTATTTCAGAGCCGGTAATGTATCGTATGAGTGGAGGTATGCTACTTGGTCCCGACGGATCAAAAATGTCTAAGTCCCGAGGCAATGTAATAAACCCAAAGGATGTATTAGAAAGTTATGGTGCTGACGCAGTTCGAACTTACCTTGCATTTATTGGCCCATATGAAGACACTTATCCTTGGAATCCTAATGGACTTATAGCTTGTGCCAGACTCGTGAAGTCAATCTATGAATCAAAAGATAAGATTAAAGTTCATTGCAAAACCACACATGAAACAAGCCAAAAATTAAATATTCTAGTTAAAAATGTTACAGATATGATGACAAAGCTTAAGATGAACACTTCAGTAAGCGAAATCATGAAGTTTAATAACCATCTAAAACAACTTAATGAGATTTCGCTTGAAGATTTCAAGGTTTTTGTGAAAGTAATCTCCCCATTTATGCCCTTTGTAGCGGAAGAGTTATGGCAGGAAATTAATGGTTATACAAAGTGGGATAAACAAAACAGTATTCATTTAAGTGCTTGGCCAACATACAACTTGGCACTGGCTACCAAAGAATTAATTGAACTTCCTGTTCAAATAAATGGGAAATTACGTGGGACAATTACAATTTCAGATACTACAACTGAAGAAGAGGCAAAAAAACTTGCTCTTGAGCTTACAGGCGTAAAATCTATTTTAAATGGAAAAGAACCTAAAAAAATAATTTATCTTGCTGGTAGGGTTTTAAATATAGTTTTTTAAATTCCGAACGCTTTTGCCATTAGTCTAGAGAGAAGATCAGTGTTTTGTTTTATAGTAAGCCTACCCCGAATTAATAAATCCAAAATAAATCCTGTGATGCTTGCAACTACAAGGGTGAGAAGTTTTAATCTTGGGAAAAACAAGAACACTATTAATAGAACTGTGTTGTAAGTAATAAACCGAGTTAAACCCTCTTTTGATTCATAAAAAGCCATCTTTATGGAATCTTTAATTCTAACGTGCTTTAGTCTTACGAAAGTAGTTAATTTTTCCTCTTCTATAAGGTCCGAGTAATGGAGTTTTGCCATAGCTATAAGTTTTATGATCATCCTAAGTATTTCAAGTGAGACTGTTGCAATAATAATAGAAACAGTAATTTTTGTGGCATCACTTAAGTTGATACCTCGATACATCAAATTATAGGTTCCGATTTGAGCTTTGAGCTCATGATTTAGGTTATCCGGTAGAAAAAATAACTTTGAACTATCCATGGTTAAAAAGAACATAAATAGCACTACTTCAAGCCCATCTGTAAAACCCCTGTGAAATCTGGTAATAAAATTTATGATCCACTCTCTTTTCCAAATCCCGCTTGTTTTTTTTGGTCTATTTAAGATACCAACAAAAACTACAAGTATAATGGTTAATAGAATTGTGATAATAGTTACATCGTAAGTTTTCCCAATGTTTTTATAAAAAGTTAACAGAATAATATAAATAATAAATGCTAAAACGTACGCAAATATTGGAGCCGCAAAGACTAGGAATTCTCGTACAAGTGCTTTAAATTTTTCCCAGAGCCTTTTTAGAAATTCAATAGCATCAAGTACTGTCAATGAACCCTCTAAAAATATGTCTAAAACCTCTCCAACTTCCTTTTTCATGCCCATGACAACAAGAACTCCAAGGGTCAAGAAGGTGATTACTCCTGCAAAAAGAGTAATCCAGATGACATTTAGAACTACTGCGATTGCTGTAGGAAAAAGGATACCAAAGGACACAAAAAGGCCCATTAGGATTATGAAATTTGCAAGTATTTTGTATGTACGCTTTTTGAGTGTTCCGTCCTCGTCATTGCGCCATCTTTCTAAGAATGTTGGCATCGGTGTATTTTACCCCAAACTAAACCCAATTACAAACTATAGGGTAGTTTATAAAGAGGGTAACCTTTCTAGTTTTAGAGAAAACTCTAGATTTTTTTCCTCGTCCCACCTGTAAACTTTTATTTCTATATTTTCCCCAACCTTTCTTTTATTCACTAAAGTAGCAAGGTTTTTCTCGCCAACCGCCTCACCTGCAAAATCTGTAATAATGTCACCAACCTTGATCCCTGCTTTACTTGCTGGAGAATCTTTTAAAACTTCACTAACATAAGCGCCAGATGGAACCTCATTTTTAAGTGCAGCTTTTTTTGAGATTGTTTGATATTTAATGCCGATGTATGGTCTTTCAAATTGACCCGTTGAGTTAAAGTTTTCAAGCGAGTTTTTTAAAATATTTACAGGCAATGCAAAACCAATATTTTCAGCTCCCCTTGATACAGCAACATTTATACCAATCACGTCCCCGTTCATATCAAGAAGTGGTCCCCCAGAATTGCCTGGGTTTATGGCAGCATCTGTTTGAATAACATTTTCTAGATCTTCAGAAACCCCAAATCCGCTGTCAGCAGTAATTCCTCTAGCAAGACCTGAAATCACTCCGGTTGTAACTGTGTGTCTAAATTCTCCAAGCGCAGTGCCAATTGCTATAACCCTTTGGCCAACTCTTAGCTTATCTGAATCTCCAAGTTGAATTCCGGGTAAACTAAAATCTTTTACTTTTAGTATCGCAAAGTCATTTGCTGGATCTCGGTAGATCTCGATTACATCATATTCCTTGTCCTCACTATCTATTATTTTAAATTTAGCTGAAGCTTCAGCCACCACATGTTTGTTTGTGACAACAAATCCCCCATCCACTACAAATCCCGAACCGATATCCTGCTTTATTTCTTGGAGTTCTTGGAGTTCTTTTTGACTATTTTGATCTTGGCTAAAGAAATTAAGTCCAAAAAAGTCATTTAAGAACGAAGGATTGGTGTTTGTTCTTTGAATAGTCCTTATCGCAACAGTTATAACTGATTTTGATGCTAGTTGAGAAATATCGGCGATGTCTTCATTTGTACCGTTTATTCTATTTAGTAGTTTAGTATCATTAGACTCCATTCTTTTATAGATATAATCAAGGGGTTTGATATAAAACAAGCGATCAGACAAAGCACCAAGTGCAAAAAATCCGAGAAGTAAAAAACAAAGTAAACTTGGTATTAGTACATATATAAATATTTTGTTTATTATGTTTCCCATATCTAAAATTATACAACCTTTTTTAACCTGAGTTTAATGTCTATAATAACTACACTGCCATGAGTTTTTCAAAATACACACAATTATCTGTGCCGGATGTTCTAACTGATTTTTCAACTGCTATTGATACTGGGCTTACTCATACTGTTATAAAAAAACGCCAACTTGAGTATGGCTTAAACACAGTTAGTGGCAAAGAAACTACTTGGCTCCATATTTTAGGAAGACAATTTAGGTCAGCTTTTGTTTACCTTCTAATTTGTGCGTCACTTCTATCCTTTGGTCTTGGCGAGGCACTTGATGGATTTATGATTCTACTTTTTATTTCAATAAATACTGGGTTGGGATTTTATCAAGAATATGGGTCAGAAAAGACACTAAAGTTTCTCAAAAATTATATGGTGTTAAGAGCTACAGTTATAAGAAATGGTAAGGAGGACGTAATTGATGCTAAGGAACTTGTACCCGGTGATGTAGTTGTACTAGAAACAGGTGACATAGTATCTGCTGATCTTAGAATCGTTCAAGAAAATAATTTATATGTAGATGAATCAACACTTACGGGCGAGTCAATTCAAATTAAGAAAATAGCTGAGGGGTTGAACGTGGAAGAGACCGAGCCATACAGAGCAAAAAATATTGTTTTTGCAGGTACCCATGTTGCAGAAGGTAAAGCATTTGGTGTTGTAATTGCTACAGGTAAAAATACCCAACTTGGGGAAATCACAAGACTTACTTTAGAAACTTCCGCACAAAGTGGTTTTGAAAAGCAAATCAACAAGTTTAGTAAATTTATATTGGTGATGACACTTGGGACTCTTGTTGCTGTGTTCTTGGCCCATCTTTTTATAGACGGCAATTTAAGCAATCTTCCAACACTTGCGCTTTTTGCGATTGCTTTGGCTGTCGGTGTCATACCGGAGGCACTTCCCCTTGTCACAACCTTTTCTTTAACTCATGGCGCAAAGATTTTGGCCAAGAAAAAAGTAGTTGTAAAAAGACTTTCCGCAATAGAAGATCTTGGGGGAATCGATGTATTGTGTAGTGATAAGACCGGTACATTAACTCAAAATGTTTTAGAAGTAGCTAGTATTAATGCTAGTTTTTCAGATGAGGCAGTTTTTTATGGACTTGTTGCCTCCGACTATTTAGGCAGTGATAAAACAGCAAATAATTCATTTGATCTTGCATTACTCAAAAAAATTGCCCCACCCCAAAAAGATTCACTGACTAAACTTAAAAAGTTATTTGAGATTCCATTTAACCCAACCCGTAAAAGAAACTCGGTGTTAATTGCAGAAGGTAATACAAAAACCTTGGTTGTAAGGGGCGCACAAGAAAGTGTTCTGCCATTTATTAAAAAGTCAAAAATTGCAGAAGAAACTGACTTTGATAAAAAACTTATTACTTGGATTTTATCTGAGGGTCACAAAGGTAGAAGAGTTCTAGCAATTGCCAAAAAAACTGTTCAATTTGAGAAATATACAATTAAGGATGAAGAATCTGATCTTACTCTCATTGGTCTTATTTCCTTTGAAGATCCAATAAAACCAACTACAAAAGAGGCCGTCAAAAAAGCAGAGGCACTTGGAGTACATATGAAAATTATTACTGGGGATAGCGCTGAAGTGTCAGGAGCTGTTGCCTATTCAGTTGGTATCATCAACTCACCATCCAAAGTTTTAACCGGATATCAGTTTGACCATATGTCCGCACGTGAACAGGCGAAAGCTGTAAAGGAATTTGATGTATTTGCAAGGCTATCCCCAGAACAAAAATACAAAATTATAAGTCAACTCCAAAAGGATTACAGTGTTGGGTATTTAGGTGAGGGTATAAATGACGCCCCAGCTTTAAAAATTTCTGATGTGGCAATTGTTGTAGATGATGCATCCGATGTTGCAAGGGAGGCTGCTGATATTGTTCTTCTCGAGCAGGATCTAAAAGTAATCGTTGGTGGTATTGAAGAGGGACGCAAAACATTTGCAAACACAACAAAATATATTAAGTCAACGCTAGCATCAAACTTTGGTAATTTTTATGCAGTTGCTTTCGCATCCCTACTTATAGATTATCTACCTATGCTTCCAATCCAGATTTTACTCGTAAACCTTCTTTCTGATTTTCCAATGATTGCAATTGCAACTGATAATGTAGACCTGGAGGATGTAGCAAGACCACATTCCTATGACATTAGAGAAATTACACTTATTGCTCTCCTTCTTGGTATGGTAAGCACTTTGTTTGACTTTATTGTTTTTGGGTTATTCTATAAACAAGGGGCGCAGGTACTACAAACCAATTGGTTTATAGCAAGTATTTTGACCGAACTTATTCTTATCTTTTCTATACGCACCAAAAGATTTTTCTTACACCCGTCATCTATGCCGTCAAAGATAATGGTATCCCTTACTTTTGTTGCTGGTATTGTCACCATCCTGTTACCAATGACTAGCATGGGCCAAAACATTTTTAAGTTTATAAATCCCGGACTTTCGAATGTGTTTTTTCTACTTGGAATTGTAATTATGTATATATTTTGTAGTGAAGGAGTAAAGTTATATTATTATAAAATAAGTCGTAGTTTAATCTCTACCAAATGATTTATGGCTTAGAGATTAACGCAAGGGGTAAAAATAACTTGTCTTTAAATAAGATGCTTGAAAAACCGTACTTAAAAAAACTAGAAAAGGTTGATGACTTTCAGGTTTATGAGGTCGATGGAAGATTTATTCGTGATAACATAAACAGAGAATTTACTAATTTTGGACAGCACTTTAGATTTCCATTTATCCCAAAATATGAGTTTTGGATAGACAAAGAATATGATCCCGGTGAAGAGAGATTTTTTGTAGTTCATCTTTTGCGTGAGTGGCATCTTATGTCACTTGGCTCATCTTATGATGATGCTATTGGTAAAGCGGATTATATAGAAAAGAAAGAGCGAGCTAAATCTAACCTATTCAAAAAAGCTAAAACTGAAAAGGTGGAAAAACATCAAATTCCAAAGGAGATTTATGTCAAAAAACTCCTTGAGTACTCAAAAGGAATTGATGTTTGGGTAGTAAATGGAGAAGTTGTAAGAGATGTTTATTTTATTGATTTTACCGAAGGTGGACATCATTTTATATATTCATGGGTGCCTCGAAATGAGGTTTGGATAGATGACGATTTGTCTGATGCAGAAAGGCCGTTTGTTATTCTTCATGAACTACATGAAAGGTTTTTGATGTCGGCTGGGCTTGATTATTCTAAAGCACATTTATCTTCAAGTATTATTGAGTATAAGTGCCGCCGTGAACCGAAAAAAACCTTCGATTACATATCACGTGAAACTAAAAAAAACCAGAATTTATAGTTTTTTTATTTGGGTGGGTTTTTGGTCTTGCTTGTTACTACCGTGAACTATTTTTCCAGAACTAGATATCTTTCTATTTAAAAGCAATATGCCGCTTGGTTTAGTCGAAAGTAATATAATCATCTGTCCGATTTTCTATTCTAACCAAAAATTACACACTCCACACACTCTATTACATTACCTTAACTGTCCAACTGACTCAATACACTAATACCATACAACTGATAGAATAACCTCTATGCAGACATCTATTCAAAAATTTTTACGTGATAAAACAGGACTTTCTAGAAGAGATTGTGGTGAGGAGTTAAAGCTTGGCAAAATCAAGGTAAATGGGGAGATTGCCCAAGTTGGTCAGAAGTTTGATCCTACTCTTGATCACATTGAGTATGATGGAAGAGATCTAGAGATAGGAATAGAAGACAAAATCTATCTTTTATTGCATAAGCCATCTGGATATGTGACATCTAGGTCCGACCCATTTAATAAAAAAACCGTATATGATCTTTTACCCAGAAATTTTTCTAAACTTTTCCCAATTGGCAGATTAGATGTAGACACAGAAGGACTTTTGTTACTTACAAATGATGGAGATTTTTCGTATCAACTAACCCACCCAAAATTTGAGGTTGAGAAGGAATATCATGTTGAATTAAATAACAAAATAAGTTCTTTAGATATAGCTAAAATAGAAAATGGGCTAAAAACTCGCGAGATAAAAAGTGCTCCTTGTAAAATATTTCTGCGAAGTGCTACTGGGAGTAGATCTACATTAAATATCACTTTACATGAAGGACAAAATCGAGAAATAAGAAGAATTTTTAAAGCACTTGGGTACACTGTTACCTATTTGAAACGACTTAGGATAGGTAGAATTACTTTAGGTGATTTGGGCAAAGGTAAATGGCGACTTTTAAGTTCTGATGTAACAAAACTATGAAGATACTTTATGCATTTCAAGGTCTAGGTAATGGGCACATCGCAAGAGCAAGGGAACTTGTTCCACAATTTGCAAAATTTGGCGAGGTTACTTGTCTTGTTGGGGGAGATAATAATCAAGTGGGGCTGAACTACCCTATAAGATACCGCTATCAGAGTTTACATTTTAATTACAATGATATGGGTTCCATTGACATTTTAAAATCCATAAGGTCATTAAAATTTGTTAGATTTGTCAAAGAGATTGCTTCTTGTCCAGTTAAAGATTTTGATCTTGTAATAAATGATGCAGAAGCTGTTACTGCTTGGGCATGTGCAATAAATAATGTGCCGTGTGTATCACTGGGCCATGGGGCAGCCTTCAACTATCCGGAGGTACCAAGACCACCTATAAGAGATTTAGTTGCTGAAATTATTCTTACTAATTACGCCCCAGCTCAATATGCATTTGGAATACATCTTGAAAAATATAATCCAAACATTTTTACTCCAGTGATTAGATCTGAAATTAGAAACCATGCTATAACTAAAAGAAATCATATTACAGTTTATATCGCATTTTATAAGGCTATTTATTTAGAAAGTTTTTTTGTTAAATATAGAGATTTTGATTGGCATATTTTTTCTAAAGAGATAAAACATAAAACTAAAAAAGATAATATTTCGCTATATCCAATTAATAACGAGGATTACATAGAAAGTTTAGCTAGTTGTACAGGACTTTTTACCGGAGCAGGATTTGAAGGACCTACTGAAGCTCTGTTTCTTGGAAAAAAACTCATGGTTATACCTCTAATCCATCAATATGAGCAGTACTGTAATGCAGAGGCATTTAAAAAAGTTGGTGTAAGGGTTGTAAAAAAGATTGATGAAAATTTTGATACTGATTTAAATAACTGGCTGTACAAGGACCCCTCAATAAAGATCGATTTTCCGGATAATGCGTATGATATTGCAGAATATGTGATAACTTTTGCAAAAAATAAATTTAATTTAAGTTAGATATCTGCACTACAAATACTTAGGCTCAACTTCCATGAGAGTTTCTATAGTTTGAGAAAGAATCTGCGGGTTGAATTAAAAATACAAATGGTGTGATCCACAGTAGATACTGATCAAAATATACAGGGTTAACTGCTGCAAATATAATAAATGTAGTCAAAAGGTATTGATACCTACCAATTTTATTCCATGCAAAAAGCCCAATGTTAGTACTAAGAATTGTTATTAGTGGCAGTCTTGGCAAAATCAAAAAAAACATTTCAAAGGTATTTCCTAAACTTCCATATCTTATAAGTAAATTATCAAAACCAGATGGGTTTACACCGCATGCACTCGCAGGTTTTCTAGTAAAGCTAAAAAGCATAGAAAGACAAAAAGATTTTAGGTTTTCTAATAAGAATGGAAATGTAGGTATTAGAAGTGTTGCAAGAAATACTAATGAATGTTGAATTTTGAGTCGTTTATTTTTTTCTAAAATGATATGTAAGATGTAAAGTGGACAAATAAATATGCCAAGATGTTTAATTCCTAGCGATAATGCGTACAGAATATATGACTTATTTTTATCAGTATCAAAACTATACAAAGATGCCAAAAGAAGGGTGATAGCAACAATGTCTTGTTTTAATATGGCAATACTATTTAGGGACCATCTGTTGAATACAAAAAAAGTTATAGCAAGAATTCCTAAAAATTTTTGATTTCTTCTTCGAAAAATAAGATACAAAAAGGTAACTCCTAGTATTTGAAAAAGTTGTAAAATATGCTGATAATTTGCTATAAACGGTGTAAATCTATAGTCCGAGAATGTTATGATTGTCCCTAAAAAATAATAGTAGTGTGGAAAAAGTGTAGCGTATTTTTTATTCTCTAAAAGATTTCCTTCAAGTATTTTATTGTAAGGGTTGCCTCCTGTTATAGTTGTTAGGGATTGATGAAACTCGTAGTAAATATCCTCCTTCAATAGTGCATCCGATTCTCTGATATTCGAATTATTAACAAATATTGTAAGTCCTATGATTATAAGAATTGTAAGCACTTCAACTATGAGCCGTCTGTTATTTAAGATAAGGTTTTTTAAACTGGAGTAATGCATATGTAGTTATTTGTACTACAATATTATAATGCAGAAATCTGGTAAAGTATTTGCCTTTCTAGCAATAGTTGTGTTTTTTCTAATATATGCAGCTACACGTTTACCACGTCTTGATAGTGACATTATAAGTACTGACTCAGTATATTGGCACAACAGATCAGAAAATTTTTTAGAGGGTATTCAAACAAAAAATTATATTTTAACTTTTCAGAAATATCATCCCGGAGTAACTTTAATGTGGCTTATGGCTGGAACTGCTCATTTTGCAAGTCTAGTGAAAAATACTACTTATGATCAGGTGTTTCTTGATTTTGAGGGAATAGAGTATTTTACTAAACTAACACTGGTTTCATGGCAGTTTATTCTTTCTATTTTTCTGATTTATCTACTTTCAAAGACTCTAAGAAATTTTTGGGTTTCTTTTTTTACTGTTTTACTATTTAATATCGAGCCATTTTATGTTGGAAATTCCAGATTAATTCATCATGACGCTCAAATTTCTTTATATATCATGATAGCTTTTTGTTTGGTTTATCTTTTTTTTGAAAAAGCAAGAGAGGATAAATTTGATTACGCTTCACTTATGCTTTCGGCCTTTTTTCTTGCAATCGCAGCCCTATCAAAAACTCTTTTTATGGGTGCTTTTTTATTTGCTTTCAGTGTAATAAATGTCTTATTTTTACTTGAGAAAAAGTCTAAGGTAGCTTTTAAATTTGGGTTGATGTACCTGTTTTCTTATTTTTTGTTTTATTATGCTTTGTTTCCTGCCTTGTGGGTGGATTTTTCTGGAGTGCTTAAACAGATTTTTTTTGAAAGCTATGACACCAGCGAAGGAGGCGGCCACCTTCAAATACTTTTTGGTGAGGTTACACGCGATCCAGGGCCTTTATTTTATATCCTTCTTCTTATTACTAAAACTTCTTTAGTTGGACTTGTGGGAATCTTTTTATTTATCTTTCAAACAATTTTTAAAAAACTTCAAGTTGTAATAAAAAATGGACTTAAATCTACAAAACAACAGGTAAATTTCCTAAATTTTTTGACAATTTTTTATGTAGCCTATTTTCTATTGATTTGTTATTTTAATAAAAAAGTTGACAGGTACACAATAACTCTATATCCATTTTTAGCATTAATAGCAGTCTACGGCTGGAATATCTTTTATCAATCTTTACGACAGAAAGCACTTCTTTTTGCATCATCTCTTCTTTTGTTTATCATAAGTTTTTATACGATACTTTTACCAATGATAAAGATATTTCCCCACTATCTAACTTATGTTAATCCTGTATTTGGTGATGCTTCTGACAGTAACAAGATTATTGGACAAAAATTATTTGGTATTGGAATTTTTGATTTACGGGATAAAATTATTAAACACTTTGGTGATTCAACATCTGTTGCTATAAATGATATCGGACCTCTCCAATCAATTTATCCGAAGGGACGTGTTTACAATGTACTTGTCGAGCACCCAAATTCTTATAAGGTATTAGTACTTGGTCCAAATAAGGATTTACCAAAAAGCGTAAAAACTGAAAAAATTATTAAATTTAAACAAGTAGATTCTGTTTATATAAATGGTTTAGAGTTTTGGCGAATCTATAAAAAAACTATTTAATGGGTACTATTTTAACGGTGAGGTATAAAGCCGTTTTGATTTATTTATAAGCTACTGATTAAGTGATTCAATTTGTCTAAATTTAAGGTTTTCTATTTGTATTTCAATTAAACTTGCTTTCAACGCTTGTTCAAACTGAGAAAGTTCAAGTTTAGAGCATGTAAGTAGATCCAAATGAATATACTTGTATTCGGGCCAGGTATGGATTGCAAGGTGAGAGGTAGAAATTATAAATACTAGTGTTTTTCCTATTGGTCCATACTCATGATGAGATCTTTGAACAATTTTAAGATTAAGTAGCTTACATAGTGAAGTTCCAAGATCGTCAAGAACTATTAAACTATCTTTAAAATCAATTACGTTAAAGGAAGCTATAAAATGATTAATTATTGGTGTAGATTGATTCATTAAACTTACCTTTAATAAGAGGTATTGTTTTTGGTGTGGTGTCCAAAACTAAAATACTACTTGTGCTACCGATTGAATCTGCCCCATTGTAGCGATTAAATTTATCAAAAACCCACCTTGTCATAAGACCAGCCTCATTTATTATTTGATAGATGGGAAGAAACTTTTCTTTTGCCCTATCACTATTACCATAACAAATATAAATTCGTGCACCCTGATTATTTAAATCAAGAGACTCAATTGCTCTTGAGAGAAAAAGCTTAAAACCATTTGGTGAATACGGCGGGTCGGTAAAAACTATATCAAATCTACCTTTCAGGTTTTTAGGTAAGATCTCCCTTGCATCGTATTCAAGTGTAGAGATATTTAAATTGGCAGAACTGCTTATTGTTGTAACGTTTGCTAAAATTTTAAGATCTACATCCGCTACTACAACTTCTTTTTGTTTCCCTATTGTTGCCGTTGCAAATGATGTCAGGTCATCATCACCCAAAAATAAAATTCTTTTTCCACAAATATCCGTAAAATAATTTAAAAGTGATGCTCTTTTGGCAACTGTTTCGGGTGTTGCATAAAACTGGTCAAGTTCTCTGTTGGCTTTATCTCTTTGTTTTGAGAATTCTTCTAGTTTATTTGATATTTCAAAAAATTTCCTATCTTTTAATATCAACCATATATCTTCTTCGGTTCTATAATCGGTAAATACTGGAAGGGTTGCTTTTGCGTTTGGTGCTATTGAGTATTTATCCCCAACTACCAATATTACAGTAGAAAGATTACTAGCCGCGTTTTCTAAACCGGTTTTTGAAATACCGGTTTTTCTGATAAGAGCTTGAAGACTTATAGTATCAACTTGCTTAAGATAAAAAATTAAATCCTCTATTTTCTTGGCAGGAACACCTGATTTTTTTGACGCTTCATATATAAGATTTATCACAGTTTTATTATACAACCAATCTTGCCCTACGGGGATTTATCTTTGCTTTTTAGGTCATTTTGTGCTATAAAACAATGGTTAATCGTGTGTCAAGTATTCAGAGTGTACGCCACCAAAAATTGGTTTGTCATGAGAATATTTTACGTATTTATTCACACGGTATTATTAGGAGGTGAATTCTTGTGGCAACTAAATTATTTGTAGGTGGAATCGCTTGGGCAACCAGCGAAGATGCTTTATTACAATTGTTTTCAACAGTCGGAACAGTAGTTTCAGCAACTATTTTAACAGATAAATTCTCAGGTAGATCCAAAGGTTTTGGATTTGTCGAGATGAGCACAGAAGAAGAAGCTACTCGAGCAATCGAGCAGTTAAACGGTGCTATGTTAGATGACAGAAATATCACAGTCAGCGAAGCCAAACCTCAAGCTCCTAGAGAAGACAGAGGTGGTTTTGGAGGTGGTAGAGGCGGAAATGACAGAAGACCTGGAGGAAGAGGTGGTGATAGAGGAGGTTTCGGAGGCAGAAGAGATAATAGATATTAATTTATTAGTATTTGTTAGATCATTATTCTAATGAAATTTAACTAGACTTATGGGCGCCTTTTAGGCGCCCTTAGTCATTTTTGTTAAGGTTTACGTAGGTTTGAACCTTAAGCATATTAGTCTATATTTGCTGTTGCAAAATCCCCCATATTTAGTAACATGAATTACCTAAGTTTTTGTAGTTATTTTATAGGCAAATACAGATATGATAAAAAAATCTCCTTTTCTTTTTGCAACAATATTTGTTTTGATTATTTTTGGAATCGTTTTTCTTGTTAATATAAAAAACAATGAAAAAAAGTTAACTAACTCTTCTTCAACGGATGCTAGCTTTAATACCTCACAGAAAGAATTTAAACCTGATCCAACTTTAGATTTAAACACACTGCCGGTTGTTGATGGTGTAGATGTGGTTGATATAGAAAAAACTGATGATTCAAGCTCAAATGTTAAAGAATTTATAATAGAAGCGGGATCTTTTTACTATAAACCAAATAGTATTAAGGTTTCAAAAGGTGATACCGTAAAAATAACATTAAATGCTGTAAGTATGATGCATGACTTAAACATAGAAGGATATGGGGTCAAGACTGATATAGTAAAGTCAGGATTTTCTACTAGCGTTACTTTTGTAGCAGAAAAAGCAGGTAATTTTGAAATATACTGTTCTGTAGGCCAGCATAGGGCTAATGGTCAAGTGGGTCGCCTAGTAGTAGAATAGTGTAACTCTTTGTAAATCCGGCCATTTTGCCGTATAATCCTCCGGCTATGAACATCCGAAATATTGCCATAATTGCCCACGTTGACCACGGAAAAACCACTATTGTTGATGGTTTACTAAAGCAAAGTAAAACTTTTCGTGAAAATGAGCTTATGATGACCCAAGACCTTATCATGGATTCAAACGATCAGGAAAGAGAACGTGGAATTACAATACTAGCAAAAAACATTTCCATCTTATACAAAGGAACAAAAATTAACATCATAGACACACCAGGACACTCTGATTTTGGTGGTGAGGTTGAAAGAACTCTAAACATGGCTGACGGGGTTTTACTTGTCATAGACGCGCAAGAAGGCCCTATGCCACAGACTAAGTTTGTATTGAAAAAAGCATTATCTTTAGATTTAAAAGTTATTGTTGTTATTAACAAAGTTGACAAAAAAGATGCAAAAATCAAAGATACATTAAGAAAAATTTATGATCTCTTCTTAGAACTTGCTACCCATGAAAATCAGCTAGAATTTCCTATACTTTATGCAATTGGCCGTGAAGGTAAATCATGGGACGATTTTGATCTAAATGATATTGAGGCAGTTTCAGCACAAGATGCCAACTTTAACGATATTTTTGAAGCAATTCTTAAATATGTTCCCGAACCAATTTCTATACTCACCGAACCCTTCCAAATGCTTGTTTCAACCCTTGATTGGGATAATTTCAAAGGCAAATACGCAATAGGACGTATCAAGCATGGTCAAATAAAAGCTGGTGATTCTGTGATACTTTTTAATCACGAAGGTAAGCAAGAAAAGGCCACTGTCGAAAAAGTATTTGTAAATCAAGGCTTAAAAAGGGTTGAAACTGAAGTTGGCATGTCGGGTGATATCGTATCACTTACAGGTGTTAAAAATGCTGGTATTGGAGATACCCTTGCTGATCCTGCAAAACCAGAAGCATTGCCTACTATCAAAATTGAAGAACCCACACTTAGCATTTCAATAGGTCCTAATACTTCCCCATTCATGGGTAAAGAAGGTAAGTTTTTCACCGGAAGACAAATCTTAGAAAGAATTGAGCGTGAACTTCAAACCAATGTTGCTATGAAATTTAAGATCACAGAAGATGGTCAATATGTTTTGTATGGCCGAGGTGAACTTCACTTATCCGTATTTTTGGAAACTTTACGAAGAGAGGGTTTTGAACTAAGTGTAGGAAAACCAAAAGTTATTACCAAAAAGATTGATGGCGTTGAGATGGAGCCTGTAGAAGAGCTAACAATTGATGTTGATAATACTTATCTTGGTGCTATAAAAAGCGAACTTGGCAAAAGAAGAGGTCTTCTTGTTGCTCAGGAAGATTTAACTACCCAGTCAACAAGACTTGTTTACAATATAGCAACTCGTGGGGTATTAGGACTTCGCGGAGTACTTTTAACCACCTCAAAAGGAACTGCAGTGATGAGTTCTATGTTTTTGACTTATGAAAAAATGGGTTCCCCAATGCAAAAACTAAGAAAAGGTGTGTTAGTTGCTACAGAAACAGGAAAAACTGCACCATATGGTCTTGTACCAGCTCAGGAAAAAGGTCCTGTATTTGTACCACCTCAGCAACAGGTATATGAGGGTCAAATTATAGGGTTAAATGGGCGTGACGAAGATCTTGATATAAATGTATGTAAAGAAAAACAGCTAACTAACAATAGATCCGTAGGTGAAGATCCTATCGTGATAGACCCACACGTGGTTTTGAGCCTTGAGCAGTGTTTAGGGTTTTTGGAAGATGATGAGTTGCTTGAAATAACACCGGTTAGCTTAAGACTTAGAAAAAAGATTTTGAATAAGACCGAGAGACAAAGGGCTGGAAGAAGAAGCTAACCCCGCTTATTAAAACCCATAGTTGCTAAAGAATAGCGTTCAGGTATAATCCAAAAAATAAGTAACCCATAAGGAGATTGAGATGGCAGACAATATATTAAGTAAGGAAAAGATGTTGAGCAACTTTCGTATCGCCGGGGATTTGGTGCTGATTCTAATGGCGTGGACGAAACGCAAACCGAAACGCATTGTGAAAACTTTGGCCCACGAAACCTGGCACGAGATGGAAGCAATCCGAGATCAGGTATTGAATACTCTGCCTGGCACGATTTCTGCCCATGAAATTGCATACCTTCGCAAGAGTAAAGACCAACCCACCCTCATGTTATATTGCATCATGTCGTGGTTCCTTGGTTATTCTTCTCGCCTGGAGACCAGATCGGTGATTGCGTTGTTCAACGCACTTACCAGATATGACTAAGCGTTTATAAGATTAAGATAAGAAAAAAACACCTTGGTAACTCTTTGCCGAGGTGTTTTTAACATTAAGCCCACTTTTATTTAAATTCTGAAAAATTTACTCTTCCATGAAAGTCAATGCTGTACCTTTTTTATCCGCTCTTCCGGTACGACCAATTCTGTGCACATATTCATCATATGAGGCTGGAAGTTCATAGTTTATGACATGGCTTACATTATTAATGTCAAGTCCACGTGAAGCAACATCTGTTGCAAGTAAAATCTTTATTTCATCATTCCTAAATTTTTGTAAGGTTTGATGTCTTTGACCTTGTCTTTTATCACCATGTATTGCATCGGCTTTAAATCCTCTTTTCACAAGTTCATCGGAGAGTTTTTGGACTCCCCACTTTGTATTTGCAAAGATTAAAACTTTATCAAACCCGTTTGTGATTAAAAGATCGTGAAGTACATCTATCTTTTTAAGACCTCCTTGAACTCTTACTATTTCTTGTTTGATATTTTCCCCAGTTTCTTGCTTTTTTACACTTATTGTCACAGGGGCTTGGACAAATGCTTGTAATATCTCTTGAACCTTATTTGAAACAGTAGCTGAGAAAAATAAGGACTGTCTTTCTTTAGGAAGTTGAGCAATAAATCTTTTGATATCTTGCAAAAAGCCAATGTCTACCATACGGTCAGTTTCATCTAGTACTACATTATTAAATGTTCCAAGGTCAATATTTCCCCTTTCGACATGGTCGTTTAGTCTTCCTGGTGTACTTATAATAAAGTTTGGTCTTCTGTTAAGTCCCAATTTTTGAGCATACATGCTTTTACCACCAATTATTAAAGCTGAATAAATACCCATTCCAGCACTTAAATATCTAAATTCAGTTTCTATTTGTTCAGCAAGTTCTCTAGTAGGGGCAATTATTAACACTTTTTGAGTTTTATCTTTGAATACTTTATTTACAAGTGGGATCAAAAAGGCAGCAGTTTTACCTGTACCTGTATTTGCAATACCAATTAAATCTTCCCCAGCAAGAATTGCTGGAATTGCTTTATCTTGGATAGGTGAAGGAGTTTTAAACCCTTTTGTTACAATGTTTCTTTTTAGAATGTCTACAATTGGGAAATCTACGAAATTAAATTCGTTTGTGTAAGCTTCTTCGGATGATACTGGTCTTGGTCTTTTTGAAAATTCGATTGATTTTATAAGATCTGAGATAGACCATGAAAAGCTACGTCTTCCTCTTGGGGATCTTGAATTAGAGCCATATCCACCTCTAGATCCGTACCCACTTCGTGAACCATAACTGTTACCGCCACTGTAACCTCCACCGGATCTTCTTGGTGCAAAATTTCTAGGTCCTGTTCCACTTCTTGAGCTCCCACCCCTTGGACTAAAGCCCCCTGATCTTTGGCCTTGTGAGCTAGATCTATTAAAGGAAGTACCACTTGAGCTAGCCCCATTGGAACTAGAATAACTTCTATTTTGGGTTGTTTTATAAGCGTTCATCATAATAATGCCCCTTTTAAGGCATGGAACTGCTTAAATTAACGATCGTGTAGGGAAAAGATACTAAATAAAACAAAAAGTTCTTGGCTATCTTTATCGATGCTAAACGTACTTAATCAAAGCAGATACATAACTACAAAACTAACTAATCTGCGAGTTAACTGGTGAAGTTTAGCACCTATCGTAAGGTAACGCAAGGGGAACTATGGGACGTGGTTGCAGGGTTTTGATAAAAGTCCTAGATGTCAAAACGCGGTAGGGCTCCAGGAAATATTCCGAGAATCCTACCGCATTCCAATGTTATTTAATCTTACCCCTCATAAAGTAGCAAGCCCCCAATACACAATGTTTGTATTGTTATCGAGCTTAACCAGATTGGTGAGAGCCAGATTGAGGTGAACCACATCATTGCGTATATTGTAGCCGGCAGGGCTGCATCTAACGCGACCTGGATTGTAAGACTGACGAGTTCTGCCATATGATTTGGCAGCTCTCCCTGTAGTGCAGGGTGCATTCTCGCTGTTTCATTAAACACAAAGAGAATGTTCGTAATTCCCCATAGCACTATTGCTACTTCTACTACTGCACAGAGAATTACTATGCTGTGCAAAACTCCTTGAAAACGTTTTTTCATTTTTCTTCTCCTCATTTTTCGATATTATACACCCTATAGTATAAATTGGGAATAATTTGATTATCCTTCAAAATAGCCAAAATTTAGGTTACTGTATGCTTATGCAAGAAAAACACAGGTGCACCTGGTCCCTTGGCGACGAATCAATGATTAAATACCACGATGAAGAATGGGGTGTTCCCCTATTTGATGATGCTAAGCTATTTGAATTTATGGTTTTAGATACTTTCCAAGCTGGTCTAAGTTGGAAAACAATATTACACAAAAGAGAAAATTTCAGACAGGCTTTTGATAACTTTGACTTTAGTAAGATTAAAGATTATGACGAAAATAAATATTTAGAGCTTTTAAATAACCCTGGAATTATTCGAAACAGGGCAAAGATAAAAGGCACAATTATCAACGCTAAGTTGTTTCTAGAAGTACAAAAAGATTATGGGAGTTTTGCTAAGTTTATTTGGAAATTTGTAGATGGACACCCAATTGTGTCAAATATAAAAATAGCGCAAGATATACGGGCAACTTCACCGGAGTCAGACTCAATGAGCAAAGAACTCAAGAGTTTGGGTTTCAAGTTTGTAGGTTCAACTATTTGTTATGCTTTTATGCAAGCGGCTGGAATGATAAATGATCACGAAGTAAGGTGTTTTAGATTTAAAGACTTATAGATAACTGCTGGTTAAGTTTGAAGTACGATTGGGGGTTGTTATAGCTTATGTTAAGACAAAAGCCGCCAGTTTATGTGACGGCTGTTGTTGTGAATTTTATTGCAGATTATGATTGGTATTATTACCGTTCTCCAGAATTAAAAGGAGAAAAAGCAATGCAAACGTAATAACTGCTGTTGTAAACGCTTTTGTTATAACGATTGCTGGGTCATATCCATCGTGTAATTTCCCAATCAAAGTGCAGAACTTTGCAATAAAAACCAATGCAAGAAGTATTCTTGCTCGTCTTATCAATGGGTTCATGGCAATCTCCTATATTTAGTGAAATTGTACACCTATAGTAAAGTAATTGGAAATCCTATATTTTCTATATTTAGAAGCTATTTACACCCAAACTGCGTTTTGCACTGCGCCTTATCTTCTGCACTTGAAGCATATTCACATGCGGCACACATAGAACTTTGACCAGATGTATCCTTTGTTGTGTCTTGCCCAGTGCTACCTGTATTATCCGGTTTACTATTTGAGCTAGTAGGCATTAGTCCTTTTAGAGTTGAAGAGAAATCAAAGAATTCAATATTTGTCGGGAGTTCAAACATTTTAGTATCCCCAACCCAATTTATACATTTATAATCAAAAGCTGTATTTAAGTTTTTGTAAGACTCACCAGTATTTTTATCGTTAGTTTTAGTTTGATCTGCAGTACTATCTGTTTGAGTAAAAGAGTCCATTTTCATTTTTATTCCTTGTGGAGCTTCAGAAGTCCAAGTGTAAACCCATTCCCCATCTGTGATCATATTGGATGCAATTTTTGTATTATCGGTATTTACTAGTTCTGATACATATCTTACATTTTTTCCCGAGATATACGTTGTACCAGACATTTTTGTACCATCAACTTCAGTGCTAAATGTACATTTTAAAGTTTTGTTGAGTTTTATTATGTCAAAGATACTTCCCTTGAGATTTGATTCTTCAGAAAGTTTTTGTTCAACTGTATTGTCTTGGTTATAAGTGAGCTGATCTATTACATATTTCTCTATTGCTTTGTATGTAAAAAATATAGCTATGAGAAGCAGAAGTACCAAACCTATTAATAAACGTTTTTTGTTTTGCATAAAAATAGTATACCTTAACCTTTTACAACTTTCTTTAGCTCATTTAAAAGATTATCTTCAACTTCAATTTCTCCTGACTCATAGGCTTTTTTTGTTTTATTATTTCCCCCTTCTCCGGGAACTTGGATCTCTGTTACGCCTTCAATTTTTCTTGCTAATTTTATCTTTGACACAATACCTGAAACCTTATGTTTAAATTCATCTAAATCACCAAAGATTTTAGGATCAATTGCTATAACTAGGTTTCCTGCATTGACACTATCATCGTTAAAAGATTCAGCACTCACAAATGCCCCCGCTAGTATTTGAACCACTAATGCTAGTCCCGAGCCTTTGTGCCCACCCATTGTTTTTAGTGCACCACTCATAATTTCCGCGGGATTTGTAGTAGGGTTACCTTGAGAATCATAACCGACACCATCGGGCAGTTTTTTTTCGGCAGTTTTTGCTTCTATTAACCCATAATATGCCATTGTCGATGTAGTCATGTCTAGTAATATTGGATCAGTATCTGTAGGTATTCCATAAGCCATTGGGTTTGTACAAAATTTAGCCTCGTTAGATCCATAGGGGGCTGTTGTCTGAAAAGGTGATGAGGAAAATGCAATCCCTATGAATCCATTTTGCGCAATTTTATTTACGTAATAACCTAATGCTCCTGTAGACTCACTTGTATTAAAGTTTCCAGATATCCCAATACCAATTTTTTTTGCCTTTTTAATTGCTAAGTTTGTAATAAAGTCCATCACTACCATTGCATGTGTGCAATTCCCGTCTACCAAAGCTGATACCTTTGTTTGTTTTACAATAAATGGAGGTTTTCCCTCGCTTCTTCTTGGGATTCCTTTTCCAATAAGTTTTACGATACCCTGATTATTTCCACGAAGCTGTGCATATAACAAAACATCTTTAATTATCTTAATTTCTTTTGGTGTATAGCCGTATTTTTTAAGGGCCTTTTTAACTAAAGATTCAAGCTGTGTTATTTTAATTTTCATAAAATCTTTCTATTTAAAATAATTATTGTTCGCTAAGTTTACCTTGGCCGTATAAATCGCATTATATATATCATTTTTTATAAGATCCAGCCTATTTTTTGACTCACAAAAGTTAGTGATTTCGGCAATGTCATCTTTTGTTGGGGTAGTGTTTTGAGAGGATGTGGGATTCATTATGGCATCTTTAGTTTCAATGTGACCAAGACCTAGGGCATGACCCAGCTCATGAGCTAATACATGAGTAAGTTCTTTTTCTGAGGCATAAAAATAAATATCAATTTTATTGACTCCAGAAGTATACATACCCATTTCTGGTTTTACTTCGAGGCTTTTGTTTAACATTTCTACGTTTGCGTTTAATGTTGAAACTGTATTATTTACTTTTGCTACTTGATTATTTAATTTCTCAATTGAGTTATTAAATTCCTGAATTTTTTCTTGTAGCAGTGCTTGTTTTTTGATTAATTTTTTATATTCTTCTTCCGGAGCACCTCCCTTTGAATTCCAGTATTCGATGTCGTTATTTATTTGTGCGATCTCTTTTTGAAGATTCAGTTGTTCTAAGGCAAATGTTTCGTTTTTTGCATCAATTTGTGCCTTATTTTCAGCTACACTTATATCTAAATTATTTATTTTATCTATGACTTGCTGTCTTCCGTCAAAAATAAGATTAATTTGAAGTGCTCCATCATTTTTCAACTCAAAGAGATTTTTTTGTGTTGGCTCCTCCCATACCTTGATTGCTATTTCAACCTGCTTTTTTAAATCTTCTTTAGTTACATTAAATTCTTTATCTATTTGATTTATTTTGTAAGCTATTGGTCTATCGCAGAAGGAAGCATCAATGTATCTTCGAACAGACGTATAGATTTCTTCTCCGTAGAAATATATCGAAGTAATAAGGATGGCTATAAGAAGTACCTTAAGAATAAGTTTTTTCACTCCTCTATTTTACACCTTACTAAGTTGCTTGTGGGGTTTATAATCTATTGGTAGTTCTTGCAAACTGTTTCTAATTTTTTTTGTCAAAATACAACCTATGAACTCTGGAATAGTAAAAAGAAATATTTTCCTATATTACATAGTGCAATTAATGGTTGGTGCATTATTTACTATTCCAGTTTGGGTAGCTTTTGAAAAACAATTTTTAAATTATTCTCAATGGCGCTTCTTGAATCCTGTGCTTTTTTAGCTGGAATTATCTTTGAAATACCATCTAGTGCTTTTGCAGACTTACTGGGCAGAAAAAAGACAGTGCTTCTTGGTTGGTTAATATCTGGAATCTCATACATTTTTATTGGTGCTTCAAACAGTTTATTTGGACTTGTTGTGGGTATGTTATTTGTGGGGATTGGTGGAGCTTTTGTTTCTGGTGCTGACACTGCACTGATTTATGACTTTTTGAAGAAATATGATCACGAGGATTATTACCCTAAACTAAATGTTTTAGGCAACTTTTTCTATAGATTTAGTATGATTTTTGCTATTTATGCCGGTGGATATTTAAGTACATTAAACCTAGGTCTCAATTATATTTTTAGAGGAACATTTCAACTATTTTCATTAATTCCGATTCTGCTACTTGTTGAAGTTCCATTTGTTCGTGAAAAGTTATCTTATAGCTCATATATAGCCCAGCTCAAAAGAGGATTTGTTTATATAACCCAAAACTCTTATATGCAAGACATTATTATTTATTATTCTTTAATAGCGTCCATCACTTGGTCCTGCCTTTATTATTTTAATAATTCATTTGCAAATGATGTCGGATTTTCGCCTCAGGGGCAAAGTTTTGTATTTTCACTTATATACGTAATCACAACTACAGCATTATTTTGTCTTCTAAATTACACAAATTTTGTAAAAAATACAAAACTGGTTTTATACGTATTCCCATTCATGTTACTCGTAGCATTATTGCCTGGTTTTGTAGCCACAAAGTTAAGTGCCTTTTTTATGCTGGTTGGTGTAATTCTTGCTGGGGGTGCTAGGTTTTCTGTACTTGATGGTTTGTTGAATAAGCTACTGGAATCTAAAGATAGGGCAACAACCCTTTCCACTATAAATATGGGAGTTAATGTGCTTTTTATTATTTTGATGTTGGTAGGTGGCCAAATCCAAAACTATTTTTCTACAAAAGAGATGTTTAGTTTAATGGGTTTGATAGTGCTTTTTGTAGTTTTACCATTTACTCACAGAATAGTTATAAAACATAAAATTTAATTAATATTCCTGTTACGGATGTTTTGAAAATTTACTCATCTATAGTTTCTTCAATTTTGAGTTCTTTTATCATATTTTTAATTTCCTCTAAGATTGTATCTCCAAAGGCACTTACAAATCTTATGGTTCCGGCAACATCATGTCCACCACCCTCTACATTAGCATTTGGATACTTAGCTTTGAGGTTTTTCATAATTACAGATACAGGAAGTATTGGTTTGTCTGCTCTTATTATAATCATATCTTCCATATGACCAAGTGTTATAACAATACTTGCCTCATGTTCAGCCGATGTAATTTCGTGAACCCTACTTATAACAAGGCCTGGAGACGGATAAGTAAATTTCATTGTGTATTTACTTACATCGATAGTGGAAAGTAAAATATCATTTATTTCTTGGTTTCTAAGGTATGGTAATGTGCTTTGTAATTGTGTTTCAAAGCCTTTTCTTACCTCAGTATTTACAATTTCTACAAAATCCGTATTAGAAAATAATTCTTCATAAACACCCTTTCCCGCATCGTGTTTTAGTTGGTAGGAGATATAGTCTATCGCTGTTCCAACTTTTGCTAAGTCTTCTCTTGATTTACCTGATTTTGCTATATAATCTTCGGTTTCTTGAATTTCACATCTATCTAATATCCCAGCAATTGCTGGTAAAATTGGGTTTGAGTAATTTTCCCAAATAAACCGCGCAATCTCATAACAAAGCATCCCCGCTGAAGTTTTACCATCTAAACCCAATTTATATGGATTTAAGTGTAGTGCCAGATATTTATCTACTGCGGTAACACCATCATTTAATACAATAGGGTTGTGGTGGTCTATAACAATAGCTTCATAACCTAAGGTCTTTAAAGTACTAAGTCCAAAAGCGTCCTCTGGTGTGGAGCCGTTGTCGGCAACAATTATTAAAGGCTTCATGTTTGAATCAGCTTCTACAAACCTTTTTGATAGAACTAGATCTCTAAATACATCGCCGGAAGCGTAAAAAGGTGCTTTTGATGGGCTTCTAAACAGCATGTATCTTGGATCAATTCCAAAGCTTTCCATAAGACCAAGACAAGCTTTTTCAATTGTAATTCCGGAAATTATGCCATCTGCATCATTGTGATGTCTTATCATGATTGGCTGTCCTTCAAGGATGGATAATCTTATTTTAGTAGCGATAGCGACTATGGTCTCTCGCATTGTTTCATATCTTTCGGAAGCTATACTAAAGTCTTTTTGTATAGGTTTTGCCCTTTCAAACATAATTGCATCAAAGTTCATATTTGATTTTGTTATTTTGGAAAGCTCGATTTGAATTCTACCTTTATGTTCATTTACTTCACCCTCTATATAAACTACATCCCCTACTTCAAAATCACTATCTTTTTTGACAGCCTCAACTGCTCCTAAACCATTTGTAACAATAAATACTACTGGTCCTGGTTTGCTCTTTTTTATTATTTTTACATCACCTTTAAAGATATCTCTAGCTTTTAGGGAGTTTAATCCTGTATTTAATACCATAATTTATATTGTGATTAGAAATCTTTATTTTAGACTTGAAGATGGAATCAAAAACTTTCTCATGACTCTAACCACATGGAATGATAGCACAATAAATGAAGATGTAAACAAAAGATTTCTATAAATCTTTACAACAGACTTTGTTACCGGTACAGCCTAAAGTTCCTAGATTATCACCCCCATACAGAGTGCATTTAGCTGCGCTTATACAGTCGTATTCACATTCCGGTGTTGGGTCTATTGTTGGTTCTGGTGTTACACCTGAGTACCTACAACAAGTTGGTGTATCATAGGGGCAAAATCCCTTTACTGGTTTTCCATCTCCATCACCGCATTCTAGAGCGGTAGTGCATGTATAACTACATTGGCCTGTGTTAAAGTCTGGGTTATAGATACAATTTGCAGTTTCTCCTGAACTGGCACAGCTATCTCCTACACGGCATTTTTGATATATAGGTTTACCATTTTTGCAGCTAACTGCGTATAAGTCGCCACTTATGTTGTTAATACATCCTGTTTTAACAATGCATGAGGAAGCTGGTTTTGGTGGGTATGGAATAGAGTAGTTTTTTACACATTTTCCCTTACTACATACAGTTCCACCGCAACATGTTGTGATTCCACAGCTTTCGCCTATTTGGTTACATCTTCTTATGCTAGTTGCTAGGACGTCTATATCCTTTAACTTGTTAATGAGTTTTGGGCCTATATATATATTCCTAATGACACTGCGCCCACTAAACTTAATAACAAAAACAATTTTATAAAACCCTTTTGATTTGATTTCATTTGACTTGAAGATAAAATAATAGGACTCACTTATCAATTATTATATTTTGAATATATAAGTCAATAGTTGCATTGTTAAAACGGCACTATACAATATGTGTGTATGAAAATTACCTTCATAGTTGTCAACTACAACACAAAAGACCTGTTGGTCAAATGTATTATAAACTTGTTGTCAATTCAACCAAATCTCCCAAAAAATGAAATTGTAGTAGTAGATAATGGTTCGTACGACGGTTCTACTGAGGAAATTTCTTCCCTATTTAGTTTGCAAGTAACCTTAATAAAAAATCCGCAAAATAGTCTTTCAAGTGGGCATAACCTAGGTTTTATGGCATCTTCTGGGGAGTATATTGTGCATCTTGGAACAGATTGTTTTCCTACGGCGGATGCCATAAACAGTTTAATAAATTATATGGACGAGCACAGCGATGTAGGAATATCTACCGGAAAAGTAACTCTACGAGATGGGTCACTGGACATGGATTCTCATCGAGGTCTTGTTACTCCTTGGGTTGCTCTTACACACTTAAGTGGTCTTGATAAACTTTTTCCTACTTCCAGACTTTTTTCCGGCTATTTTCTTGGATACATGGATATGTCAAAACCACATGGGATAGACACATGTATTTCTCATTTCATGTTTATTCGCCGAGTTGCATATTTAAAAGTCGGACTTTGGGATACAGCCTATATAGTTTATGGAGAAGATCTGGACTTTTGTTTTCGTATGAAGCAAGCAAATTATAAGATAATGTACTTACCAGATGTAAAAATCCTTCACTACAAAGGCGCTGGGGTTGGTCGAAAGACAACATCTGATCTTGTCAATGCAAGTAGATCGGATAAAAAGCATCTTTTCAAAATACGCCAAGAAACAACTCGGGCGATGAAGATATTTTATAAAACCCATCTTGCCAAAAATTACCCGTTTTTTATAAATTGGCTAGTATATTTACTAATTTTTATGCTTGCAAAGACTAGAGAGCTTATGTATTTGGTGCGTGGGAGTGGGTATTAATAACCAAATTTCTCTTTAGTCTAATCATATTTACTTGCAGGTTGCTTTAATAATTATTAACCAAAATAGTTTTATTATCCCATTTTATTTTTTTGATTTGTATCTAATTTAGTGGTACAAGTGGCTTAGTTCTAGTAAAGCTCTCTTTACTAGATCCGCATTAATTTTTGTTCAATAATCTTTATATGGAATTAGAACTACATGAGTTTCAAGCATCAATATTAAGAGAGTTACTTTTTAAACCCCACGCAAGATTTAGAGATTTAAAAAAGGTAGATATTACAAACGATCACTTTACTTTTCATGTGCAAAGACTTGTAAAAGAGGGCTTAGTTATAAAGGATGCATCAGGCTATACACTGTCGGACAAAGGAAAAGAATTTGCAAACAGACTAGATACTTTTTCTCTTGAGATTGAAAAACAGGCAAAGGTAGCTGTTGCCTTGCATGCTGTGCGAACTACAAACGGCATAACAGAGTATCTGATTCATCAGAGATTAAAAGAACCGTTTTATGGTTGGTTTGGCTCGCATACGGGAAAAATAAAGTGGGGAGAAACACCTCTTGAAGCTGCTAAAAGAGAATTTATGGAGGAAACTGGGTTAGAAGGTAAACTCGAGCTAAAAGGTATCACAAACGTAAAACATATCCATAAAGATGGAAGGTTTCTAGAAGACAAATATTTTTTTGTCTTTAAAATCGAAAACCTTAATGGGGATTTAAAAGAGGTAGTTGAAGAGGGTAAAAACATTTGGATGACTGAGAGTGAATATAGGGCTACAAAAAATACATTCGCAACTTTTGATGATATGGCTAAGGTTTTAAACAGTAAGAAGTTTGGGTATGTTGAGTATGAGTGGGTAGTAAATAGCTATTAAATGAGATCTAAACAAAAATGAAACTATTGCCCAATATTTCCGAGTACTCTAAGTATTATGGTTTCTCCATTTCTGAAAACTACAGTCCCAAGCTTGCTTAATTTTTCATAGTTTAACTCCTCTTCATATATTCGTTTTTCTGCAATTCCAACTATAATAAAATCTACCCCATATTGTCTTAAAAGTTCTTTTGAAGTTTCTACATTTTTCCCCTTATAAATTTCGTTAACATCTGCCCTTCTTGGATCAACATCATTTAGTGCTCCTCGCCATGTCCACTCATGCACCGGCCAACCAATAACAGCAGGCCAACCTAACATAACTGAAAAATAATTATTGATGTGGTAACTGTCCCCTGCTCCCTCAACTATTATTTTCAGTTTTTTTCTTTGGGGTAAGGAGTTTTTATAATTATTTAAATAGGTATATGCCTCATAATCAGGCGCTGCTACCCTCCCAAGCCAAGACATAGGATTTGCTATGCCAGAGAAATATTTAGATGTGTGAAAGTATTGGAAAGTTTTTATAGGATAAATTAATCCACATATTGAAATGAGAAATGCCCCAACAATAAGTATTACACCTTTACCAAATTTATTTTTTATTTTGTCATAAAGAAACACCAAACTTACCCCACTTACTATACTAAGCCAAGTCCAAATCTGAGTCCCTATTTTAAAATATGAATTGGCTCTGCTCCACTCGCCATCATGCAGGATATCGTTTAAGTGCGCAATTTCAAGAAACAGGATTAAAAAAGCAGCTCCAAAATAGATCATCCAGACAAGACCTAATTTATTTTGTAGATTTTCATCTAACAATTTTCTAACTGATGCAAAAATCCAATATAGGGTAAAAAGTATAAGAATAATAAAAAACCCGCCCCAAAGTTCAAACCAAAGTTTAAACTCGGAAGGAGAAGTGACAAGTCCAAGCCCCTCTATTGGTGATTTAAAGGACAAGTACCATGGAAGAGCTATTACTATAAACAAGGCTATGTTAAGTAGAATTGCCATAAAAAAGTCGATCCATACGACTTTTTTGAAGCTAAGAAGAAGCATTAGAGTGAGTACAAATATGGATAGAAGACCAAGTGAGATGAGATCCCATGTATTCGTCATAAAACTGACCCCAAGCAGAAAACTAAGGATATAGAGTCTTATGTTGTAAAGTGAAAATCTAAATGACTCATCATAGTAACTATCAATCAGGATAGCTATTACAAGTACTGCAATTAAAAACCCCCACATATGTCCATGCATTGATGCTTCTAGAAATGAAAATAGCGGAAACTCGCCAATAGTGCCTGGGATTATTCTTGCAGCCTCAGCATACCAAAAAAATGGTGCTTCTCCGCCGTACCAGAAATGTTTGGCTTGTTTTAGAAACCACAACACACTATGTATCGGGCCTGAAAAGCAAAAAAAGATCACACCGATAATTCCACCAACACTAGTTTTAAAATTACGAAGGTAAGTGCCGCTGGAAATAAGCTCTTCCAAGATATATTTTCCAAGATAGTAAATTCCAATGCCACATGTAGCGTAAGTCCAACAGGTTGCCAAAAAAAAGATTTGTTCTGCTTTGAGTCTTGTAACCATACACATGATGTAACCTATGAAATGTCCAAAGTAGTAATAATTAAGATTAGTTCCAGACATCCATAGGTCTTGGAGTGGGAGGGTTCGTACATTAAGAAGGGTTTGAATAAATCCAAAGTCCATGAATCTTTCGATTTGATATATTTCGGCATTTCTTGCTACAAAAAAATATAGTGTGAAGAAAAGTCCTATAAAAAAAAGTCTAGTCCAGATAGGATTTAAAACTAAATTACTTTTGACTAGTGTTTTATTTTTTTGATAAATAATAAGGTTTGTTACTGCTAAAACAAAAAGACACGCAATTACAGTATAAATATTTAAAATATTGTAAGTTGAAAAAACTGAAGCAGTTAAAAACACCAAGAAGCTTAGAAATATCCATCCGAAAGCTGATGACAATACTGCAGCAAATTGCTTAAATCTTTTAAATACTAACGAGGTGATAGGTAAATTTATTAGTCCGATTAATTCATTTGCAAGTAAAAAAGGGATTATAAATTTGATAATATCGTTCCAAAAAATGGCAAAAAACTGCATATTATAAGAATAACTAAAAATCTACAAAAATGATACAAAAATAAGCCAATATTATTTGATTAAAAAATTTGCAACATGTCGGTATAATTAAACTATGATTCTAAGTTCAGATAAGATTAATTTAATAGCAAAACTTTTTTTAGAGAAAAAAATCGGTGTTCTTCCAACTGACACAATTTATGGGATCCATTCTTTAGCACATTCTACTCTTATAGCTAAACTAATTTCTATTAAAGGAAAGGAACTAAATTCACCTGTTATAACCTTAATATCTGATGTTTCCATGATAGATGAGTTTGATGTCAAACTTGATGATTTTGCACTTTTACAGATAGAAAAGCTTTGGCCCGGGCCAAACACACTTATTTTTGAAACGAGCTTAGGTAAAGAAAGATCATTTAGACTCCCAAGAAATCAGTTTCTTCTAGACTTAATCAAAAAAACAGGCCCACTAGCCTCAACTAGTGCAAATCTACACGGCCACTCGCATTCAAAAAACGTAGAACAAGCAATTAATTACTTTGGTGATTCAGTAGATTTTTATGTTGATGGTGGTACTTTGGATAATTTGCCATCCAGTGTGTACAAAATATTTAACAATGAGATTACTAAAATAAGATAAAGTTAAGTTCCATGATTCGATAAACTGCCTATATGTTTTTTAAGGCATGCTTTATTTATAAGCTAGTATCATGGATTTTGTTTTATGTATAAGTTAAAATGCATTATATGAAGATTGGTATTGATGCAAGATTTTACGGTGAGGCAGGACCTGGAAGATATACAAAGTCTATAGTCCAGCACTTGGAAAAGGTTGATACTTTAAATAACTACATAATTTTCTTAAATAAAAATGGATTTAACTTATACACGCCTGAAAACCCAAGGTTTAAAAAAGTACTAGCTGACTTTCCGTGGTACTCCTTTTCAGAGCAAACAACATTTTTAATTACAGTTTTAAAACATAATCTGGATCTTTATTATGTTCCTCATTTTAATATTCCCATCTTGTATCCGAAAAAAATAGTTACAGCAATCCCCGATATGACTATGCACACACATTCTACGCATGCAAGTTCTACTCTCCCATCTTGGTATTTTCTAATCAAAAAAATCGTATATAAAATGGTATTTTGGTGGGCAGTGTTTAGATCTTACAGAGTTATTGTGCCTTCTAATATTGTGCTTGAGGAATTTAAGCAATATATAAAGGGTATTCCTGCAAATAAATATGTTTTAGCTTACGAGGGTGTTGATCCTGACTTTTATGTAAAACACCCAAATCCAGGAGAAGTACTTACAAAGTATGGTATAACAAGAAATTTTATTTTACATGTGGGGAGTATGTATACCCATAAAAATATTGTTGGACTAATAGAAATGTACAAACTTTTGAAATTAAATTATGGATATAAAGGACAGTTTGTTATGGTTTGCAAAAGGGATGAATTTTCACGTCAAATTAAAGAAAAGATTAAAACTGAGGGTTTATCCGAAGACATAATTTTGCCAGCATATGTACCAAGAGACTTACCAATTAATCAAAAGATTGTTGTCAGTGATTTAGAAATAACTGCCCTAAGACAACTTGCGGATGTATACGTATTTGCTGCCTTTACTGAGGGGTTTAGCCTGACTGCACTTGAAGGTATGGTACATGGGCTTCCCGCAGTAGTTTCGGATATTCCATGTCACAGGGAGGTTTATGGGGACAGTGCGCTGTATTTTAATCCCCATGATACAGATGATATGGCAAGCAAAACTAATACGTTACTTACAAATATTAATATGCAAGAAGAATATAAAAAACGTGGTTTTGAACAAGTTAAAAAATATGACTGGCTAAAGACAGCTCAAATTACTCTGGATGTTTTTAATCAAAAGATTTAAAAGTTTTACCACTCTACCGAATGCATAATCCGTTCAACATCTATATAGTTTTTTGCTGCCATTAATCTTTGTCTTAAATCATCAGCACCTTTAAACCCTTTCACGTAAACTTTGAAGAACTTTTTCATAATTTCAAAGTTTTTTGTTTTTCCCCATTTCTCATTGAAAAGTCTTGTATGTTTAATCAATAAATCTAAATAGTCTTTTTTGCTGTGATTCACAGGGTTTTCTGATTTATCAAAAAGCCATGGGTTTTGGAATATACCTCTTCCAACCATAGCACCATCTATTCCATACTTTTTATGTTTTAATACAATGTCCTTGTAGTCTATTACATCACCATTACCTATTATTAAGGTATCAAGTTTTAAGCTATCTCTTAACTTTACGGTTTTACCAATCTCTCCCCAATCTGCAGTTCCTTTGGACATAGCCTGCGCGGTTCGTGCATGTATTGAAAGAGCGCTAAGTTCCTGACTCAATAAAAATGTAAGCCACTCTTTAGTTTGTTTACTATCTGAGCCAAGCCTTGTTTTAACACTAAGTGGTATTTCCGGGGTGCTTTTTTTCACTGCATTTATGATCTCCTCCGCAAGTTTAAAATCATTTATTAGGGCTGCACCAGAATTTCGTCTCATAACACTTCTATCAGGACATCCCATATTAATATCAATTCCATCAAAACCAAGTTCTACTATAAACTTTGCAGCCTTTTCATAATTTGCAGGAGTAGAACCCCATAACTGGGCAACTATTGGATGTTGATTTTTTGTAAATAGAAGTTTTTTTATTATGCGATCATGGCCTTTAGAAAATATTGCGTCAGCACTTGTAAATTCAGTAAAAAAAACGTCGGGTTTTGCAGTGGTAGATATTATTTCGCGAAAAACAAGATCAGTCACTTCCTCCATTGGTGCAAGAATAGCAATAGGTCTTTTTAAGGTTTTCCAGAAATTCTTCATAGGGGTTTAAAAAATAATGTTTGTGGTAGTAAGGCTTTCTTTTAAAAGTTTCAGGTGAGATTCTTTTACTGGGTTACCTCGTAAATCAAGTGTTTTAAGTTGTTTTAGATTAAGTATTTCATTTGGAAACTCATCGATATTATTCTGTGATAGGTCAAGTTCAAGTAGATTACTAAGCTGACCTATTTCTGCTGGTACATCAGTCATACCGTTACCACTAGCATCAAGAATAGTAAGCTGTGCAAAATTTCTTATTTCACCGGGAAGAGACTTCAATTTATTGTTTTCAATTTTAAAGATTTGAAGCTTTTTCCAGTTTTCTACCTGTGAGGGCAAAGATTCAATAGAATTGTCTGATAAGTCAAGTTCCGTAATATTACTGTTGTTGATTATCGTAATAGGAACTTCTGATACCCCTTTGCCACTATAATCAATTTTGGTGCCAAGAAGATTTGTAGTGATATCTGAAGTTTCCTGTTTGGTAGATTTTACTAAATTTGATTGGTTTTTGGGTTCTTGAATTTTAAGTCTATAAGATTGAAGCTTGGGGGTAATTAGTATAGTCAACAAAATTGTAACTATGAGGGTTAGGGTAAGGATAGCAATATTTTTTGAATTGTTCATCAGACCTTGATTATATCAGCTTATTGTGTTTAAAGCTTGAAACCGTGTTTTTAGAGTTATTTTGAATTTTAGTTTAAATAAAGGTTCTAACTTCTGTAACAAGACTTCCCGGTGTCACATCAGATTTAATAATGTAGCCGTCTGCCCCATATTTAAAGGCATCTTTTATAATATTTTCGTTGTTTATATTTGTTAGCATCACTATCTTACCTTTCTTAAGATGCTCATCTGACATTACTTTCAAAATTGAAATTCCATCCTTTACCGGAAGCATGATATCAAGCAGTAAAAGATCCCAATTTATAGTCTTTATAAGGTCAAGGCCAAGCTCTGCTTCTAAAGCAACTTGCACGTCAAAGCCCGCATCAAGAAGTACAGCAAGATAAAGTGTTCTAAGACTTACATCATCTTCGATTAGTATTATTACTTTTTTTCTGATGGGTTGAGTGGTTTCCATAGAAATCTATACTACAAGTTTAATCCTATCTGGTAAGAAGTTTTGAATATCGTTTTTTGGATATCGTTTAAATACTGACACACAAACCTCAACTGATGCTTGGCCAAAAACTTCCTCATATGACTTTATAAGTTTGTCGATTGTTAAAGAGGGATTTGATCCAGGTATTGTGATTTCATCAATTTTATCAGATTTAAATATAATGGATCCTGTTATTTCAGCACGACTTCTTGCAAGTGGCTCCCCAATTATTAAGCTTTGTTCTTTAATAATGTCTACAACTAATTTTTCCGGTAGCATTAACTCTTGTCCTTTAGTTGAACGAATACACTTGAAAAGTCTAGGAATGCATAGGTCATTAAGATATAAGAAATAGCAAACATAAACTCACTGACATCTCCTTGGTACCAAGTCCCGTTTATGGATTTAAATAAAAATATCGAGTCAGCCATATATTGGAAAACTAGCGAAAATAATATAAAAATAACTCTTCTACGCATAATCCCACCTAAAATTTTTCCTGATAAGAAATAGGCCATAATTGCCATCGATAAGAACATAGCTTGACCTATTGGATAAGCAAAGTTGAGTAAAATTGCGATAGTGGATTGTCCCTCCATGGAGCTTCCATGGATAAACATATAGTAGGATATGACAACCATCATTGCGGGAAAAAGCACGGAAATTAATCTATATTTAATGCTTTTTAATGCAATACCGGTTCCAGCAGCTTTAGCTATGTACCAAACACCTAATATATAGCTTGGCATACTAATAAAAAAGAAAATTTCCCCATAAGATGGGTAAGAATTTTCAATATGATCTATGAGAAACTTTAAAGAATATGCGTTTTGGCCTAAAAATTGACAAAAAAGTCCGAAAGCAAAGAAAATCAAAGATTTACCCACATAACTTTTAAAACCACCCCATCTTTTTGATATAAAAAAGCCCAATATTCCACCGTAACCTGCTAAAATGCCATAAGTAAGCGAGTAGTTATGTCTTAATGTACCCTCTGGTTCAATATATAGCGCTAGATATATCCACCAAATACAAAAAACTAGTGAAAGTATTGTATATATTGTAGTCGAGAGCTTTTTAAAATCCATAATTCTATATAAATTCTAGTATATTTAGCTACTGTGTCAATGAGTGGGTGTTATAATTTTTATATGCCATCTGATTTTCCTACATACCCAAAATTTAAAATAGTGTCACTTGATGACTATGACATTTTTTCTGAATTTGAAAGTAAATTTCCAGCATACTCAGACTTTAACTTACTGAGCGTTTTATCTTGGAACGTGACTGGTCTTAATAGTTATTCAATACTAAATGGTAACTTAGTATTGAGGATTAAAGATTACCTTGGTGAAGGATTCTTACACTCTGTCTTAGGAGATAATAATATGGATATGACAATGAAAACACTTCTCTACGATTTAGGAGATTTATTTTTTGTTCCTGAAACAAGTATTAATAGTTTAAAAAATAAAAGTGACTTTAATATTGAATCAAATAGAGATAATGACGATTATGTGTTATCAACTGAGCTTGTAACGAAACTAGATGGCGCAAAATTTAGAGATTTAAGACAAGATGTGGCTAAGTTTAAGAGGTTGTACCCAAGCTATGAGGTGAAATTAATTGATCTACAAGATAAACATAGTATTACTGAGGTAACAAATCTAAATGGGGATTGGTTTAAACATAAAAGTTTTGATTTAAAAAAACAAGATGAGGAACATGTGATATACCAAGCATTTTTTAAGTACTATAGAGAATTTAATTGTATAAATTTAGGGATTTTTATAGATAGTAAGCTAAGTGCATATGTGTTTAGTGAGGTAATACCCTCGAAGATGGTTATTGCTCATTTTTCTGTTTCTAGTAAGGAGTTTGTCTGCAGTTCAAAAACACTTTTTTATGAAACATGTAGTTATTTGGATAAGTGTGGCTATAAATATTTAAATCTAGAGCAAGATACCGGTCTTGCCGGCCTTAGGAAGTTAAAACTATCATTCAATCCAGAATACTTTTTGAAAAAATTTAATGTATCTTTAAGGTAATTTTTGTATTTATGGATATAACCTGACAATTTAGACAGTTTTTCTGTAAGCTAAAATAACCATCTCGGGGTACATTGCAGCATGCCATTCATATTTTTCTAAAAATGTTTTTGGCAACTGTGGATAAAACTCTAGTACTTTTTCATAATTCATTTTTTTAAATATGTCATCAAAATAGGTTGGATCTTTAATGTAAACTGGTATTTTGACACCGTCAAAGTTGCAAAAACCTTCGGTTGGGTTTTCTTCAGAATCAAAATCTTCAAATAAATCTTTGATTTTTAAAGATTCTATAACATGCCCTTTAGGAAAAACTGCAAAAAGCATGATCCCTTTAGGAACTAAAAATTTATCTAAATCCTTTACAATATCATCTATATTTTTATTCCATTCAAACGAGTGCATCGCTGTAATGACATCCATTTGATTGTAAAAAATGGAACATTCCCCATCGGAGTCTACAAGCTCCTTCAGGCAGTATGATATGTCATGTGGAGAATTTCCTTTTGCAATTTCAAGCATTGAATCTGATTTGTCCATGCCAACTACTTTGTGCCCCTTCATATGTAGGTTTTTACAAAACTCCCCTGTTCCGCATCCGAAATCCAAAATGTTAAGTTTATCTCTTCCAAGAAATTCCATTTGGTATTTTATTTGTTCAAAAAATACAGGCCAACCGACATAAATATTTACTGCAGCGTCGGGGTGAATTTCGTCCATTGCCTTATGAGTATTGAATCGGTCTGCTAAATCATTATGTTTCCAGTCGTGATTAGAGGGATCTTCTATTTTTGAATTTAGTGGCATGCACATAAATATGCCTATAATTATGGTAGCAGTCAATCAGCAATTTTTATGTATAATTTAAGTAATTATGCCCAATGATTTTGATACTACCCAACAATCCATAACCCAGGAGATTTATAAGCGTAATCGTGAACTTCTTAAAGAGCGTCGTCATGCTGAGGAACTTTTATACAATGTTTCCGAAGGGATATTTGCAGTTGATAAAGAATTCACAATCACAATTTTTGATAATGCACTTGAGAATATGCTTGGACTTCCAGATAGTAGTGCAATTGGTAAAAAAATAGATCAAGTAATTTTTATTGAAACAGAAAAAGGTGAAAAAATCGATCTTAAGCAATACTGTTTTATACCCCCACAAAAAATGCCTGTTTTATATGATGTTGTACTAAAGGGCACAGCTAAAAACTATTATGTAAATGTAAAATTTTCGGTTATAGAGTCTGAATCTGATCCAAATTCATCTGAGTGTCTTATCACACTTACTGATATTACAAAAGAAATTATGCTTGATAAGGCAAAAGATGACTTTATATCACTTGCTTCCCATGAGCTCAAAACCCCACTTACAATAATTAAAGGTTATTTGTGGATGGTTCAAAGTAAATCTATGGGTGAATTAAATGATGAGCAGGTTAGATATCTTGACGTGGCTTTTAACAGCACTGAGCAGATGATTTCAATGGTAGATGATATGTTAAATATATCTCGTATGGAGCAAGGTAGACTTAGCTTTAACATAAAGCCTGGTAAAATTATAAAAATTATTCGTGATCTTCTTTCCCCATTTGACTTACAGGTTCAGGAAAAAAAGATATATTTAAAACTTGATCTTATAAATTGTGACGATGAATTAGATGCCTATTATGATGAAGGTAAATTCAAGGAATGCATTATAAACCTTGTGGGAAATGCCGTTAAGTTCACTAAAGAAGGTGGTGTTACAGTAAAAGTGGAAAATACACCCGAAAACATAAAGATATCTGTGATTGATACTGGGGTAGGTATTGCAGAAGAAGAAATTCCAAAACTTTATTCTAAATTTGGCAAAGGTGAAACATCATACAAAAAAATTGCTAAGACTGGTGGTACTGGGCTTGGTTTATACATTGTAAAGATATTTGTGGAGGCAATGGGAGGACATGTAGGTTATTCCTCACCTGGAGATTTCAAAGGCAGTATATTCTGGTTTACAATCCCAAATCACACGATTTTACACAATTAAAGGAACCCAAGAATAAGAACACCTGAAAAAGCTATTCCCGCAGTAATGAATTTTCTTGCTACACCGTCTTTGTGTTTATATATAAAGTATTCAAAGAGAATGATTAAAAATACCTGAGAATTATTTATTGCATCAATTCTTCCTACTTCACCTCCTACAGAATATGCCATGAAAGTACAAAAGTTATAAATTAAATAACCAACACCAGATAAAACAATTGGTTTATAGTGGAAAAATCTAGCACTTTTTATAGATTCGACAACTACTTTTGAGTTTATTAAAAAGCCAAACAACGCAACAAGTAAGCAAACCCAGAAAAGATAAATTGCTGGGTGTACATCAAAAATGACCCTTTTATCTAGTGTGTAAGATAAACCAAACATAAGCCCTGCAATAAGTCCATAATAATGGTTTTTTTCAAGTTGAAAGTTTTTGTAATTAAGGCTAATTATGGCAAGAAGTATCAGTGCTATTCCAAGTAGTTTGTATAAATAAAAACCCTCTTGAAAAAATATGATACCAAGAGTAGTTGAAACTACAGTTGATAAAGAGATAAATATTGATGAGATACTTATGTTCTCCACTCGAAAACTTTTTAAATAAAAAAGCATGCTAAATGAGCCAAGTATTGCTACAAATATAATATAAGGCAGTGTACTTAACGAGTTAAATATTATAAAAAGTTGATCTTTTAAGCCGCTTAATAAAATAAATGGAAGAATTAAAATCGCTTGCACCAAAAATACTAAAATGGTACTGGTTCTTTCTTTAAAGTGTCCTTCGGAATGAAGCAGGTGCTGTTGCGCAAGTTCTGCTGTTGCTAGTGCTGTTATTGAAAGTAGACTAAAAATAAACCATGTCATGCAGTTAATGCCTTAAAGAAGCTTTCCTTGTGATTTAAATCTACATTTATTACTTTAAGAGATTTATTTTTTATTATAAATGCACTTTTAATGTTTATTTGAGTAATAAAATCGATGTTGTGAGAAATAAGCACTATAGCCCCTCGAAAGTTGTTTAAAGATTTTACAAGCACTTCGACTGTAGCTACATCAAGGTTGTTTGTAGGCTCATCCAGAACAATAAGATCGATAGCAAAAGAAGTAATCATGGCCATAATAAGCCTTACCATTTCACCGCCACTTAAGTTTCCAGCAGGCTTCTCCATTTCATGTTCTGTTTTAAACTGAAATTTACCAAGTTGCTCTTTGGCTTTTTGTTCTGTAACAGAAGTATTATATTTTAATAAGTTTTGAATAAGACTTAAGTTTGGGTCAATTAAACTATACTGCTGGTCTATATATACCCATGAAAGATTATTTCCGAAATACACTTCCCCATCTACAGATGCACTAGTTTCTATTTTTATGTTTGGAACATTCGTACTCTTTTTAACCAATGCTTTTATAAGGCTGGTTTTGCCTGTGCCGTTATCGCCAGAAATTAAAACTCTATCCCCGTAAGTTATTTTAAGATTTATTTTTTCTACATATTTTTTGCTACCGATTGAGAGTGTGCCATCAGTTACCTCTAATATTGTTCGGTTAGTATTTTCTGAAGTATTTTTCATGTTTATAAAGGCAAGTCTTCTTTCTTCAGTTTCAAAATCGACAAGTTTTTGTTCTGCTTCTTCTTTAAGTTTTTCTATGATGCTACTTTTACTATGTTGCAAAGATGATGCTGCATTTTTACCTTCACTATATGCAGTTTTATCTATGCTTCCTTTGATGAATGCTCTTTTTGCCTCATTTGCTTTTTTGGCATGTTTTTCTTGTTCCTGTTGCTCAAGATTTTCAGCTCTTTCTAACTTTTCTTTTGCTAGTTCATATTGTTTTCGTATACCTTTTAGGTGGAGTTCTTTTTGCTCTTTATAAAATGAATAGTTACCACCATAAGATGTGATCTTCTGATTTTCTAGTTCCCAAATAGTGTCTACTACTTGATCAAGAAAATAAGTATCGTGGGACACAATGATGTAAGTAAGTTTTCCTTTTGTGTCGTTTTTTATAAATTCAATAAGAGTGTTTACTGAGCGAACATCAAGGTGATTTGTAGGTTCATCTAGTATTAATACGTCGGGGTTGTGCTTTAGGGCAATGGCAAGATTTAGTTTCATTAATTCACCACCGCTTAAGTTTTTAATTTCTGATTCAATTTCTACGGACATGCCAAAGAACTTTTCTAATACTGGTAGCACGTCCCACCACTCTTCATAAAATTTTGCTATATATTCATGAATTTTTAGGCCATCTTTATGAACTGATAGGTCAACCTGCTGTACATAATAGGCATTGCAATTGATGGTTTGATCCCCCTCTTCTACTGCAAGTTTTCCCGTAAGAAGTTTTAAAAGTGTACTTTTCCCACTACCGTTTGCACCTACTATTGCTGTCCTGTCGCCTTGTTTTACAGTAAGTTTTATGTCGTTAAACAGGTAGTCAGTACTGCCCAGGTACTTAAAAGATACATTATTTAGTTGAATTAGTAGTTTTTTGTTTTCCATAGTCTATTTTTAGCTTTACAACCCTTTTTGAGCTAAATTACTATGATATTGTAGCACTGCGGGAGTATATTGGAGTTAATAATTGGGATGAGAGTGTTGAGTGATTCAGGAACTCATCCTCAATGTAGACTTCGTCCGACTTTACGGCATTAACTGACTTGTAACGTTGCTACCGCTATAATTCTCCCTATGCGAGCGGTGATCACCTTTTTCATCTGTTTTTCATAGAATAGTTTAAATTGTAGCTACAGTTTATGGTTTATTTATCCAAAAGAGTAAGGTGAAGCCGTAGCTGTTGTATAAGTCTTACTACTATTTTACTATTACAAACGCAACACTCTCATGGGTAACATACCAGCGATTTCACAAATAGTAAACTAAACAGAAGACCCACTCTTAGTTATTAAGCTCTCTTTTTCTATCCTTGTTAGTCTTTTAATTACGTGTTCACGTTTTAGAGCATCGCTTAAAGTTTGATAAGTCTCAAAGTACTCTAAAGATACAGGCCTTCTTCCTAGGGTATATCTGGCACCAATTTTAGATGTGTTGTGTGATTTAATTCTTTTTTCAAGATTTGTAGTATAACCACAGTAATATGTACCATCGTTACATTTAAGGATATAGACAAAATAGTTCATTTTATGTTGAGGGAATTGCATCCAGTTTGTATCATAGATTATCTTGCATAGGGCACCCTATTCCAATTTATAAGTTTGATTTCTGGTTCCTTCTATAATTCCACTGTTTACGGAGAAATATTTACCAAAATCATCAGCATTTATTATCAGGTACTTCACTATCTGATTATACTATATTGCATGTTTTGGTCTCATACCTATCAGATAATACTTTTTGGAGTTCAGCTTGTTATACTGGAAATATATGATTTTAGTAAAAATCTTGTTGATTATTAGTTATATCCCGCTATTAATACTGTATAAAAATGCATTGGCACACTTTAACTTACTAACTAACGATTTGAGCCAATATCAAATAAAACATAAAACGGAGTTTAGTACTCACATGTACATATCTTTATTTTTTTATGTTTTATCATTGTTAATTTTTATTTTCACTCAAGTCTATAATTTAAAGTTATTTTTAAGTCTTTTTTCTACAATATTTGGTGTGATTTTGTATGCAAGATTCACACTGATAGAAAATAAAACAGCACACTATCTTGGAGTTGCATTTTGGGCTTTAGGTGTGATTATATGGGGAAGTTATTTTTATACTCCTGGCATACTTTTGTGTCTGTGTATAACCTTAATAACGCTTTCTATACTGTACAAGAAAAATTACCTTTCTACTTTTCCTATGATTTTACTAATTCAGGTCAGTTTAATTATTGGTGTTTTGAGTAGCTAATTTAAAAAATTTGATACAATTCCTATATGCCAGAAATAAAAGACTTAATTACAAAATACCTAGAAGAAGCCCGTTTAATGCAAGTTGCGACCTCTATAAATAATCAACCTTGGGCCTGTTCAGTTTATTTTGTATTTGATAACGATTTTAATCTTTATTGGATTTCCACACCAAAAAGGAGACATTCCTTAGAAATTAAAGAGAACTCAAAAGTTGCAGGAACTATAGTTTTACCACACACCAGGAGATGACGTTCGAGGAATTCAATTTCAAGGAACTGCACTAGAGCTTAAAGGTAAAGAGGCATTGTCAGCTATGCTTTTATATGCGAAAAGATTTGCAATGCCAATGCTTAGAGTAAATAAAATAATTGCACACAAAGATGCCCATGTATGCTACAAGATTAAACCAGAACTAATAGTGCTTTTTGATGAAGTGAATTTTCCAAAAGAACCAAGACAAGAATTTAGGTTATAAAATCTCATCCATACTAATTGCAGTCCAAAGTTACTAGTTATATTGGAGTTTTGCAGTACCCATATAGTGATCGGTCATAGTCTTTACAACTTCACTACTTACAACTTCAAATTCTTTTGAAGCTAATATGTGATCAGACTTTGTGTTCCATCCTGAAGCTCGTACTCTTGTTATTTCGTCTGGCAAACATTCTTTAAGTTGTAAGCTTTTATCAGCAAATAATTTTGGCATTTGGATATCTATTTCACCAAACTGTAAGTCCCCTCCTAACACAAGTGGAGCTTTTAGTTCATCTACAATTGAGTCGGCAATTATTTTGGCGTACTTACCTCCCTCACCTTCAGTATATTTATATCCCCAATAGTGCAGTGGTTGAAGCTGCGTAGTTACCACATTTACACCATCTATTTCACCCAAAAGATAAAACTTATCAAATCTTTGAGCGACGCGTCCGTCTTTGAAGATAAGTTCAAAATCAGGATAGGGTTGAGTAATTGTTCGAAAGTTTGTAATTGGTGTTTTTGAAATAATTGAGCAGCAAAGATTTTCTCCAGTAGAAACATGATCAGGACTCATTACACTGTTTTCAAAATACGAAAATCCGAGAAGTTTTGCTATTTGTTCTGCCTGTACTCTCTCTCTAGATTCAAGTGTTTCTTGCAGCAAAACTATGTCTGGATTTGTTTTGATAAGATTCTCCGCAATGTAGTTTAAATCTTCATCTGAATAATCCCAGTTTTCTAAAGAATTAATTTTTCTTCCACCACCTATGTTCCAAGTTGTTATTGTTATAAATTTTGGTTCTGCCATTGCTAAATTATACAACTAGTCTAAATACTTCTTTCCGTGATCTGGTATATGACGACATCCGGTTTTTCTTGATCGATAAGGTTTTGGTCAGTTCCACCTGAGTTTGACTTTATTAAAACCTCTTTGAAGTGAAGCTTAATAAAGTTTACTGCTCCCCAAGGATATTTTGGATCAAAGAATGAATCTACATATATAACTGCTTTATTTATTTTATTTTTTTCTTGCAACTTATTTTTATATACCGTTTCTTTTAAGTTAAATATATAATCATCCTCTTTTGTATCTAACAGTAGATTTTTTGCAATATCCCCTCTAAACGAGTTCTCACTGTTTACGATATCAAAGTCCTGTTCTTCCAAAATCTGAATGTTTGGGTATTTAATTTTAATTTTTTTCATTATTTCTTGGTAGCCTATAAAGCTTCCGTACTGATTCCAATGAGTGTCAGTTTTAAAGTATAACTGATGGTAGTTTTTTGCCTGTTTCAGGGGGTTTAGAAGGTTTAATTCACTTGGCTCACCTAGCTCACTTAATACCTGTAACCTTTGATCAAGCCTTGGGCTTCTTAGGTCTTTTTTGTCTATAACAGGTAGATATTCCGGATAAATTGAATGTTTATCCGGAGTTACCACAGTTATGTAAAGTATATTTTTTTCTGCAAGTAGTTTTGAGGTGTTTGATGTCGTTGCTTTGATTGAGTCAAGCCAATAGTTTGTATATGCCCCACGTTTCCAGCTGTCAAAAAGCCCAGGTCCAAAAAATAACCAATCATCCCTTCCTTGCACAGCATTTGCGGTGTTGGAGTAACCAAAGTATTTGAGTGTATATTTATTATTAAGTCGTATCAGTGTTTCTCTAAAACCAAAACTCTTGTTAAAAGCTTTTTCAAAGGAATCAATAAATTCTACTATATCTCTTGTATCAAATATGGGTAATTTAAATTCTGGTTCATTTGCAATTGTTACACTTGGCTTTATTACATGATATTTCATTTGTACTGCCGGAAGCCATAAAACAATACAAAATACTAAAACTAAAAGAATATTTGGTATTTGCTTCAAATAATTAGTTGGCATCTTAAAATCTATAATAAATAAATGGATTATATGTGTTGCTTGCTATTAAAATTATAGATAGGAAGAAAAGTAGTACTAGTGAAGAATTGTATACAACTGTACCAAAAAAACTAAAACCTGATATTTTAAATTGAGTACCAAAAGCTGCCTCTAATTTAGTTTTTAAAAAAGATAGAATTGGAGCAGAAAACAAAACTCCTAATATTAGTGCAAGGTAAAAATCCGAGCCGATAAAGAGGTTCTGAATGTAACTACCGTCATTAAGCCCCAACATCGTCCAGAGATATTTTAGGGCATATTTGAGATTATCCGCTCTAAAAAATACCCAACCAACAATTACAACAACTATTGCATATAATCTTCTCAGGATATCTGGAAATCTGTTTAGAAAATCTAATAGTCCTGCTTTTTCAATTACCAAAAAACCTCCATGCCAAAGCCCCCAGACAAGAAAACTCCAACTTGCACCGTGCCAAAAACCACACAGTGTGAAAATTATAAAAAGATTTATGTATGTTCTTAACTTTCCTCCTTTGCTACCACCAAGTGGGATGTAAAGATAATCTTTAAACCATGCCGAAAGCGACATGTGCCATCTTCGCCAAAACTCTGTGATTGATTTTGAAATGTATGGGAAATTAAAGTTTTCGGGAAATTCAAAACCTAACATCCTACCTAACCCAATTGCCATGTCAGAATAACCAGAAAAATCAAAATAGATTTGAATCGTATAACCAATGATGCCAAGCCATGCTGTAGATGCTGATATATTTATGGGGTTTAATGTAAATATTTGATCAACTATTGTGGCAACAGTGTTTGCAATTATTACCTTCTTGGCAAGTCCTAAAATAAATATTTCAACCCCAGAAACAAACCTTTTGAATTCGATTCGCCTATTTATAAGCTGGTCCATGATAGTGTGGTATCTGATAATAGGGCCTGCAATAAGCTGAGGGAACATTGCTATATATAAAGCCATATCCGTAAGCTTTTTTAAGGGTTTTTGCCCCCAATAAACATCTAATATATAGGATAGTGAGTGAAACGTGTAAAAAGATATCCCAGCAACAAGGTGAATAGATGAACTAAAGGTGAGTAAATTTTCCGACAGTGTTACAAAATTTCCTACTGAATTTACTATAAAACCTAAATATTTAAAAAATACAAGAAGTCCTAGGTTTAATATCACCGCTATAACAAGAAAAATCTTTGCTAATCGATAATTCCCGTTAACTTTGGATGAGTCAATAAATCTTGCTATAAGATAGTTAATTATGATCGAACCAAGCATTATCAGACTATAATTTTTCTCACCCCAGTAGTAAAAAACTAAGCTTGCGATAAGTAAAAATAAGTTTTTCCACCGATAAGGAGTTAGAAGGTAAATAGTTAAAACTATAGGCAAAAATAGAAATAAAAAAAACGCCGAGCTAAATACCATTTTTAGAGTATAAACCCATAATAATTCATTTTAAAGATTTATTTTGTGAGGGTCTTGAAATTTAAACTTCATTGCATGCTATTGTTTGGGATAAAAAACCTACCCGGACAATGTATTAGCATATCTTTTACTTCAACAGCGCTTTCTACTTGGACGGTTTTGTGGTACGAAACTTGTATTCTGTCATTGCCTTGGCATTTCCACTCTACTTTAATTTTGGGTGTGCATTCTGGAGTTGATTTTATTGTGTTAGTGACAAGTGTGCATGTGTCTAAACCATCGCAGTTTTTTTTCATTTCATTTGTGATATCACTATAGTTTTCTTTTTCACACCCATCTAGATATGTGCTGTTAATTATTGAAATACGATCCGTTTGCCAAAAATAAGTTGAAGTAAATACTACAAGTGATAGTGCAATAACTGTAAATATTATTAGATATGTATACACAAGTAGTTTATTCATGGTAGATAGTCTCGAATAATTTTTTTGAATTCATCCTTGAACGAAAATCCATATATTTGAAGAAGTAAAATAATGGCAAGAAGAAACGCCCACATTTGACTGTGAGTGTCGCTTATGACGACCCCCTGATTCCATGGATAATAAGGTATTTTGAGATTAAATATTGAAAGGCTCATCTGATATCTTACTAATGAGGCAATATTTGCACCGGAAACCGCCGCTAAATGCAGGTAGCTTACTAAAAAGTAGATTAATGGAATTAAATTTTTATAAAATACTGCCATAGCTACAAGAGGAACAGCTAAATATTGATTTGCTATAGACGGTGAAAAAACGAACATTGCAAGTAGGTAAAGGGGGAATAAATATTTAACATCTTTAATTTTACTTATCGTAAGCACTCCGTACGTAATAATCCCACCCACGAAGAAAAGTGTGTAATCTTTAAGAATAGGTAAAAAGGAAAACAATTTGAGTATGTATTGGTGCGGTAGAAAGAGTTGAAGAAGTTGTGCAAAACCAGAGTTCCCGTACAAACCACCGGCGCGGTAGTCAAAAACAAACATCTTAATATTTCTAAAGGTTATTGCGGCAGGATGATAGGAATCTCTTAAGATTTCTATTCCAAACAGACCAAAAAAGATAAAGTAAACAATTGCAATGTATAGTGTCATTTCCTTTAGGCTAAATAGTTTTTGTTTTCTATGAAGCAAGAATAGATATACGGGGAAAAAGAAGAAAATATGCTTGATGCCGGTGCTAAATCCTAAAATAAGAGCAGATAAATAAAAAAGTTTTTTGTATGAGGAATTTTGCCCTTTGTAGTATTTGATAGCCTGTAAGTAAAGAAACCAACTTATAAGTCCAAACATAACAACTGTACCTGAAATCTGTGAATGATAGCCTGTAATCAAAAGGGATACCGGGTTAAGTAGAAATATTAAAGCAATTTTCCAGTCGTATATTTTCCATAGAAGTAGACTAGTTATTGTGTCAGCAAGTGCCAAAAAAGAAACTATTACTACATGAAAACTAAACATGTCATGAAGCGAGAATTTGTTTAAAAACATAGCAACAAAATAAAGAACATAGGATCTTATTGGGCCATGGTTATAGAATTGAGTATAAGTATAAACACTTCTTCCTTTGGTAAATCCCTCAAGCATACCTTCAGAAACATATTTCCAAATTTCCATGTCATTGTTATATCCAAGAATTGCGATGGTAAGTTTTAGGAAGTAAACAAATAGTGCAATTATGGTAAATATATAAATCTTTTTCATTTTTTATAATATAATTTTTTGCAATTACAGATGTGTGCCATCCATATTATAGTCATTTGTAGCAAGCGGCAGTGAAAAAAATACTTTTGTCCCATGTTCCAAGCTACTTTCCAGCCATATTTTTCCGTTATGTTGATCTATAATTTTCTTGCTTAGATAAAGTCCCAAACCTACACCGTTTTCCATATCTAGTGCTTTTTTAACTCTATAGAATCTTTCAAATAAAAACTTAATATTTTCTCTTGGAATTCCTTTTCCCGAATCTTCAATCGAAACAGTGACTGTATCCTTTTCACGTATCAATAGGATTTTGATATAACCAGTCTCGGTAAATTTTATAGCATTATCAATCAGGTTCTCAAGAACTATCTTTATTCTTGTTGCGTCCCCCATCACATTTGGAAGTTTTATTGGCGAAGGTGCATATATAACTTTAAGTTTTTTTGCATAAGCTTGGGGGCGGAGCTTTACTAATACCAGTTCTACAGCTTTATCAAGGTCCATTGGTACTAACTTCATTTCATATCCCCCACTTTGTATCTGGCCAAGCTCCAACAAGTTTTCTACAATGGACACCAAATCGTTCACACTTTTTACTGCTCCATCAAGAAAAGATTGTTCGTTGGTATCAAGTTTTTGCTTTGTTGTTTCTTTTTCCAGAAAAGATAGGTACCCTTTTATTTCTGATAGTGGGGTTCGTAGGGTATGTCCGGCCATTGCAGTAAAATCAAGTTTTGTTCGATCAAGATCAGCCTTTTGAAATAGATCTTCAAGAATTATAATGCACCCAACATCTATTGATTCGCCGCCCTTAATACGACGTGAGGTTATATTTATGGGCTTTATTTGGCCCCCCTTGTCTTGAAGCCCGATGTTGGTTTTTTGATAGACTACACCATCAATATCTACTGTTATGGTGGGGCAAAATGTGTCAGTTGGAACAGACTGCTCGTTTTCTATAATTTTTAATGTTTCTGATATTGGGGTGCCAATCACATTGGTTGTACCAAATCCAGTTAGTCTTCCTGCAGCGTCATTAATAATGGACACATTTTGCTTTGTATCTACAACAATAACTCCCTCTTTTATGCTTGATATAACATTTCTTAGTTTTGTTTTTTCGATTTCGATTAGTGGCTGGTTGGAGGAATTAATACTGGGAAGCATACAAAAATTATAGCAGAGTTCTTTTAGGACATTTAAAGTTGATTTAAAGATTTATGCAAAACACGTAATTTATGAAGGAACACTAAGGGAAAGAAAAGATTTCATAAAAGAATTAAACACCGAGCTATTTTTACATAACAAATGTGTAATAGAAAAACCCTTATCTTATGAAAGTTAGTTCAGTTGCTCCTTTTCTAAAAGCTCATATAAATCATTACAGGTAGAGTCTATCTTTTTTATAAATGTTTTAATGATCTTTGGACTTAATATTTCCTTAGTAAATGTTATGAAACCAGATTCTTTTGAAGGTTTAATCTTTACTCTCACATAATCGCCTTTCTCGAGAGTATTCCAGTTTGCATGTGCAACCTTGTTTCTAAATTCAACTAGTTCGATCATTGCTTGTTTTATTTTTTTCAATAAATCTTTATTTTTAGACTCCATCGCTGACATATATTGATATAAAAGATCTGAAAATATAGTAATCTTTTCCACCATTTCCATATTACGAATAAGCACATAGCCAATGTCATGAGATCCATCCCCAATTAATTCGGCTAAGGAAGTATTCAGATCGTGTTCAAACTGACTAAAGGATATAAAGAAATTACCGATTAGAGGAGCAATAAGTCTTCTTCTTTTTTCAATATAGTCACTATCGTAATAATCGTACTGTTCCAAATTTTCAATTTTAATAGGATTTAGTGATTTATAGGGCATCTGGGTCTATGTTTTTTAAGTATACTTTGGCTGGGCACTTGGGAACTTGTTGGAACTTTACTACTAGCTAAAACTATCTGATTTTCTGCAAATCCTTTCCATATTTCTGAAATGCAAACTTTTCATAGGTTTTATCTTTCGGCAACTCTTCAAAATATCTTGTTAAACGAATCTTGGTCATGAAATCTTCTGATGACCTAATGCTTTTAGCTAATTCAGTTCCTACTAATTTGAACAAGTAATTAAACGGGACATAGGTAGGTACTAGTATGTTCAGTAAATATCTGACTAATAAAAATAGTATTAATAAAGGAATAGATTTAAGAAAAAGGTATGCAATCAATACCCCAGTAGATACAGCATTGATATAAACTAACACACCAATATTCGGGGAGGTCATTAGTAATTGCAATAAATGCACTGGTTGAGCAAATTCCGATAATTTTGCTATTCTAGCAACGGTTAAAGTAATTCTTTGATATTCAAAAGTTGTATTAAAAATTGAAATATCAAAATAGCTTAAGCAAATCATAACCCAAAGGGGTATTTCTTTTATATTGGGAAAAAGTACAGTAATTAGGAGTGCTAAACCAAAAGTAAGTATTGTAGCTATATTTGCGAGTATCATATCACTGATTTTACTACCTTGAACCAATTCTAGCACTATTTAGTACAATTTTTTGTACGTTATTTCTTCTGTGCTAAGCATAAGAAAGATTGCACAGAATGAGTTTTTTGGAATAATAATGCTTTTTTTAATGTAGTCGTAATTCACGAATATATTACCTATATCTGTACTATTAGGTTTATTTTTATCATAACTATTCGTAGGTACTACAATCAAACTGACTTCTCCTGACCTATATCCTCCCGAAACCTTGTTGATATAAGTAACTAGGTCTTCATTAAATGTACCAAGGTTATGTATAGGAAATTTTTTAACCTGAAACGCAAAAGCAGTTGGGTCATGTTTATCAATGGTACCTTTTACTAATCCAAAATCTACAGGTGTATTCTCATTTAGCATTTTTCTAATAATATCGTTGGTTTCTTCAGGAGTTGGTTTAAAGTTTCTACTAAGGTTTCTTATATCATTCTTTATCTCAAAAGCTATACAAAAGGGAGAATTATAGCTCTTTTCTAAATTCCTTTTCATGTGTATGCTTACGGCGAATTCATAATCCTTGGAATTTATACCCTTTCCGTATTTTTCAAGAGCATTTATAAGGGCTTCTTCTGTTACTAAAAAAACATTATTTTTATCGTACATAGTAGTATTAACTAATTTAAATAAGTTTACGCTTCATAATGTTTACTGGCTGAAAGTTGGGAACTTGTTTATATATTTATAAGTTTGCAATCTTCTTGGTAAACTCAGCTGGATACTTAACTTTAAGTAATTCCGAAGCTTCATTAGGAGTAAACCATGAAAACTCTACATGTTCCTCACTTAGCATTATATTGGGGTTTTTCTTAAGTTCGCACAGATATATACCCAGAATTAACCCAATAGTATCAGTTCCTTGGGGTATTCGGATATTGGATACAACCATATCAAGTTTGGTAAATGATTTAATCTCTGTAATACCTGTTTCCTCTTCAACCTCTCTCTTTAATGTTTCTTCTATGGTACAACCTTTTTGCACTCTTCCGCCTGGTATATCCCAATAAGCTCCAAGTGAGTGATTCGATAACTTTTCTAAGTTAACCTTAAGTAAAAGTATTTCACCTTTAGAATTTCTTATTAAAGCTTTTATACCTAAGTGATACGTTTCTTCTTTCATAGTTTTAAAATGCATGAACCTCAATTACATGGTCTAAACGTGGAGCTATTTTTGTTCTCATAAAATCTTTATACAATTGTTCCTCGAACTCCTTAATATAATCTATCTTAAAACCAGCTTTTTCTAAATGTTCCTTTATAGTTTCAGGTGTGTGGAAATATCTCACTCCAGTACCAATTATATTCTTGTTTTCGTCTCTGTAGAAAACTTTTGTTAATCTAGTAATAGGGTCATATTCAATATCAGGTTTATTTCTATCAACATTTTTCTCTGACCTAACAACAATAAATAAATGACCTGTTGATTTTAAAGATTTTTTAAAATTATTTAAAACATTATCCAATTCTTGAAAACTTAGATAATGAAGAACTAATCTAGCATAAATATAATCAAAGTAATTAGCTGGATAGGGATACTCTTTTGTTAAATCTTCTATTTTAGTCTCTATTTGTTTATCTAAACCTAATTCTTTGATGTTTGCGATTGAGAAATCAAGACCTTCTGTATCTATTGTTGTAGCGATTATTTTAGAATTTAAATTAGCTTTCGCCATTCTAATCTCTGCAAAACCACCTGAACTATACCAGGACTTAATATATTTAAATCTGTATCTCTAACAAAGAAATTCCATGTTCCTCACTTATTGAAGGTTTTGCACCTAACTGTTTTAATTGTTCTTCGATAGTAACCACCATACGCTAATAATATCATAGAAACTTCCCCAACACATAAAAGCAAACAACCACAGCGTAAGCTGTGATAAAATCCAACCAGTGTTGGGGAGTTTCGGATTATGCAAATCGCTGATATAACAATCATAAGCAGGGGTGAACCACCTGAGCTTATAGAACAACCTAATAAAAGCACCATTAGCCTACTTTCAATATTGTTAAATAGTAGGTATTTTAATGATTTTGTAACTTCATTTATTGATAAATATGCTATAGAGCAGGAAGATATTAAACCTAACCTTAGCAAAGTTATAAATGACCTAGAAAACTGCTCTAAATACCCTGAAATTAGCACTGTAGTAGATGTTTTGGGGTTATCTAGTGACTTTGTACCTGATTTTTACTTATTAACCAAATATAGAGCATTTAGAGATATTGGTAACTACTTTTCTATAAACTATAGAAGCACAGTATGGCATTTAAAGATTGATTCAGAGGAAGCGATAAAAGAAAAAAGAGAGATAAGTGGGATTATATTCAAAAACAAAGTATCCAAAAGGGAAATGCTTAATTGGGTAAATGAAAATTGGGAATGGGTCGAACCAAACATGGCGGAATTACCTGTAAATCCCTTTGTGATTACTGATTTTAAGGACATAGAACTCGCCAGCGAGATATACGACCTAAATAAACAAGGTATGAAACCTACACAAATACTTAAAGCTTTAAGTACTAAATACCAAGATAATCAGCAAATATACGATAATCTATCGCTTGAACTTGTTAAAAACAAACTTAAACGCTTTAGAAATCTACTAAACAAAAGAGAACCTTGGTTTCAGAAAACTGAAATTATATACGAATAGGGCCACTAAAAAATATTTTACTGATACCTAAGCTTTACTGTTTTAGCTTTATTCTCCCTCGTAATGAGGGATTTAATCAAACCCACAACTGAAGATATTGAGCAAATAAAAACCTTTTTTAAAGAAAGATATGGGGTTTTATTAACTGATGAAGAAGCAAAAGAAGCGTTTATCTCACTTTATTACTTAGGAAAAGCGCTATACAGATATAACAACTTATCAGAGAGGATTTTAAATGGTTGAAATCCCCTCTTTTTTTGACTTATCTACTCCAATTGACCCCACCGACGAGTTGCGGAAGCAACCGTCGGATACTCCCAAGGAAGTATTTAATCCAGAAGTAAAAAGTACAATTGAGTATAAGGGTTTTGCTAGAGATACTGAAATAGTCGGAAATCCTGCTTTATTATATTTAACTAATTATAGAACATTTCAACAGAAGCTTGATAGCAACCTAAAACAATATATTAAGGAAACAAAATTAGAAATGAGGGGTAAATTATTTGAGTTAAGAAACGCACCTCCTCACTTTTGTGGTTTATATAAATCTGCGAAACTCAGTGTTTCTGGAAATAAACTTTTACAAGTAATATTCTCAAAAATACCTTGTAATTCTTGGTGTTGTCCAGTTTGTAGTATAAGAAAAGCAATAAGATTAAAATACAGGTTAAGAGAGATTATTTTACTAAATGATTTAGAGTATTTTATTACCTTTACTCTAAATCCCTCTAAAATTCCAAGTGTGTATAAGAATGATACGCACAAGTATATTACAAAACTTTTCAACCATTTTTTAACTGTACTACGAAGAAAAAAGTATAAATATTTTCATGAAAATAGTGGTAGGTATTTTTACTTTGATTTAACCAAAGCAAAAGATAAGCTTAAATATGTTTGGGTTATTGAGTTTCAAAAGAAAACGCATAACGCACATATGCATATTCTAACCAACCAATATTTACCAGCAGTTATATTACGCAAAATATGGCAAGATGTTGGTGGTGGTACTCAAATGCGTTTGGAAAAGGTCAAATCTAAAAAAGGTATAAGTAACTACATAACTGACTATTTGGTTAAGGGTATAAAAGATACACCTACAAACTTGAAATTGGGTTATGGTTTCAAGTATTTTGAGCGTAGATATAGTGTTAGTAACTCATGCACTAAACCTGAAAAGAAAATGAAAGAGTTGTTTAAATTACTACCAAACGAGTTAAAAGAAAAAGAATTAATGAAGCAAAATTTGGGTTGGATTGTAAAAGAGTTATATAATGCGGATAACGATTATTTCAAAGTTGTATTTGATAGTAATTCTCCTGCACCACAAAACTTATGAATACTGATTTAAAATATATTATTTATTGTAGAAAATCCTCGGAAGAAGAAAACCGACAAGCACAATCTCTTGATACTCAAAAAACTACACTCTTAAAGTATGCACATGATAATAAACTTGATTTTGTTTGTATTTATGAAGAATCTAAAAGTGCTAAAGATGATAATAACCGAATGTTTTTTGATGATATGCTTTCTAAACTTAAATCTGGAGAAGCAAATGCAATATTAGTACAGCATTTGGATAGGTTAAGCAGAAATAGAATTGATACAGGTGAATTAATTAAGTTATTCCAAGAGGGTAAATTAAAAGAGATTAGAACCCCATATAAAGCTAATAATACGATTTATGATTTGTTTAGTATGGATTACGAGTTTATTAACGCTATTCATTATTCTGCAAGGTTATCAATTCGAGTTAAAGAAGGTATTGATACAAAATTAAGAAAAGGTGAATTTCCTGGTCCTCCTAAACTTGGTTATATAACTGTTAATAAAAAACATACTCCTGACCCAGAAAGAACACCTTTTATCAAAGAAATATTTGATTTATATACTGGTAGCAGAGTTTCTATTGAGATTATTGCTGATACGCTTTTTGATAAAGGTTTTAGAACTCTAAGCGGTAAAAAAGTATATACCTCTGCAATAGCACGAATACTTCAAGATACCTTTTATACAGGTAAGTTTTTGTATAAAGGAACTGTTTATCAAGGTATTCATAAACCAATAATATCAGAACAGCAGTTTAAACTTGCTAATGAAATAAGGGTAGGTAAAAGCAAACCTCGACCTAAAACTGATTTGGATTTTTTGTATAGAGGTTTTTTAAAATGCAATTATTGTGGTTGTGCTTTAACTCCAACTCTTAAAAAGGGTAAATATGTATATTACTTCTGTACCAATGGTAAAAACATGTGTGAACAGCACAAAGATTATCTTGGTGAAGGTGATTTAACCCCTAAAGTAACCAGTATTTTCCAAAACTTCATAATTGATAAAGATATGGCGACCAAATCCCTTGAGGTTTACAAGAAACAAACCATACAAGCATACGAAGATAAAGTACAGGTTAAAAAGTCACTAGAAACCCATGTAGAAGCTTTAAACGATAAGTTAGATAAGCTATTAGATACTTACCTAGAAGAAAAAGTAGATAGCAGTACATACAGCAAGAAACAAACAAAGATAAAACAGGAAATTAAGCAAATTGAAGATAGAATATCAAAACTTAATAAATCACCAAAAACCACTCTGGAACTTTTGGATAAGTTTAAACAGCAATGTTTTTCTCTTGGTGAAGTGTATGAACATGGAGATAAAGAGGTTAAGAAAGATTTGTTAAATTCCGCACTCTGGAACTTTTCTATGCTTAATGGAGAAATAGCGTCAGTACAATATAAACTACCTTATAAATACATGAATGAAGCTTCTAAAAGTGGTGATTTTTCAATTTGGCTGGGGAACAGGGATTCGAACCCCAATACCTGGGACCAAAACCCAGAGTCCTACCGTTAGACGATTCCCCATCAAAATAGTCAAAAAATGAAATTAACTATCGACAAACTGAATTATAGCAAACCATATGTAAAAGTATAAACCTAAGCTACACGTATTAAACTCAGATCGAGCTGGATAACTGTGGTCTTAAGTTATCCAGTTCAAAGATTATGTGTAGGAATTAGGGTTGGATTGGAGTTATTTTGAGGCTAGTGCTTTCAACTTCACACTTTGCATCAATCGAAATTGCGACCTTAATCACAATCGGCCAACGCTCCCACATTAAAGTGGTCTCAAAGTATTGTTGACCATCAGGAAACGTTTTCAGCACAGGCCACCGGGTAACCTCAATAGTATCTTGAGACTTGTACCCGTCTCCTACATGGTACAAACTTACCCATGCTTTAGGTGCACTTTTACCGCACCATTCGTTGGCATCCTGGTAGTTTCCACCGATATACCACCCCAGAGCATTTTTTGTAGCTGAATATTGCCTGTGAACCCCATCTGTATCAGAGACCTCAACAAATGGAAGTTCAACTGTACCTTCAACTGCACCAATTATTCCGACTGCATAGGGTATTGTATTCGGAGTTGGGCTATTGAATGCCTCAGCATAATACCTGTATCTGTCCTCAAGTGTTTGCTGGTCCGGCATCGACAACATCGTGGCAATACATCCCGCCGCTACTAAAATAAGTACCAACACAGTACCAATCCCTTTCAATACATTTTTATTCATTGTTCCTCTCCCTTGTTACATCATATTTTGATTTCCGGCGAATTATATCTTATAGTATGCCAAATTACAATTATTATAGGTCATTAATAAAATTGTTTAATTTCGGGAAAATTTCTAAACAGGATATTTAATTAATAAAAGTTGGAGTGAGTATTTGGTGGAGCATTTGGGACTATGTTGGAACTAATTCCCTAGTACTCGCTACCCATAAAGTTTAATCATTCTATCAATATTTTCACTTAAGGTATCTAATTCAACCTCTTTTCTTCTAGTATCAACATTGCTAATATCCCATAAGTTAATAGGTTCATATTTTCCCTCACTTGTTTTAGTGAATTGAGTACCATAAATCTGTTGTTTTCCTTGTGCTAACAATACTCTATCTTTTAAGTATGCATAGTCACGTTTATTTACGTCCTCCATATTCTTTTCCATTAATTCTAAATATTTTTCTTGTAAATTTATATCCGGAGAATGTTGGACTAATTTCCAAGATTGGAATGAACTTTTCTTTCCAACCTTACTTATTGTAGGTAAACCAAAATCCTTAAGTACCTCTGTAATAAACTTGGTGCTTTTCTCGTCAATTTCCTTCATTTGTTCAAGAAATTTCTCGTCCTTAGAGTTAATGTAATTAGTTCTAATCTTAGTATCTTCTTCAAAGAGGGATTGTAATGTTGAAACTAGGTAATTTATTTTCATACAATAAAGTGGAACTCTCGCAAAAAATTTACAAACTCAAACGAGAACATACTTCAAGAAATTTACTTTTAATATCCTCAAATGCTAAATGTTTAAGCACTTCCTCTTTTGATAACCACTTCAAATCAACAATTTTTGCTTGTATTTTTGGGGAAGCAGCTAAATTAAAATTTCCAGCGTAGTAATAGGTTATCCCTTTCTTTCCTGCTCTATCAGGTTTTTCATTACCATAGATAAATTCATTAGTAATACCCGTATCCGATAGTTTGTAGTCAGTATTACTTAATCCTAATTCCTCAAAAATTTCTCGTTGCAAACCTGCTTCAATAGTACTATCGTTATCTTCTATTCTTCCCCCAACAAAAGTCCAAAATGAATTTTTATGTTGTAACAGCAAATATTCCACCCTTTTATCAGGGTTAATTTTATAGATTATTACAACTGCACCTTTTATTAAATCCATGGTGAGATTATAGCACCAACAAGGTTTTTTCGGATATTACGTATCGGTAGTGGTCACCTCCCACCACTTAAATGGAATGACGTCCTCCCCGGATAGCACTATGTTTGTCCGGGGTTTCCTTTGCTCCGCTTCTCATGAGAAGTCGTCAGTAACATCGTAACCTAAATCAGAATCATTTTGCTTACGTATGTATTTGCGTATCTGATCCTCATTGAGCCCTATTGTAGAGACAAAGTACCCCACACTCCACACACCACTATCACCGTACATCTTATCTATAAATTTAAACTTAGTTCTAAGGGTGGAACTTGATCTTGATTTCAACTCACGAACTACGTCGGAGATACAATCAGTCGGAGGAAACTCTATTCTCATGTGTATATGGTCATTGTCTGTATTGAGTTGAAATATGAACCAGGTGGGGTGTGTGCGCAGTGTTTTGTAAAAGCTTTTGACTAGTTCCAAGCGAACATAGGGCTTTAGTATCTTCCTACCATACTTTGTTCTCCAAACAATGTGATACTGAGTTTGGTATGTGCTATGACTTAGTTGACGAATCCTCATGATGACAGAATAGCACTTCGTGCTATTCCCATTCGTCCATGAACTGCGTTCGCAATTCCTCGACCCTTGCTCACTTGTTCATGGTTTGCTGGTATGGATTAGAAAAAGCACACACGTAGTGTGTGCTAAAATCCTCCCACTGTGGTGGGAAGTGATTGGATTTCCACCGAAGCATGGGGTACACTCCAACCACTATGGGGATAGATGAAATAAAAATTCTTAAAAACTTAAATCCTATTGAACTAACACCTGAAAAAGAAATATCAGAACAAACTTGGATTGCACTAGGTAAGGTTCTTAACGATGATAGAACATATGTTTTTATTGAAGATTTTAGAAAATCCTATGGTTTACCTAAAAATGGTTTGGATATAACAAAATTTGTTGGTAAAAACTTCAAAGAATTAGGTTTAGATAACTATTTAGGAATGGGTTTATCCGTTATTTCCGCTACTCTTTCAGAACGAACAGGATTAGGTAATGCTTTTAACGACCAATTGTTACTACTCCTGTATTTTAATGCTTTCTTAGATTGTAACCATTACAATAAATTACCTAGTTTTGAAATTAATTTTGTTGCAGGTAAAGAACAAATATCAAATGCTTGTTGGAAATATCCTCATGAAATAGGTGCTATTTTAATACCTGTTTTTGCTAACAAACAAATGGTGCTTGATTGGGTTGGAAAACATTGGGAAGAAACCATTGAAAAACAACTGGATAGCAAAATCTACGATAATCCTTTTGCGGAAACTACTCTTCAGTGGAGTAAAATAGCAACCGAAATAATTTACTACAGAGATAAGGAAAAGAAACAATTTAAAGAAATATCTACAATACTTTTTGATAAATATGGCAAAGAATATGCTGTTGTTGCTGATGAAGATTGGGCTCGTGCTATATATCACCAATATAAAGAACATTTAAAGTTGTGGGAACAATCAAAGCGAAAGCAAAAATCAGCGAAAACTCTTACTCAAAAATAACCTCCTAAAATCTACGATTTCCAGTAAATGCTGGAAATCAAAATACCCACAAAAGAAGAATTACAACATTTAAAGTGCTTTTTAGAAGCAAAATTCGGTGTTGCTTTCACCAATAGTGAAGTTTTGGAAAGTTATTACTCCCTAACACACCTTGGTAAAGCAATATATCTGTTTTGTAAACAACAGGAGGTTAAAAATGAAACCTCTTGAAACACAAGAAGAAATTGTTAAATATTTTGGTTCACCACTTGAAGAACCTGAACTTCACACCGAGTTATATTACAAACCAAAAATATCCCAAACTGATATTTTAATAAAAGAAATCCTCGCCAACAAGCATAGCGACGAAAGTCGCATGCTTTCCCCCTTTACTCTACTAGATAGTACCGTCGTAATTCCTCCAGTTATTGATAAGTTTAAAATTGCTTATTACCAAACAACAACGGAATATGGGAATTATGTTGATATTTATATTCATGAAAAACCCATAATTAAAGCAAAAAACCTAAAATCCCGAAATGTACGAGGAGGTAGGTACAAGGAAAATGAGGAAAAACCAGATAGGGGTAACGAATATCGCAGAAGAAACTCAATCAAAGCATTAAACATGATAAAACAACTAACACTTCAAAATTTCACTAAAGAAAATGTGAAACTGCTAACCCTTACTTTTGGAGATTGTGCTTTTGATATCAATAATCCAAGGATTTGTGACCCCTTATTTAGTATTTTTATGTGTAAATTACGAAAGTTATTTCCTGATTTAAAGTATCTAGGTGTTTTAGAGTTCCAAAAACGAGGTGCTGTTCATTACCATGTTTTGTGTGATTTACCCTATATCAAAAAAGAAGAAATAGCAGAACTTTGGGGATATGGTTTTATTGATATTAGAAAACCTGATTATGTTATTGGAACTTACTTGTATAAATATCTATCAAAGGATTTAAACGACGAAAAATTAAAAGGTGTTAGGGTATATTTTCACTCTAAAAACCTTGAAAAACCCGTTAATAAAACTGGAGTACCTGCATTTGATGTAATTTCCAGATTTCAAAATTCAGAAATACACTTTACTAACCAGTATACAAATAAATATAATGGGGGTACTGTAAAATACTTACAGTTTAAAGTTTCTCCTACCCAAACATAAAAGATATATGAATAATTGCTTTATTTATTGCAGAAAATCTACAGATTGTGCTGATAAACAAGAACAATCCCTTGAAACCCAAGAGAGAATTTGCTTGGAAACTGCAAAGCGATTTAATCTTAGTGTTGTTGATACCATTCTTGAAGCAAAATCTGCTAAAGATGCTGGAAACCGACCCAAATTTGATAACTTAATTTATCGCATTCGTAATAAAGAAGCAGATATTATTATTACTTGGGATATTGATAGATTAGCAAGAAACTTAACAGAAGCAGGTTTATTACAACAACTTTATGAAACTGGATTAATAACAAAAATAATCACTGAACATGATATTTATGCTTCTGATAGGGATTTTATGAATATTGGTCATGAGTTTGTTGATGCTTCTAATTATTCCCGAAAACTTCGTTCTAAAGTTAAAGATGGTACTGATACCAAACTTAAAAGAGGTGAAATTCCGGGTTCTTCAAAAATTGGTTACTACATAGTTGATAAGAAAATGAAACCCGACCCAGATAGAGCACCTTTTGTAAAACTTGCTTTTGAAATGTATACAGACGGTAAACACTTAAGAGAAATAACCAAAACCTTATATGAAATGGGTTTTAGAACCAAAAAGGGTTACAAGGTTTATCTAAACACTATAAACAAAATGCTAAAGCGAATTGATTACACTGGTACATTTGAGTACAACAAACAACTATATCAAGGAAGTTACGAACCACTTGTTTCAATGGAATTATTTGACAAGGTTCAAAAACTGATTGTTAAAAACAACATTCCAAAATCCCAGAAACACTACTTTCTTTACCGAGGTTTTATTAAATGTGGGCATTGTGGTTGCATGCACACTGCTACAACTAAAAAAGGAAAATATATTTATTACTACTGCACTAATTCCAAAAGAATTTGTAAACAGCACCAAAAATATATTGAGGAACAGGATATGCATGATTTATATAGCAATAAACTTTCAGAACTCCCAATAGATACCGAGATACTAAATCAATCTTACGAGTTATATGCTAAAAATTACCTACAGCAGTATAAAGAGGTGGAAAATCAGAAAACCATTGTTAAAAAGCAACTGGTGAGTGTAGAAACCAGTATAAACAGGTTAGTTGATATTTATATTAGGGGAGAAATACAACAGGAGGTTTATTCTCGAAAATACAAGCAACTGGTTTTAGAAAAAGAAACCCTCCAAAACACACTTATCAAACTGGAAACTCAAAAACCTGAAGAAACCTTGGAACTTATTAAAAAATTCAAAGATTATTGTTGTACCTTGCAAAACACCTACTCCAAGGGAAACAATGGGGTGAAAGAAGAAATCTTAAAAGCAGTGTGTTGGAACTTTTCAATCAATAATGGAAAAATCGCTTCAATACAATACAAAAAACCATTTGATATGATTGCAAAACTACCTAAAAATGCTGATTTTGTTCAATGGTGGGCGGTATAGGGATCGAACCTATGACCTTTCGGATGTAAACCGAATGCTCTAACCAGCTGAGCTAACCGCCCAAATCCACTTCGCAATTCTATCATTTAAGTCCAGTAGTGCCAAAGCCTCCGCGTGAGTCATTTCCAAGATAATCCACTTCTGTTAGAGTCATTCTTTCTACAGGTAGAATTATAAGTTGCGCTATCCTTGTACCTTTTTCTACTATAATTTCATTTTTTGTTCTATTTAATACTGTGAATTTAAGTTCATCGTTGTCTCCACAATAATCACTGTCGATTATTCCAATTCCGTTTGCAGGCGTTAGTCCAAGTTTTTGAGTTGAACTTCTTGATGCAAGTAATGCAAAATAACCACTTGGGATTTCCATAGCTACATTTAAAGGTATATAACCTACCTCCCCTGCTGCAATCTTTGTATCAAGTCTTGAATAAAGATCCACACAAGTAGCACCTTTTGTTTTGTATTCAGGAAGCGGGATTGTTTTATCAAATCTTTTTATTTTAACCTTCATCTTGTTTTCCCATGTAAAAATATTCTTTACTAAACATAAAAACCATTAAAACTTCATGCAAACGAAACCTATTATTGCCAGTTTGTGAGCTATGTAATTTCCAAGCTTTAATTTTATGTAAAAGTTCACTAAGAGATAAAGTTAATACATGGGTTGGGTAGATTGGTTTAATTTTTGCTGGATGTTCAGCCATTGCAAGCAATTTTTTGGGAATAATAAATTTTGGGCTTACTGTAGAATAAATAATTTTAAGATTTAATATTTTTCCTAAATCCGTAAGTAGCTTTGATACGAAAATATGATCTGGATGACCATATATACCACATGGTTCGTATGTTATTAGAATATTAGGATTATAGTTTTTAAATATATCAAGAAAATATGCTCTTACATCTATTAGACATTCTTTTAGTTTTTTATCTGGAAAATCTTCTATATGATAATCTTTGACCCCAAGATAGTTCATCACTTGCTTATATTCTGCGGATCTTTTATTAGCAAGCATTTCATTTTCAGATAACCCAAACTTCAAAGTGCTTGCTTCCCCTTTGGTCAAACAAATCAATTTAAAATCTACCTTCATCTGAAGTAATTTCTGCATCAACCCACCTACTGAAAAAACTTCATCATCGGGGTGTGGGTATACAATAAGTACTCTTTTATTTTTAAAGGTGTTATATACGTTAAGTTTTAACATCACTTATTGGGATATTGAGTGCTTCTACTTCTGTCCGTTTTTGTATTAGTATCTTCAACTTCACTTACGGTTTTATTATTTCCATCGTCGTTTTCGGTAACTTGTTCATTTTTATCAAGTTGTTCGCTTATGCTTGTAAGCTCATTGCTACTCCCGTTACCATTTTTATATCCGTTCATTGCGGCAATCATTGGAGCGTAATAATTTGCATTTGATTCATAATTCTCATCGCCCGACTCAGTACCACCTGAATTAGCATTTTGGTTCGCATCGTTATTTAGATTTGCAAGTGTTCCAATCCCGCCTGTAAGTTCATGTAAGTAGTTTTGATTACTTGGATCAAGTAGCGTGTTTTCTATCATTCTTTTTAAAATTTCCGAGAAAGGTACGTTATATAAATCCTGGATAATATAACCCATTGCTGTGGTTAAAGATTTTGGACCAAAAGCTGGGTTTGCGTTTGAGTCTATAAAATAATATCTTCCAGAGCTATCAAGTCTTACATCAAATTTACCGTAATCTGCCATCTTTGTTATATCAAATGCTTTTTTTGCAAGATACCTTAGGTTTGGCTCTTCGTATTTTTCATATTTATATGAATCCCCAGTTGTATTAATCCATTGATCATCAAATGTGGCAAAAACATATTTTTCACCTGGCTTATTAAAAACTTTTTCTGCCATATAGACTTTTGTGTTTGTGCCATGCAATACCATACATGTTATTTCTCTACCTGCAATAAATTCTTCAACAACTACTGACTGTTCGTAAGTTTTCATAAGATAACTTAGCCTATCTCTTAGTTGTTTTTCATTTTCAACGACAGCATCTTTTGTTATTTCAACTGCACCATGTATTTCATTTAGTTTAACAATAAGTGGGTACCTTAAATTTATATCAACTTGGTCATTTGGAGAGTGAAAAAGTTGGAAATTAGGAACAGGTATAGCAGCATTTTTCATAAGTTCTTTTGTAAGAAATTTGTTGTAGCAAAGAGCAAGTCCTAATAGTCCAGCACCGGTATATGGCATGCCTATCATGTCTAAAATCCCAGGTATTGTGGAAGTCAAATATTCTTCACCATTTATGGAATCAACCAAATCAAACACCATGTCTGGTTGATCACTAAGAAGGGCCACTATTAAAGTTTCGTTTCCGGGGTAAAGTATAGGAGTAACACCAATCTTTTTTAATTCCTCGGCAATTACACACGCGTCACTATAAGCATCTTTTTCTGTAATATATTGCTCCTCTGTGTAGAAGTATTCTCTTTTGACATCACTGTAAATGATGCCAATTGTAAGTTCCGGTAATTTTTCCTCTATCGCACTTCCTGATGCCATATTTTTGTATTATTAATTCTCAAAACTCAAATAACTACTAATCATTTTTTTAGTCCAATGTTCTACTGCGTACTCGCAAGTCTTTAATAAAAATTCTCCATCATTAAAACCTGCACTATAAACAGCCTCCATAAATTCCCCATCAAGTTCAGAATTTGGATTTGCATCAATAACATATGCTTTATTATCTTGAACCTTTAATTCAATTCTTGCATATCCTAAACAACCTAAGGTTTTATATGCAAATTTTGCTTCATCTATTATCTTAGCTTGAAGAGTACTGTCTATGTCAATAACAATTTCAGGGTATATTAAATCATATTCTTCAGTTCCTGGTTTTGTTTTTGCAGCATCTGTGTATATTTCATATTTATTTTTGTAAGCACACACAATTTTTTGTAAAGGTAGAATTTCTTCGGCATTGTTTCCAAGAATTACAACTACATACTCTGTTCCAGCAATGTATTGCTCAACTAAAAGTTTTCTCTTGTTAAATCTGAAATAATTTAATATTTTTTCTTCTAACTCTTCCTTGTTTTCTGCAACTGAATCATCAGATATACCAAGGGATCCATGGTCTTCGGCTGATTTTAGTATGACAGGAAATATTGTGTTACCGGGTATTTTAAGGTCTTTGTCATTTTCGAGAATAAAATATTGAGGTGAGTTTACTTTTGCATCTTTTAATAGCTTTTTTGTGAGTTCTTTTTTGACATTTATTTCAAGACATTTAGAGTCACCACCAGTAAAGATATATTTATTATTTTCCAAAAATTTGGCGACATCGTGACTTGTATTTATCTGTCCTGGAATTTCTTCACACCAATTAAAAATTACGGTATCGTTTTTATCAAATTTAGCTAATTCTTTTGCAAGTTCATCCATTGATTTAACTTCTATAAAATAAAATTCGTATTCAGTGTTAAATTCTTTATTTATTTTTTTGAAGTCCCTTTCAACATTATCTATAAACCAAATTTGCCATTCCTGAATTGTTTTTGGAAATTCATTTGGCTCAACAAAATCTGAAATCATAACTATTTTTTTTCTTGAAAGTGTTGGTGTATAACTCACGATAAAATTATATGTGTTTAAAATAAAGTAGCAATATTTATTTAACTTATTTAGTGTAAAATTTAACTACTACATAATGTATGGTAAATACAGAACATATTTCTTTAGAAGAAATAGAACCAGAAAAATCAAAAGATACTGCTGAACCCAAAAGATTTAATCAGGAATTACAAACTGTTTCTATAGGAGATTACACACCAATTGCTCGTGGAGAGACTTTGCGTCCTTTTTCTTCTGATTTATATCCTCGGGGAACTATTTTACCAAAATATAATAGAGAAAATGTCCCACCAGATGCACAGAAATTTAAATATATTGAAAGTTCAGTACATGGGAGAACCATAGACGAGGTGTTACCATTTCAAACAATCTGGGCCGATAAATACAATATTAAATATGGAGCAAGAGATTTAAAAGGAGCAAGACATGAAAAAGTAGCAATAATTGTAAACGACTTATCAAATAGAATTAGCATTCAAAATTTCAAAAGAGATTTGCAGAAAGGAAACCAAGAACTTGCCGAATTAGAAAAAGATAAACCATATAACTTAATTAGAGCGAGCGGACTTTATGACGAAACAGACGTAAGCTATTTAATTAAAGCATCAGATTATTTGAGGAAAAACAGTATTCCAACTGAAAATGTTGTGTGCATTTATGAAATAAATGAGGTTATTTTAAATGGGGAGCGAACACCATTAAAAGTCTGGGCAGTAGCAAACTTACTGGAACATATTAGATTACAAGAAGAGTCTGGAAATCCCGACAAGAAATTAATTGCAGATATTGCTAAATTTGCTGCTGAAACAAAATTCTATGAGGTAGAGCGGGAAGTTCAGGTCTCTGAACGTATTAGAGATATTGCTGTTTGTAAAACTGAAGACGAGTTTTTGGCCCTAATTGAAAATCCAATAAAATGGCTAAACACTTTAGCAAAAGTTACTGGTGAAGGTGTCATACCTGGAAGTGAAAAACCAGAATATTTTGATATACAAGGATATAAAAATTTAACTGGGGTTGAGAGATTAGCTAAAAAAGAGGAGTTTAAAAGGTACCTACGTGACTGGCTTCCTTCGCAGATGGGAAAGTATCTTGGAAAATTAAAGAAAGTTGGTGTAAAAAATGATTTTGGGCACGCACAGCAATGGTCTGCAGTTGCATCAATGTATGATGCTCAATCTTTTGTTGGCAGAGAATTAAACGGGCAAACTCTAAAGGAGGAAGATTATATAATTTCTCTGCAAGAAGCTTTGGGTGTTTTAGAAGAGCTTTTTAGGCCTAGTGAAGGAAATTTTGTACAAAAAGAATTTGGTGAGGGTGGGGAAACTCTACAAATTGCTAAGGAACACCTGCTTACCAATTACTTACTAGAGATAGGTTTTCCGAAGAATAAACATAAGGAGATGTATAGCTATGAAAATCTATTCGATAATTCTTTTTTTGATGGAAGTAAATCAAACTTTAGATTCTTGGACCCTGAAATATATATAAATGTTATGGGCAAGTTTGGCTTTACCTTTGATGAAAAAGCGATTACTGACTTATGGAAAAAAAGAAGCGCATTTTTAGATGAGGTCCATAAGAAAATAGGCTCATAGTTTAAACTTCGGTAATTGACACATTAAACCGATACTGTTACTAATTAATTACATACGGTATCAAAAAACGTTAGGGAAATTATAATAAATCCTTCTCGTAAAGCTCTACTTGTAGAGTGGGTATCAGTACTTGTACCTTTATCCACACTTATTATCATCTTGGTATTTAGTTCTTTTCCCTATATTTCAAGTTTCATTGGGCTTTTTGAGGCTGTATTAATCTCAGGACTCATTCTTGGAGGTTTAGCTATTGGTATCATTTATTTCTGCCTTTCCGCTAAATCTCTATTTAAAGCAACAAGGTACGTAATAAATAAAGATAGAGTGGATGTATGGGAAAAAGGTTTTACCTCAAAACACTATTCATATGGAATGCGTGGGTATACTTCTATGAAACTTGATAAATCAGGCTTTGGTAATTTATATGATTACGGGAAATTAACCCTGTTTTTTATGGGTGGATCACAGGTAGAACTTCGAAATATAGAGGATCCGGAGAAAGTTATGACTCAGATTGAGGAAATTTTAAATGCAAAGGACTAATTACTAATAAGGTTACTTAAAATTTAGAAACTAATTTATTCAAGGGATTTGATTCTATTTTCATGATCATTTAATTTATAGTTTACGATGGTACTTTCTTGCCGCCTATCCTGTACTTCTACTAGAATTTTATCAACATTTTCGTATAGCTTTGGTATAAGCATGGTTCTTTCATTAAGCTCATTTAACTGTTTTTCTAAAGAATAAAATTTTGAAGTAACAAAAATTTTGAACTCTCTAAAAGTGGTATCAATGCTTTCAAACCTACTTTTTATGTCGGTTAACGTAATTTTGTCATAGCAAATCTATAACATTATCCTAATACACATTGCAATATGCAAATATATGACTAAATTTGTCTTATTAACTAAGTGTCTGGTGGGAAGAGTGGGAATCGGACCCACATAGCCGGTTTTTCAGACCGGTGCCTTGACCAACTTGGCTATCTTCCCGCTTTGCATAATTAAATGGAGCGACGGACCGGACTCGAACCGGCGACCTCCTCCTTGGCAAGGAGGCGTTCTACCAACTGAACTACCGTCGCATAAACAAAAACTATTTTAACATGTAAAAAATTATTTGGTGGGCGAGACAGGACTTGAACCTGCACAGGTTTTACCCCACAACGACCTCAACGTTGCGCGTATGCCAATTCCGCCACTCGCCCATGCAAACATGTGATATTTTATCATGTTTTCTTAAATTCAGAATCTATATTTACAATATGGTTGGTGCCAGAGATGGGATTTGAACCCATACGCCTTTTACAGCACTGCCTTCTGAAGACAGCGAGTCTGCCAATTTCTCCACTCTGGCATAAGTTTTTAGTATTAAGCGGCTAGAAATAAAATTTGGTGAGGGCGGTGGGATTCGAACCCACGACACACGGATTAAGAGTCCGATGCTCTACCACTGAGCTACGCCCCCAAGCTTGCTAATTATACAATAATCTATTTATCCTCTAAACTTCTAGGTAATATCAGTTATTAAAGGGGTTAAATTTCAACTACCACTTACTATCTCAACAATTTTTTCAAATCTATCTCTTGCAGTTGTATTAAAAAATAATCTTCTAGCATTGTCATCAGCCATAGGTACACCTTCTTGCCACAACGATCTACCGGCTAGAAATCCAACACACCCTGCTGATGTAGCAATTTCTAAGTGATTGGCAAAATTATCAAAACTGTCCCCTTTAGTAAGAAGTATCCAGGGGATCCCATTTAAAAGTTTAGTCACTTGATTAGAATCTTCCTGTGAGCCAGGATATTCTAATTTGAATACATCGGGAAGAACCCCGGCTTTAATATACTGCTCCACACAAGCTAAAATCAAGAACTCATCCTCCTTATGGTTGTAGGTTACAAGCTCTAAAAAATAAGGGAGATCTTTTTCTTTTGCCATCTCCATAACAGCTCCTGCCGTTTCTATTTGCTTGTTTCGGGTTTTTGCATCAGGATGGCAATAAATCAAAAGTTTTACGCCCTCAGCCCCCGCCTCTTCAAGTTCGCTAATTGTATATTTTAGCTTTGTTACCCTTTCGCCACCTTCGTCAGTGTAACCAGTCTCCTCAATTGGCAACAAAAATGGCTTCAGTGAATCGTGCAAACTTTTATAAGCAGGAAGTCCAATTTCTTTGTCAATTAAAGTTCCACTCATAAGGTCATAAACACCGGAAATTATTTCCGATTTAACTTGAATAGCCTTTTCTTTAGTTACCCTGTCTGGGTTAGCTGGATCAATAGACTTCATAAAAGAACCTCTATGGTCTAAGGCAAGCATCAATATTTTTCCGTTTGTTGTGAATTTTTCTAATTTATTATGCATTTTAGGGCAGCTTCCAATTCATCAGGTTCTTTATAAAGTATAACTTTTGTAGAAAACATTTTTAAGAAGGAAGTTAGGTATTCTCTTTTTGTCACTAAGAAAACCCTTTTTCCTATTAATCTTGCGAAAACAAACTCAAATATCAAGCCTTTACTAAACACATCTGATGTAACAAAAGCTACAATAGCATCAGATTTTTTGATATTTTTGGTTATAATCATGGTTTTGTGGGGAAGTGAGTGATTGGTATTGTCCCATTTTTGGACATCACGGCCTAACATGAAGGTGGAATGTCCACTTTTTTCAAGCAGTTTTGCAAAAATAATAAGTTCGTCTTTGAGTGCTAATTTATCCGCGATGTGAGTGTACTTATAAGCAATATACAACATCATAATAAGGTAAAGGATATCAGGAAAATCACCTTTTTACAAAAACAGTAGTTATTGGTTGTATAAATCAACCTCTGTAAAATTTAGATCTCCGGCAGAAATATCTGACTCTGTACTGTCAAGTGATCCAAAAATATCCTCAAAGTCATCATTTTTTTTCTTTTTTGGTTTTATTTCTTCTTCGTCAAGAAGAGTTAAAGGCGCACCATGCATGTCTTCCATAACAGCATCGATCTTGATCCATACATCGGGGTCTTTTTTGATATCAAGGTTAGAAGGTTCCCATTCCGGGTCGTTAATTAATTTGCGTTTAATTTCTTCTTTTGTCATAGATTATGTGTTCCTCCTTTGAAAAGTAAAATATAATTTTTACAACCTGAATTTTGTAAATTTATTTGGGAAATGTCAAGAGAGTAGAAATTTTTTGTCTGGTGCCCCCAGAGGGATTCGAACCCCCGACCCCTTGTTCCGAAGACAAGTGCTCTATCCGCTGAGCTATGGAGGCAGTTAACTTTGCAATTATACATTAAGGTAAGAAGATAAAGCTAAGTCGTTTCTAATTGAAATATTTCGAAAGTTTGACTGCACCCAAATTACTAATTATGATGCATTAGTGAAACAAAAATCTTTAGAATTTATTAAAAACCATTATACAATTATTGCTGTTATATTTTTTTCACTTGTATACATTTCTTTTTTTAATACAGCATATAAGGCTATAAAAACAGGTTCTAGACCATTAACTGAGAGGGTAAAGGTTAAACCAAAAGTAGAAGAAGAAAAAGAGGCAGAAGTAATACTTAGAATAGATATAAATGGCAATGAAAAAGCACTTTCCGCAAAACTTAAAACACAAGATAGTTTAGCTGACCTATTTGAATATTTAAGATTAAAGAACTTAATTAAATTTGAGTCTATTGCATATAATGATGGAGCATTTATTACAAAAATAGACAACACAGTAAATAACCAAAACTTTAAATGGATTTTATATCAACTCATAGATATGGAACCAGTCAAGGAAATTGAAATTAAAGATTATACTAAAACAAAATTACAAAACCACGGTGTTTATCTACTAAGATTTACTCGTATCTAAGTGATTCGATAGGATCTTTTTTTGAAGCATTTATGGCAGGATAAGATCCAAACAAAAGTCCTACAAAAACTGAAAACCCAAATGCTATTACAATTGACCATGTAGATATTACAAGTTCGATTAAAGACTTAACGGCTAAAGATAGAATAAAACTAAGGAGTATACCAATAGTGCCACCTATCACACTAAGCGAGATGGCTTCCAACACAAACTGCAGAGCAATGTCTCTTGGAGTGGCACCTAAAGCCTTTCTAAGGCCTATCTCTGCGGTACGTTCAGTAACCGAAACAAGCATTATATTCATAATGCCAATTCCGCCAACAAACAAAGAAATCCCCGCAATTGCACCAATGCCTGCAGTAAGTACACTTAAGATGTTTGTGATGGATTTTAGGATATCAGCCTGAGAAAGCACACTAAATTCAGTATTTTTTAAATCACGAAGTAGGGCTAGTTCTACCTGCTTTAAGACCAAATTAATGTTTTCATCAGCCTTGACCTTTATGGCTATTCCAGAAAAGTTTTTTAAGTCAAATGTGCGCACAGCACTTGTATATGGGACAACAATAGCATCATCAAACCTTTGGTTTTTTTCACCCATAACACCAATTACTTCATAATTTTCATCGCCAAGCACAACATATTTTCCAAGTGCATCAGTGCTTCCAAACAGCTTTCGTTTAATATTTGCTCCAAGTATCAAGACATAAGCCTTGGTTTTTTCATCATTCTTAGAAAAAAACTGACCTTTTTCCATCACCAGATCAAAAATATTTATGTAATTGTAGTTTCCTCCCACTACGGTTGCTTGATGACTTTCTGTTTTGTACTTTGCCTTGGAGGATAATCTAATGCTTGGAGATACAGCAACAATTTTATCTTTAAGGTATATATCTATGAGCTCGACATGTTTTTCATCAAGTTTATTTCTTGTAAATGTCTTGGCAGGATCATCAGAAAAATCAACCTTTCCGGGAGCTACCAACAACAAGTTAGATCCGATAGAATTAAAACTATTTGAAACAAATTTTTCAACACCGCTTCCAACTGATACCAAAGAAATTACAGCAAAAACACCAATAATAACCCCAAGCATAGTAAGAATAGATCTTACTTTGTTTGTTCTAAGTGAATTAAAAACTGTTTTTAATATCTCTGAAGTGTTCATATGTTATTAATACTATTCATATCTTAATGCCTCAATTGGGTCCTTTTTGGATGCTTTAATAGCTGGGTATGTGCCAAAAACAATACCAACACCAGCAGAGAAAACAAATGCAAGCAGTATTGCGCTTAGTGTCATTTCAGCGCGCAAAAAGGTTTGAGCAAATAAAGTAGCAAGTGCACCGAACATAAGACCTACCACCCCACCGCCCACACTCAAAATAACTGCTTCAACTAAAAACTGCAGAGCGATATTAAATGGTGTTGCTCCTAGTGCTTTTCTAAGGCCTATCTCTCTTATTCTCTCAGTTACTGAAACAAGCATTATATTCATAATGCCAATTCCACCTACAAGAAGTGAAATACCAGCTATAGCACTTAAGGCAACTGTTAAGAGTTGTAAAATAGATTGAATGGATTTTAAGATGTCTGCCTGGGACAGTACTTGAAATTCATCTGGATCAAGATCCTGAAAAAGTGCCAAATCAACTTGTTTCATAACAAAACCGCTTTCGTAACCATTTTTTACTTTTAATACAATGCTTGAGAAATTCTTCAAATCTAACGTATTTTCCATAGAGGTATACGGTAAAATCACCTGATCATCAAAATTGCTACCTTTTTCTTTAAATATTCCAATAACCTCATACTTATCACCTAGTAAATCCACACGCTCCCCAATTGCATTTTGATTTGAAAACAAATTTTTTGCTACATTTGGTCCAATAACCATAACTTTCGCTTGATTTTTTTCCTCAGATTTAGTAAAAAATCTACCTTTTTCTAATTCGTAGTTAAACATCTTGTTTCCAACATAGGAAACTCCAATTATTTCTGAAAGAAAAGTATTAGTTTTAAACCTAGAATTCTCGCTTGCCACATAATAGGCTGAAATAAGATCAATTGCTGGTACGTTTTCTTCAATTAATTTAATATGTTTTTCAGAAAGTTTATTTCTTGCGAAAGAATCAGCCGGATCTCCTCCAAAATCACCCGTACCTGGTGAAATAAATAGTAAATTTGATCCCAACTCATTGAACTGGTCTGTAATGTAATTTTGAACACCCTTTCCAAGTGAAATTAAAGTAACAACTGCAAAAACACCTATGATTACTCCAAGCATAGTAAGAATAGATCGCACTTTGTTTGCGGCAATTGCCTTAAGCGCTGTATTTATAGTCTCTAGAAATTGCATAGTCGGTTAGATAAGAACACCATCTTTGATTGTTATTACACGCTTTGCTACTTTTGCAAGATCCGCGTCATGAGTAACAATTACAATAGTTTTACCTTTATCATTCAGGGTTCTAAAAAGTTCCACTATTTCCTCGCCGGTTTTTGAATCAAGATTTCCAGTTGGCTCATCTGCAAAAATTACGGATGGGTCAGTTACAAGCGCCCTTGCTATGGCAACTCTTTGTTTTTGACCACCAGACAATTCATTTGATTTATTAAGTTTTCGCTCTGTAAGATCAACAAGTTCAAGCATTTTTTCAGCACGTCCTTGCCACTCGCTACTTGGGATACTACTGTATTTGAGAGGCAGAATAATGTTATCAATTGCTGTTGTTCTTGGAAGAAGATTAAAAGATTGAAAAACAAAACCTATCTGACTGTTTCTTATCTTTGCAAGTTTATTCTCGGTTAAAGTACTTACTTCCTGACCATTTAACTTAAGTACTCCTGAAGTAGGCGTATCAAGAAGTCCTAAAATATGCATGAGTGTTGATTTACCGGAACCCGATTTTCCTACAATAGAGATAAATTCACCATCTTCTATTGAAAGGGAGATACCATTTACAGCATTAATTTTAGTTCCACCAATGTCATAAATTTTATAGAGGTTTTGAGCATCAATAAGCGGCATTTGTTATTTTTCCAGTTTTACTTTGCTACCCTCTTGAAATTCAGTATTTCCAACTGGGGTATAGATAGTTTTACCTGCTAGATCGGTTTTAAGTTCGGTATAGATGTCTCCTTCAAGACCTATTTTTATTGGAAGCTTTTTAAGAAAACCGTTTTCTTCTGTCCAAATAAAATTACCTAAATTATCATCCTTAAACAACGCATCAAAAGTAAGTGCCTTAACTTTGTTAGCAGTGGTTTCAACTATAACTTTTGCATCTCCCTTCATACCAAGAAGAACTTGTTTTTCTTTGTGGGGATCAATTGCTATTTTTACTGTAAACTGTTCGGTAGTATCACTGGCGTACTTTGGAAGCTCTAAAACGACTCCACTAAATATCGTATTATTGTAAGAGTCGAGTTGAAGTTCTACTATCTGTCCGGGCTTTAGAATACCAAAATCTTCCTGATCAACATCAATCTCAAAAATAAGTTTGTCGAGTTTGGCAAGTTTTACAATTTTTTCACCAAAAGATAAGATCTCACCTTTTTCTTTGTATGTATCAACAATTGTGCCCTCAAATGGCGCATACAAGTATGTTTTAGATAGTGTGCCTATGGATGATTGATAGTTTGCTTCAGCCTTACTTAAAAGTTCCATTAACCTTCGAATGTTTATTTGGTACTCTTTTTCGCCCCCTGCTGCGTCCTGATCGCTTTCATAAATCTCAATATACAAATCAAGATCCCTCTGGGCGACGTCTCTCCCATCTTTGGCTGATTGGGTAGCTTGGGATGTATCGTAGTTTGAAGTAATTGCTAAAAGTTGGCCTTCTTTTACAACATCACCTTTTTTAACATACAGGTTGGCAAGTTCACCAGTAGATGCAAAGGACAAATCCACCTCATTAGTAGAAACCACCTTACCACTTGCTGAAATTGTTTTTCTTACTACCTCATTAACAACCTCAGATTTCACACCAATTAGTGTTTTTGGTTTCGACCTACTGTAATACACAAAACCTACTACAGTAAAAATTAGAATTATAATTACGATTAATTTTTTATGTTTTTTCATTAAGTTTTTTAAAACTACTACTTGTATCAATAGCCAAGAAACTTTAGTTTATCTAGATTTCCGGCGGGCATATTATAGATCTTTGCCCGCTTTACGTCACCGTCATTTATTACATAATCAGGAAGATATTTTTTTACATGCACCCAATAATAAGATTTATCTTTATCAATCATATAATTAAAACTCTGAGGATTATAAATATATATGAAAGCATCAGCCCTATCCCCATCTCGTATAAAATCATTTAGATAAAATCTGGTGATAGGTTTTCTCTCGTTGGAGCTTACTCGAACAACTCCAGCCTGTTTAAGATAAATTGCTATCTCTTCCCAATGTCTGTAGTAAGGAAAGCCAAAAAGACTTAAGTTATAACTTGTGTCAGGCCTCACCATCTCCCACATTAAAAATTTTTTATGATTCCACGGATATTCAGTGGTGTGGTCAATAAACACTGTGTGCATGAGTAAAAATAACCACAAGAAAAAGATAGCAAGAAAAATATCGAATATCTTTTTGGTGTTAATTATAGGAAAGGTTTGTAATGCAAGACTTTCTGCAGTGTGTAATCCAAATGCACAAAGAACACAAAGGGGGATAAGATATGTATAAATATGAGTTCCGGGAATACTCACAAAAAATTCCATAAAGTAAAGCGGAACTAAGACCCACGCAAAAATAACCCAATTCTTACGAATGTTAAAAAACGACAGTCCGATAAGGCCAAGATAAACAATATAAACATAGAGTGGGTTATATACCCGAAAAAGTTGTAGCGAATCGGAAATTTTGCCATTATCACCCTCGATTCTATTCATCCAGTAAGAAACTTGTACTTGGCCAAGAGATAGAAGATATGGGACAAAAAATAGTGCAAGAATACCAAGTGTTATTGATGCGGCGGTAAATATTGTAAAGATTCTTTTCTGAAGTGGTATGTGTGAATATTTTTTAAACCATGCTACAAAAATATAAATAACAAAAGGGCTTACAAATATAGCATCATAATGGGCAAGAGCTGCCAGTGCCCAATAAAAAGCTCCAAAGTACCAGCCTTTAAATTTCCACGTTTCATCAAATAGTGCTTTTGAAAAAAGGTAAAGCGCAATTGTAGAAAGTAAGATTGTAAAAACCTGATACTGAACTATTCTAGAAAATGCTATCAAAAAACCGTTTAACGAGAAGAAGATTGACGAATATAAAGCTATTTTTCTACCAAAATGCAAATTAATTAATTTATAAAAATAAAAAACTGCAAGAACCCCAGCAATAGCAAATGGTAAGCGCACTACAAAATTATTAAGGTAGTCGTTTGAAAACGGCTGCATAAGTGCGGTGATCAAAAATTGCAAAGGACCTTTCTTTTGTTCCAATAAAAAATTCCAAGTGGTTTGCGTTGGAAGAGGTCTAAACAAAGCTTTAATCTCATCGCCTTGGTAATCAGAATACCCAAGAAATACAAATCTTGTCCATAAAGTAATAAAAATCAAAAAAACATGAAGAGCTATAGAATGCTTTAATTCTGTAAAAAAGTCCCGAATATTAGTTAATGTTTTTATTACCATAGATATGTAATTCATCCATTGCCCTTGTAACAGCTACAAATGCTTTTTTAGCATCTGTAAAGTTTGCTACCTCACTTAAGTTTAACCCAAGTATATACACCTTACCAAATTCTAGTCCTTTACAGTTTTCAAAATGGGTTAAATAAACAGCCCGCGGTAAATATGAAATGCGGTCATTATCGTTAAGTTTAATAAATTCCTGACCAAGTTTTAGCTTTGTTATTATTTTCTCAACATTATCAAGTAAATTTTCGTCCATACAAATAATTCCAATACTTTTATTTAAGGCTTTGACGTCTTTAATTATATTTTTCTCAAATTCTACTAGCATGTCGTTATTTGTTGGAAAGGACTTAACTTCGGGTTTTGCCCCAACTCTATTTATTGAAATAGGTAAATATTTATCTGTATATGAACTTAGAATTAAATTGGCAAACTCTATAATTGGTCTTGTACTTCTGTAATTTGTATCAAGGGTGAACTTGTGTGCTTTTCTAGCCCCCGAAATAACCTCCACTATCTCGTCCCAATCTGACAAGCCTTCTTTGGCATAAGATTGGTTGAGGTCTCCTAATATGCTCATTCGGCCATTTATGACCATTTTATTTAAAATTGCGTATTCCAATACACCAAAATCTTGACCCTCGTCTACAACACAGTATTCATACTTCTGCGTGTTCTTAAATCCAATTAATTCCCCATAAATAAATACATAGATTAGAGTTTGAAGGTAGCCTAAAGTTGGGTTTTTATAAACTCCATAAGACTTCGCTAACTCGTGTAAAACTGAAGTTTTTAAATTGGCGCGCAGATCAGTAAACTTTTTGGTAATACGTCTCATTGTCTTGATATTTTTTTTAAAAAGTTCTGCCCTTGAGTGCATTGGATGTTCTTTGATAAACTCGGTTTGGAATTCTATCTCTTCTTCTAAATCCTCAATGCCTTCATTTAAGTTTGCTTTTACAGGTAAGTTCGGGTCGTACACAAAACCTGCAAACGATTGGTTTTCTTCGATAGCATAAGTTTCTGCCATATGCTCCCTGTACTGTTCGTGAATTGCTTTTATGTCTTCCTTCAATTTATTAAGTTGTCTTAAGTCAAAACTTGAAATATCTTTTTCTAGGTTTAGATCAAACTTAATAGCCATCTCCTCTCTAAATACTAGCTTATAAATAAGATCTCGTACTGTGCCGTAGTTAATATCAAAAATACCAAGTTTTGGAAACAGTGTAGAAAGATATCCTACTAGTATTTGGTTTTTTGCTATCAGAATTGATCTATTTGCGTGAATTAAATCTGGAAAGTTAAAAAAGATATGAGAAAGCTTGTGAATTGCTACTGTGCTTTTACCACTTCCGACTGTTCCTTGAACGATACAAACCTGCCTTGGATCCGCTTCTATTATTTCATGTTGATTTTCCTGAATTGTTTCAACAATATCTTCCAAAACTCCCCCGGTACGTTCGGATATCTTATCAGCAATTATTTCGCTTTCGTCAAGCTTAATGTCGTTATTGTAGAATTTGATGAGCTCACCATTGTCTATCTCAAATGTCCTTTTAAGTAATAAGTCGGTTTTGACTATCCCGTCAGGGGTTTCATAAACTACACCTTTTTGTGGATATCTATACCTGTAATAGATAGAAGCTACTTTTGAACGCCAATCTAAAACTAATGGTTTATCTTCTTCTGTATAACCAAATTTACCTATGTAATGTGTACTGTGATTAAGATCTACTTTTTTATCACCCCTTAAGTTTTTTGTATCGCCATTTGTAATATCAATTCTTGAAAAATAAGGCTCTTTAGCTAAGTTTGTAAGTTCCTCAAGCCTTTTGTACTTATCGGGAATATTAAAAGCGTCACTTTTATTTTTTAACATATCCATAAACTGCAAAAAGTCTGATGAGTTGGCAGCTGGATTGTCACGAAGTTCTTTTAGTTTATCTAAATTAAAAGCCCCAAGTGCCTTCATTGCGCTTTCTAAGGTATCTTTTGCCTTGGAAACTTTTACTATTACCTGCTTTAAGTGGGTGTTTTCATGAATAAGTTCAGTATCTTGTGTTGTATTATTTATTTTCATCAAAGCCCTCCTTTGCAATAAGTACAACAAATTCACCTTTTTCTTTAATTTTTCTTTGAAGAAGATCGGCTACCCTTCCCCTTAAAACCTCCTCAAAAATTTTAGTTAGTTCTCTTGCAACGCATACAAATCTATTCCCAAGTGCGGTGTTAATTTCCTCAAGTAAATGCACGATTCTAAATGGTGATTCATAGATTATGATAGTAGAATCAAGTTTTCCGTATTGCTGTAGGATCTCTTTTCTGTGTAACTTACTTTTTGGTAAAAATCCAATAAAAGTAAATTTATCAGATGGAAGTCCTGAGATGCTTAATGCTGAAATAACTGCGGAAGGCCCCGGAATACTTATTACCTTAAAGTTTTCTGATAGAAGCCTAGCAACTAATTTAAACCCCGGATCTGAGATAACAGGGGTTCCTGAGTCTGTAACTAAGGCTAGATTAACCCCTTCTTCAAGCATTTTTATAATGTCGTTAATTATTGAATCGTGGTTTTGGTCTCGATATGATCTTTGGTGTGTTTTTATCTCGTATTTATCAAAAACCTTCTTGGTTTCTCTAGTATCCTCGGAGAGCACAATATCAACACTTTTTAGCACCTCTATTGCTCTTAGGGTTATATCAGTTAAATTACCAATTGGGGTTGAAACTACATATAAAGCTCCGCGTTCAGACATTGTTCTATTTTAACACAGCGGCGCATCACTCTTTTTGATTTGCGTAAAATTCCTCCGCCATCTTCCAAAACATCTCCGGGCCTTTTTGGTCGGCTGCACATTCAGCAGCTTCTGCCATCTTCTGAGCTTCTGGGTGGGCTTGTCTTAGAGGAAAGTGTCTATATATCCAAAGTACATTATCAACTTTTGTAAGCATAGATCCTGTTTGATGAAATTTAGCACAGTACGGGCACTCTAAATCTGAGTATTCAATTAAAACTATGTCTGCATCCGGATTTCCCATTTTATGATCATCATCCCCAACTACAGGAAGATTGGGAAATTTTTCAACAACAAGTTTAACTTTTTTATCATCACTTTCAAAAGCGATATCACCTTCTTTTGCGTTTGAATCACGTAATTTTTTGATAGATGTTACTAATATCTCATATGGGTATGATCCTGGAGCAAAAACCCCAAGACCGGTATTTTTATTAAAAAGGTAGTTTGCTGGTGTACCGGAAATATTTAATTTTCTTGCGTCATCATAATTAGAATTTACTTTTGAGGTAAATTTAGCTTCGTCTAAACACTGTTTTAATTTGGCTTTATCAAGTTCAAATTTATCTGCTATCTCAGAAAGACCTGTGATAGGAAATTCAATAAGTGCGGTTTTACATTTTTCACCGCAAGCTTCTTCTAGTTTTGTCACTTGTCTTCCAAGCTTTACGCTTTGAGAATAAAAATAAATAGAAAAACCAGCAAGTGTTAGCATAATTAATTTTTGATATATGTTTTTTTCCATGCGAAAACTGTAACTAGGATATTGATAGGTGTCAATCTTTAGTTTCTTCGTTTTTACTTTTTGTGACTTTCCAACTCCGAAGTAATTGTACCCTTAAGCGCTTTTTCTCCACCCGGCGTATTAAGTGCGAAAAGCAGCGATTCAAGTGCATCATTATTTTCTCTTAGGTTTACAAGCTCTTGAGAATCTAGCGTCTCATTTTGGGGATTAGATTCGCGTAATTGCCCTTTTTCATTATTAGATCTAGATGAGTTTTGTGCTTTGTTTATCATAAAATTAACCTAAGAACTCTCCTGCCTTATTAAACCATTTTTGGAACTTTTGTACATGACCATGTGTGGGATTAGAAAATGGACTCCCCGCATTGTATGCAGTTACAAGCTGCTCATTGCTTAAATCTTCACCAAACATAGCTTTATTTTTTACATAGTACCTTCCTATAAGATCGATATTTACCTCGGGGTCATATAAATCCTCTTTCTGGCCCTCAAAACCAATCCACCTCGCAGTTCGAAAAAGAATTTGGCCTAAACCGTAACTTGAATCATTTATGTGGGGTTCATATCTTAGTGCATAGGTATTTCCTCCCGATTCAATCATAATTGTTGCAAAAATAAGTTTGGGGTCGAGTTTATATTTTTTGGCTACTCTATCTATGATGTGACCATATCTTTTATAAACAAGTTCTCCTTTTTCTTCTTCAGACTTACCCATAAGTTCCCCGACTTGAATTATTTTTGTTTCTATAGACATTGGGGCAAGTTTTTCTGGTCTATTAATCCCCCTTGCATTTGATATGGGAGTTATATACGAGGCAAAAAGTACTACAACAGCAATAGCTATTGCAGAAAAGTAAGCTTTAAGGTCAGTAGGATCAATATTATTTTCGACCATCCAAAGATAGAAATCCTTGTGTTTTGCTTTTAAAAGCTCGACAAGAAGTTTTTGGCGATTTTTTAAATAATCAAGCTCAGCATTCATACAATTAATAGTAGCCTATTTACGATATAATTTCATAATGATTTTTACGCACGCATTCGCAGGTGCAATTCTTGGAAAATACTTGAAAGAAAAGATGCAAATAGAAGATGTTGTTGGTGAAAAAGAAACCACCACTACATCAAAGTCGCTAACTAGAAATGTTTCTTTAATTTACTTCTTTTCTATCTTAGGCTCTATTTTTCCCGATTTCGACTTACTTCTTTTGGTATTTAATCAAACCTTACACCATAGGTATCTAGTTACACATAGTCTTGTACTTTATTCAATGTTTTTTTGTGTAGCATTACTATTTAGGAAGAAATTTAATATTAGATTTATACCGTATTTCTATTTGGGAGTTTGCCTACACTTATTATTGGATTTCTTTGCGGGAGGAATAGTGCTTTTTGCACCAGTTTCTTATAAATTATTTGGGATGCAATTTAGGTACTTTGGCAGTGCAAAAATTAATTTTGTGGATATGTACTTTAAATCAAACTATATGCTTTTTGAGCTTGGGTTATTTTTTTCTTATATACTTTTCGTCTTTCAAAAAGAAACTAATTTCATAGCCAGAAAGCTACCTTTTATATTACTTATTGTTTCAATTGTTACGCTTGGGATTTTTGTAGTTTTATAAAACATAGCATTAATTAATCTGTATAATTTACCTATGAAAATACTTGTAACTGGTGCCGCAGGTTTTATAGGAAGTTATGTTTCAAGGGCATTAATATGGCGAGGTGATGAGGTAGTAGGTATCGATAATTTTAATGATTATTATCCAAGAAAATGTAAAGAATTTAATATAAATTTAACTGACTTGGCTGCTAAAAATCCACCGACTTTTCAAAACAAAGGCGATTCAGAAAATATAGTTAAAGTTTTTGACAAGTTAAAAAACTATCACGGATTAACTACTCTCAGTAAAATTAAATTAGGAAAATTTGTCTTTAAAGAACTTGATATTATAGATTTTGATAAACTCACAAAACTATTTGCAAAAGAAAAATTTGATGCGGTAATACATCTTGCAGCAATGGCCGGTGTACCACTATCTATTAAAAAACCAAAAGAGTACACACAAGTCAATGTAGATGGCACAGTAAATCTTGTTACTGCTGGAAAGGACAATGGACTGAAAAAATTTGTGTTTGGTTCATCTTCATCAGTGTATGGAAATCGAGACGATAAAAAAGTTACAGAAGAAGATGATGTGATGCACCCAGTTTCTCCATATGGAGCTTCTAAAGTAGCGGGAGAGGTTTTATTACACTCGGCAAGTAAAGTTTATAAAATTGATGTTGTAATAGCTAGAATTTTTGGACCAATTTATGGACCTCTCCAAAGACCATATGGCATGTTTATGCAAAGAGCAATTAACTATGTATACAACAATAAAACTGTACAAGTTTATGGTAGGAAAGGGCTTGACTCTGCAAAAGACAGTACTTATATAGATGATCAAGTTAACGGGCTTTTGAAATGCCTTGATTACAAAACTAAGTTTGATGTTTTCAATATTGGCACATCTGATCCAAAATCAATTAAAGATTGGTTTTATGCGATTGAAAAAAACTACGGTAGAAAAGTAAACTACGAAATAATAAATGTTGATAAGGGAGACGTTGCATCATCTGCAGACATTTCAAAAGCAAGAATGTTATTAGGATATGCACCCAAAGTATCTCTTGATGAAGGAGTTGCAAGACAAATTGAGGTTTTTAATCTAATGCCTGACTGGTATAAAAAACTCTCTACCGTGTAAAACCTTGTTTTTAACTAGAATCTTTTTCCATAAAAGTTAATAACCTTATAGTTACACATTTTATTCAAACGGCTGTATAATCCCAAAATTAAAGGCCAAAATTCAGGCCAAAATTCAGACCAAAAAAACAAAAGGAGATTGTATGAGCAAGCAAAAGTTTATTGATGTAGTGTTTGGCTTTTCGTTGGCGTTGATTTTGTTTATGCTTCTTTTTTGGTCTCTGCCCTACTTTGGGTACACCATCACATTGACGCAAACAGCGCCTGTAAAGCCAATTGTCGTTGACCTGGGCGCGGAAATGCCCACTGCGGCAGATGCACAAACGCTGCCTGCGGCAACTACAACGGCAACTGTCACTCCCTCTTCAACGGCTACAGTTTTCCCATCAACAGCATGTAATGTGTGGAAGCTAAAAGCCGGGGGAGCAACATTATATTCTGAACCTGACGGAGACACCGCAACTCAAATCTCAGTTTCATCAAGTCCTGATGCTGCGACTGTATGCATTCAGGCTATCAAAGGCAACTGGGTAAAAGTTACGGTGTGGGCGGTAAATATCGGGAATAAGAATGAACCCCACCGTGCCTACGATGGGTGGATATATATCACCAGGCTGGAAGGCTTCGATGACGAGGCTGGGAAGATAAAACCTGAGGAAAGACTTGTTCTTGGAATCCCAACGTACTTTTCCGGAGCACTCCCGACAATGATCCCGCCTCCTGAAGTTACTATGACCCCATCACCAAGTCCCTAGCCAAGCCCATCTCCGTGATTAACCGTTAAGTAGAACTAGCCCAGCGATCTCTCAACTGGGCTAGTCTATAAATTTAAATTTCGGAATTTGTAAAAAAATATCAAAATGCTAAACTACAAAACAAAAAAAAGCTAATAGTGTAAATCCACAGTTGGAAAATAAACGCATTTCATGTCAAGGCACAAAATGCGTTTATATCTAGAAACAAGGCTCAGGAAAATCAAAACTCACAGTCTTGTCAGCGAGGTATGGTACTGCAGTATATCTGCATACACATGCCATCTTAAAGCCGTCAGTACCGTGGCAAATCACTTTAGCCTCGTTTCCATCTAATATATGGGTTGTTCCAACCCCCCCACCCTAAAGAATCAAGATATCTTGTCACCCAAACAAGCAGATCATTAGATACCACAGCAACCTCCTACAATACGCAGAGTTTTTTTAAATCTACTCTAGAATATTTTGCAGTTCAATAGCTACTAATAGTTTGGGGTTTAGGAAGTAAAATTGCAATAAAGTATAATCTGTAGTTGACTAAGATTATGAACATTCCGATGCAAAAAAATACAATAAATTCGATCAAATATTTAGATAAAATTATAGAATTCGAAACTTTTTACAGTGATAGACTAAAGACCATAAAAATTTCAATCGATCCAAGTAAAAAAATACGAGTTTATGCACCAAAAAACACTCCTGTGATAAATATGGGGGAAATAGTAAAAAATAAAGGTATGTGGATACTCAAAAAATTTAGTTATTTTGACTCATTAAATGTTGAGCCAAAAAACCTTGAATTTAAAAATGGAGAAACGCATTTTTACTTAGGGGTCGCTTACGTGCTAAATATAGTGCAAGGAACAGCGACAAAAGTATACCTGGAAGATAAAAAATTAGTTGTAGTAAGTACAAACTTCACGAACGAATTATTTACAAAGAAACTAATTGATAATTGGTACTGGGAGAATGCCAAAACTCTATTTGAGAATGAATTGAATAATAAATTCTTGGAATTTAACGTGTATAACTTAGCAAAACCAATAATGACAGTTGAAAGATTAAAGAAAAAATGGGGTCAGTGCAGTAGTAAAGGACATATTAAATTGAATAAGGAGTTAGTCAAACTACCCTTAGAATGTTTAAATTACGTTATCGTGCATGAACTCTGTCATCTTATTGAACATAATCACAGCCCAAGATTTTATAAACTTTTAGGAAAACACTATCCTGACTGGAAGAAACAAAAAGAAAAATTGAATAATTTTAGGTTAAAACTAATATAACAGTTTGTATATACCAACTCTTACAGTCTTCACAACTTTTCTTATCGTAATTGCAAAGAGTAAAAACACAAATATATATAGAAGGGTAGCTATGTAAGCAGGCATAAATTTATATAAGAAATCGAAATGATACGTAAGTGGCCACTGAATTAAATAGATCTCATATGAGTAAATACCAATTAAAGAAAAAAACCTAGATTCTAAATTTTTCAATTGAATCAAAAAATACAAAGAGAACATAGAAATTAAACTAAAAAGTTGTTCACTAAAAACACTTTTACCAACACTAGAATTTATAGCTGTATAACAAAAAATACAAAACAAAACTAGCATTATTGAAAATTTCCATAAATAGTTTACGCCTAAGGATAAGGGATGTTTTAAACTAGCAAGTAGCATACCAAGCGGAAATGCGTATAGATGTAATAGATAAAGTTTATGAACATCTTTAGTTACAGGAAGAGGAAGTTGAACAAGTAAATAACTTGCAGCAAATATAATAACCGCGGATATAAATGGGTACTTTCTTGAAAACAAAATAGGAAATATTAAATAATAAAAAACAATAAAAGAGAAATACCAAAGAGGTGAATTTAGACTAGTGTAAATATCGGCAACAGGAAAAAATCCTATATAACTACTCAGGATATCCTTAACTACTGGAATCTGTTTTAATATCAAAAAATTAGCTAAGTACAAAACAGAGATAGCAATCCACATCGGCAAATAAATATTTGAGAATCTTTTCCTATAAAACTGAGAAATACTAAGTTTTGTTCTGATTGCAGACGCAGTTAAACCATATCCTGATAAAAATAGAAAAAGATTTACCCCAACCCCAGCAAATACTGAAAGTGGAAATAGAAATCTAGTGTCTTTAGCTAAGTAGTAACCGGTATGTGCAAATATAACCATCAAAATAGCAATACCACGCAATTCGTATGAATTTGATTTGATATATTTGCTTTGTTTAGGTTTCTTCGTGGTAGTTAAAATAACTACAAAAAACAAAAGTAAAGAAAATAATATTGTTTGTAGAACAGGATTTGGTGTATCAATCATCATTTAAAAATTGTCCCCATAAGTTGTATCCATAACCGGACGGATGATATAAGTCAGATGAGTAGTACTTATCATCGTTTTTTGCGTGTTTCAATGTAGTGCTGTATAAATCAAATACCTTAATCCTGCCTGTATCTCTAAGAGCTACTTCGTATATCACTGAATTAAATTTCTTGGTTCTAAACTCCATATATTGACTAAACGGTGGTAATACCAGATAACGAGATCCAATATAAGGAATTGTCAATAAATTAATCTTTGCGTCTGTGCTTGCAAGTAAAGTATCTACAATAAATTCATAATTAGTCTTAAAATTAACGGTGCTTTTCTTGTTGTGAATATCATTTACCCCTATTAATAAAGTAATTACATTAGGTTTGGCTTCAATTGCCTTCTGCAATTGCATTGTAATAACCTCATCCGTCCTTGCACCAGGTATTCCAAAATTTGATACCTCAACCTCACTATGTTTTTGAGCTAGCTTCTGAGCAAACCTATAAACATAAGTATCAACTACTGTGTCACTTCCTACCCCGGCAGTTAGACTATCGCCTAATGCTACATATTTTAAAGATAGGGGATTTTCAGTAATAGAAAATTCCTTTCTGCTATCTAATATAAAAGAGTTTTTAATATAAGGGCTTTTCAAACTTTTATAACCAATAAAATGATAGAAACCTACATAAATAACGAGTAAATAGCCAAGAATTAAAACTAAAATTAATGCAGTATTCATGAATAATTTCACTCAAAAATTATACCTTAAATTTGCCTGTAGCCTCAAAAGTACTACTAGTATGGTACCAAGTGAGGCCTAAAGCATTTGAATTTTGTGACTAACTTCTTAACATTCGACCAATATATATCACTACTACTGCACCAAATACTGCAACTAAAAAGCTGTATAGGTTAAAGCCTGTAATACCTGTTTGGCCAACCAAACTCATTATAAAACCACCAACAATAGCACCAATTACACCCATCACTATATCTAGCATGGTATCTTGATTTGAGTTGGTGTTCATAATTACTGAAGCTGCCCAACCTGAAATTGCCCCAAAAACTATCCAAAGAAGAATTCCCATTTTTACTCACATCCTTACATAACTTAGCACTTAACTACTTAGTCAAACTTAATTGGCAGGTTTCACATTAACATCAATGCTATTTGGTAACTCTATTTGAGGAGCCGGCATTGTTATTTGTGGGGCTGGAACATTCACTTGTACAGGTCCCATCTCTCTTATAATTGGTAAGCCGAAATACAATACCGCTAAAAGGAATAGCACTAAAATCACTACCCCAATCATAAATCCGCTGCCACTATTATCTGCAACTACTGCTACCGGTGTTGGGTTTTGTACTGGATTATTTACTACTGTTGTCATATTCATTCACCTACTTTCAAAAATATATTAATACTAAGTAATCGGGTGATTTTTGATTTTTCAAAAGATTACCTTGTCAGTTTTGGCTTCTTTATAATTGTGGCTTTGGGTAAATACAATATAAGTGCTTTTTCAACAAGACTTGTTAAAGAGATATTATCTACGACTGCCTGAGCTCTACCTTGTTTAACAATCGAAGGTTCAAGAAATAATGTGACTCGTTGTTTTGTAGTAGTTGACATACTTAATACAGTACACCTAGTTGTAGCAATTGTATATAGGCAGATTTAGTCTTAAGTTTGATAGAAAAAATTTATTAGTCGATTTGAGTGAATTGTCAGTTTATAAGTTTAGTAGTAGAGCATATAAACCTGCCTCAGTTTCAAATTCCTCTGATAGCAGGTCTATAACAACCTATATTTTATGCTTTGATAGGAGTTTCTTCTGTAGTCTCAGTTGTAGTTGTAACTTTTACTTCTTCTACTTTAGTTTCTGTTACTTTAGACTCAGTAGTATCTATTGGGGTTACTGGTGTAACATCTGTGCTTACTACATCATTTGTTTGTGTGTTTACGTCTGTCATATTAAGTCACCTGCTTTTCAATTTTAATTTGATACGTTGTAATCTAGAGTTTTATTAATGGGGCTATTCGAGGAATAAAAATATAGGTACTCCGTTATTATACCTGAATTTAAAAAATAGTATATGGTTATGGTATTACGACTGTTACTGTTTAATCTGCAACTACGTATCTAAATCTTTCCCATCTTCTATCGGAGCCTTCAATTACTGTGAAATAGTCAGTAGTATCTTTCGAATATGTTTCTGAATACTGAGAGGCATGGCAAATAAGAGCTTTTGTTCTTATTTCTACAGTTGATGTTATATCTATAAAAATTTCATTTGAAAGATTATAAGAATCTACAAATAAATACTCACTCACTTTATGTGATGTGATATTTTTGTCTTGAAACTGTTCTGGAAAAAATAATAAATCTCGGCTGTAAGGATATGTAGCATCAACAACAGACATACCTGTGTTCCTATGATCACGATGATTTATCCAACTATCGCTTTCGTTAAATTTAATGATTACATTTTCTGGATTATGTGTTATTACCAAATCCGGTTTAAATAATCTAATCTGCTTAACTAGTGGTTCTATTGTCCTCATATCATTAAGGATTTCACCATCGCCTAAATTTAAGTAAATATTGTTTTCGGGAGCTATTCCCAAAATTTTCATCGCTTGAGTGTCCTCATTTTCTCTTAATGCTTTTAAGTCTTTTTCGGATATACTCTCACCTCTGGCACCTTTGTTGCCTGACGTTACCTTAACTACCCTCACTTCTTTACCGTCGGCTGTTAAACGTGCTATTGTACCGCCGCAGTATATTTCAGCATCATCTGGATGAGCAAATACAATAAGAATCCTTTGTTTATTTCCAAAAATTTTGCTGTATGAATCTTCCATATAGTATTATGTGAGCACTTAATTTTACTGATTAATATTATACACGATTAAATCTTGGTCGAGGGTAGTGTTGTAATTAAAAATTGCTTTTTCCAACAGATATACTATATTTAGGCAAAGAAAATAGATAATAAGAAAAGGAGCAACTATGAGCCTGCTTGCATGTATAGGTGGTTTGATTTTGGGGTATGGTTTTGGAAGATTTTCTGCAAGCGTAGATAAAGCTAGAAACAATGTTGCAACAGACAAGATACGGCACGCAAGACATTTTTTCTTATTTGGTTGGTTGTATCTTACCATCCTGGTTGTTGTACTTCTTCTTAACTATCACCCGATAGTTATTTTGATAGTTTCAATGATGGCGGGAGTTGAATTTACTCTTCTTTATTTTTGTAAAAGAGATCTGCATTAGCCATGAGATCTCTTTTGATCTTATTCACTAATTAACTCCTTATATATTACAACTGCAACGGTGCCAATTACTCCCCAAAAAAGCATCATCTGAACCGGTACACCTAAAAAACTAGGACCAGTATAGCTCCACATATGACCAAAATTCACTAATATGATTTCGGTAAAACCACCAACACCACTTATCAAAACAAACCACAACAACTCTTTTTTAATAGGGATCACAATATGTTTTGCATATGCGATAAGTATAAGCAAACACAAAAGTAGAATAACTTGCTCCCACAAAAAAAGAATAAGGAAGGTGGTAAGAAATAAAAAAGCTAATGAGTATGAGATTCTACGATTCACAGTACAAATTATACAAAACTTCTGGTTATTAAAAAATATGCACTTATATTAAATCTCGAAGTTATATTAGGTGTTGAGGTCCACATTTGGGTACAAATCGTATTTTCTGCTGCGTTAATCCGGGATTATGGGGTGGCTGACGGGGATCGAACCCGTGACATCCGGCTCCACAGGCCAGCGTTCTGCCTCTGAACTACAGCCACCGTAGAAAGTTAATCAAAACGACTTATGACTGCAGTATTATACATGAGGTTTAATTGGTCTGTATCCTTTTCCAGTTGTAAAAATCCAGAAATCTGTCTCCGGTAGTAAATGTGTACTTGTCACCTATTCCATCAATATATTTTGAGATATAGTAGTTTACATATGGGTGGTATAAAAATATGGCTGGGACTTCACTTTCCATAACATCCTGAAACACATTGTAATGAATAAGCCTTGCTGCATAATCGACTGCATTTCTCCCTTCTTCTAAAGCTCTGTCAGCTTTTACCTGTTCAAACCCTGTTAAATTCAAATTTGGAAACTCTTTCTGTGTTGAGTGCCAATTTACATATCTGTCTGGATCACGACCCACTTCTTGGCCATACAATAAAATTTCAAAATCCCTGTTTTGTAAAACTTCTTCCATTATTTTACTCGGATCAACTTCTCTTATTTGTACGTCTAAACCAAATTTATTCTCCCAAATATTTTTAATCTTTTTTGCCACATCTTTGTGGTCAGATAGGTTTGGCACAGTTATAGTTATTTTCTTTTGGATTACCTCAGAAGCTAGAGCTTTATCAAAATGATTTGTGTCTACGGACTCTTTGGTAAAAATACTTTTACTAATAGCGCCTTCCACCGGTATACCATAAGGCTGGATTAGTTCATCAATAGGTAAAGAGGCACGAAGTTTCCTTCTAAATTCGACGTCTTTAAATGTGTCAGTTCGCAAATTAAACATTAATGAATAGTAGACGCTTTGGATTGGAAACTTCTTATTTGTGTAGTTTTCAAATTCAAAGTGACTCGCACTTACAAAACCGTCAATTTCACCAAGTTTGGCTGCAAGTTCTAGCTCATCATCATTCGCATAATATCTAAACACAAGTTTATTTATCTGGGTTGCCTTATTTTGGTTATACAAAGTGACTTCCTTTATCACCGGCCCGCCTCTTTTCACACTGATAACCCTAAAATCGGCACTTGTGACTGGATTTAATTTATTTTGGTTTTCTTCAGAATTTGATTTCATCACCCCAATAGTCATGATACTAAGGAAAGGTGAAAATTTGTTCGGAAGCGTATAACGCACGGTCCTATCATCTACCTTGTCTGTTGCAATACCTGCAAGTGTTGGTGTCTTAAAAGCTGTGTATATAAGATCATCAGCATTTATTGTACTTCCGTCACTCCATTTTTGATCACTTTTAATTGTGATTGTATAAACAATGCCATCTTCAGATACTATCCAACTATCGGCTAAGTCTGGGATTAAAGTGCCATAAATATCGTATTTAAAAAGTCCTCGGAATATAAGACTTGAGATTGTTTTGTCAGTACGGTTTTGGGCTTGACTGGGAAAAAATGAGTCGGGCTGTCCTACAACACCTTCCGTAAAACGAACACCGGGTGAAATGCTAAGTATAAGTGCTGAAATATTTAGAATGACTTTATCAAGAAGTTGCATCTGCGATATGATTTTATCAGATATTCGGTTAAGCTGCCGGATACTGCACAGGCGGAAGATTAAATGCAGTAGCGGGACATTTTAACCATGCTTTATTGTACTTGAAGAGGCAATGTTAAGTATTTGCCATAGTACTAGTAATGTTGGTAAAATACCGCAGTTACATGCTTATTTTAATCACGCAATCATGGCCCCATCGTCTAACGGTTAGGACGCCAGGTTTTCATCCTGGTAATCGGAGTTCGATCCTCCGTGGGGTCACCAAAATCTATGCTTGAAAACTATTTTAAGAATTCAGTATTTAATAACTTTTTCAAAATTGAATTAAATCCTGTTGAACTTTCTATAGCGAAAGAGTCAATAACTAGTAAATATACGCAAGGTCTAAAGGCTAGTCTTTTATACGGAGTACTAATAATCCCCACCCTTCTTTTTGTTGACACTACAGTACTTGGAAGTGTACTTATACCTATCACAATGGTATCCGGAACTGCGTGGTTTGCAGTTTCGTTGGTAAACATTAAAAGAAAGTTTGAACCTTTTGGAAACGAACTAACAATAGATCTATACAGAGCATTTACAACATCTCTCATGTTTCTTGCCCTGATGGCTTTAATTTCACTAAACTCACAAATCTTCGGGCGTGTAACTGCGTGGGGAATAAATTACCCATTGGTAAGTTATGTAGCAGGGCTTATTGGCACTCTTCTTGTTTTCAAGATGATTTATGACGTTTTTCTCGGTGCAACAAAATATGATATGAATGATTCAATGCTTACAGGTCAAAGTGAAGCGGCACAACAATTCTTTACAAAATCACTCGATTTTTCTCACCAAGTGACAGATCTTATAAGACGCGATGAAAACATCCAAACTACAAACTACTACATTAGTGATGGGTTTTCTAGAATTTTTAATACAATAATGATGATTCAGCAACAAAGGGGTGTGAGTTTTACAAAAGCACAAAACTTAAATGAGCAAATTTTAACAGTACTAAAACATCCTGATATGCCACAAGAAGAAGTTGAAAAAATATTTTTTAGTTCTTTACTAGGTTTTAAAGATTTACTAAATAAAAATAACAATTCAGCAAAGAAAATTGGTTATGTAGATATCGAAATAGAATGCTTAAAATCAAATACGGCTGAGAGCAGCCGTATTAAAGCACTGAGGTATGCGACTGTATTCACCCTAATGTACGAAATCGTTACTGATGAGGGACAGGATATCTTTGTATAAACTCATCTAGTAAGTAGTAAAAAGATCCTTAATAATTAAGCAATCGGTGTGATTCTCTTATAAACCTGAAAAACCATATGAAAGTTGTTATCCAAGGTATATTAACTAATTACGAAATAATTGGGAGGGGTGAAAAAACCCTTGTAATACTACATGGTTGGCAACGATCAATTGTAGATTGGTTGCCATTTGCAAAGTCAATATCGGATAGTTATAGGGTTGTTTTGTTAGACCTACCTGGATTTGGTACTACGCCAAGACCCACAAATACTTTTGATACATATGACTATGCTCGCTTTGTGAAAGACTTTCTGCATAAAACCGGTATCTTGCACTATTCTTTACTTGGGCATTCTTTTGGTGGGAGACTATGTATAATTCTTGCATCTGAAACAAATAATATTTCTAAACTTGTCCTTGTAGACAGTGCTGGTATTGAAGCAAAAACTTTTGAAATAAAATTGAAAATCTATTTATTTAAACTTTTTATAAAACCGTTCAAAAAATTATCAACCACATTTGGAATAAATATTAAAAGCCTTATTGGGAGCCATGATTACAAAAAAGCCAATAATATGCGCGATATATTTGTAAAGGTGGTAAATCAAGACCTGTCAAACTTAATTCCAAAAATCTTAGTAAAAACTTTAATAGTCTGGGGAGATAAGGATGAAATTTTGCCAGTAAATCAAACGAAAAAATTTAAACAAATCCCAAACTCCGCCGTTAAGATTGTTTGGGGAGCTGGGCATTCACCACACATCGAAAAACCTGGAGATTTTACACAGACAGTTAAGGAATTTCTATGTTAAAAAAATTAATACCAATAGAACTTCAATTAAATATCTTTCAACTAGAAGAGTATTCAGTATCAAGATTTATATTGTGGCTTAAAAATAACCTTTACACAAGAAAACTTGAGGAAAAAAAGAAGTTAGTTTGGACACATAAAGCAAGATTTATCTATAGATTTGCTCTATTTTACTTTTTTAGTTTTGTGACTATTGCATACGTTATATTTGGAGTCATAGGGCTTTTATTGTCACTTCTTTCTATCACACAACCATATCTATTTTTAATTCTTGGACTTCTTACAAGATTCCCTTACGAATTTGTTAATCGTAGGCACACAAAAAACCAAACAAATATAAAACTTAAGACATTTAGCAAACTTAAAGTAATTGGTATTACAGGATCATACGGAAAAACCAGTGTAAAAGAATTTCTGTATACAATTTTAAAGCAAGAATACAATGTGTTAAAAACACCTGAAAGTTACAATACTTTATTTGGTATCTCAAAGGTTGTCGATTTGGAGCTTGATGGGAGCTACGATTTCTTTATATGTGAAATGGGCGCATACAAAATTGGGGAAATAAATGAGTTATGTGAGATGGTAAATCCAACCTATGCAATACTTACTGGTATAAATGAACAGCATTTGGAACGTTTTGGCTCAATTGAAAATACTACAAAAGCAAAATTTGAACTTATAAATTCTCTACCTGAAAATGGTTTTGGTTTAGTCAATATAGATAATAAGATAATCCTAAACAATTATAAAAAATATGCAAAGAAATTAATTGAGTACGGACACAACTCGAGTTTTAATACAGTTACTAACTGTATTACGACACTAGAAGGAACTAAATTTGATTTAATGCTCAATGGAGTTACATATCAGTGTTCAACACACCTTATTGGAAATAGTAATCTTACAAATCTAGTGGCTGCAGCTACAATGGCTTACAACCTCGGGACTCCAATAAATCAAATACTTCACGGTATTTCGTTACTTAGATCAGTGCCACACCGACTTGAACTAAAAGTATTACAGGTACAAGGCATAACCTTGATTGATGATGCGTATAATAGTAATCCCACAGGATTTCATGAGGCCCTTGAAACCTTGAAGCTATTTACTAACCACACTAAAGTGCTAGTAACACCAGGGATTGTAGAACTTGGTCAAAGTAGTGAAAAAATTCACCATGATATTGGGGAAAAGGCTGACTATATATGCGACTTTATTTTTCTAGTAGGAAACAATGATAGAACAAAAGCACTAGCAAATGGTGTAAAAAACAAAGAAAAAATTATTATGCTAAAAGGTATAAGTGAGCTTTGGCTAGAGATTACAAAATTAAAACTTACTAATCCGGTTGTGCTTATAGAAAACGATTTACCAGATAATTATTAATTAAGTTTAGGCGACTTTGCCCCCGTATTAAAACCCTCAAGAATATTGTTCTCAAAAGTAGTAATATTTTTTCTAGTGTCTTCCCATTTTTCGTATGCAAGGTCGATTAGCTGTGTAATTAACTCTTTAAAACTTATTCCAGTTGCTTCCCAGAGATAAAAAGCCATACTTCCAGGCGTTGTATTTATCTCTACAACTATGAATTCATTTGTGCTCTCATCTAGTAAGAAATCAACCCTAGCAAGTCCGGAACAATCAAGTATTTGGAAGGTTTTGACTGCAGTTTCCCTTATCCTACCCTCTAGTTCTTTGGAAATATCTGCCGGTATTTTTCGGCGAGCAGATACCATACCAGAGGATTTGCCACTCCCTATATACTTATCTTCAAAATTTAGGAAATCACTTTTTGCATAAACCTCTTCACAAACCGAAGCTTTAATTGTAGAACCACTGTTTCCCATCACTGAAACATTTATTTCCTTTGTGTGCATAAAACCCTCTTCTACTATGATTTTTCTATCAAATGTAGCTGCCACCTCAATACCATTCTGTAGTTCTACCTTATTTGTAACCCTACTTATGCCTATACTAGACCCGGCGTTGGCAGGTTTTACAAATAAAGGATACTTAAGACTCATATCAATTTCAGAAATAACTTTTTCGGGTGAAATTTCCCAATCTTTTCGGTAAAACCAAAAGTAGTTTGCAGTTGGAATATTATGTTGTTTAAAAATGTCCTTCATAACTATCTTGTCCATACCTGTAGCAGACCCTAAAATGCCGGATCCAACATAAGGTATCTCTGCAAGTTCTAACATACCCTGTAAACCACCGTTCTCGCCAAGTCCACCATGGAAACATGGAAAAATTACATCTATATTTTCTTGGGGTGCATATTTAAATGGGGCTAGGAAGGTTTTATTTTTTTGAACAAGCGAAAAATTTGAACTACTTGACTCCAGACCTCTCAACAACTCATTTGACTTTTCTGGTATTGAATATAGATTCCTGTAAGTCTCAATTTTATCCAAATCTTTCCCTGTATGCCATGAACTAAACTTGGAAACATATATAGGTAGGACATCATATTTTTCTTTATCAATATTATTTATTACTTGAATACCTGTAATTATAGATACTTCGTGCTCTGCAGACTTACCTCCAAAAAGCACGGCAATTCTTTTTTTGGTCTTATTTTGAACTTTTGAACTTAACTTCACTGGTTAATTATAACATCAGGACTATATCTGCAAGTAAGGGGCTGTCCTCAAGTGTTTCAAACACTATGATAATATATTTAATATGAGGCCACTTATGAAGATTTATACTTTTGTCACTATTATATTGCTTTGTATCCTAAGTTTTTTACACATAACAAGGTTAGATGTTATTGTTCCAAAAATTAGTTTTAGATTTATTTCACCCACCAACCAAGAACTGGAGGTTGAATATAACTTCTGCTTCTATGAAGAAGATATGATAAGAGGAGATAAGTTTGGTGGTTTTAGTTGTTCAGATTTAGCAAACACAAAAACAGGTAGTATTGTAACTATTCCAGAGAAAAGATTAGTAAGTTATTGGCCATTTTCAAAATTTAATAATGTAACAATGTGGGGTAACCAGAAAGACGACAACTCCACACAATGCAGTTGGTTTGTCAACCTATGGTCTGAATACTATGAGTCAAGACTGGGAGCAGATGTGAAACCTGAAGGACATTACAATGAATATAGGTTAAAAGACATAAAAGATAAGATTATTGATATTGCGTGCCGGTAAAGTGCTAAAGTAAGATAAATTAATTGTAAAATCTATAGATTTATTTTTGAGCCAGCCCTTTATTTATTAACCCAACTATCTCAGGACCCTCAAAGATAAGCCCGGTTATCATCTGGATCAGATCAGCACCAGCCTCAAGTTTAGACTTAGCGTCTTTCACATTAAAAACACCACCACACCCTATGATTACGATATCTCTCCTATACATCCTCCTATATCTTTTAATCCAATAATTAGAGTTTTCAAATGTTGGAAGACCGCTCAAGTTACCAGCTAGTCCTTTCATCTTTTTTAGGTCATCAGGATGAATATATTTACTTTTTCTATCCTTTGCTAAATTAGAAAAAATAAAATTCTTTATTCCGTGTGAAAAGGCAATTTCTACAAGTTTATCCATCACCACCTCATCTCCCTCATTTGGCATTTTAATGAATAATGGTTTATTTAATTCAAGAGCCAAAACTTCTTTTAGTAAACGTTCAAAGTTATTAGGATTCAAAAAGTTTTCAGTAAGACAGGTATTTGGACAACTTATATTAAGTTCATAATATTTTATATATGAATTTGTCTTTAGTTTTTTAAAACATTCAACATAATCTTGGATCGCCTTCTCAACAGTATCTATCACAGGCACATTACTACTCCCCACACTCACTCCAAACATAATATCTTTAAAAAATGGGTCATTTATTCTTTTAAGTAAGCTTTCTACCCCTTCAGATTTAAAACCTTTATTAACTAAAATAGATTTGGATTTTATAAGTCTTGTATATAAAGGTTTTACATTTCCACCATATGCTCTATTTGTAACTGTACCAATTGTTGCAAAACCAAAACCAACTGATGGCATTATTTTTGCAAGTTTGCCATCTGCATCAAAACCAGCTGAGAGCCCTATCGGATTTTTAAATTTTAGTCCAAAAAAGTTTTTTTCAAGTTTTGGATTTTCATAATAAAAAAGTAGTTTTGTGAAAAACCTTAAAAATGAAGAATTTCCTGCAATATTACCAAAAAAAGTCATGTAGTCGTGGACAAGATCAGGGCTAAATAGGAAAAGCACTGGTTTTGCTAGTTTTATGTAAAGAAGTCTGATAATCTGTGCTTTCATAGATAGAATTCTACACCAGTAAAGCTAGCTAGTGTTATACTAAACAAGCCTTTTATACCTAGCATAACTTATGTATAATGGCACCTGTTTAAGGTCATTTGGGGGCGTAGCTCAGTGGTAGAGCATCTGGCTTTTAACCAGAGTGTCGTGAGTCCGATTCTCACCGCCCTCACCAAGTAATATACCACTATAAAATAGAGGGCATTCTTGACTACACAGTAAATTCCATGTAACACTTTTCTAAATTAGCCTAAATTTGTCTATAATCCAAAATCTAAATAATAATCGGGAAGGTGAGAAATGGAACCCTGGGAAAAAAATGCATTGGCCGAAGTAGAACAGGAATTGGCTCAGGATTTGTACAGAAATTTACTGGAAAATCTTAGATTACATGAGTTTATCTCAAAATCAAACGGTCGAAATAGAAAACGTCGAAAGCGTTCACGTGAAGTTGTTCTTGTGAGCACTGGAAGAAAAACCATATCTATAAATGGGAAATTAACAAAGAGGGTAGAATATCTATTACAAGACTACTTTCCAGAACCAGAGCGGGGGATAAATGGGGAAGATTGGGTACAACAATTTCTTACCCAGTTAAGAAATGCTGAAAGAATTAGACCAAAATCAAGAAAGTCTTAATTTGAAACTTCGGTAAATAAAAACACTGAAGTTTCATAATTATACTAAGTTATAGGAGCTTAAACATAGTTTTAGATATAGAAATGAAATTCATCCTACTATCGATGTATAATGTTTTGTGTGGGAGATTATTCAACCAAAACTGCATTAAATAATGTAAAATGCCAATTTTGCCATAAAGAAATTACACAAAATAGTTTATATTGTGCATTCTGTGGCCAAAAACAAGAAAACACAAATATCCCACTCTCGACAGCAGAAAAAATAAAGATCTATACTATCACGGTACTTCTTGCACCTATTGGGCTTTATTGGTTTTTTAAATATTACAAAAGTACATCAAATGATAAGAGAAATACTGCTTACTGGGTGCTTGGAATAACTATTGCAGTAATTGTTTTGACCTTATACATCAGCGCTGATTTTTATAGAGGACTTAGCTTGTACGAAACTTCGATCCCTAATTTGTATTAAGATTTAGCGCCTTAGCAGCTTTTTGAATTTCAGCTACTATCGAATTTTTTTCAGAATCTGTAAGTAGCGTTCTATCTTCAAAATTTATACTTATATCTTCAATTCTAGCGTTTGGTATGATGTTGAAATGTAGATGGGCTACACTCTTTGACTGGGCTTTGCCATCTCTAAGTAATAAAGTACAGTCATTATGTCCCAAATTACCAAGACACTTTATTCCCAAAACTACAAGTTCGAGACACTTCACATGCTCATCCCAAGTTAGATCACACATATATTCAACATGTCTTTTTGGAATAACTAAAATATGATGTTTATGATATGGAGAGATTGAGTAAGTCAAAAACGCAAAATTATTTTCAAATATTTTTCTTGCCCCTACCCCCTCACAAAAAGTACAAGTTGTAATTGTAGTTAAATACTCCTTATATTTCATCCATATAAGTGTAGCTTAAAAAAATAGTTGTAACATATAGTTTGTTGTTTACATCTCTAATGCCCACATATAAACTTAAAAAATATGTATATAGTATTTGAAGGCGTTATTGGAACCGGTAAAACAACACAATCAAAAAAATATCTTGATTATTTGAAAAATAAATTTCCCCAAAAACAGATTGTTTGGACTAGAGAACCTGGAGGTGATGAAATAGCTGACTCAATAAGAAAACTAGCCCAATCAATAAAATTTGAACAAGAGATGGTACCTATTTGTGAAGCTTATTTATATGCCGCCTCTAGAGCACAGGCTTTAAGAACTATAGCCCAACCAGTCTTAGATGCTGGTGGGATTGTAATATCAGATAGAAATTTTCTATCATCACTTACTAACCAAGCGTACGGGAGAGACTTAAGCTTTGATACTGTATTATCCATAAACAAAGAGGCAATTTCTGGATTTATGCCAGATAAAATCGTATTTTTAGATCTACCTATAAGGGAAGGAATTCAAAGAAGTTTTGATAAAGACGGTGATAAATTTGAAAGTCTTGGAGAAGATTTTTATGAGCTGGTATATCAAGGCTATAAAGAAATAAGCATTCGGGATGAATTTAAAGATTGTTGGATTAACATAGACGCTAAGGGTTCTACCGATGAGGTCTATGCAAGAATAGTCAAATCGCTTAAACTATAATCCTGTTGTATAAATGGTTGTTATTTGGTTAGATCTTTTGGTTCTTTGATTTTTAAAGCAGCACGGCCTATTTTATCTCGTAGGTAATAGAGCTTAGCTCTTCTCACAGCACCTCTTTTAACAACTGCAACAGATTCGATATTTGGAGAAAATTTAGGAAATATTCGTTCAACACCAATCCCATCATTTCCAATTCTTCTTACAGTAAATGTCTTTGAAATGCCCGCGTTTTTCTTTGCTATCACAATACCCTCAAATGGCTGGATTCTAAAAGACTCGCCCTCTTTAATCTTATAGTTTACTTTTACTGTGTCGCCTACATTAAACTCACTTGTTTTTGGAAGTGCATTTTGTGAGACTATACCAGGATTATCTTGTGTTTTTTCTTGTGTGATTGTGTCAGTCATATGCTTAAATTTTTAGTTTGAAGGCCTTTTTGGCTTTCTAACCTAGTGAGATTACCAAATCTTTGGCAGTTTTTCAAGTTATTGCTCCAAGTTAGGCTTTCAAACCATTAATATGCTATAGGATAAAGATTTGGGTGGGGATTTTTAATGTGCAGCTACCATTGCTTTACTTAAAACATCAATCTTAATTTTTGTAGGTGTTGCTGTGATCTTGGCATTTCCGCCATCTTCTAAATCCCCCTTTATCATAAGGGTTGATAACTCATTTTCAATCTCTTTCTGTATTAATCTTTTAATCGGTCTAGCACCATACTCTTCACTATACCCCTTTTCTACAAGATACTTCTGGGCCTTCTTATCAAAAGATACTGTAATTGCATGATCTTTAAGAAGTTTTTCTACCTTTTTAAGTTCAAGTACTGCAATTTTTTCAACCTCGTCTTTAGTAAGACCTTTAAAGAAAATTACCTCGTCTAGTCTATTTAAAAATTCGGGCTTAAATTTATCTTTTAGTGCCTTTTCTATAATTCTTTCGATTTCAAAATCTCCAACATTCTTTTTTGTACCACCCTCTCTATCAAACCCAATTTCAGATTTTCTTAATTGTTCTGAGCCTATGTTTGATGTCATTATTATAATTGTATTTTTAAAGTCAACCGTTCGACCTTTACTGTCAGTCATACGCCCATCTTCCATTATTTGAAGCATTGAGTTAAACACATCAGGATGAGCTTTCTCTATCTCATCAAGAAGCACAACAGAAAACGGTTTTCTTCTTACTATTTCAGTTAACTGACCACCATCATCAAATCCAATATATCCAGGAGGAGACCCAATCATTTTTGAAACTGAGTGTTTTTCCATATACTCACTCATATCAAGTCTTACAATCATGTCTTCATTCCCATATAAAACCTCTGCTAAAGCTTTTGAAAGCTCAGTCTTACCAACTCCAGTTGGGCCTAAAAATAAAAAGGTGCCAATAGGACGTTTTGGATCTTTAAGTCCTGTTCGAGCCCTTCTTATAGCCTCTGACACCCTAGAAACTGCCTGATCTTGTCCTATGATCCTGTCGTGTAAAAGACTCTCAAGCTTCATTAAACGATCCTTTTCGATCATGCTCAGGTCCTCTACCGGAATACCCGTCATTCGAGCAATTACCTTAGCTACATCTATTCGTGTGACATCTGGAATCTCCTCAAGTTTTGTTTTAGTCCAAATTTCCACAAGGTCAACTTTGACTTTTTCAAGATCCTCAGTTTTTTTGATTAGTTTAGCTTTTTCTTCATCAGATAAGCCCTTCTTTCTAAGCTCAGACTTAAGCATCACAAGCTCATCTTCAACCTGTTTTAAATTTTCCGGTTCCTTTACTTGAGAAAGTCTAACTTGAGCTGAAGCCTCATCAATAACATCAATTGCCTTATCAGGCAAAAACCTATCATTAATATATCTTTCAGAAAGTTTTACAGCTTGTTCTATGGCTTCGTCTGTTATTTTTACTTGATGATGGGATTCGTAGCGATCTCGAAGGCCTTTTAATATAGAAACTGTGTCTTCAGTATTTGGCTCTTTGACGATAATGTGCTGAAATCTTCTTTCGAGTGCCGCGTCTTTTTCAATGTGCTTTCGATACTCATCAATTGTAGTTGCACCAACCATCTGCAACTCACCCCTAGCAAGCGCTGGTTTTAACATGTTAGCAGCATCAATTGCACCTTCTGCTGCACCAGCACCAACTATAGTATGAAGTTCATCTAAAAATAATATGATCTGACCCTGCGCATCTACTACCTCTTGGATAATTTCTTTGAGTCTACTTTCAAACATCCCTCGATGGGAAGTTCCTGCAATAATGGAAGCAAGGTCAAGTGCAAATACTCTTTTGCCTCGTAGTGGTTCAGGAACTTGACCATTTACTATCTTTTGGGCAAGGCCTTCAGCAATTGCAGTTTTGCCAACTCCCGGATCACCTATTAGCACTGGGTTATTTTTTGTTCTTCTGGAAAGTATATGAATAACGCGCTCAATTTCCTCTTTACGGCCGATGACTGGATCAAGCTTACCCGCTTTTGCCATATCCGTAAGATCGCGTCCAAACTTGCCAAGTGTAGAAGTCTTTTGTGTCTGTTCTTGAATTTCGTTGTAGCAAACCTCACATAACGCCATATAAACCTGGCGTCCATCTACTATTCTGTTTGTTGAAATTACTGCAGGTCTTTGACCGCATCTGTGGCATATAACCATTTTTAAATGTTAGCGTGTTTAGCACTCTTAGTCAATGAGTGATTAGCTATTTTAAAAACTTGTATGTGTTTTATCTGGTAATAGCTTTAATGTTCCCAAACATCGCCTATAAACGGCTCCGCAATAACTGGTACCTCTTTGATAAAAAGTTCGCCAGCTTTTTCCATCTCTTCTTTTTGAATTGGGCCCCACATCTCAGCTTGATCTTCTCTAACCTCACAAACTATTTCGTCATGAACAGTTAGAATAATTCTCGCATCAACTTTTTCTTTGGCAATCCTATCTTTAAGAAAGACTAAAGCATATTTAACAGCATCGGCATTTGTCCCTTGAATCGGATGGTTTTTTGCCTGCCTTTGTATAGAGGAAATTTTACGTTTATATTCAGGGTCGGTTTTTACTGGCCTGTCATACCATCTTTTTCTTCCCGCCGGTGTCATACTCCAACCAACTTGTACTGCTTTTGTTGCGGAAGATTCTAAGTACTCTTTAACCTTAGGAAAGGCATTAAAGTAATTTTTCATATATTCCTCTCCCACTTCTTTTGTAACTCCTATTTGGGTTGCAAGTCCAGCAGGACCCATACCGTACATCAATCCAAACCCGATTGCTTTTGCAGCTTGGCGCAGTTCGGGATATTTTTTCTTAAAATCATCAGCATATTCCTTGTTAAACATTAGTGCCGCAGTAAAAGAGTGCATGTCAAAACCCTCTTTCATACCTTTTATCATCTGGGGGTCTTTAGAAAGATCAGCAAGAATTCGCATTTCAAATGAAGAGTAATCTGCTGTCACAAGCTTATAACCTGGTTCAGAATTAAAACATTCCCTAAACGGAGCTTCTTTAGAGTTTCTAGGAATCTGCTGTAAGTTTGGATTAGAACAAGCAAATCTACCTGTTGCTGTACGTAATTGTTGAAAATCCGGATGAAGTCTATGGGTCACTGGATTTACCTTTTCAAGTAAACTTTCACCAAAAGCAGAAATTAATTTTTCAAAGCCGCGATATTCTAAAAGCTTTTTAGCAATAGGGTGTTGCAGAGTTGATAAAATTTCTACTCCGGTAGATGGCACATTCAAACCTAATTTATTATTTAAAAGATCCAAAAGTTGGACATTGCTGTTTAAATTAATAGCGTCCCCATATCCATCACTTGTAAACATATCCATCTGATTTACGGGATAATAAGGACGGATCACATCTTGGAATTCTTTAGCCACAAGGTCGCGTTTAGTCGAAAGTTCACTAATAATTGATCGCCACTTTGTAACATCTATGTAAATACCATTTAGTTCCATATCCCCAACCACAGTCGTTGTAGCAAATTCTAGTTTTGCTATTTTTATTAGATTTTCTTTTTGAAGAAGGGGCCACTGTTTGTTAAACACCGGAAATAAAACTAAAGTATCCATAGCACCATATGCTAACTGTTCCTGTGTGAATACTGAACCCTTATGTAACTTTTCAAAAGTTTTTCGAATACTTTTATCAAGATCTATATTTACATACTTTCTTACAATTGTAAGAAGTCCAAGTTGTGTGCCAAGCCCAGCAGTTAAAATTGCTTCAGCAAGCATAGTGTCATAGATATTGTTGATTTCTATTTTTAGTTGAATTTTTATCATTTTGTAATCGAATTTTCCGTTTTGAAGAAGCTTTAAAATTTTTGGGTTTTCAAGTAGGCTTTTAAGTCGCGGGTTTTCTTTTAAATTAAGGAGTCTGGCATCAAAAATGTAGCTTATTTCTTCGGTGCCTATCTGGACAATTAGAAGAAGTGCGGTATACGGGTCAAGTCCGGTAGATTCGATATCAACTGCAATTATTGGCTCTTTTTCAAGAAGTGCTATAGCATTTTCAAACGCGTCGGGAGTAGTAATATACTCATATTTTGGTTTTTCTGGATCAAATTTTAATTCCACAGGTGAATTGTAATGAATATAATAAGAAACTAAAAGAGATTAGTAAAAATACTTATTTTAATCTCCCAATGAGTAAGTCTCGAACAACTAGCGCATCAGCAGTTCCTTTACTTTTTTTCATCACTTGTCCAACTAGAAACTCTATTACGCTAATTTTTCCTAATTTATACTGAGACACAACTCCGGAGTTCTCTTGAACAACACTTTTTATGATTTCATCAAGATCTGCACTATCAATAGATTTACTATTTGTTTCCTGCATTTTTTTTATAAAATCCTGAGAACTTAGCTCTCGATACTCCTGTTTATTAATTAATAAATTGGCTACTTTTTCCGGCTCTAAATTGTTGGAACAAAGTTCCTCGAATCTATTAAGTAATTCTAGTCCCTGACCTTTAGTCAAAAAGTCAGCATTTTTTACTGAAAGACTATATTCACTAACTAATCTTGTTTTTATTTTGGACGGAAGTTCCGGTAACTCCTCTCTTAGCTGTTCAAAATAGTCTTCATCGAAAACCATTGGTGGAATATCGGGTTCCGGAAAATACCTATAATCGTGTGCATCTTCTTTGCCTCGTTGGCTAATCGTCAAATTTTTGTCTTCATCATAACCTCTGTTTTCTTGTATTGGTTGAGAGCCATTTTCAAGTAAACCCCTTTGTCTTATAATCTCGGCCTTCACAGCCTTTTCCATAAACTTAAACGAATTTATATTTTTAATTTCCACTTTGTATGTTGGAATTTTTCCTTCTCTTTCCATTTCAGTAGTTCTTAAAGATATATTAGCCTCAAGACGCATTTGACCTTTTTCCATATCCCCATCAGCAATACCTAGTATACGAATCGCATCTTGTATTCTTTTTGAAAACTCCACCGCATCATCAATTGTTTTAAATGTAGGTTTAGTGACTATTTCTACAAGTGGCATTCCTGACTTATTAAAATCAATTAATGTTTTGTCTACTTTGTGCATTGATTTTGCGGTATCTTCTTCCAAGTGAATTCGCTCAATATCTGCTTTTTGACCGGAGGACAACTCTATAAAACCACTTTCGCAAAAAGGTTGTTGATACTGACTTATTTGATACCCCTTTGGTAAATCTGGGTAAGAGTAGTGTTTCCTATCAAATCTTGTATGTTCATTTAAACTACATCCTAAAGCCAAACCAAGAAGTTGTGTTTTACGAACTGCCTCAAAGTTTGGTATCGGTAAAGCACCGGGTAATCCTAAACAAACTGGGCAAGTGTGGCTGTTTGGAGCTGAATCATATATTTTTGCATCACAATAACAAAACATTTTAGTTTTTGTTTTTAAATGTAAATGAATTTCAAGTCCTAGGACTAACCTATATTCACCTAAAAGTTTTTCTAAATCTGTCATATTTTAGACCCATAAAGTAACTCCCAACTGTTCGACTGCGTTTTTAAGAGTGTCTATAGCCTCTTCTAATAAATAATAACTGGGTTCATATCCTGATTCGTGCACTAAGGCGTTTCTTGTTTTATGTGCATTCCATATACGATTGTAGGTATCTTGATCGAATCTGGTTTTTGCATTTTTTAATCTTTCTCCCATAGTTTCACCATCAAATAAATCACGCATAACATTATCCAAAGTTTTGTCCGCAGAAATAAGAGCTTGGCGAAGTTGGCTTGGACCCCCTTTTTTCTTCAAGGTTTCAATATTTTTCCACTCACGACACACAGCCTCTCTAGTCTGGAGTGTTAGATTTTTTGAGCCCCACAGATCAAGTCCAAATAAACTACTTAAAAAGCCCATATTATTTTTCCCCCATGGTTGGAAATTTAGTATGAAAATCTGTATGTTGTTGGTAAACGTAAGAAATTCCCAAAACTTTGTTTTCATCAAAATAATTGCCTATTAGTTGAAAACCTACAGGAAGACCTTGTGAAAAGCCACATGGCACAGTAACAGCGCAGAGCCCTGCAATAGAGCTTGGCTCTTGTAAAATATCAGCTAATTCACCAAAAAGTGGGGAGGCATCTGCAGCACCTAATTCCGGAGCAATACCTGGCATAGTGGGACCCAATATAACATCTACTTTTTTGTAGGCATTGTTAAAGTCTTCAAGGATTAAAGTTCTTACCTTTTGAGCTTTTGCATAGTACTGATCATAGTAACCGGCACTTAAAACATATGCCCCAAGCATCATTCTTTTTTTAGCCTCAAAACCAAACTGGGTTCTAGGACCTCCATATCTTATTCCATCAAGTCTTGCAAGATTTGAAGATACCTCTGATCTTTGTAAAATTGTATAAACTCCAATCGAATACTTTGGATCAAGTAAATCTATTTCTACGATAGTTGCTCCCAGATCTTCTAATTTTTTGATCGCACCTTCAACTGATAATCTGACACCGTCTTCAAGCTCTAGGGTGAAATAAGATTTTGGAATTCCAATTTTCATACCTTTTATATTAAAGTCCAAAATTTGAGAAAAATAATCCGAAGGTTTTTCTGGTGAAGTTGTTGCATCAAATTCGTCTTTGCCAGCAATTAGCGACAAAACTTGGGCCGAATCCATTACACTTTTTGTAATCAATCCGGGAGAATCAGTTGATGAAGCCATAGCTACAACACCATACCTACTCACTCTACCGTATGTTGGTTTAAGACCTGTAACTCCGCACCATACTGCAGGTCCTCTTATACTCCCAGCCGTCTCACTACCAATTGCAAATATACACATATTTGAGGCTACAGCAACAGCTGATCCACCGGAGGATCCACCGGGGACTCTTGTTTTATCCCATGGATTTTTTGTAGGAAAAAAATCTGAGTTTTCAGTAGAGGAACCGTGAGCAAAGGCATCCATATTAGTCTTTCCAAGCATGATAGCACCGGCGTCTTTAAGTTTTTTTGTGACTGTTGATTCAAATGGTGGGATATAATTTTTTAGAATACTTGAACTGGCTGTTGTTTGTACTCCAAGTGTAGAAAAATTATCTTTACAGGCGTAAGGTATGCCTAAAAGCGGTTGGGTACTAAAAGCTCCAACTCCTTGGTTTTTTATTTTTTTATCTGCAAGTTCTGCCTCTTTTAATGCAGTTGCTTTTTGAAGATATATAAAGGCTTTCAGTTCCGGATCAAATCTTTCTATCTGCGAAAAGCAATCCTCAACAAGTTGAGTTGATGAAATTTCACCAGATTTGAGTTTTGTGATCGAATCTAAAAGTGTAAGGTAATTTGTGTTTTTCGTATTGTTCATACTAAATCTTAGGTAGTGCTACTTCCTATCAAAAACAGCTTTTGTACCAAAGTAGTTATTTATATTTTCTGAAGCATTGCTCAATGCCTGTTCAACACTTAAGGATTTAACACTGTCCCCATTCTGAAAAATATTTGTAAGTCCTGTTACTTGATAAGTTTCTTTTATTTTTGAGGTATCTAACTCCCCAAGCATATCCATATATTTTAAGGTATCTGTAAAAAATATTGAAAATTTGGAAATTTCCTCTTGGGTAAGAGTTAAATTACAAAGTTTTGCAACTTTTTGCACAGTTTCATGAGTAACAGCAGCTTGCATAATCTTTGGTATTATAGGGCTTTAATACTGTAGGGGCAACGATTAATTAAGCTACATCGATAAAAGTTTTTTTACTCTTTCTTGGACAGGTGGGTGGGTATTAAAAAGTGATGAAAAAAATCCGTCATGACCGCCTTTTAACGGATTTGCGATATAAAGATGGGCTGTTGCTCCGTTTGCAGCTTCTAATACCTCGGTATCACCGGAAATTTTTACCAAAGCGTCGGCCAAACCTTTGGGATATCTTGTAAGCATAGCTGATGAAGCGTCAGCTAAGTATTCTCGGCGTCTACTTACAGCAAGCTTTATAAGGGTTGCGATAATTGGGCTTAAAATTACCAAGATTAAACCAACTATCAAGATAATTCCGTTTAGTCCAGATTCAGAATTTGAACTACGTCGTCTATTTCCCCCATAAAAAATTCCTCTTGTAAACCAATCTGCCATCAGTGTAATAGTACCAACTAAAATACTTACAATAGACATAAGTAGTATGTCGTAATTTATAATATGGGAAAGTTCATGAGCAATTACACCCTCTAGTTCTCTTTTTTCTAGTTTTGAAAGGATTCCGGATGTAAAACAAATGACCGCATGCTGTGGATCTCTACCTGTAGCAAAGGCGTTTGGGGCGCTGTCCTCAATAAGATAAATTTTTGGTTTTGTTACTAAACCTGCGGCGATGCACATGTTCTCAACCAAATGATAAAGTTCTGGATTATCATTAAAATCCACCTCTTTCGCCCCTGAAATTGCAAGAACTATCTTGTCAGAATTATAGTAAGATATAAAGCTGGAGATACCAGAAAAAACCATAGCAAGACCTATAAAAGAAACACCTGCGCCATCAAAGTAAAACTCACCAATAAACCAACCTATAAAACTAATTACAACCATAAAGCCAAACATAACAAATATGGTAGCTCTTTTATTTTCTGTTATATGTGAATAAGTAGACTGCATACAGTTATTATAGCTTACCTATAAAATAAGTCATTGCAATTTATCATCCTGTGTTCTAAAAACTATAGGAAAATGAAATTTTGATTGGAATTAAACAAATCTCTGGAAAACTTTTGATGAAGGAGCACAACATGGGCATAGTTGAACCGAAAATCATACTAATCTCACCTCTTTTGAGTCTGGAACAACATGATTTCTTGTTGGGACTGGTAGGTATCGATTTCAAATACATAAGGATGAATGACTACCGGGCCAAACTTTCTTATCCTCCTGCATATCATGACCGGGTTTTAAAAAAACTTGAGGAATGGCAAATAAAACTAATTTAGTTTGAAACATAAAAGCGCTGAATTTCTCTCCAGCGCTTTTTTGCTTTTTTGTTCAATATTTAAAACTCACAAAAAATACATAAGAAAGCTAAAATGTAACTTTTGGAGCCACCTTAGAGACTTCTTCAGCTTCAAAAAATTTCTCATCACTAAATCCAAACATGTTTGCAACAAAACTGTTTGGGAAAGTTACAAGCATAGTATTGTAATCACGAACTACAGTATTGAAGAATTGTCTTGAATAAGAAACTTTATCTTCTGTATCACTCAACTCTTTTTGTAAATTGATAAATCCCTCTTGAGCTTTAAGTTCAGGATAGGCCTCGGCTACAGCAAAAAGACTTTTTAATGCGCCTGAAAGCATATTATCTGCTTTTCCAGTTGCTTCTACACCTGTTGCACCCATTAACGCCGCTCTTGCCTTAGTAACATTTTCGAATACCTCTTTTTCATGAGCAGCGTAGCCTTTTACTGATTCTACAATATTTGGGATTAAATCAATTCTTCTTTTTAACTGGACATCTATTTGACTCCATGCCTCTTTGATTCGTACTTTCATTGTGGCAAGAGTGTTGTAGACATATAAGAAATAGAAAGCCAAACATATAACAAGCACAAAAAGTATTGTAGTTATTTGCATAAATCTCCTGTTAAGTAATTAACTGTGGTAATTATACTAAATATTCGGGTATAAAAGAAATTTACCCCGCTCGAAGATAAGCGGGGCAAAAGTTTGGAAGCAATCTTACACAAATGAGAATGATTTTTTGCTCGGACTGACAATACGAATCTTAAGCTTCGCCTCAATGTTCTCCAGTTTGGCTAAAATCAATTTGCGCAACTCTAATGGAATATCATTAGAGTATATTTCGATTACGAACTGATCCGGCATCTGTAAAGATTCAGCAATCTTCAATAACAACTGTTTACCAACCGGTAGATTGAAAACCCATTGAAAAAGCTGGATTCTCCAAAAACTCTGGTGTTCAATGGTTATCCAACGATCTGGAATTGCTCTGTGTCCATTGAGATAGACAGAAATCTCTGGATATTCTTTGAATGCATTTTCGATGGCTTCATGAAGATCACACACACCGACAGTTCTTTTTTTCTTCTTGTTCATGATTTCTCCTCGAGTTGACTATTTATGAAATGAAGTAGATTTGCTTAGCCTATTTACTTTTATACTAATGTAAGATGTTTTGCAATTCTTTATATGTCAGTGTATTTAAAACCTCTTTTTTTGTGCACCATCCACGCCTCGCAACATCAATTCCACTTTTCATATATAAAAGGTCGGTTACAGAATGAGCATCAGATCCTATCATCATAGGTATTCCCATTTTGATTGCGTCATATACAAGATGATCTGGTAAATCAAGCCTTGATGGCTGACCGTTTATTTCAAGTATCTTTTTATTCTTTAATGCTGCTTCAAATACTTTTGTCCAATCAAGATCCAGTGCTTCACGCTGGTTTATAGTTCTTCCGGATGGATGACCAAGAATTGTTACATATGGGTTTTCTAGAGCTGCAATTGTTCTTTTTGTAACTTCCTCACGTGGCATATCAAATGAGGTATGGATTGATGCAATCACATAGTCAAGTTTTTTAAGAAGCTCATCAGGCATCGCAAGTGTTGCATCTTTTAAGATGTTTACTTCATATCCAAACAAAACTTTTATCTTCTTCTGAGATGAGTTTATTTTCTCTATCTCCTCACGTCTTTTTTGCATAATTTGTTCTACCTCTTTAATCCCACGATTTATAACACTTGGGGCGTGATCTGCTATACCTATAAATTCGTAACCCAGCTCAATTGCCGCCTCAACCATCTCATTTAAAGTGTTAACTCCATCAGATGCTGTTGTATGGACATGTAAGTCGCCTTTTATATCAGATACTTTCACAAGCTCTGGAAGTGCATTAAGTGCTGCTAGCTCTATCTCGTCTTTGCCTTCGCGTAATTCCGGTGGCACAAAGCTAAGTCCCATAAATCCATAAAACTTTTTTTCATCTTCAAATTTTTTTAATTTATTACCTTGTTTAATACCGTATTGAGAAAGTGACAACCCAAGGTCAAGTGCATGTTGGCGAAGTCTTATGTTGTGTTGTTTGGAACCAGTGAAATGTTGCAACAGCGATCCATAAGAATCTATGTCGGATACGAGTACATCAATTTGAGTATCATTTGTCAGAATAACAGTGGACATACGGTCTCCTTTTGATTCAACATTTTTTATCTCTGGATATGTTATGAAGTGTTCTATAACTTTTTCTGGGTTCTTTGACGAAACTGCTATATCAAGATCTCCCACAGTTGCAGCGCGTCTTCTTAGAGAACCCAATGAAATTGCCTCATTAACTTCTGGGATCTGTTTTAAATAAGAGATAATTCTGGATGAAATATCTTCAGCTTGGGAAAGAAGCATTCTTTGCTTTTCTTGTTTACTTTTTTTAAGTTGATCAACGGAATCTAAAATATCTTTTTCAGATTTTGGACCAAAACCAGGAAGTTTTTGAATAAGTCCTTTTTTGGCGGCTTCTTTGATTTTTTCCAATGCATCAATTCGGCTTAAAATATTAAATTCCTTTGAAAGTTTAAAAGCAGTTTTAGCCCCAACTCCCCTTAATACAAGTAGAGCAAACATACCATCTGGTAAATCTTTTTTCTTATTTTCCCATTCGGTGGCTTTTCCGGTTTTAAATAATTCAGATAAATGTTGGACTAAAGCTGCTCCAACACCACTTATTTCACCCAAACGATCATTTTCCCAAAGATCATAAACACTCATGGTCAAGCCTTCTATCGAGGAAATAGCGTTTTGGTAAGCCCGGATACCAAACTTGTTATCGCCTTTTATTTCCATGGCTGCCACAGCCTCTTTTAACATCACAAGAACTTCTTTGTTTGAAAATCTTGGCATAACCTTATTGTAATGTATTTTTTGGCTATATGTGAAATACCCATGTTTAGGCGTAATTTCATTGACGCACCAGTCTTGATAACCTAAAATACCCTCGCTTCCACATTTGTGGGGACGTAGCTCAGTTGGTTAGAGCGCTGCCCTGTCACGGCAGAGGTCGCGGGTTCGAGCCCCGTCGTTCCCGCCATAAAATGGATAAGTTACATGGCTGCCTTAACGCTATCCTTAAAAAAATAAAGAGGCTTAAAACCTCACATTAATAATACAAGGAGGTGAATTGTTAAGGTTAAATGAATAAACTATTAGACTATCTTAGAAAAATTGATTTCAAAGAAGAAAAAGTAAAAGATTTTATAGCGGGCGCTTTGGCGTTGTTTTTTTTGATTTCAGCAGGATTTATCGCAATGGATAAATTTGATAAATCGAATAAGGATGTACTACCGCTTGGTAAAGGTGGCACAAATGGGGAGATTGTGACCAACGATGAAAACAACAAAGGTACTACAACAAGAGACACAAAAACTCAGGGCTTGGAAAATGGTGGGGAAGGTGAAACTGCTATGGTTGAGGGGGCAGCAAGTACAAGATGGGTCGCAAACGACTATGTAAAAGGCGATATTAAAAACGGTGATTACAAAGTAGTATCTGGCGATACTCTTTGGGAAATTGCAGAAGCAGTTTATGGAGATGGCACACAATGGACAAAAATACTAGAAGCAAATTCTAAAGATATAGGTTTTTTGCCTAACGGTTCACAGGCGTTGATAACAGTAGGACAGGTTTTGCAAATACCGTAAGTTGAAATAGAAACCACATTAGTTACTGTCTGGCGGCAGTTCGGGTGGTACTATTTACATGTTTGGTATAGTTATATAAACCAATAGAGAGTTTGAGTTGTAGTTTGGTTTGCGGGCTGGCGGGTGTGGCTCAGTGGTAGAGTGTCTCCTTCCCAAGGAGAAGATCGCGGGTTCGAGTCCCGTCACCCGCTCCAAAAATTGAACTTAATTCAATATCATATGAAACATAAAATTTTAGTTTTAGCATATCCAGGCTCAGGTAAAACTTATCTAGCAGATCATTACAAGAATATAAGTGATTTTGAATTCCAGCACTATAGATATGATTATGGGGAACTTAAACACTTGCCACTCGAACAGCTAAAAGGCAGAACAGAGATTAGAACAAACAATCCAGATTGGCCACACAACTTCTTTAAAGCATTGGATGGTGAACTTAAAAAAGGAAGGATTGTATTAGTCCCATTTGCAACATCATTACTAAAAATACTAAATCACCTTGAAACTTCTAGTGGAACTAGAATTATATTTGCAATACAAAATAAAGATTTCTTTGAACAATTAGCAGAAAATTTTAGAAATAGAGGAAATAGCGATGAATTTATAGAAAGACGTAGAAACGATTTTCAAAAATGTCATGAAATAATTGCGAATTCAAAATTTGAAAAAGTATATATCAGCAATAATGAGTTTTTAGAGGACGCATTGTCAAGGATCGGAGTTAAATTCGAAGAAGGACAAGGTTTGAAAAATTATGTTTAGTATCTAATAGCCTGGAGAATATAGTTTGCTTAGGAGTTTTCAGACTCAAATAGTGTTCTAAAACTAAAATGTATCAAACGGTTAAACTCACAAACCAGATAAAACTTAATGATCTACAAAAGAAAGTAATATCAGATGTAGCTTACGACCTTAATTTAATAAAAACCAAAGTTAATTTTCTTGATGATATAGTAGTGCGTGCGGGCTTTGTTGCAGATACTTTATTTAACGTGGAACCACACGACATAGATGCTTATTACACAACAAAAGAGCAAATCGGAGTAAAATTTCAAAAGTGTCGCTGCGATGAAATAAGAAACTTAATAAAAGATTGTAACTTTAAATTAATGAATACAAAATATGAGCTAGATTTGGGGCATTCTGGCGAGGGAGAATTATATATCCCGCCGGTAGCAAAAATGACTGGATTTTTTTCACATTTATGGGAAGTTGCAAACATGGTCTGCATTGATAGCAACGCAGATGTATGGGGAAATAAAGAAGCGTTTGATTGTATTACAAACCGCATACATGAAATAAGATTTGATGGCTGGTTATACTACCCTTATTTTATAAGAGAATTTCCTCATGTAGATTATTACTACTATTACGCTAATAATTGCCTACGTGGACTACGCACCATATTTATTAAAAAATACACCGGAATTGGACCAAACTATAAAATGCTACTTGAAAATGCAAAACTTATTCTAGATTATGTTGTAACTGTACCTGAGTATAAAGAAGAATATAGAAACTACCACAAGAAGAAAATGTACAATATGAGTTTAGATGATTTGAAACTAGCACTAAAGGTAACAAAAGTTAACAATCAAGACTATTTATTAGAGAAGTTTGCGGAAATACTTTTTAACGACTAGAGTCGTTTGTAAAAATGGGAATTAGCCTGTTAGTTCTAACTCCCATTTTAGTAAAACGAATCTTTGCGACTTAAAATGTCACGTCATATCTTCTACCATCGCCCAACATAGGAAACTTTTTCAGAAGTGTTGCCCACTCTTGGGGGTTTGCTGTTAGTGCTCTTTTTAAGTCCGCTATAGTACACTTATCACCATGTGATAGATATACACGAGGTGATAGCCAAATACGACTTGACCAATTTCTGACTATCTCAGCCAATGTTCCACGCGGATCACTGTAGTCACGCACAAGAAGTGCTGGCTTAACTAGCAAACGACTGGAAAGGTAGTATGAAGATTTTCCGGATACTCTACCCCCAAGTTTAAACGTAGCCTCCCATAGAGTCAGACTATCCCAATTTTCTTTCCAAGGAAAACCGCCCTTACATCCCGAAGGACTTGGACTTCTATCACTTTTCGCTACAATAATCCCATCTTTTTGTCGACGAATTGCGTGATACACTGTTTCTTGCATCTGATGACTACAAACCGGACATGGAAACTTCAAAATTACACCCCCATCAGGTACTGCCTTAGTTAGACTTGATACCCTCATTCCTGCAAACTGGGATTCAAAAATACGAACTTGGTAACCAAAAACTCTGATCAAATTCCCAAAACCCAAATAGGGAATCATCAAAAGCCACATACCGATGACCGTAAACCAACGTCCAAGTACAGCCCAGTAAACTCCACTAGATATTGGTGCAAATTTTGGTGATATGCGGTCCATAATCCCAGTCTTTTGATAAAATCTGAGCCAAAATTTATTTGCACTGGGGGAAATTTTCCAAAGTTTTCCGTATTCGTCATGAGTTCCGCCACAACCAACTTCGGTAACTACTCGCACTAGTGGGCTTGTATGAATAAGTGCAACAAGAGACACAAATGCTTCTTCGACACGGAAGTTTGGAACAGGTGAGCTTGCATCACTTACCAAAAGCCTTCCAAACAATGGGATTTTTCGGGCATTTAAACGCTTTCCCCAACGAGCAAGGTACACTGGGACTGCTTCAAGAATACCGCCTGAAACCACCGTAGAGCTTGTAACTTTTACCATTCTTCTCTCCTTTGTTTGATATAAAAAGCTCAACAGATTTTGTTGTCTTTTTTTAATACACTTTCATAAAATTTACCTAGCTGTTTAGCTTGGTTTTTAAAAGTGTACTTTCTTTGAACATATTTCATTGCCTCAAGTGCCTTGCGCTTTTCTTTTACTAAGTTTTTAGCACCAAAAGCCCGGTGTATCTTTTTTGCTAAATCCCGAGCATCTGCCGGCTCTACCAGAATTGCAAATCGGCCCTTATTTGTAGCCTCAGTTAACCCACCCACATTTGTACAGATCACTGGAATTCCCATAGCCAACGCTTCAATAACCGCATTTCCCCAAGATTCGGTCAACGATGGGTGTATATAAAAATCAGTTTTTGCTAAGTAGTTACATATTAGTGAATTCTCTATATAACCAGTAAACTCAATATTCTCTTCTAACCTGTGATACGTAACTAATCTTTTCATTTCAAGCTCATCTGATCCTCCGCCAATTAATCGCACTGAAAAATCCATACCTTGCTTTTTCAAAATTTTTATAGCATCAATCAAATAATTAATCCCTTTCAAAAAAGATATTTCCCCAACATAGGTAAGATTTACACGCCTCACTTCAGAATAAGCTTCCAAGTTTTTCTGTACAGTTGTGCAGCCGTTTCGAATGACTTGAACTTTTTTACTTATACCGAGCTGTAGTAAGGTGTCATTTACGCTATTAGATGGGCCTGACAAATACACATTTGGGGCCATTAGATACTGCTTTAGTTCACTAAATTTTCTATCCTTTTCAAGATGTGTATCAGTGTAAACAGCAGAAAACGGAATGTGATCATACACAGTTCGGAACGCAAAAATGCATGGCTTGTTTGTTTCGACGCAAATTTTTAATCCGATCATACTTGCAGGTCGAAACGAAAAAGTGAAATGTATATGTACGATGTCAGCTTCCTCTATAAGTTTCTCCAACTGTGCTACAGTTGTTAAATAGACAAGCTTTACCTCATCTGTTACCAAAACATTGGAAACATTTTTAACAGTTTCTGATGTAAGCCGACTCGTAGCTATTGTCGTATCATAACCAAGTGTTATTAAGTGCTTATTCGTCTCAAATGTATTCACCTCTACACCACCACCTTCTTTGGGTGGGTAGTCATGAATATTTAAAATTTTCCTCTTTATTTCGTTTTGCATTTTTGTTTCACCAAATAACAATTACTAAGACACACCAAAACACTCAACTTCCAATTTCAACAAACTCATTCAAAATCCGAGCAGCCTCCGGTTTGAACTTAAACCATGTTGGGTTCAAAAAATCATAGCTTTCCCCATATTTAAATCCGACCCTCGATCCACGCATCATTGCTTGACCTTCTGCAAAACTGTTTAAGTAATCATCAATTCTTCCGTCATAAGCTATTTTTGACGCTTCAATTTTCGCACTGTGAGTACTTGATGTATTAAACGTAATCAAAGGGTTTGGTAATACATTCAAACCGTCTGATTGCAAAAGTATGCCTGTTTTCAATGGTTCCCCAAGCTCAGGACAAGTTTTTCGGCAAGCAAACTCAAACGCTCTTGCACCAATTAAATGAGATACGGTATGCTCGAAGTGATAATCCTCTTTATTCATCAAAACAGTCACATCAGGTCTTATTGCACGCATTATCTTTGTGACTGCAAAAACCATCTCCTCATTTTCAGCAAAAATTCTTTTTTCTGAATCTAAAACTATGGGTTTTTGAGCGCCTAATAACTCGCAGTACAGTGACACTTCTTTTATTCGGTTATGCTTAATTTGCTCCGATGTTATTTCCCCAGTACCACTTATTGCGTTCTTTCCCGGTGTACATACAATTTCATGTACAAGCCAACCACTGTCTGCCAATTTTTTCATGGTACCCCCGACTTCAATGTCATCGTCCGGATGGGCACAAATATATAAAAATGTTCGCGATTTCTGCTTTTTTTCTGTTACTTTTTCTTTCATAAAAGTCCTTTCTAACCAAAATTAATAAGAAAAAACAAAAAACCTCCCGATTTTTGGAGGTTTGTAAAAGTTGGGCTTTTTAAATTTTTGCTTTTGTTTTACAAATTACCTCCTAACAAGTTTTCCCACAAAATAAATCTTGTATACATATGAACACCTTTAAGTAAGAGGTGTTTTGGGGTGGAGATATTTGAAATGTTTTCTAAAGCTAAAATTTGCATATTTTTATACATGGCTTTATATCTAAATTTTACGTGGATGTCAAATAATTGTCCAATATTTCAAAACCCCATCGATAACCCTTACACCAAACACTTAGGTAGGGTGGCCTAAATACTAGATTCAAAGTATTGTAAGTACAGGCCGGCAACTAAACTCTTGACAGTTAACATAGTCTTGGGTATGATGCCTAGACTCTCATTAATTTATTAGTGGGAATAGAAATAACTCCGCAAGGAGTTATTTCGTTTTCTACAAGAAAACTCCTCAACTAACAAATAATACTTTGGTTTAAATAAATTACCCACAAAACTATAACTACAGTGTAATGTTGAAATGTTTGATAAAATGAAGCTAGAAACAGAACATTTGACGTAATTTGGGGCACCTCAAAGTCTACATGTCTAAAAACCAAGCCGGAATAGCTCAATGGTAGAGCAATTGCATCGTAAGCAATAGGTTGTGGGTTCGATTCCCACCTCCGGCTCCAATAATTCTATGGTAAAATTTCAACAATAATGAAACGCAACACTTTTCAACAAAACAAAACAAAAAGCAATATAAAAAATGAAAGTCTTACTGAAGATGAGCTTGTTGTAAAACTTAAAAAGAACTTATCCATATTTCTTATTATTTTGGCTGTTTTAGTTGTAGCATTTGGTTTTTTTGGACCAAAGGTGGGATCACTTTTTTTTATCTTTTCTAAACATAGAAATGATAAAGAACTTGGTGATATTGTTCCTCCTGCCACGCCAATATTTTCCCAAATTCCCGAAGCCACAAACAAAAACACAATCACATTTAACGGCGTTACTGAACCAGATGTTGCTGTCTCAATTTTTGTAAATGGTCCTGAAAGACAAAAAACAACAACTGACAAAGATGGGTCATTTACTTTTGCAGATATAAAACTAGACTTGGGACAAAATATCATATTTGCAAAGGCTAAAGATAACTCCGGCAACGAGAGTGATAAATCTAAAATTTATTATGTAGTGTTTGATGAAAAAAAACCTGAAATAAAAATAAATGAACCAAAAGAAGGCTCTGTTGTAAAAAATCTAAACAAAAGAGTATTAGTAAAAGGGGAAATCAACGAAACCGCTGAAGTAAAAGTAAATGGATTAAATGCATTAGTCAAATCTGACAATACTTTTGAGATTGTGCTTGGAGTAGATAGCGGTGAAGTAGAAATAAAAATACAGGCAATTGATGCCGCTGGAAATAAAGGTGAGAAAACAATTAAGGTTACTTATCAAAAGTCTTCTTAGTAACTTTTAGCAAATTTAGATCCATTAAAATTGGCCAAATAAAAAGCATTGGCGGATAAAAAAGACTATTTACAAATTGAGAGTGTAACAAAAGAGAGCCAAAAACAGATATTAGAACCAAATTCCATTTTACAAAAAATGCTTCGAGTACCACTTTGAAAATAGGAAAAACAAAAAAAACAAAACCAACAAGACCTGTTGTAGCTAAAACTAAAAGTAAACTTGAATCAGCCCCCGCCCCGGAATTGCCCCCTGACTCCCCCGCCTCAATAAACCCATAATCTCTTTGAATATAACGATATGTGTTGTAGCCTACCCCAAATAGTAAATTGTCTTTGGAGATAGAAATAGCATTTTGCCAAGAAGTTAATCGAAACGCAGCAGAATCAGCCGGATCTGTAATACCAGAGATACGTGTTTGTACTCTAGGTACTGCAAAATACGCCCCAAAAATAATAAGAAGGGATAAAATAAGTAGTACCCTTGATTTAAAAATCCCATATATAAAAATAGAAACGGCAAGCATAGCCCAGCTGCTTCGTGAAAATGTTAAAAAGATTGCAGAAATAGGAATCAATATATATAAAATAAACCTTTTTATATCCCACCTATAAAATTCAAATAAATAGCTTCCTATGGCTATTGCTACAACCAAACTCAAATATCCACCTGCAAAATTTGGATCTAAAAAAGTAGAAGCTAATCTATTTTTGTGGGGGTCAAGACCTAAAATTGGATCAAGTTTTGTAAAATCAGGTATGAGTATCAATTGCACAAAACCAGCAACAGCTATAAATAGACTTGAGTTAAAAAGATGCGTCAAAAAAGTTTTTTGGCCTAAAATATTCATTTTTAAAAGATTACTTGTCACTAAAACCGCCACCAAATAGATAATAAATCTTGCAAGATAAAAGATTGAAGCCAAAACTTGGGAATCATTTAGATTAGTTAAACCAAATGGTAAAGTTAAAATTGCCCAAGCTACAAAGAAAATAAAATAAACGTAGGGCTTACCAATATAAAAATTTTTCTTCACAACAATAAAGAGATAACACCCAAGTACTGCATACAAAGACACAACTAGATCAAACACGTATAACTTAAAATCACCAAGCCTAGCTAAAATTGCAAGTTGCCCAAGACATAGAGTAAAAAGGGACAGTTTAAATAAAATTATAGTTATGGAACTTAACATATATAAATTAGCCTATTAAACTTGTTTTGCATATTTTTTCTTCCAAGCCTTATTTGCAAAGAACATAAGAAGCATTAAAATTAATCCTTCCGTGAATATCGTGATGTAGGAAGAAGCTATAAATGAAAATCTTGGTATAAAATACCAATTTAGACTAACACTAAACACAGCCCCCAAAAGATAGATAAAGGGTAAATACTTTTGGCTTCCGAGTGTAACTATTAGCCAGGAGATAGGTTGGGTCAGATAAAAAACAAATATACCGCCCATTAGTATTCTAAGAGGAAAAACCGAATGACTAAACTCCTCTCCCCCCAGGGCCCTTATTATAAACGGTGCAAATATATATCCTACTACTCCAATTAAAATTCCAAAAACCAAAAGTCCTTGAAGTGATTTTAAAAAAGTAATCTTTAGTGCACTAGCGCTCTCATTCATTTTTTTGACATAAAATGGATAAATAGCATTCATAAAAAAAGTAGGAATAACAAGACAAACTTCAAAAATTTTATAAGCGAGTCCATAAATCCCTACGGATTCAGTATTATTAAAAGAGTACAAACTAGGTAATTTCAAAACAGAAAGTAAAAGTGTGTCCGACCTAAAATTAACTTGGCTAAAAATAAACATAAGTCCAAGAGGCAAAGATTCAAGTAGAAAAAATTTAACTATTTTTGCATCAAATTCAAAGCCAATGGTTAAACCTAACTTCTTCAAGAAATTTAAATTTACAAAAAAAGTAACTAGTCCCCCTAAGACATAAGAAAAATTCACCCAAGCTACACCTAAGTTTAATTTCATTGAAAAAATGGCAAAAAGAAATAAAATCGCGTAACCCGAAATAAGTCCGATTGTTGACATATCATATCTAAGCTTCACTTGAAAAGCGATGTTAGTTGTAGTAAATAATGCCTGGGTTAGGATTAAAAAAAGCCCAAACTGCGTACCCACAACAAGTGCCTTCGAGTAAGGGAAAAAAAGCAAGAGTACTGAGGCTATAAATATAAGGCAAAGGGATAAAATAATTCTTAAACTTAAAATGTTTGAAAGGTATTTTTTGGCCTTTGTCCAGTCAGTTGTAAGTTCCCGCGTTGCAATAGCGTTCATACCAAAATCTGCGATGATAAAAAATATAGCAGGAAAAGACTGCATTATATTAAACTCACCGTAACCACTTCTTCCAAAGTTTCTCGTAATAAGAACTGTTAAAAAAAGAGTGATAATGGCAGTTACCACTTTACCCAATAATTGAAATGCTGTATTAAAGATTATTTTTTTAACTGAAACAGAGTTTAAAATATGCAACATCCTGGTGATTATAAAACTAATTATCTTTTATCGCACCCCAGAGCGCTTACTGACGCAAGGTTTAGTCTTTCCGGGTTTCCTGCTACTTTCTTCATAGCTTTAACTACCTGGAATTGTTCATAAGGAGAGCCATTTTGGTCAACCCATGCGAAATGATCCGCAGGGGATTCGTACCAAATAGTAAATGGCATAACCGCTTGAACTTTAGGGTCAGAAAGCCAAACTTTTTCGTATGCCGCTTTTATATTCTGGGCTGTCTTTGAACCTAACATATAATTAGAGTTGTATTTTTTACCTTCTGCATGAGCCCAACCTGTCTCTGTAATAAATACTGGAAGCTCTTTTGTTACCTGTAATGTATCTTTCAGAAATGCGAGTTCCACCTCATAACCGCGAATTGAAGCACGTCCTGTATCTGTTGGGCTTCCTGAAAAATCAGGTTGGGGATAAGAATGAGACGCAAAGCCATCTAATTTATCAAAAATTCCGGGAACCTCTTCGTCCATTTTTTTCATATAATCAAATGCGTCCATGTATCCTGAAGCATTTGGTGCTGTGAGATTTAAAGCACCATTCATAACAAAAAAGTCATTATCTTGTGCTTTAAAGATTTCTATCGTCTTATTTAAAATTTTTGCGTATTCTTTAGGATCCACTCGGTTGTACCAAAAATTTGCGTCATTTGGTTCATTATATGCACTAATGTATTTTTGTTTTACTGGCCATAAAAATTGGTTCAAGAATTTTGCAGCTTTTTTTGTATCCGATTCAACTTCATCTGGATTTATATTCCATAGCTGTACAACAGGAATTAGATGTTTTTTGTGCAACAAGAAAAAAAGCCTTTGCCATTTTTCCTCATCCGTATCTTGCAGATTATAGGGGATTAAAACATAGCCCCAATCACCGCCGTTTGAGTTGACTAGTTCGTCAGCAAGTTTAACAAACTGCTCGCTGTCAGGATAGATATATAGACCAAATTTATTGTTTGAACGCACTCCTTTATCTGAACTATCATAATAATAAAACTCTATTGCATCAGTCCGTGAACAAAGATCCGGGCTTTGTGGTACTGCCCGCTTAAACGTAGTGTATTCGATAGGATTAATCAAAACCCTGGTTGAAAATCTTGTAAAGTAAATATAGAATCCTCCGGCCCCAATTAATGCTATTGCAAAAATAATGGTTAATATCTTTAACGCCTTCATATATTACAATCATATCATCTGCTAAAATGAGTAAGTGAAAAATCAAATCAGAATTATGCTTACTATAAATATCTTAGCTGCAACCATGGCCTCAACGTCATTTTTCCTACAAGATGTTAAGATGCCTAATTATTTTGTATCACCACGTGGGAGCGCTTTTAGTGTTTTGGCAGCAAAAACAAAGATTGAAAGACCTAAAGATATAATTTATGGGTATCTTCCATACTGGACACTTGGAGCAACAAAGCACCTGCAATTAGACAAGCTTACTGATATTGCCTACTTTGCGCTTCGTATAAATAAAGATGGAAAAATAAGAACCCTTGATGAAGACGGAAATATAGATTCCGGGTACAACAAATGGAAAAATAGTGATGAGTTAGATGCTTTAATTTCTGAGGCTAAAAAAAATGGGGTACGTTTTGCACTTACTATAATTTCCCATGAAGATGATGTGAGTAGAGAATTTCTAAATTGCAGAGAATGCTGGGAAACATTGTTGACTGAAATAGCTCGTGAACTTAAAGCTAAAAATATAAAGGACTTGAACATGGACTTTGAGTTGGTTGAAGCAGATGCAGAACCAGATCTTTCATTAAAATACAGTCAACTGGTAAATTTTTTGAATCGTGGCCTTGACGATAAATTCGGCAATTCTTACGTAGTCACTGCAACTCTTCCTGACTCAGTTTATAAACCTCGTATTACTGACATAGAAACTTTGGGTAGAGCTTCAGATGCATTGTTTATCATGGCTTACGACTTTCATAGGCCAACTTCAGATAATGCTGGGCCGGTAGCACCGGTTGATGGTAAGGGAACCCACTCGGAATATGACGTGCGCACTATGCTTGACGATTATATGAAAAAAGCCCCTTCAAGTAAGCTGCTTCTTGGAGTTCCTTACTATGGTTATAACTGGCTTGTAGAAGATCCAAACCCTAATGCGAAAAGAATTTCAGGTACTGATGAACTTGGATTTTCTTTTTCACAAAGTTATGATGATGTTGCTGAAACAATTTTGAAATATAAACCCGATATACAATGGGATAAGCAGGGACTTGTTCCATACTTTACATACACCGATTCAGAAAAAGGAACAGCAAGGCAAGTTTACTACGAAAATATTGATTCATTAAAAATAAAATATAACTTGGCAAAAGATAATAAATTAGCTGGGGTTGGTATCTGGGCACTTGGGTATGATGGTGGTTATCAAGAACTTTGGAAACTTTTGGGAAGTGAGTTTATTGGTATTGATAAAAGGTAGTATTTTAAGTAAAAATATTCGGATAGGATAAAAATGGTGGGCCCATCAGGACTCGAACCTGAGACCTCTGCAATGTGAATGCAGCGCTCTAACCAACTGAGCTATGAGCCCCAATATTTCTTGTGCGAAACATTACGATAAACAGCCACTTTTTCTTGCTTATATTTTACTACACCGCTAAAATTCTAAAGTGAAAAAGTTATCTAGCCCACTCACCAAACAACTTCTAATTCAACTCAAGCAATCTTTCAAAGAATTTCTTACACTTACTTTCATTTCAACCGGAGTCATTATACTTATTTTCTGGCTTATTGGCCAACCGCTTGAAATATCGGGAGATTCAATGACACCTACATTACTAAATGGTGAGCACATAATCATAGAAAAACTAAGTATCAAAAATACTCTACCTAAACGCGGTGAAATATATGTAGTGAGACATCCTGACAATAATTCGGTTTTTGTAATAAAAAGAGCAATTGGTCTTCCTGGTGACAAGATAAAATTGTCCAATGGTAATGTTTATATAAATGAGGTAAAGGTTGTAGAACCTTATCTTGCAAACAAAATAAAAACATCTGGAAAAACTTTCCTAAAGGATGATACGAGCTTTCTACTTCCGACAGATAGTTATTTTTTTCTTGGAGATAATAGAGAGAATAGCGCTGATTCAAGAACCTGGGGAACCATTAAACTTGATAAAATTATAGGAAAGCCTGTAATAGTTTATTATCCGTGGGAAAACTTTAGAATTCTTTAAAATCTTTAAAATACGGCTATTCTTGTGGAGTTACATCAATTTTCTTGCGATCAGAATCTCTTCTTACTTTAACAAATTTCACAATACCTGAAATCAAAGAAAATATTGTAAAATCACGCCCCATACTAACATTTGCACCTGGAATAAAAGTTCTTCCCCTTTGTCTTACAATTATTTCGCCGGCCTTTACAGGACTTCCGCCAAAAGTCTTAACTCCAAGTCTTTTTCCTATTACATTTCCGCCTTGTCCAGCTTTTGAACCTCCGGCTTTCTTATGTGCCATAGCTTATTTTACTTTCCCAGTACCTTTCTTGACAACTTTTATCTTTTTGTTTGGTTCAGTGGCTTTTTTAGATTCCTCATTGGTTTTTTCTTTGGCAGAAGCGTCAACTGAAGATTTTTTTGTAGTCTTGGTAGGTGATTTTGCGGTTTTTTCACTCATTTTAGTAGTTTTTTCTGTTTTTGGGTTTGCATCAACTTTCTCAGATTTTACCTTTGTCTTAGCCTCAGCTTCAAATTTGGCTAATTCTTCAGATGTACCAAAAGAAACGATTTTAACCCTAGTCAGGGGCTGTACATGGCCATATACTCTTCTATGTCTGGATTTAGATCTAAATCTGGCAACTCTTATCTTTCTTGCTCGCTCTTCTCCTAAATTCTCGGCCATTACCTTAATATCAGTCAAAAACGGCTCACCTACTAAGTATTTTTTACCATCAGAATAAAAGAGAACGTCGATATCAAGCTTTTCTTGCCTTTCAAGTGTAAAAATGTCTCCTTCAGAGACTATAAATTGTTTTGCACCTAATTTTATTATTGCGTATTTTTCCATATAATATCGGGATAAATCCCGGTTCCTTTACGTCATTGAGATCTTACTATAAATCCATTGGTCTGGCAAGATATGTACGAGACTGGGTACAAAGGTGGGCGTTAAAAGAATTCTAAGACATTCAACTTTTCAATTAACCCCATAGAGTCGTCCCCCGCTACCCTATTTTTCCTTATTTCTTGGCATTTTTGACACTGATGCACTAAAACCTCCTCACCGTCCGGTTTATATATTTTTCCTATTGGTGCCATAGGGCCTCGGCAAGCTGATTTACGATCACCAATTCTTACATCAACATGTGCGGAGTAAAGACAAAATGGACAATGATTGCGGTTTTTAGTACCCCAAGCCTGCAAACTTACAGTTTTGCTGCAATTTATGCACTTGAAGCTACCAGTGTTAATTTGCATATTTGATAGAAAACATAAAAGTAAGTTCTTAGAAAAAACTATGTATCAAGCCCTAAAACTTTTTCTTTATTAGTTTACCTGAGCAGTACCTGCAATTATTAAAGTATCATAAGTCAAATTTGCATCTAATTCCTTACCAATCTCAACTTTTGTAAATTTCTTGTTTAAATCAGATACAACTAGATCCTTGTATATGGAATTTGCGCTCTTAAATCTTATAAGTACAGCCTCCCTGTTGGACTCCTCAGCATCTCCTATTGCTACTACCTCGTAACCTAAGTTAGTTAAATAATCCCTAGTTCTTCCAGCAAGTCCGGCTATGCTTGTACCATTTTCTACTCGAATTTTAAGATAAGCTCTTTTTAATTCCGGCTTTTCGACACTGATTTCAGTAGGTTTTGCAGTAGGTGATGCCTCAACTGTGCTTTGAGAAGTATTTTCTTTAGTTTCACTTAGAACACTTGATTCTGAGGCTGGAGCTTGGGCGAGATTATTTTGAAAGTTTTTCAAATATTTAGGTCCAAACGCCACCCCACCTAGCACAAGAAGAGCTGCTGTAACCGCCCCCACATAAACTAAAGAATTTGAACGTTGTTTTACAGGCAGTGGGAGCAGATTCAACAAATTAGTCTGGCTTTCAAGAAGTTCTTGGTTTGCTTTGGCTAAGAAAATAAGGTTTGGATTTGTAAATGAAAGTTGTGTCACCTCAAAATCATCACCAAAAGTAAGGCCTGGCATATTCATAGAATAAATCTTTTTTATTGGTTTGGATCTCTCATACACCGAAAGTTTTTTTACAAGATCTGTAAGACCGTGAATATCTGTACTGTCTTTTATTGACCCTATATGATAGATGCCATTTAATTCAGAAAGTACAAGCCCCACTCTGTCTTCGCTTGCCACAATAAAAATCTCAGGTTCGCCGGTATTTGTCATTAATGATGGCAGAAGCATACCCCAAGGAACTATAGAGGCTAAAGAAAGACCTAAATTTGAGGAAACTTCAAGTAAACTCTCAATAATTTCTTTTTTTACGGCCAAAAATTGATAAACGAATGGCGCAATTTTAAGCGCTGAAACAAAGGTGTCTTGCGCGTTAAGTTCCAAGTCAGTCAGTTTTTTTGAAATCTCTGCCTCTATAAAATCCTGCTCAGAGATAGATTCATTTTTATTGCTTAAAATAAATTTTGGATAAAAATCAGGTAAATCAATCAAAAAATGCAGGACTTGCTTTGGGGCTTTGCTCCCATAATTTTCAAAAATAAGCTGGCCTATAATTTCTGAGAGGGCTTTTGGATCTAAAATCTTAGAACCAAGCAATATATCATCTGAGACTTTTTTTTCAAAAACGGTATCAGGAATAATTTGAGAGGAAATCCTAACAATACTGTTTGCTAAAAATATTACATAACCATTCATAGAAAATAATATAGCTTAATTAGCCTTATTTATCCAGACTGAATGCACAATCCCAAGAAGAATCATTGAAGTTAAAAGAGAACTCCCACCATACGATACCAAAGCAAGAGGAATTCCGGTTACTGGCATAAGTCCTAAATTCATCCCAATATTTATAAAAAACTGTGCAAAAAAAATAATAAATACACCCATTGCAAGAAAACTTCCAAAAGCGTCAGTTGCTTTAAGGGAGATGTACAATATAACCCCAAGTAGAGTTACATAAAGTGTTACTAAGCCCAAAACCCCTATAAATCCCCATTCTTCAGAAAAAGCTGCAAAGATAAAATCTGTCCAATAGATAGGCAAAAACTGAAGGTGAGACTGCGTGCCTCTACCAAATCCCCTACCATAAATTTGACCGGATCCTACAGCAATCATAGACTGAATTACATTGTACCCGGCGCCAAGTGTATCAAGTGTCGGGTTTAGAAAAACCAAGATTCTTTGCTTTTGATAATCTTTAAGAAGTTGCCATACCGGTTGAGAAAAAACCCCTACAACTAAAAAGGCAACTAAGTAATATAGTTTATTTAACCCCGCATACCAAAATATTCCAGCACTTACAAACAAAAGTATCATGGAAGTTCCTAAATCGGGCTGTAAAAACACTAACAAAAAAAATGGCAATGTAACCAGAAATATAAAACCTAATTTTTTAAAGTTATAAATGCTTTCTTTATCCCTAGCAATTAAATGAGAAATTATTATTACAACAGCTATCTTTGCAAACTCGGATGGTTGCAAATGAAAAGCCCCAAGATCAAGCCAGCGGGTGGAGCCTAAAATTTCCTTGCCTATTACCACAACTGTAATAAGAAGTCCTATTGTGACGCCAAATATGGCCTTCCATAGATGTCCAAGCATTTTGTAATCAAAAAGGGACATTACCCAAAATACAATGTAGCCGACTAGGAAAAAAACTATCTGACTTGTAGATAAATCGGGATGAGTTGAAATAAGTGTGGTTTCACCAAGTGAAAAAATCAGTATAGGTAAGATAGCAAGAAACCAATTAATTTTCTTTTTTGATTGCATAATCCAAACCTGCTGTTAGAGAAATAGCCCCGACTGCGGCCTTGATTGATTCTTCAAATTTCAAAATAACATTTACTATTTCGGGCTTATTAGGATAAGTCACTTCTATAACATCTCCTACCTGTAAGCCCTCATTTTTTCGAAGACTTTGAATTGTTCTTATTATTTCCCTTAGTACTCTTTCTGATTCAAGCTCTTTGGAAACTTCGGTGTTTAATATGGTAAGTGGTACTTGTAAAGCGTTAAACTCGATATCTTTAACATTAACCTCATCTTTTACTATATCCTCGAAGTTAACCTTAATCTTTGAGCTAAAAGATTGTAGGGGTTGTCTTACTGGAATAGCGCTTACAACTCTTTGGGCTAAAGCTGCTGTTACAACCTCCCTGTCACTTTTCATCATCTCAACCAAAGATTCGTTTTGTTCAATGTAAGATGAATCAGCTGTAGGATAAAAATCTAAATGCACCGATTCGAGCAAAGAATCATCATATGCCTTAAGGGACAGGTAAATTTTTTCGGTAAGAAATGGTATGAGAGGGGCTGAAGTTTTTGAAAATTGCAAAAGCACAAAATAAAGGGTGCTTAGCGCATCCACGTCTCCGTTTGAAATACGATCTCTTGATCTTCGGACATACCATCTTGACAGATCATCCACAAAATCCTCAATAACTTTTACAGCAGATGGTACAGTATAATTTTCAATATACATAGAAAAATCTCGAATAGCCTCGTTTAATCTTACTATTACCCATTGGTCTAAAACATTTTTACTTGTTGGGGTTTTTCCGCTTTGTAGATTTGTTGCTTTCCAGTTAAATTGGTCGGCATAAATCTTAAAAAAGTTTAAGGAATTTAACAGTGGGTTTAGCACGTTTCTTGATTTTGTCTTAAGTTCTATCTCGTCGAAATTAGCATTTTCCCCAATCATTAAAGGAGAAGCCATAAGATACAGTCGTAGGGCATCACCGCCAATTTTTTCAAGAAGTTCCTTTGGATCAGCGTAATTTCCATAAGTCTTACTCATCTTTCGGCCATCATTACCAGCCATTGTGCCTGTAGCTATGACATTTTTAAATGAACTTTTACCAAAAATCGCCGTAGAAAGTCTATGCATCACATTAAACCAAGCCCTCACTTGCGCGATATATTCGACAATATAATCACCGGGAAAGTTCTCTTCAAATTTCTTAGTGTTCTCAAAAGGATAATGAAACTGAGCAAAGGGCATAGATCCGGCTTCAAACCAAGAGTCTAAAACCTCCTCTCGTCTTGTGTAGACTTTACCGCCTTTATTGATGACTATTTCGTCAATAAATGGTCGATGTAAATCAATTACTTTCTGTCCGGAAAGCTTTTCTAACTCAGCAATTGATCCTACAACAATCCTATCCCCATCTTCGGCTTCCCATACTGGCATTGGAGTTGCCCAAAAACGTGTTCTTGAAATACACCAATCAGGAGAATTTTCGATGATTTGTTGAAACTGACCATCTTTTATATGTGATGGTACCCAATTTATAGTTTCATTGTTTTTGAGCATTTCGGGCTTTAAAGCTTGAACATTTATAAACCAAGAACTTTGGGCTCTGTGGATAAGCAAAGTGTCGCATCTATCATGGAATGGAAATCTGTGGGTGATTACAGAATCTTTAAACATGTTACCCTTTATCGTTAAATCTTCGCGGATAAACTTATTAGCTTTTTTGTAAAACATTTTCTCCCAAGGATTTGCGTTTTTGTCCCCCGGCTTAAAGTTTCCCTCATCATCAATTGCCATAGTCATAGAAAGACCATAGTGCTGTCCCATGTCAGTATCAATTTCTCCAAAACCCGGAGCGCTATGTACTATCCCAGTCCCCTCTTCCATGGTAACCATACCGGTGTAAGAATAACCTCTAAAATCTTTTTCATTTGAAATATAGATATCGTATAAAGGCTCATAAGAAAGTCCTACCAAATCCAAACCTTTAATTTCTTTTAGCACTTTTGCATTTTGAGAAAAATATAGACCAAATCTGTCTTTAGCAATTATGTAGTTAAAAGAGCCATCCTCTACTAGAAAATAAGTTGAGGACTCATCCACTACAAGAGCTCTATTTGAAGGTAAGGTCCAAGGAGTTGTAGTCCAAGCCAAAATATAGGAATCTTTAAAAACACCTTCTGTTGTAACTTTAAATTTTATTGTAACTGCAGGATCTTCCACGTCTTTGTAGGAATTATCCATTGCAATCTCAAAGTTCGAAACGGGAGTTCCACAAGTTGGACAGTACAATGAAGTTCTCACACCTTCATAGATAAGTCCCTTGTCGTATAGCTGCTTAAATGCCCAAATGACAGACTCCATATATGTCTTATCAATTGTTTTGTAAGCATGTTCCATGTCCACCCATCGACCTATTTTGTCTATGTACCACTGCCACTCAGCTGATATTTCGGAAGTATATGTGTAACACTCTTTTGTAAATTTTTCCAAGCCAAAACTCAAAATATCACGTCTATTTTTTATGTCTAATTTTTTTTGAACTTTGTTTTCTACAGTTAAGCCATGAGCATCCCATCCCCATATTCTCTCTACCCTTTTGCCCTTCATAGTGAAATATCTTGGAATAAGATCTTTAGCAATCGATCCTAGTAAATGCCCATAATGGGGAAGTCCTGAAATAAATGGTGGGCCATCATAAAACACATATGAATTTTTTGGGTCTCGCTGAGTTACTGATTTCTCAAAGATTTTATTTCTTCTCCAAAATTCCAACACCTCATTTTCAAGTTCCGGCATCGTTTTGTTTGTAGGTGTATTTAAAGATTTGTCCATATTTATTTTAATTTATTTAACTGAAAACAAAGCTAAAGTCATGGGGATATAGTAACACCTGCAGGTAATTGGGAAAACTCCTTTTAGTATAGGCTTAAGCTTAGCAACTGCCTTACTTTGTTGAATTACTGCCAAAAATACCAAAAATACCACCAATAACTCCACCTATTACGGCGTCGATTACGGCAACTATTGGGGCAATTATGGCACCAAATATGGCATCTATTATCATGCAGACACATTAGCACACAAGGAATTTTATGTAAAATAGGAAATTTTGGCTAAATAAGAAAAATTACCACTTAAACCTTACTTTCGGTGACATTCCAAATTACATCTCTAACCCCGGCTAACTCATTTAGCTTTCTTGCCATAACAAAGAAAAAATCAGACATTCTATTTAAAAATTTTATGGCTTCTAGAAATTCCGGACATTCCTCTTTTAACTTGGAGCTTTCAAAAAAACTCACCAACTCCCTTTCGGCTCTTCTACAAACACTTCTACATAAATGACAAATTGCAGAAGACTCAGATCCACCCGGTAATATGAAATTGTTTAATGGGGTTAGTGAATTCTCAAGCTCATCAATAAGATTTTCTAATAATCTGGTTTTAGAAAAAAAGTCTAAATAAGCTTTGGGCTTCGTAGATGGATTTCCAACAAATGCTCCTAAAACTAAAAGATCATTTTGAAATCCCACTAAAACATCTCTTGCCTCAACTGTAAATTTGCACGAGGCAATAAGTAGACCAACCCAACAATTTAATTCATCCAGGCTTCCTAAAACAGAAAATAACGGTTCAGACTTTTTCATTCGGTTTCCACCAAATGTACCTGTAGTTCCATTATCTCCTGTTCTAGTATAAATTGACATGTTTAGTTAGCATAAAGAAAATCCACATCCATAGCATTTTTGACAACCTTCTTCTTTTACCAAAGTATGATTTCCACAATCAGGGCACATATCAGCAATTGCAAACGAAGAATATTTAGGCGTCTCTTTTGCTATTTGATTTTCGGGAGATTCTACTTTGGTAGTTCCGTTAATGTGGACTCGTAAGTTGAATTCTTCTGTAAAAACCTTTGCTAAAGCGTCCGGAATTGAAGTTACCTTATTTTGACCAAATCCAACACTTCGTGAACCACCAATACCTACAAACTGAGAAACAATTTCCCTTACGGTATTAAGCGGATTTACGGAAGCCTGAAGCCAGCCGGATAAAGCCCTCCCAAGTGCTTCTGATAAAGCAGCCACATCGCTTCCGGCTTTACCTACATTCATAAAAAGTTCTACAGGGTTTCCATCTATATCACGGTTTAGGGTTATATATGCTTTTCCTTGCGGAGTGGCCACTTTATACGTTGCCCCCATGAGTTTGTATTCTCTATCAGTAGAGCTTCCTCTTGTCACAGATGGCTCTGAGGAAGTTCTTGGAGTAACTAGCTTTTCAGATGCCACACTAGCGTCAGATATCTTTGCATCTTTGGTGGCTTTTGTTTCAAGAACAACTTCATCTCTACTTCCAGTCACATACACGGTTAAACCCTTACAGCCTAATTCCCAACCCATTTTATATACCTTAGAAACATCTTCAGGTGTTGCACCGGCTGGGAAATTACAAGTCTTTGAAATTGAGTTATCTATAAAAGCTTGGATAGATGCCTGCATCATGATGTGCTCCTCTGGTGTTATATCTGCAGAAACTACAAATGTGTTCTTCAACTCATCTGGAATACCTTTTATCTGCTGGCATGTGCCGGTATTTACAATCTCATCAACTATAGCTTTACGTTCATCTCCTATAATCCCCGCCTTGTCCAAAGCTTGAAGAAATGTGGGACTTACGTATGTAAGTGTTAAACCATTCTCGTCCATGGCAGCTTGATAAACATTTCTATAATAGGCAAGGGCAAAAACTGGTTCACAGCCATAGCCTTCAATGCCTGCAACAGTTGAGATGGTACCAGTTGGTGCAATTGTAGTTTGAGCGGCATTTCTAATACCATAAGTTTTGATGTCACTTACTATCTCGTTCCAATCTAAAGAAGGTCTTTCAAAGTCCCTTCTGTATGGTCTAAGAGGTACTGGGGGAGTAAACGTAAAGTTTTCAGGATCATACATGCTTCCCTTAAAGGCCTTATATGTACCTCGCTCTTTTGCAAGCTCTATGGAAGTTTTCATAGAATGATATCTCATAAATTCTGCAACTTGCGCACTAAATTCCTGACCAATCTCACTACCATACCTTATACCCACCTTATACATAACATCAGAAAGTCCCATAAAGCCAAGACCGATCCTTCTTGAATTGTCTGCAGCTTCTCGAAGCTGTGGTACCTCTGGAACAAAACCATTTGCAGTTACAACATTATCTAAAAATCTTGTAGACAAAACTATGCTTCTTCTAAACTCTTCCCAGTCAAATTTACCTCCCTTGGTAACATGCTCAGCAAGATTAATAGAACCTAAGCAACAGTTTTCGTAGGGCCCAAGCCATTGTTCACCACAAGGGTTTGTTGCTTTAAGATCATATAAGTGGGGCACAGGGTTTGATCTATTTGCAGCGTCCACAAATAAAACTCCAGGTTCACCATTTTTATGAGCATATTTTACAATCATGTCATAAATCTCCCTTGCTCTTGGAGTTTCAGTAATTTGTTTGGTATGTGGGTCAATTAATTCATACGTCGTATCATCTTCTACAGCACGCATGAAAACATCAGTAATAGCTATTGAGATATTAAAGTTTGCTACATGGCCTTCAGAAGATTTACATTTAATAAAATCCCTTACATCCGGATGATCCACACGAAGTACTGCCATATTTGCACCGCGTCTTACACCACCTTGGGCAATAACTCCAAATGCAGCATCATAAACTTCCAAAAAACCTACAGGGCCTGTTGCCTTTCCACCACTTCTTGAAACATAAGACCCCTTTGGTCTAAGATCAGAAAAAGAAAAACCATTCCCACCGCCGGTTTGTTGGATTAAAGCCGCATTTCTAAGAGTGGAAAATATCCCATCTTTACCTCTACCCATATCATCATCAATCGGGAGTACAAAACACGCTGCAAGCTGTCCCAATGGTGTACCCGCTCCTGTAAATGTCGGGGAATTTGGAAAAAACTTTCTTGTAGTTAAAAGGTTATAAAATTCAATTTTGGAAAGTTCAACGTCACGGTACCCACTATCCGCTTGTGCAATAGCACTGGCTATTCGGTCAAACATGCCTTCTATTGTTTCGCACGGTGTACCATCAGAATTTTTACGTAAATATCTTTTTTCAAGAATAGTCCTTGCATTATCAGACAATTCAATTTTTTTGTTTTTTTCAGGGTAATTAGACAAGGCGGAACTTGCATTATCCCCTGACTTTAGAACGGAAGAATCATCCGCTGGTTCTAACCATTTCATATAGGCAGAAGATTTAACGAGGCAACAAGCTTCCACTGCCGGAAACAAGATTATCGTCTCGCAAAATCTAGATTATAAATATTTACTTAGTACTTTGCTAATATTGCAGATTAACTGTTAGCAAACAATAGCTTTTATGTGCTGAAATTGAGTACAAATATTTGGGAACAATGCAATAAGATAATAAACCAATTTAAAAATTTGTTATTTACCTCTTAGAAATGCGGGAATATCGTATTTTCTATCTTCGTCTGATTCTTTTTCAGATTGATATATCACTTTTTGTGGTGTTTGAAAATTTTTCTGGCCTTGTTGACTTGAAAGATTACTTGAGTTACGTATAGATTCTTGATCAACCTGAGCTGGTTTAGATTGTGTTTTATTACTTTCTAAGTCGTAGTTGGGGGTTATCGTTGTATTTAAACTATCTGATACATCAGAAGGTAATATATAGTTACCGGGAATTCCCCCGCTTACGTTTACTGGAGTATTTAACATCTCCTCAGTGTAGTTATCTTTTCCAGAATTATATGTATCTCTTATAGTCTCTCTTGCTGTTCGTCTTGGAGAAAGTGAATCAGAAATTCTAACTTCTTTCATACCTAACTGTGTTTTAATATCACCACCAGTTTCAAAACCGGTCGCAATAACGGTAATTTTTATCTGGTCTCTTAGGCTTGGATCAATTGTAGTACCAAAAATTATGTTGGCATCTGTACTTGCGGCTTCATTTATAATCTTTGCGGCTTCATCCACTTCTCTCATGCTCATGTCAATTCCACCCACAATATTAAACAAGATGCCAGTAGCACCTTCTATATCAACTTCTAAAAGTGGTGAGGATATCGCAGCACGGGCAGCAGTTACAGCCCTATTTTCACCGGTACCAATACCAATCCCCATCAAAGCAGATCCGGCATTTTTCATAACAGTTCGAACATCTGCAAAATCTACGTTAATAAGTCCTGGCATAACAATAAGGTCAGATATACCTTGTACACCCTGGTGCAAAACACTATCAGAAACTCTGAATGCATCAAGGACAGACATTGTCTCATCCGCAATTTCAAGTAGCTTTTGGTTTGGAATAGTAATTAAAGCATCGACTTCTTTTTTCAGGGCAGTTGCCCCTCTTTCGGCATTTGCCATACGCTGAGCACCTTCAAAGTTAAATGGCTTTGTGACTACACCTATTGTTAATGCGCCTAAATCTCTTGCGATAGCGGCAATCGTAGGAGAAGCGCCAGTTCCCGTACCTCCACCCATGCCAGATGTAACAAAAACCATATCACTTCCTTCAAGATTTGCTTTTATGATCTGCAAAGATTCTTCAGCAGCCGTTTTTCCCACCTCAGGGTCAGCACCTGCACCAAGACCTTTTGTAATATCTTGTCCAATCGGGATTTTAATAGCAGCTTTATTTACAGAAAGTGCTTGAGCGTCGGTATTGATTGCAATGAATTCAACACCTTGAATTTGTTGAGATTCGATCATGGTATTAATAACGTTGCAACCTGCACCACCAACGCCTACCACTCTTATTTTTGCAAATTTTTCTATTTCTGGTTTTACAAACATGTTAAAAAAATACGCTACACAAATAAACTTGCATAACGCTTCCTTGTCTGTCCGTTAAATTTTAGGGCAGGAATGATTTAATCTTGTCGAACAAACTAGACAGGATATTTCCTATCTTACCTTTTTGAGAATCAAATGACAACAAGTTTCCGCTCTTTATAAGTTTAGCTCCGTATACAAGCTGGCCAACTGTAGAGGCGAATGCTGGACTTTCTATTTCATCTATAAGTCCTGTGACCCCCTTTGGATATCCAATTCGTACAGGAGTTCGTAAAATCTGTTTTGCAACCCTTTCAACTCCCGCAGTCATAGCCCCACCCCCGGTAACAACAACCCCTGCGGGAAGCTTACCCACTAAATCTGCTTTTTTTATTTCAAGGGCAATTAAGCTAAAAATTTCATTGAGTCTAGCATCAATTATTCCATATAATAATTTTCTAGGAACTGTATCAAGGTCAAGGCCATATTCTGCAACATTAAAATCCTCACCTTGATCTTTATCAAAAGAACTAAACTTATTCTTTTCATCACTAAGTCTTATTTTTATATTCTCGGAAGCCTCCATATGAGCACGAAGTCCAATGGCTAAATCACTTGTTATATGCTTTCCACCAATTGGTAAAACATCAGAATAAACTGGGCTTCCATCAAGAAATGCAATAAGTGAAGTTGTACCACCACCAATATCGACAAGAAGTGTACCAAGTTCTTTTTCAGTGTCTGTCAAGACAGCTTCAGCTGCTGCAACACCAACGTACACCATAGCTTCAACACCTACATTTACCTGCTCGACACATTTAGCCAAGTTTCTCATGGCAGTAGAAGATCCATGAATAATATTTGTTTCAACTTCAAGCCTTATACCAGACATACCAACAGGATCTTTGATGCCATCCTGTGAATCTACAATAAAATCTCTTGGAATAACATGAATTATTTCACGTGAGTTGGGTAAAGACACAGCTTGAGCCGCTTCTGTGACACGAGCAACATCCTCAGAAGTAATTTCAGCTCCTTGATGGGACACTGCTACAACTCCGTGGGAATTTAAAGTTTCGATATGGGAACCATTTATGGTAACAAAGGCTGAAGACACAGAAACTCCAGCCATTCTCTCGGCTCTTTCTAAGCTAAAAGAAATTGCTTGTACTGCCTCATCAATATCAACAACATTACCTTTTTTGATACCTTTTGAGGGTACAGCACCACTCACACCAATAACTGAAATTCTATTTTCAACTAAAGCGGCGATAATTGTGCTTATTTTTGATGATCCGACGTCTATTGCTGTAATTATTTTTTCTTTGGGCATTAGTTTTTTGTTTCTTTTTCTAAATTTAAAGCTACTTTTCCTTTAATATTAGCTTTTTTCCTATTTTCCATTGATCAATTACCTATATGATACTATTACTTTATCAAACCGTAAATCAATCTTTTGAATGTTCTTTCCTCCCGTCTTTAATTGAGTTACAAGTTGTGAGACTACCTCCATACTTTTTTTGATATTTTTGTCATTACCAATCAACACTTCAACTGAATCATCAATATACATGGAAAGGTAATCACTGTGTAGACTCATACTACTAGATTTCAATTTTTCAATATCAACTGCTTTTAAAACTTCAAAATAAACGGCTAGTGAATCCTTATCTAAAAAGTAGCCCACCGAAATATCACCTTGATACAAAATTCTCGGCAGATTAGTTTTTGTCTCATCCACAATACCAAGTACATAACCATCGATATCTACAATAAAATAGTCCTGTGTTTTACCATTTGAAACTACAGCTATAGGTGTGCGTTCTATTATTTTAACTTTAATTTTATTTGGTAAATTCTTTGTAATATAAACTGAACTTGCTCCCTGAAAGTTTTTTGTCAAAGAATCCTGCAATTCCTTAATATTGAATGTAAAAAAATTTTTGTTATAGGAGCGGTTCTTAGCAAGTTCCAGTACATCTGTAGCGCTAACAAAAGTTTTAGCCCCTTCTACAGATATATCAGAAATGTAAAAATTCCCGAGTTTAAAAACAACAAAATAACCTGCTAGTAATATTATGAGTAAAACAAGGATAGGGGTAAGAACATGCATAATTTTTGCTAACAGATGATTTGATTTTTTAGGAACAATAGGCACAACAGGCTTACTTACACTGCGTCTATCAAAATAGGAGGCCTTAGTTTGTATTGGAAATTGATATGATTTCATCAACTATAAGTTTTGCTGAATTTTTATTCACTAAGGTATCTATTTTATCGTTAGCGGAAAAATTTGAGATATTTAAAAGCATTAATTTCAAAGTACTTACAAAAGTTTTGGAATCTAAATCTTTTTCTTCAAGTATCTGAACAAGGCCACAACTTGCAGCAAATTTAGCGTTCTCAAATTGTTCATTATGTGAAACCCAGGAAATTGGGATTAAAAGCGCTATCTTTCTAAGAGCTAAAATTTCAGCTACTGTGTGGGCCCCGGCTCGTCCGACAACTAAGTTCGCTTTGGAATATGCCTCACCTATCTCATCTGCTAAAACAAATTTCCGAAGAAAATATATGCCCTTAAAAGACGCCTCATTTTTAAATGACTTTAATTTTTTATAGATTTGCTCAAGTTGTTCAAAATCATTTGTTTTAGAATAATCTCCAGTTTGATGAATTACATTACAAAACCCCAAAATTTCGCCTAAACACTCTCCGATGATTGTATTTATAGTGTGTGACCCTGATTTACCGGTAGTAATATAAATTGTCGGTAGGTTATTAGTTGATACAAAATTATTGGATTTGGGGGTAAAAATTTCAGTTCGAAGAGGGATACCTGTTTCCACAATTTTGTCTTTATCAAAATAGTTAGCTGACTGTGGCCACGAAATTAAAATCTTTTTAACAAATTTTGCTATGAATTTATTTGCATAACCTGAAACTATTGTCTGTTCATGGGTAAGACTTGGAACACCTTGTAACCACCCGCATACAACAATCGGAACAGCAAGATAGCCACCGAAAGAAAGAATAACAGTTGGTTTTAGTTTTAATAAAAGAAAAAATGCCTGAATAAAGCCAAGTGGCACCTTAAGAAGTCTTTTCAAATTAAAGTTCCGATATACTTTTCCTGCATTCAGTTCATAAAACGGAATTCCTAGTGATGTTATCTCTCTATACTCTAAAGTTGTATTTTTATCATTAAGAAGGCTGTGTTTATGGCCAATCCAAGTTATCCCAAGTGATACTAAATTCTTCTTTTCGTACTTTTTTAGCTCTTCAATTACAGGCATTGCACTTGAGTGATGTCCTCCCGTAATAACAATCTTTAAGGTTTTGGGTGACAATATATTTTGAGGATCTTTTAAGTCTTGTGGCATTGCGAATTTATTATCCCACATTAAAGCTAAGGTTAAAAACTGGATTTCAGATATAAGATAAATAGATAAAAAATATTTAAGGCGCCGTTGAAATGTGGCGCCTTAAAATTAAAGTGACATTGAATTACTCCCTCTTCTTTGTCCACATGTGCAGGAAGTACATATCTAAGTGAAACCAAATAACAAGAAGGTAAATCAAAGTCCAAACGCATATCCCAATTGGATTTAACCCCTTCATGGGTGAAATCAACATTAAGAATAAGGCGAAGGGCCAAGACTGAACACTAAACAAGTCACGGTATTTAAGTTTATCGGGATCTATTTGTCCTCCCCGAGTGACATCATTGATTCGGCTTAATGCATAGCTCGCAGCGTAGATAAAAAATACCATTACCATAAGCTGAACCAAGCCGAAATTTTGGCCCCAAATTATGCTTTTTGAACCGAAACCCAGGAAAAGCAGAACTGCCACAGTTATACCCCTAAAATTACGCAGGACCAGTCTTATTAATTGACCCAAACCTGTAATCAAATGGAGAAGTTCGGTGTCTGGTGCAGGTGGGTATTTCCAATTGAAAGCCAATGTCGCCATAACCACCCCAAAGAATATCAAAAACACGTAAAGGTAGTTGAATGGGGAGCTTAGTGTTGCTACCCAAAGCATCCCAATACATATAAACATGATCGCGCCGGCTGTGTCTTCAAAGAAATGATAGTCCTTTGAAACTTGTCCTTTATTCCCACTTCCTGCCACGATAACCACCTCATGCACCCGCACAACGCGCGTAAGTAGGTAACAAATCAAGGTGATAATGGCAAAATTTTGCCATATTGGCGCATCAGCCGGCCAGAGAAGTTTGCGAAAAACCACCCCACCAAACACAACCAGCAGAAACAATATGGCATCAAAGATAAAGGCCAATGTCTTCACCCCAGCACCAGTCTTAATTAAATTCAAGCTGTTCATGGAAGTCTCCTAAATTTTCTTTTTTTCTTTGGATTTGAAAAATCTTGAAGTTGATTATATTTCTTCTTAATTCGCACTTTAGCACTTGGAGTAATATTTCTCAACTTATACCTAAGGATTAATAATTCTTATTTTGAGATGAAATATTCACCAGAAGACCCAAAGCCATCAAGCTAAAAACCGTAGAGGAACCACCATATGAAACCAGGGGCAAAGGAACACCTGTCAGCGGAATGATTCTTGTCATTGCAGCAATATTTATAAAAAACTGACCTGCAAGCCAAGTAGTAATACCAGTTGCCAAAATCCTGCCAAACAAATCCTGAGATTTTTCAGCCACCGAATAACCCTTGTAAATAAGAAAACTAAATGTTAACACAAATAAAGTTGTACCAATAAATCCAAACTCCTCTCCAATAATTGCAAAAATAGAATCTGCTGCAACTTCCGGTAAATACTGAAACTTCTGCCTTGACTGCCCAAAACCTAGTCCAAACAGTCCCCCAGATCCCAAAGCAATTTGAATTTGTTTTATGTGGTAACCAAGAGATAAATCGCCCCCATCACCAGGACTTAAGAAAGTTAAAAGTCTTGCTCTTCTATAAGCTGAAGAAAACATAAAACCTAAACCAAGAATTGACATAATAGGAGTCAAAATTAAGATTGGTGCTATGGGAGCACCTGAAACAAAATACATCGCTCCCGCAATCAAAAACAAAAGGGCAGCTGTAGACATGTTTGGTTGAAGCATTACAAGGCCTGAAACTAAACCTGCAACTACTACGAATACAGTAAATGCACTTCCGCTTTGCTTTATTGCTTTCTCAAGAAGTACAGCAAGATACAAAATTAAGGCAAATTTTGCAAACTCCGATGGTTGAAAACCAATTACACCCAAAAATGGTATTTGGGGAAGGGGGGCTGGGTTTAGAAAAAACCATCGGTGCGCACCATTTATACAAGGAGAAAAAATTACACTACTGCTCTCACAACTTGAGGTCAAGCTAACAACAGCAAGTAACACCAAAAAAACTACAGAAATAAGAAAGACAGGAAGCGATATTAGTCTGAGCTTTGTGTAATCAACTTTGTAAAAAAAATAAAATCCAATAAGTCCAACTAGAATCCAGCTAAATTGCAGCAAAACAAGCCTATACGATTCACCTAAACTTTGCTGAGAAAAAACGCCAGTAGTATTAAAAATCATTAGAATTCCAAAGATTAGAAACCCAAATATTAAGCTAAGAAGTGTAAAGTCTGGAATCTTTTTAGAACTTAAACTAGAAACTTTATGTCTTGAGGTGGTTAAATGGGGTCGTGTAGTATCTTTGTGATGCAAAATTGTAGTAATACGTTTATTTATTGAAGTAGGATACTTTTTTAACATATAAAATTAACTTCATCATACTAAGATAGAAGCGAGATTAAACTACCACTCTACAGTAATCTACAAAAGAGCTACTAAAATACCTAAGAATGCAAACAGTGCACCAAAAAGCCAAAATCTAAGAGTCACCTTAGTCTCTGACCAACCCAAGAGTTCAAAATGATGATGCACAGGAGCCATTCTAAATAACCTTTTGTTAGTTAATTTAAAAAACACTTGCTGCATTGGGCTTGAGACCCCGTCCATTAAAAAAACTGCCAAAACTATCAATATTGCCACCTCACGATGCATTACAATGCCTAGTAAAAGAAGTGTTGCGCCTAAAACATGAGAGCCAACATTACCCATAAAAATTCTTGCGGGGTTAATATTAAAGTATAGAAATGGTAAAAGTGCTCCTACAAAAGTGGCAGCAAATCCAGCTAATGAATTGTATTCTTGAAAAGAAGCTATCGCCCAAATAGCAAGAAATGAAATTATCCCAAGGCCACTTGCAAGTCCATCAACACCATCAGTAAATGCAACAAAATTCATAACAGTAATAAACAAAAGAAAGATTAAAATAGGGTAAAATATACCAACTTGAATATTTCCTATGAGTGGAAACCAAATATAATCCCAACCTAATTTAAAGTATGTCCAATAAGCAACAAAACCCCCTATAAAACTCTGGATAAAAAACTTCTGGTAAGTTTGGAGTCCCCTATCATCGCTACTTCCAACAACTCGCCAAAATTCTACAAACCACCCCCAAGGCTTTGCTATAAAAGAAAACATTTTAAGAAATTTTGGGAGAGTGAAAATTTTTTGTAAAAATGGGAATTTAAAATATAGATTAATCCCGTTTGATTTATAAATTTTGGATAAATCTTCAATTAATCCAAATAGTCCTGCCATACCTGCAACTAATACAGGAAAAAGGGTTTGAGTTCGTGACTGATTAAAGACAAAAGTAATAAATGCGACAACAAAAATAAAAACTAAACCACCCATAGTTGGCGTTCCTCTTTTTATTATGTGTGTAGTTGGCCCATCTACACGGATACGCTCACCCATATGATATTTATAGACGAAATTAATCCAAAATGGATATAAAACAGAGGATACGGTTGCAGCTAAGAGTAAATATATAAGGTGTGCGTGCATATGTGGCTAGTATAGCATTTTGAAAGTCGACTTATAGGTAAATTTTTTAAATTTAATATAGGTCAGTCAACACTAAGAACTGCACCAAGGCCCTTCAATTTCTCAGCAAAATCCTCATATCCCCTTGTAACATTGTCAAATCCCACAAGCTCACTTTTCCCATCTGCGGCTAATGCTGCTAAAACAAGTGTGGCTCCGGCCCTTAAATCGGGAATTAAGAGTTTTACTCCCTTTAGCTTAGATGGGGCATTATTAATTCGTGCAACCACTGCTGGCTCTCCCTGTGTAACAAGATCATAAGTGTCTTCACTTATTATAAGATCTTTTCCAAGTTCTGATGGTTTTAAAACATCAATATCACAGCCCATTCTATTTAGTTCTTTGGTGTAACCAAATCTATCCCAATAAACACTATCGTACACAGTACTAGTACCAATACACTGAGTAAGAAGTAAAGTTACAAGGGGTTGCCAATCAGTCATAAATCCCGGATATGGTGCTGTCATAACATCAGTTGGCGAAAGCTTTTCACCTGCCCGCCAAATTCGAAGCTCATCTTCTGAAATTTCAAACTTTGCTCCAATTTTTGTCAAAACATTTGTGAAAGCTAGCAGATTCTTTCTATCAACTCCTTTTATAACCAAATTACCATTTGTTACAAGAGCAGCAACAGCAAATGTAACAACTTCATTTCTATCCTCCATGACACTAAATGAAGTTCCATAAAAAGTGTTTTTACCAACTATCCTAATTTTTCTAGGTTCAATACGTGTAACATCAGCTCCCATTGAATTAACAAAGTTTATAAGATCATCAACTTCAGGCTCCTCCGCAGCATTTAAAATAATTGTTTCCCCGGGAATAAACATGGAGAAAAGAATAGCATTATCGGTACCCATATGAGTGTTTACTTTAAAATTAACTGTACCTGGTTTAATGTTTCTTGCCTCTAAATAAAAGTAGTTATCATCATTTGCTACATCAATTCCAAGTGTCTGCCATGTTTCAACCCACCTATTCATTGGCCTAAGACCAATTTTGCACCCCCCAGGAATAGGCAAAGTTGCTTTGCCAAATCTATATACAAGGCTTGCAGCATACAGGGCCGCGGTACGATATTTGGATCCTAAATCAATTGGAATTTCTGAAGTATGAATACCGGATGGGTCAATTTTTAGCTTATTTTTGCTAATCCACTCAAAACTTCCGCCAAGTGCTGTAACAATTTCCAAATCGTTTGTAATATTGCCGATTTGTGGAACGTTATCTAAAACTACATTTTCATTTGAAAAAAGAGCAGCAGCAATTATTTTAAGAGCTGAGTTTTTGGCGCCGGACACAGTCACCGTACCAATAAGAGGCTTTCCACCATCTATTAAAATGTTACTCATATCAGCTTAATAAAACTAAGGTAAGTGAATTAGCTACAAAGGCAATACTAAGTACAATTGTCAAAATAAATATAAATTTTTCAAGTCCCCGACGTGTTCTATAAAAACTACTAAATCCGCTAAAAGATCTAGCAAGTCCTGTTCCTTTTGACTGAATTAATACCAAAATAATAATAAAAACTGATAAAATAAATTGTAAAACTTTAGTTATTGCTAATAAATTCATATATTTAAAATTACCTTTTTTCTACGAGCCACTCAAAAAAATGAAAAACCAAAGCAACAAAAAAACCGGATGCTAAGGTAGCCTCTAGGACACTAAGGTGCCTTGATGGTAGCACAAATCCAAAAATTCTCAACTGAGCAAGAGTTGACTCTAAGAGTCTAAATCCGTTTATAAACATAGGTAGGATATAAAAGACAATACTTGTCAAAACAATACTTAAAAGCAAAAACATAATTCCACGGTGTGGTAATCCTAAAACCTTAAGAAGTGGAATGATAAACATATTTAAAAGTGCTATCGTCAATACCACAAACGTAAGCGTTTTTTGGCTTTCCAGACCGAAAAAAAATCCTCCTACAAGCGTTTGAGCAACATATAACGAAATGTACGAAAAAAATAAAGACCGTAAAACTAATCTAAAAAATCCCATGAGTTAATTATAGCTAATTTTCAATAAATTTCTGTAGGCGGAGTTTCATATGGTAATTTTTGGCAAAGCGGTGAGATTCATCACGTAACCTTTGTAATAGTTTTAAAGCTGGATTAGTCCTTGAAAGAACAATTTCAGTAAAATCTGGAAGTACTATTATTTCTTGTTTTTTTGCCAATCCAATAAGGCAAATCTGTGGATAATTCTTTAAAATTTCAAAAGCGGCTGAAACTTGGCCTTTTCCACCATCTACAACTAAAAGCTCTGGAAGACTCCAATCTTTTTTAAATCTTCTTGTCAAAACTTCGCGCATCATTTCAAAATCATCGGGACTTGTTTTAAATCTTATTTTAAACTTTCTATATTCGTTAGTATCAAGTCTGCCATCTGTTGCAACAACCATAGAGCCAGTGGCATCTTTACCGGAGGTGTTGGAGATATCGTAGCATTCGATACGTGATGGTATTTTTGTAAGGTGGGGTAGGTTTACTACAAGCTCATCTAAAGAATCAGAGACCATGTCTTCAATTAGAAATGGGTTATCAATATATTCTTCGGGGTCTCTGAAAGTTTGCGCAACATATTTAATTCTTTGTACAAGATCGCGTTTTTTTGCGGCCGCTTCAAAGTCCTGTGCTTTTGACAACCTGATCATCTCTTTTTCTAAAGACAAAATGACACTTTTGCTTTCACCCCTTAGCAATTCCGCAACTCTTTTAATATCTTTTCTATAGTCCGCAATTGAGACTTTTGCTAAACATGGAGCTGTACAAAGTCCAATATGGCCATAGAAACAGGGGGCTTGTAGCTTATTATATCTTTGGAATTTCGAAGTTGAGCAATCACGAAATGGGTACATTTTACGAAGATATCTAAGTACGATCTGAGCAACCTTTCCCTGTGTGTAAGGACCAAAAGATGTGTCACTGGGTAACAAATCTGTTTCACGAGAAGTTACTATCTTAGGCAGCTTAGTTAGTTTACCGGCAATTTTCACCCTTTCGTTTCTTATTACGATATATAAAGAAGACTTATCATCTTTTAGCTGTATGTTATATTTAGGGCGATACTTTTTAATCAAATTTGATTCGAGTATTAATGCGTCAAACTCATTTTCCACCTCAATAAAATCTAAATCATGCACTTGGGAAACTAAGGCTGCTGTTTTTGAACCTTGTGGGATATCCAACACAAAATACGACTTGACTCTATCTTTTAATGATTTAGCCTTACCTATGTAAATTATGGTGCTGGCTACATTTTTATAAATATAGATTCCCGGTCTTCTTGGAAGGTTTTGAACTTTTGCTAATAAAGATGCGTTTTTCACTTTATTATTTTATCATTGAGACTACAGATATTATGAAAGCTGCTTCAATAGAACAAAAAAATATCAACTTTATCTTATTAATTGCATCTATTACATCTATAATTAGTGTATTTCTCTTAGCACCTCAAAGATATACTTTTGCATCAGACCAATTTGATACCGAATATGATGTTTTGTACGACATAAAACCAAGTGGGGAAACACAAATCACACAAAATATAAAAATAATAAACAAACTACCCGACGTAGTCGCTACCAGTTATAGTCTCAACATCAATAAAATGAATATCTACGATATAGTAGGAAAGGACGAAGAAGGAAACTTAGAAATTCAAACCGAAAAAGTAGGAGAAACCATAAAAATAAGTACAAAATTTAATTCCCAAATAATTGGCACGGGTAGGAGTTTAGATTGGGTACTAAATTATAAATCAAAGGATATTGCAACAAAAGTAGGGGATATATGGAATATATCTATACCTAAGGTTGAAACACTTGATACAACAAAAAATTATAGAGTAACCTTGAAAATCCCAATTGAATTTGGACCTGAAATATATGTCTCACCCAAACCTTCAAAGAAAAACCCAACTAATACTTTCTATGAACTTGAATTTACTAAAGATGC
>JACPGI010000005.1 GCA_016182565.1 candidate division WWE3 bacterium
TTTCAAGAAAAATGCGTAAAATCCCCAAAAGATACTTTCGCAAAGGCTAATATTATTTTAGATATAAGTAGGTCAGAAGAAGAAATTCTTAGCTCAATGCATAAAAACCACAGATAAAATATAAACTAAGCTCAAAAACAAGGTGTAAAAGTAAGAGAGGGTACCACAGAAAAAGATTTCGAAATATTTTTTGAACTACTAAAAAAAACGGCAGATAGACAGCATTATTTTATTCATCCAAAAAATTATTACAAAATATTGTGGGAAACACTTGGTAAAAAACAAAGTAATGAAGAGCCAATGGCACATATTTTAATTGCGGAAATTGAGGAAAAACCACTTACTGCGTGGATGCTATTTGTGTATGAAAATGTTTTGTATTACCCATATGGGGGTTCATCAGAAGAGCATAAGAACCTACAACATAGTCTCGCTGTAGCTTGGGAAACTATAAAACTTGGTAAAAAATTAGGGTGTACTAGCTTTGATATGTGGGGAGCTTCAGAAAATCCAGATGATACAACTGACCCGTGGTATGGCTTTACAGAATTTAAATTGAAATTTGGGGGGAAGTATGTGAGATATATAGATTCATACGATTTTGTAATTAATAAGCCACTTTACTATGCATTTAACCTAGCAAATAAAATAAGGTGGCAAATTTTGAAATTAATTAAATGATTTCCGATTTTGTGCTAAAAAATAATTTTGAGGAATTAAGGCAATCGCCTGGTTGGGCAGGATACTTGGAATTTGTCGGCTGGAACTGCATAAGAACAAGTAGAGATATAAATATAGCGTGGATGAAATCTGTTATTGGGTGTGTGAGTAAGATTCAACGACCGGGAAGTCTTACACTTAAGGATTTAAATGAAATAGAAAAAATATGCAAAAGTAAAAAAGCCTTATTTATTAAAATTGAGCCTTCACTAGGACAAGATGAAAAAGTATTAGAAAATTTCGGTTACAAAAAAAGCTACATTCCGCTTCTTCCACCATCTACAATTCTAATTAATCTAAAAAAAACTGAAAAAGAGCTCTTTGATGATGTTTCACACAGTGGAAGATATTCTCTGAATAGGTCCAATCGGGAAGGTGTCACAATTGATTTCCACCAAAATCCGTCAGAGAAAATTATAAAAAAGTTTTGGGAACTTGCATCAGAAACTTCTCAAAAAAAGAAGTTTGGAAATGTAAGTCTAAAAGACCTGACAAAAAAAGTAGAACTTTTTGGGAATGAATCTTTCATAATTTCAGCTAAAAATGGGCAAGGTGAAACAACAGTTGCTAATTTTTACTTAGGTTATAAAAACTCTATCTGGTATGTGCATGGAGGAACTTCCGAAAAAGGTAGAAAGTCAAAAGATGGTTACAAGCTTGTGTGGGAATCCTTTTTATATTTTAAAAAATTAGGGTATTTAACACTAGACCTTGAAGGAGTACAAGACAAAAGATTTCCAACTTTCACAAAAAGTTGGGGAGGATTCACACATTTTAAAGAAAAGTTTAGTCAAGAAAAAATAGAATATCCACAACCTTACATCAAACTTTTAAATCCAGTTTTAAAAGTATTAGAAAAAATATACGGGAGGGTTCCTCTTTAAATCTATAAATGGGATAAGCGAGGCTATTTTTTGAATGCGTGTGGGCAAATACCTTTATACGCACACCAGTCACATTGCATGCCTGGATTTGCCTTAAAATTTCCTGATTTAATTTCTGCAACAACCTCTTCTACCTCTTTCTTTTTTTCCGCTAAATCAGATGAATCTCTTGTGGTAGTTATTTTTTCACCGGTTTCAACAAAATACAGACTCATTTTTTCCGGCGTATAACCCAAAGCCTCTTTTGCACCGATTGCATAAAAAGTGACTTGATCGTCTTTGTCTACATATTTTTGATCTTTTGCTTGGCCGGTCTTGTAATCGATGATTTCCACGTTACCATCAGAAAGCTCGTCAATACGGTCAATTCGACCATAAAACTTTGTACCACCGATCCAGAGATTAAAGCTTTTCTCTAGTGCGACTGTTTTAAACTGTTTGTCGGAATTGTCTTCAAAATATTTTTTTAGAATCTCCTTACCTTTTTCAAACTGAGCTTTCCTGTGAGCTTCATCGATGTATCCCGCGCCTTCCCAATTTTTTTCGTACATCTCAAGAAGATCATTAAAACTTACTTTTTCAAACAAAAGTTTGGTGTGATAGTCTCGTAAAGTATTATGGATTGTGTTTCCAAAAGTTAGTGCATGACTTGGTGGTTGCGGAATATTTAAAACATAAGAATATTTATATTTGAGGGGGCAATCTTCGTATGTACTAACTTGAGAATAACTTAAAAACTTTGGAATAAAGTTCGTGATTTTTTCTGCTTTTGGTTCTCTAAAACCCGACTCCATTCCAAACAACCCAACCTGACTTTTCTTCTCTACTTTTAGTTTCTCTGCTGACAATTCTGTAATTTTTAACCCTGTTTCTTCCAAATATCCGCTTGGCCTTTTCTCCCTCACTCCACCATAATTTTTAGCTAAAGTCATAAAAAGGTATTTTTGAGCCCTAGTTGCTCCTACATAAAAAAGCCGCCTTTCTTCTTGTAAGTGTGCGTCTCCGCTTGGTAATACTTCTTTGATAATTTCATCTGGCAAGTCAATAACATCACTTCTATTGCGAGTAGGAAATCTATCACTCACAAGATTTACCATAAATACCACCGGAAATTCCAAACCCTTACTTGCATGAACCGTCATCAAATTTATAGTGTCAAAGTCCTGCAGTTCTGCCTGGGCTGGATTATCCCCAGCATCTATAAGCAAATCCACATAATCTACAAAATCTACAACAGTGGGTCTTTCTTTTGTGTCGGTTTGAAAACCTACTTCAAACTTTTTTGCGATATTTAAAAACAAATCCATATTTTTGATACACATTTGATTTTCGATAGTCTCATCCAAAATATAAGAACTTAAATAATTAAGATCGTTCACAACTCTATAAACAAATTCGCTTGGAGAAAGCTTTGTTATCAGATCTTGAAACTCTTTGATTTTTGTTACCAAATATTCCACACTCACTTCTTGTTTTTCTTTTACAACACTCCAAAGAGAAACTTTATTTGCACGCATCTGAGTAAGCATTGCGGAAATTACTTCAGATGGAATATCAAGAGAGTCTATGTTTAATGTGCGATACAAGCATATCCCATCATTTGGATCTACAATGATACGAAGAATTGCCAAAACATCTCTTATTTCTTCCCTGTCGTATAGGCCTCTATTACCAACCAACTGGTATGGCAATCCGTATTTTCGTAAGGCAAAAATAAACGGATCAAGGTGGCTATTTGCGCGGGCTAAAATCGCAAAGTCTTTGTAAGTAAAGGTGGATTCATTTGCCAAAATCTCAAGAATTTTTTTGACGACAAGTTCTACCTCAAGTTCAGCAGTTTCTGTAAGAAATACTTGAGGTTTTATTCCCTTACCTTTCACCTTACTTACTAACTCTTTCGAAATACCAAGTTTAGTTTCTAATGTGTCGGGATTATTGTTTTGAATAAGTTTATAGGCAGGATCCAAAATTGACTGAGTTGACCTGTAGTTTTCAAGTAGAGTCACCATGTCAGCATCTTTGTAATCATTTTGAAATTCCAAAATATTTGAAACAGCAGCTCCTCGAAATTTATAGATGGACTGTGAGTCATCTCCAACAACAAGTAAACTTCTTTGTTTTAAGTTGTTGACAGGAGCAATAAGTTTAATAAGTTCATACTGAGCATGATTTGTATCTTGAAATTCATCCACCATCACGTGTTTAAATTGATTTTGATATTTTTTTAGGATGTTTGGTCTGTCTCTAAAAAGTTTTATTAGCCATACAATAAGATCACCAAAATCAAGAACTGAGTTTTCAAGTTTTAGGGCTTGGTAATCAGTAAAAACTTGAGCTAGCTCCTGCCATCTTTTTGTCTCCTCAGTATCTCCTTTAAATTCTTGAGCAAACTTTGCAAATTCCTGTGTAGAAATGTTTTCGTCTTGCAGTCTTGAAATAAACTTTAGGATTGCAGAAATAAATTTGGTTGGATTTCCAAGTGGCCTAAAATAATTTAAAGAAAATTTGAAAAGATTTTTGCGAAATAAAATCCACTGCTCTGGGCTTGATAATATTTTAAACGACGGATCAAGACCAATCTCAATACCTTCTGCTCGTAAAACCCTATCTGCAAAAGAATGGAAAGTATTTATCCAAGGTTCTTCGTAACCTAAAGGCATCACATCATCCACTCTTGCAAGCATTTCACCCGATGCTTTTTCGGTGAAGGTAAGAGCTAGGATTTCTTTTGGATTTATATTTTTATCTTCAATAAAATGTTTAATTCTTTGAGCAATAACTCTAGTTTTTCCTGTACCCGCTCCGGCAACAACAAGAAGTGGTCCAATTTCATGATTTACTGCTTTTTGTTGTGAAATATTTAGTTTAATTTTCTCTTTTTTCATGGGTTTTTAGTAAGGCTTACCGATTATATCTTAGATGGTTTTGGTGGTATACTGGCGGGTAGAAATCGATAAATCTAACGAGAGGAGAAAAGCCATGTTTATCGCAATCCTTGTTGTAGTTCTTGTCCTGTTTGGGATACTTGCTGGATCGCGGCTCTTTGTGCAGACGCGCGATGAGGATGAACTTACTCAAGCCGGCGTCATACCCCCAGATTGATCTGTTAGTGCTATACAATCGTTGAATCAGGTTCCGGCAACTCGCCCCGACCTGATTCTTCACCTAAAGCCTGTACCGCCGTTATTTTTCCTATCAACTTCCCAAACTTAGATTTCACAGTATCCATTGATTTATTTGTTCTTGTAATATGTCCGTCTAAAACCCCTAAATCTTCCTCAAACTTTTCAGCTTCAATTTGTATTCCAGATAGTGCTTTTAAAATCTCGGAAGCATTTTCGGCAAGTTCATTTTGACGATATCCAATCATGACAATACTCACAAAAGACGTAAAAGTATTTGGTGAAGTTATCAAAACATTTTTTCTTTGCGCATATTCTTCAATACCAGAAATTCTTACTATTGCATCATAATAAACGCTTTCAGATGGTATATACATGATAGCTTGATCTGTTGTACCTTCTTCTGGCAAAATATATTTACTTGCTATTTCATCAACTCGTTTTTTCACATCTTTAATAAATTCTTTTTGGAATTTTTCGCGCAGTTCATCACTTTCTGCTTTGACCATATTTTCAAAGTTTTCCATTGGAAATTTGGAGTCAACTGGGATCATTCCGCGTTCCGTCACAATCACGGCATCACAAATTGCCCCATCACGAAACTTATACTGAGTTTTAAACAAACTCTGAGGCAAGAAATTTTCCAAAATCTCATATAAAAACTTTTCGCCAAGATTTCCTCGAAGTTTTGGGGACTTTAAAATATTATTAAGATCTTTCATGTCCTTACCAAGCTCCTCCATCCCACCAAGATGCTTTTGCACACCGGAAATAACTTTTGCTGCATTATCAAGACGTTCCCAGATCATCTTAGTTTGTTTATCCATTGTGTCTCTTTGATCTTTTAGCTGGCGTTCCATAGTATCAGAACTTTTACTTATGTTATCTCCCATATCTTTTTTAAGTTCTTTCATCCACTCCATGATTAACTTTTCAGTTTCCCCTTGAGTTATGGAGTCTTTAACACTATGAATTTGTTGGTTTAGATAATAAGCAAGTGTAGCTAGAGCGGAAACTATAACTATTGAGATTAAAATTATAAGGGATGTTGTCGACATGAAAACATTGTATCAGGAAAAAGAAATGTAAAAAGTATGAGAATATCTGTGTCGCCTTTTGTAAACGGCACAGATATCAGAAACTTGATTGAGTCATTACTGGTTCGCCACCGTTGCCATATCCCCCTCTTCCTGCTGATGCTGTATACCTGAAATTGTTCGGGATAAACGCTTTAGTTTCTTCCGGCGAGATTCGTCCCTGTCACTTGGGGCAGTACCGGCCCGAAAGCGTATTTCACCAAATCTGAGTTTATCTATACGCCGGCATAAATCCTTCAAGATATCACCAAATAGACCTTGGGACTTCTTAGGTATTGCCATATTGCACCTCTCTAAAAAAAAGCTAGATATGATTTTCTCTACAGATTTTCCTATTTTTCTTCTTATATAAAGAAATACCAGAAATGGGTGATAAAATCAAAGGGTGCCAAAATTTTTATTTCCAATCATACTTATAGATGCGTTTACCTGGTTTAAAGTTTATCAAGCAATTCTGCAAAGACCGACATCATTAAATCAAGTGTACTGGTTTTTATTTGTTGTTTTTATTGCTGTTACTCTTACACTTACTCTTTTTCTTTTCTGGATTTTTACAAGGCAAAACCAGCAAATACCAAACCCAAGACCACTTTTTCGAAAAGCGCTAAAATATTCGGTGGTTCTAACAACTGGTCCAATTATTTATCTTACCCTTCGAGCGTGTAATCTTGCAACAGCAATAAATTCAACACTTTTAGCAGCCCTTTATGTTATGATCCTACTAAGATTAGGGTCAAAAAAACCTCTAAATTAAAATATTTAAAGATTGGCCTACAATCAAAAATTTATGATAAAGAAAACCTTAATTACAACAGCAATAGATTACGCAAACGATGTCATTCATATCGGACACGCTTACGAAAAAATACTTGCAGATGCTTTTGCTCGGTATCAAAGACTTATAAATGGCAAAGAAAACGTAGGTTTTGTCACAGGTACTGATGAGCACGGTACAACCAACGAAAAGGCTGCAAAAAAACTTGGAATCGAAACTCAAAAACATGTAGACAATATTTCAGACCAGAATAAAAAAGAAATCGACGCACTTGATATTTCCTACAATAGATTTATAAGAACCACAGACGAAGATCATAAAAAAGTTGCGGCAGATTTTTTTAAGAAATCTTTTGATAATGGCGATATTTATAAAGGATCATATGAAGGGCTCTACTGTGAGGGGTGTGAATCATACAAAACCCTCACCGAACTAAACGAAAATGGTCAGTGTACACTTCACACCACAAGGGAAATTCAAAAATATCAAGAAGAAAACTACTTTTTTAGATGGGCAAAATATTCGGATATTTTAAAAACTTTAGTACTATCAGAAAGATTTGTTCTTCCTGACGGCAAAAAGAAAGAAATGCTTTCTTTTATAGAAAATGGTATTCAAGACATCCCAGTGACAAGACCTAAATATAAACTTCCTTGGGGTATTACATGCCCAATTGATGACTCTCAAGTTATTTATGTTTGGTTTGATGCATTAATAAACTATTTTACTTATGGTAGTGAAAACAACTTGTGGGACAACGAAACTGAAATTGTGCATTTTGTAGGAAAAGATATAGCTAGATGGCATGTGCTTTTGTGGCCAGCAATGTTAGCAAGTGTAGGTTATAAACTTCCAACAACAATCTATGTTCACGGCTTTATAAACCTAGAAGGCGAGAAAATCAGTAAATCCAAAGGTAATGTAATAAAACCATCTGAGCTTGTTAATAAATATGGAGTTGATGCAGTCAGGTATTATTTCTTGAGGTATGGCCCAATCGTGGAAGATGTAGACATCTCTGTAAAACATTTGGAGGATGTTTATAATGGAGAACTTGCCAATGGACTTGGTAATACTGTAGCAAGGATAGCAAAGCTTGCGCAAAACTCCGGAATTGATTTTGGTGATTTTGATTTCGCTACCTTTTCCGGAGACGACTTAAAAATGTTTGATCAGTTTCACGATTTTAGAGTTGATCTTGTAATCCAAAACATCTGGAAAAAACTATCACTTCTTGACAAACACATAAATGAAAACGAACCGTGGAAAATAAAAGACCAAGATAAACTAAAGGAAGTTTTAACTTATGAAGTGGGCGAAATTAGAAACATAACAAAGATTCTTGGACCATTTTTGCCAAGCACACAAAAGAAAATAGAAGCAGTATTTAACAAGTCTTTTATTAAAGTTGGCGAAAATCTTTTTCCTAGGTTGTAAAACTTCTAATCTAAATCTAACCGGTGTCTAGTAAGAAAAGTCGTCACTCTCTAACCTTAACTTAATCATGAATGTGGAATCGTTGTTTAGCTCATCCAAAGAGGGCTTTAACTCCTTAATTTTACCGTCTAAGAATCTAAGACTTGTTTTATCCTCTTTAGGTTCCTCGCGAATGATTGGTGGGTTGACTATTGGTGGAACAAATACATCTTCTTCTCTGGGAAATAAAATTGGCCATAAGATATTAAAAGCAATTATAAGCGTGGGAATTCCAATCAAAACCCCGAGCACCACAAACATAATTTTTTTAAATTTTGAAGACTTCACAACCGTCTCGCCAATCTTTTGTAAATCGGCTGCTTTTGCTTTTACTGCATCTTTATCAAGAAGTTTTGTATCGCCAAACGGATTTGGAAAGTAAGTAGAGCTGGCATTGTTAATTGTAGTTAAGACTTCGGCTGGCTTTTCTAAACTTACTTCTGGAATTGATTGGGTAGATGTTTGTGTTTCCTGTGTAGTTTTTGTTTTTTGGTCTTGGTTAGCTTCCACTTTATTCTTATTCTCAGCATCAATAAGATGTTGGGGACGAATTACCTCACCCGGCTTTGGAATGTAACCTGAAGAATAAGGATCAGACGGCATATCTGGGTTTATCTCCTGGCCTACCGGTGGTTCAACTGGTATAGAACCATGAATTACCTCGGAAGCATCTTTTTCATTTATGTTTTTTAGGTTGTCATCCATGTTTATTTATCCTCCATTGTACTTTGAGAACTTTCTTTTGTACTATTATTATCCGGCGGGAACAGAAGTTGCTCCACTAATTTTTCGTCCCACGGAGCAGTTGCATATAAAATCTTTAGTTTTGAAACTACATCTACTATACCGTTGTAGGCAATCACCATTTTTGCATTTGCGATTCTTGTATCACCCATAAAGTTTGAATCGGAGGTTTTAGCAATACCGACCATAGCAGCTTGTTTTTCTATCTCAGAATAAGAGTCCTTTAAGCCTTCCAAAATAAGCATCGAGTCGTCAAGAAGCATCTGTATCTCTCTTACATCACCCCCGACATCAGAGGAAGTGCTTATCTGAGCCTGAATAACAGGCGCAAGCTCCATAAGTCTTGCTATAAGAAAACGTCCTCTAGTAACCGATATCCTTGCTAAAAAGACCTCACTAAACTGCATTTCCTCAAGTATTTCCTTGTTTAGTACAGCGGATTGGTCTTTTAATCCCAACAAGAAGTTCAGGTTGGCTACGACCTCATTTCTCTTTGCTGCGTAGTTTTGATATTTGGCAAGCCCGGCATCGTACAAACTCTTGTCTTCATCGGTCATAAGACCAAGCTCTATTGATTTGGTTTTAAGGTTCTGTAAGAAAGTTAAGACAGCACCCAACTTTGTTGTCATAACATCCTTTGCTTTACCAAGCACCTGCTTTTCTAAAATCGTTTTTTGAGGACCGTATGATTTTGTGTATGTGGCGTTTAATTTGATGTATTCATCTAATGCCTTCTCGTACGAGGCTAGGTTATGCCCGTCAAGATTTATATTCTCCCTACCCATATTTTTTTCATCTGTTAAAACGCCAAATGCAGAAGACTGCGCATAAGCCGGAAAACTTGTACGAAAAAATGTGGCGATTAGAAAAAAGGTGAGAATAAATTGCATAGGTTAATAATAGCAAAAAAATGTAAAATACTGGAATGTTGATTGATTCTCATTTTCACCTAACAAGTGATGAGTACCCATTAAAAAATACAGTAATAGAAAATGCCAAGGAGGTTGGGGTAACTAAACTTATTACGATAGGTACGTATCTTAAAGATGATGCACAAGTAATTGAGCTTATTGAAAAATATCCTAACTTATACGGTGTGGTAGGAATTTATCCACATGAGGAATTAGAGCTTCAAGTACATGAGATGGAAAAGTCCCTTAAAAACCTCTTACTTATGTCAAAAAAAATTGTAGGAATCGGGGAATGTGGAATTGACGTACCAAAAAGTTCAGAAACACCTCTACAAATAAAACACGAGACACGATCACTCGAAAAACAAATCGAAATTTTTGAGATGCAAATAAAGCTGGCCATAGAAAATAACTTACCGGTTGTTATTCACAACAGAAATGGTGATGACGTGGTCCTATCCATCCTTGAAAAATATCAGAAAATTGCAGAAGACAACAATAAAAAATTAAAGGGGGTGATTCATTGTTTTACCTCCACGTGGGAAATTGCTCAGAAGTTCATAGAGATAGGCTTTTACATTTCCTTTTCAGGAATAATTACATACCCATCCGGTAAAGCTATTCACGAAACAGTCGCAAAAATTCCACTTGATAAATTTATTGTGGAAACGGATGCACCATGGCTTACTCCACAGGGCTTCAGAGGAAAAATTAATGAACCCAAATATGTTAGAATGACGGCGCAAAAGGTATCCGAAATAAAAGGCCTTTCCGAAGAAGAAATTTGTAAAGTAACTTATAAAAACACCTGCGACCTGTTTGGTCTGCCTGCCTAGGTAGACAGAAATAATGATACAAAAACACGAAAAAAAAATTTATAGGTTTTTTGAAATCCTACCGGGGGTTCTAGTTTGGGCGATTTTACTTTCGCCAGTTTGGCTTGGACTTTTAGCTCCGAAAATAGTGTTTTTTTATATAACATTTCTTACTATTTACTGGGCTTATCTTGCCACCCGACATACTTACGGAGGCATTGTCGGCTACCGAAGATACCAAGAGGAAATGAAAGTAGACTGGATGTTGGAGTGTGAAAAACTAGATTTTTTGGCACTGCCAGACAAAGATACCCTACCACCATCGCTTGAAGAAACTAAGCATTTCATCTTAATTCCTATGTATAGTGAAACTAAAGAAATTCTGAAATCTTCTTTTGAATCTTTGCTTGCCCAAACATACCCCTTAAGACAAATAACTTTGGTACTCACAATGGAGGAGAAATACTCTTCAAGACTAAAATCGGACATTCTAGAAATCCTAGGTGAAAACATAGCTAAGTTTGAAGAAGTATTATTTTATGTGCATCCTTCTGGAATAGAAGATGAAGCTAAAGGAGTTGCTGGAGCAAACCGTACGTGGGGCGCTAAAAATGGAGTAGGTCATCTAAGACAAAAGGATGTAAATATCCGCAATTACATATTCTCCACTTTCGATTCGGATAGTGTGTTAGATAGGCAATTTATAGCTCGTGTAACTCACCTATATCTAACAAATGATAAAAGAGATTATAAGTACTTTGGTCCGGCAGTGAATTTGTTTAATAACAACATTTGGGATGTACCAATGCTTATGAGAATTGAGGCAAATTCAATAGTGATTGCGTGTATTTCGGATGCGGTTGTAAGTGAGCCGGAATTTAAAGAGACTTTTTCCTGTTACTCCGCCTCACTTCAAACCTTAATTGATGCCAACTATTGGGATGTGCAAGTTGGGGTTGATGACACTATTTTTTATTGGAGATCTTTTTTTGCAAGAGGTGGAGATTTTATTGGGGTACATCACTTCATACCATATTCGGCAGATGCAGTACAAGGAAGTGATTATTTAAAAAGCCATAAAAGTATGTATTTACAACTTAGGAGGTGGGCATGGGGAACAATTGTTGTACCAATATCAATGACCGAATTTTTTAAAAAAAATAAGATTCCGCTAATAAAAAAGATTAGATGGACTGTTCTTCATTTTGAGAGGCGAGTACTTCTTATAACACTTGTTTTTCTCATGACATTTGGAATAAGTATCTTGACTAAAGTAAATCAAGATGCAAGACAAATTAGCCTTGTTTACACCCTACCAAACCTTATCAGTACAATCCTTACTTTCACACTTATATTTTTTGTGCCTATTACCATACTTCGCGCTAAACTTGTAAAACCAATGCCCAAAGAGTGGTTCTTTTTGAAAAAAGTTTTTTTTACACTGGTTGAGGGACCAATGGTTATAATAAACATGCTCACATTTTCTTTAATTCCGTATCTTGATGCTTACACTAGGATGCTACTTGGAAATAAAATGAGCGATCTGTACCACACACCGAAAGTTAGATCAAAATAAACACTATGCGAAAATTTCTAGCTATAAACATAACTATTCTTATACTGACCGGGCTTTACATATTCTTAAGATTTGCGTATCTAAACTCACTTGTTCCACTATGGATGTCAAAATCTTGGGGGGAGGCACAGCTTGCAAATAAATACAATCTGTACTTACTACCTGTTGCGCAAGTCGGAATTACATTTCTTGCTTACATATTTGCAAATTATGCAAAGAAAAAACATTTAAGATACGGCGCTGACATGCTTGTTACAATTGGTACAACATGCAACGTTCTACTTTCTTACTCAGTACTTAAGATAATAAGGGTTGCATCAACACCTTACCCACCTTTTATAAACCCAACATACATCCAGCTTGCTTTTCCAATGTTTGTTGCCTTTTTGGTAGTTTTATTTATAGCGCCATATTTAATTAATTTTTTCAAAGAATACAGAATAGTTACTGACCCCAACCTGCATAAACATCCCGGAATGTTACTTGCCAAACCATCAGCTAGAGGTGGAGGGCTTATTTTTACCCTTGGGATATTGCTTTCATCAATATTTTTTGTGAAATTTACACCCACGGTGACAGGACTTTTAGTCTCAATGGCACTTGCAGCAGTACTTGGTATTCTGGACGATATCCAAAACACTAAATCAGAGACTAAACTCAGCAGTGTCGAAAACCCTTGGGCAAGATTTGGCATTCAGGCACTTATAGTACTTCCAATTGTTTTTGCGGGAGTTCAAGTATTATCTGTAAACAATCCGTTAGACGGTGCGCTTAAACTAGATATTTTAAATTTTGCGGTAAATGGTATAAAAGTCTATCCTGTAGCTATAGTTTTTACGCTCATTTGGATTTTGTGGATCATAAATTTACTTTCATGGTCAAACGGGGTCGATGGTCAATACTCCGGTATTGTAACTATTGCGGCAATTGTTATCGCTGTCATAACTCTTCGAGAAACTAACCTTAACTTTGATCAAAAAAATATGGTGCAATTTGCGGCAATTGTTGCCGGAGCCAGTCTTGGACTTTTGCCTTTTACTTGGAATCCTTCAAAGGTCATGTGGGGATTTGGAGCAATAGCTGCTGGCCTTGCCATAGCAACGCTTTCCATTCTAACTAAAGCCAAGGTTGCAACTGCACTTATTGTTCTTGCAGTACCATTTCTTGACGGATTTATAACTGTGGTGAAAAGAATCTTGCAAAAAAAATCTCCATTAAAAGGCGACCGGGGACATCTCCACCACATCCTTCTTAATATGGGCTGGTCAGTGAGAAAGGTGGCAGTTTTTTATTGGATAGCAACTGCAATTACAGGTTATATTGGTATAAAGGCCGCAGATCGTAACCTCACATTGTCAGCATTGGTTGTAGCTGGAGTTATAGCTTTCATAATAATTCTTATAAATATGCAATATTTTTTCAAAAGGAAAGCTGATAGAATCTAGGTGTGATCAATACTTTGTATCAAATAATTAGGACTATAAGACCTAGACAGTGGCTAAAAAATTTAGCCATATTTGCTGCACCGATCCTGCAGGGAGTGGTATTAAAACATGATGTCTTAATTTCCTGCGTTTTAGCATTTATAGCCTTCACACTTCTTGCATGTGGAACATATATCTTAAATGATCTAGTCGATGCACCAAAAGATAGGAAGCACCCCGTGAAAAGTAACCGCCCGATTGCTTCCGGGAAACTTTCGATAAATTTAGCCCTTATTCTCATGGCTGCATTTTATTTTCTTGGAACACTCATTAGCTTTAGTTTTGTTGGAAGTTATTTTGGTATTTTAGGAATTTCATATATATTACTGCAACTCTCTTATTCCTTTTACCTGCGCAACATAATAATAATGGATGCTATGGCGGTATCTGCAGGATTTATCCTAAGGGTTTTTGCAGGCGGAGTTGCATCTGACACCTCCATCTCTTCTTGGCTTGTCCTTACAACAATTGGTCTTTCTTTACTTTTAGCTTTTGGTAAAAGACGATCAGAAAAAACCTTGCTTTCTGAATATGAAGAGTCGGAAACACGAACAACACTTCTACATTATCCTGAAGCTTTGCTCGATAGCATGATCTCAATGTCTGCAAGTTTTTGTATGATTGCTTACTCTGTTTACGCATTTCAAACTTCTCCGGTTCTAATGGGACCTGAAATCTCACGCTTGCTGCCCTCTATTCTTAAATCCCCTAAGTGGATGATGATTACAATACCTCTAGTTTTATATGGTGTAGCAAGATACCTGTACATAATCTATGAAAAGAAAGAGGGAGAATCTCCGGAACGAGTACTTCTGTCAGACAGCCCACTTCTACTCACAGTTCTTATTTGGGGAGTTACAGTTTTTATAATTAGATATTCCCTTTAGTTTTTAATATATTGGATAAACATTTGCAGGACTGTACTGCGTTGGATCAAACTCCTGCTCAGTGTTGTAAGATTCTGTTTCTTCGTTTGTATCCTTAAAATCGAGGGCTTCTGATGAATTCAAAACTTCTTGTATAAGGTCGTTCTGAATTCCTAAGACGCGGTTGTTTCTTTCAAGTTCCAGACTGGGTTCAGCAGTTGAATTTTCCGAATTTAGATCATTCTTAGAGTTTTTTTCAACACGAATAGACTCACTAGATAATACTTCGGTGTTACCCCCAGTTATAGTTATGGGGATATAGTCCGGTATATTTAAGCCCTGAGTGCTTGGCGCCGAATAACTCAACATATAAAAACCTGACATTGGTGCAACAAGAAGTGCTAGAAGTACACCCATTAAGCCTAGATTTGTTAAGTGGTGTTTGAAGCTTCTGGTGTGTAGGTCTTCAGTTTTGTTAAAAGTATTGTGCATAGTTTTGTAACTTTGGTTAAAATTTTTAAGTATTTTTACTTAGGCTTCCTCCTCAAATGTCAAAACGGTATCTTCTTTTGGCAAATTATCCTGGTCTTCGCCCGAAACAACCTCTCTCTCAACATCAATTACCAAAAGATAAGTAGAAATAAGTGTTAAAACTATAGATGTATAAAAAACCCATGTATATAGGAGTCCAAAATAAGACATAATTCCAGAAGCCGCCAAAAGTAAATATGAGTAGGCAAGCCAAATGGCACCTTGAGAATAAACATCGAAAGACGTCTGAATAAACCCTGATAGATTTAACGAGAATAATTTAGCCGCAGTGTGTGGTGGTATATGGGATTCATGAAAAATAAGAGATTTCAAAAGTACATAGATGAGTCCAACAGCCAAAACCACTATCATGGAAGCTGTCGAATATGAATTCACAAAGATAAAGTCTGAGCGATTTGTGTAAATAAAACCTCTAGCACCAAACGAAAATGAAATATCAAAAAACTTCGCTACAACCAAAACAGCCACTATCCTTACGGAGAGTAATACTATGGCAGGCACAATAGCCTCATCTACTAACTTTACTAAAATTCTTGAAAACATAGGCAGGATCAATTACGATCATACGTAGTGATAAAAACTGTGTCAACAATTTCGCACCACAACAAGTTCTACACCGTAGTGCTAGCATCGCTTTTTAAGTGTTTAGCATTTTTTACACCAATTGTCTTTACTTATCTGGGTTTTGAGTTTATCAAAACGTATTTCTTGTACATTTTGGGGTCAACAATTATTTGGGTCTTTACCCTGAAAAAGATAAATAGTGGCGAAAAGATTATTTGGCCAAATAAGTTTATTAATTGGTTTTTCTTGGCATATATTGTTTCGACGATATTTTCTTCTCATGTTTATACTTCGATATGGGGCTACTACTCACGCTTCAACGGCGGGCTTGTTTCTGTAATTATTTTATATGGTTTATTTGTCGTTTTACTCAATGAGTTTTCAAATTACGATATAAGAGCGCTTGCCGAAATTTCAGCACTTTCAATACTACCTATCGGTCTTTATGCAATAGCACAGCATTTTGGCTTAGATTCTTCTTTATGGAAAACTGATGCCACAACAAGGGTTTCTTCTACTTTTGGGCAACCAAACTGGCTTGCAGCTTTTACCGCGATGGTAATACCGACAATTCTTGGTAAAACCTTAAATATAGATGAAAAATATAGTGAGCGTGTGGCATTACTGTGGGCCATACTATTTTTGATCGCTTTTACCACCCTTTGGTTTACTTACTCCATATCAGGACTTCTTGCCTTTGTAGCCGGGCTTCTTGCATTCATTTGGGTAAATGGTGAGAGGGTAAGAGAAAATGCAGAAGTTATGCTTATTTTAATTATTTTTTGTGGGGTAATCGGATATTTTAACCTTGGAATCTTTAATGCAAAGGTAAAAAGTGTGTTTATAGACATTCAAAAGATCTACAGACAATCTGTGATGGTCAAAGCTCAAGAACAAGATAATATAGCTGTTACACCAAATATAGATAAAAATGATGGTACAAATGAGCAACTTTCTGACCCAGGTTATATAAGAACGGGCCTTTGGCTTGGAACACTAAACTTGTTTTTATCCTCGAATAAAATCATGTTGGTCGGGACAGGGCCTGAAACCTTTGCATATGAATTTCAACAGTTTAGACCCAAAGAATTAAATTTTTCTTCGGAATGGGATTTTGTGATGAATAAACCCCACAATTATTATTTAGAACTTTTAAGTACACTTGGAATCTTTGGAGCACTTCCCTATTTATTTATAGTTTTACTTTCACTTGGTAAAGCAAGTAAACATTTCACACCGGGACTTTTGGCTTTTTATGTTTCAAATATTTTCGGTTGGCCAACAGTTGCTACAGCTTTTCTATTTTGGTTATTTCTAGTTGGAATAGAAAAAGAGGGGTATTAAATGAGTGGCAATATGGTCAAAATTTTTGGAAAGATTTTGGTTTCTGTAATCTATCTTTTTGCATTGTATTTTTTTACTTGTCACATACTTGCAGAGCTTGCGTATAACACAAGTCAAAGCTACACCACAAAAATTAAATTAACTGAGGCGCTAAACTATGCTAATAAATCATTAAATTACAACTCCCACGAGCCAAAATATTTTTATAACAAAGCCAAGATTCTACTTCTATTGGAAACACCAAAAGTGGAAACTTTAAACAACCTAGTAATTGCCCAAAACTTAAATCCTAAAAATGTGGTAACTCTTAGAAACTCCCTCCCACTTTATTATTTTCTCACATTGAAAAATTTACAGGATGCGGGAAGCAAAACTGAAAACTTTGACAAGTGGTATTTTGAAAAAACAAAAACTTTTATTTCAAGCCTTAAAAAGGCCTATCCTAACGATGCTGGAATAATAGTTCTAGCTGCAAAATATGAAAAGAAGCTTGGACTTACAAAAGAATATGGAGAATCAATAAATGCTGTAGGTATACTAAGACCTGATCTTTTAAAATGGCATCCCGATCTAATTGGGACAAAGTAATTATTGGGTAGTTACATAAGTTGCTGATACCCAACCGTTTAATGTATCGGAAACTTTTATTTTAAGCCAGCCAGTGGACTCCTCTAACACGTTGTAAACTTCTCCGACATTTACTTTTGCTAACACCTCGCCGCTAAGTCCTGGGGTGGATCTTACATTTAGCCAGCCAGTGCCGGTCTGATTTATGGTTGCTTTTTTGCCGCCCCCAGAAACATTTACTTTTGCCAAGGCCACTTTAGCATTTTCCGTTAAGCCATTTCCATCTGCGGCACGACCAAGATACGCACCTTTATTTTTTGCGCCTAGTTCTCCAGAAGTTGTAACATCCACACCATCTTTATTGTAAATGTGTCCATTGAAATCTATAAAGTAATCAAAAACTACCTCTTTGTTTATACCGGCTCCGGCAAGATTAATCCCACGCGTCTTATTCCAATAAATCACAGCCTTTACCCACTCGGCCGGATTTGAAGCAACAACAGCATCAAGAGATTTTATATCGTATAAACTCTCAGATCCTTCTAGTAAATTGATCTTTACAGGCACTGGATTAGGAAACATTTTCATTGCAATGTTTAATTTATAACCTTTTTGGATCTTAATTCGGTTGCTTGTGGATTCGTAACCTGCTTTCTCAAGCATCAGATCATATTCGCCTTCAGTCAATGTACTTGTGGAATAGGGAGTAACTCCAACTTCCGTATTATCTACAAGTACACGGGCTCCTGTGGGCTCTGAAATGACTTCAAGACTGGGTGTATCACTTGATTTTTCAAGCCAGATATTTTGCCCAGAAGAAAACACATCAGAAACCCCCAAATCACGATTGATGGCAACTTCAGAGTTTTGCAGAAAATCCAGCGCTACATTGTATGTGATCTGGTCATTTTTAATTGAGAGTTTGTTCTCCCCGGCTCTTATATCTTTTGATTCAAGTGGTGTATTTCCTAAGAAATTATCATTTAAATATACCTGTGCGCTTCCTCCTACTGTACTTATGGTGAGCGCGGCTTTACTTTTGAGATTTGAGTAATTTTTAATTACGGAGCCTCCAAAATAAACAAGGGAAAGAACACCAAAAATAGCTAAAACATAAGTAACAATACCAAGTATATTTACGGATGGCTTTGTTTTGAAAAGTGGTGTGTTTGTTGTTTCGTACATAGTTTTATTTGTTGTGCTTAACTTAGATGTAATTATATATAAACTAAACCTTTGAGAAAGATTGAAAATTGAAGCGATCAACTTCCACTCTCTAAATTAACATGACAATGGTAAAATGGCAAAGTTGATGTTTGAGTTTTAGTGTTTAAATATGGCCTGGTCGCCAAGTGGTAAGGCAAGGGTCTGCAAAACCCTTACACGTGGGTTCGATTCCCACCCAGGCCTCCAATGCTTAAAATTCACCTCAAATACTACATGACCTATAGTCTTGACAGGCAGTGACTTTAGACTTATAATACAAGTATGTTGCAGATGGTATACGCTGGAGCGTCCAGGTAACCACATAAATCTGTAGCGGAGAAAACAATGAACACATCTGATTTTCTGTTTGAATCCAAACCCAAAGTAATAGCCCAGAATCTTATGTTTGGTCTCATAGCGTTGACATTCATCATCGTCACGCTGTTCTGGCTTCCTGAGCACCTTATTGGAAGCGGACTCAAGGGTTTGGCCGCCTCATTCTCCATCTGGGGAATTCAATCGATTGTGATGTTTGTGTTGGGTTACATACGGAAGTTCCAACTCAATATCGTACAACGGGTTGCACAGTCCATCCTGGCCCCACTTGCATTCTCAATCTGGATTGCAAAAATAATGACTGAAGCTTTCTTTATGGAACCAAATAGCAACTAATTTCAACAAACGGCCACCTGACAAAACTCATGTGGCCGTTTCGCTTTTCTAAACATTTACCTTAAATACACACAAATCCACTTGACACTCTAAACATTAGAGTGCTATATATTCATACGTCAAAATAAATAATATGTCGAAAAATCCGCAAGGCTGGGACATAATATTTAACTTACATTTAAACTCAAGTAATTATTTTAAAAAGGAAAAAATGGCAACAATTAAACCATTATTCGACTTCGTACTTATAGAACCGCTTGAAAAGGAGACAACTCTACCTTCAGGCATAGTTATTCCTGATTCAGTCAAAGAAAAACCTCAAGAAGGCAAAATTAAAGCAACAGGGCCCGGGAAAAAAGATGAGGATGGCAAAACTATCTCTATGACTGTAAAGGTCGGGGACATAGTAATGTACAAAAAATGGGGCGGGACCGAAGTAAAAATTGATGGTAAAGAACACCTTCTCGTGAAAGAAGAGGATCTTTTGGCAATAGTAGAAAACTAAGAAGTTAAACAGTATTGCCGCAGTAAACTTTGCAAACAAAAGTATTTATTAGATTGAAAGGAATTTATGTCAGCAAAAAATATTATATATGGCGATGAAGCAAGAAAAAAATTAAAAGCGGGAGTTGATAAACTTGCAAATGCAGTTACAACAACGCTTGGACCTAAAGGCAGAAATGTAGGTATAGATAAAAGTTACGGCGCACCACACGTGGTACATGACGGGGTAACTGTAGCAAAAGAAATTGAACTTGAAGATAAATTTGAGAATATGGGAGCAAGGCTTGTCCTTGAAGCTTCTTCAAAAACAAACGATGTAGCAGGAGATGGTACTACAACAGCTACTCTTCTTGCTCAAGCTATAGTTGAAGAGGGACTAAGAAATATTTCAGCTGGGGCTAATCCGATGATTATCAAGAAGGGCTTAGAAAAAGCATCAGAGGCGGTAGTTGAAGAAATTAAAAAACTTTCCAAGCAAATCACCACAAAAGAAGAAAAAGCCCAAGTAGCAAAGGTTTCAGCCCAAAATGAGGAAATAGGTAATTTGATAGCAGATGCGATGGAGAAAGTGGGCGATGATGGCGTCATTACTGTAGATGAATCTAAAGGCTTTGGCATGGAGCTTGAATACAAAGAGGGGATGCAATTTGATAAAGGTTATGCCTCTCCATACTTTGTTACCAATTCAGAAAAAATGGAAGCAGAAATAGAAAATCCATTTATATTAGTCACAGACCAAAAAGTTACAAACATCCAAGAGCTACTTCCCATGCTTGAAAAACTTGTTCAAGTAAGTAAAAACCTTGTAATTATCTCGGAAGACATTGAGGGTGAGGCTCTTGCAACACTTGTTGTAAATAAAATAAGAGGCACTTTCAATGCACTAGCTGTAAAGGCCCCTGGATTTGGTGATCGCCGAAAAGCAATGCTTGAAGATATTGCAGTATTAACCGGTGCTACAATGATAAGCACAGATACCGGAAGAAAACTTGATTCTGTAACTGTAGAAGACCTTGGAAAAGCTGAAAAAGTAGTTTCAACCAAAGACGATACCATAGTGGTAGGTGGCAAGGGGGATAAAAAACTAATTGCTGACCGAGTTTCCCAAATTCACAAACAAATTGAGCAAGCAAGCGCAGGATATGATAAAGAAAAACTTATGGAAAGAGTAGCCAAACTAAGTGGCGGGGTTGCTGTAATAAGTGTAGGTGCTGCGACAGAAACAGAGCTTAAAGAGAAAAAACTTCGCGTAGAAGACGCAGTTAATGCCACAAAAGCAGCCGTAGAAGAAGGAATTGTTGCTGGAGGTGGAGTTGCAACTTACAGAGCAAGGCAGGTCATTAAATCTTTGAAACTTGATGGTGAGGAACTAGTCGGGGCTAACATCCTATATAAAGCACTCGAGAAGCCAATCAGAAAAATTGTAGAAAATGCTGGGGAAGACTCTGGAAAAATTTTGGCAGAACTTGAACGACATGCAAAAGATCAAAAAAATGACAATATTGGCTTTAATGTCATGACTATGGAATTTGGCGATATGATTGCTCAGGGAATTGCTGATCCTGCTAAAGTCACAAGAAGTGGTATTCAAAACGCAGTTTCTGTCTCAAACATGATCCTAACTACTGAATGTTTGATAGCAGATGCTCCAAAGAAAGAACAAAATGGTGGTGGAATGCCTTCCATGGGCGGTATGGGTGGTATGGATGGGATGATGTAAGAACTGGTTTTTAACCTAGCACCCGCTTTTTACTCTCGACAAAAGTCTCTAAGATTCTTGGAGTATTATCTGTTCGATTAAAATGGATTAGGTGGGGTTTTGCTACCTCGGTAGTCAATTTCCCTGACATATATTTAACTTGAAAAAACATTGCAATCTGCTCTAGTCTATTTAAGAGCCAATTCTTCGAAGCAATAATAGATGTAATCTTATAATCCAAGTCTCCAAAGTTTCCAAAATACCCCCTCACCCAAGCATTTTCTTTCAAAAACCTAAAATAAGTATTGTTTTTATCAAGTACTGGGTAAAGCATCACAACCTCATGAGCTACATACAGATTTCTTTTGTTTTTTGGCCAAGCTAAATACCCCTCATCAATTAAAATATTTGGACATATTTTTTGTTTTGGGTTGGTATCAGTTCTTAACTCCCCAAGTATCTTTAAAATTAAAAATAGAAATCCACGCGTTAGCCAAACACGATTATTTTTTGTAACTACTAAGATATCTAAATCAGAATCTAAGTCAGCATTAAATGCTGCAACTGACCCCGTCACCCCAATAAACTGAATCCACGGAATTCGCCCCAAAATACCTGCGATTTTCTTCACTTTTTTTATTAGAAAACTACTGTTTTTCTTTCGAGCCTCCCAATCAACTGTCACGGTTTTATACAGATAAAAAAACTTCCCATCTTTTACACTTACCTTATGCATTTTAATTAAATTTTCTAAAGCCTTACTTACAGTTGGGATATCAATTTTTTTCCTGGTTAGTAAAAAATTTAAGAGTTGGTAAAAACTTAATGGGTAATTAAAAACGGTCCGATAACTTAAAGTTTCAAGAATCTCGCGTTCAACGCTTTTTGTGGTATTGATACTAACTACCAAATTATTCTGACTACGATTTTGTTTTGTTTTGAATTTCTTATTTCGAGGCATCTAGAACCTCGTTAACCAGCTTATCCGCTTTTTCATTTTTTTCACGGGGCACATGTGTAAAATCAATTTCCTTAAAAAATGGTTTTAATTTTGTAACCTTTTCGTTAAGCGCCTTCATATTTGTATTTTTGACCTTGTATAAACCATTCACCTGCTTTACAACAAGTTCACTATCAAGAAAACAACTCAGCCTGTCTGCGCCCAAACTCTGAGCTGTTTTTATGCCGTGTATCAAAGCTTGGTATTCAGCCTCGTTATTTGTGCAATGACCTAAAAATATCCCCAATTCCCTTACTACCTCACCCGATTCGTTTTCTATAACTATACCGGCAGCACTCGGTCCAGGATTTCCTCTTGCGCCACCATCTGTATGTAATATTAATTTCATAACTATTTTTTTAAATATTCTTTAAATGAAATAACAACGACCCCAAATACAAGACCTAAAACTATCCCAGCCCACATATCAACCCAGATATTATGAAAGGCTTTATAAACTACAGGTGAACCATCCATAACTATTAAATTTATTTTCTCATCCCCCCGCATGTTTAACTTATCTGAGGTCTTCAAAGCCTCAGCACTTAAAGTCTTCCAATATTCGCTCGCTTTTACAAAATCCTTGTCTTTAACTTGAATACTCACAAGTTGCGGAGCCGCCTCTTTGATGGAAACATTCCTTCTTGCCTCACGCAGTGTATTTTCTGTAATTGGCACACCCATTATTTCCAAGGCAGTTTTTCTTATGTCAACACTCTCCAAAATACCTATCAAAGTTTTTGCATAGTTTTTAGCCGTTTGCAGTGCGTAATATCCCTCATATGTATAATCGGCCTTTCTACTAAACTCGGACTCACGCGCAACAAATATAGAACCCACGGCTCTGTAACCAACAGGCACAAAGTAAAAAACTCCTAAACCAACAAGTAAACCTATAAGTGTAGACCCGGCAAGGATTCTCCAATTATTTTTTATGTGTGTGAGTAATTCTTTTAGTTCCATAGCTAGATTATATCAGCAATACATTTTATACTAACACTAAGAATAACTGCCATGCCCGTAAAAGAACAAATAATAAAAAAGTCTGTCCTAACTCCAACCTTTTTAATAGCAGGTGGTGCTGGATTTATAGGTTCTCATCTTGCTGAAAAACTCCTTGAGCAACAAGCTAGAGTTATCGTACTTGATAATTTTAAAACCGGAAAAGATATATACGTAACATCTCTTTTAACAAATCCTAGATTTGCGGTTTTTGATGTAGATATCAACCAAGGTCTACCAAAAAATATTCAAAGTGTAGATTACATAATTCATCTAGCAAGTGTGGAGTCTTATTTGTACAGTAGAGACCAAGTAAATTTAGATTCACTTCTCACAAATGCACTTGGAACAAAAAATTTATTAGACTTAGCACAGTCATCTGAGGCTAAGTTTTTACTCGTATCATCAATTGATGTATATGAGGGGCTTATTTCTCCGGTTAGTTTAGAGCAGTACTTTGGCCAAACTCCCGAGGAAGAAAAAAGATATTCACTGAGTGAAGCAAAAAGATTTGCGGAAGCTTTGGTCTGGGAGTTTTTCAAGAAAAATAAAACTGATGTGAGAATTGTCAGAATCCCCGAAGTTTATGGACCTAGAATGAGTCTTGGAGCAAGTGGCTCCATGGGGATGTTTCTTAGAGAGGTAATGGAAAATAAGGATATTACTATCTACGGCGAGGGTACTGAAAAAGAATACTACCTGTACATAACAGATGTTATAGGGGGATTTGTTAAAGCACTTTTTAATAAAGACACGAAAGGTCAGATATTTACAATTGCCCCAGAAGAGCCTTCCACAAGTCTTGAAGTTGCCTATCTTACAAAAAGCCTTGCTAACGCGGAAGTTAAGGTTGTATTTAATGAAGCTCCCGGAAAAATGTTTAGTAAAACTGCCAAAATACCAGATCGTGGAAATATAAGTGTTTTAAAGTGGGCACCAAAAGTAGAACTTAAGGAGGGTATTAAAAACACCATGATGTGGTTTGGATATGAACCAAATGAACACTCATTTAAACCTGCAAAACTTATCGAAGATAAAATGATGCAAAAAGACATGAAGACTGGGCGAAGGATAGCCTCAATATTTGGGGTTTCACAGGAAGATATAGATACAAGTGGTGTTATAAAGCCTTTAGGAAGTCTTAATTTCGCACGAAATATAACCCCAGTGCTAGCAACTGCAAAAATTACAAACGACATCAAAGTAAAACTTGCACCTATAAAAAAAGAAGAAACCACCTCAATCTGGGATTTCAAAAATGAAGGGTTAGGCTTATACAAAAATCTTATGCAAGAAAAGGAGTTACTTCCCCCAAAGACTATCAACGATAGGTTGTTACAAAAACCTAGAGATATTCTTAAAAAAATAAGATTTATTGGGGTGAAAGATGAAATCCCTGCCGTAAGACCCCCAATTCAAATATCACCTGCAAATCTGCCTGGATCTGAAATCAGTCAATCTGAAAAAAATTTGTTAGCAGCAAAGCCTTGGAATTTTACTGATGCTAGTGCTAAACGAAAAAAAATGATTTTAATTTCTGGAGTGGGAGTTTTATCAGCACTTGTCGTATTTACATGTATCCCACTACTCCAGACATATTTCTATACTAAATCTGGGATGAAAGCGCTTCAAAGCTCAGCTAATTACCTAATGCAACTTGATTCATCCAGCGCAAAAAATTCCTCAAACGCAGCATTTCAAAACTTCTACAAAGCCCAAAGAGCTATAGAAAAAGATAGATGGCTTTTTACCCTAGCAGGCAAAAAAGATTTACACACAACAACTTCCAGTTTACTTAGTTCAGCAAGTTATTTCTCAAAAGGAACTTACAATATAGCAAAAGGATCTCAGCCTTTTACGGAAATTTGGGAAATTATAAAACCAAACACCCAGACGCAATTTAATAAAGACGCGTTTACTGAGGCACAAATAAACTTCGATGAGGCAAAAAATAATATTCAAAGAGCACAAGGAGCGTTTAAAAATGTAAACGAGATACTTATTCCAGCAAGCCAAAAAACGAATCTTGAAACTTACAAAAATGCCTTAAATTTGATCTCTTCAAACATAGATACGGTTTCTCTTCTTGCAACAGAAGTACCAAATCTACTTGGGGCTAAGGATACCCCAAAAAGATACATGGTGCTTTTTCAAAATTCCAATGAGATTAGACCCACAGGCGGATTTATTGGTTCATATGCGATTGTGGAGTTTAAAGACGGCAAAATCCAAAATCTTACAATTGATGATATTTACAATCCGGATGGCCAAATCGATGTTAGAAATATACAAGTAGCACCGCCTGCTACACTCGGCAAACTTTTGGATGAGAAAAAACTTTATCTTCGAAATGCAAACTGGGATCCTGACTTTGGTAAGACTTCCGAAACCATAAAAGATCTGTACTTTAGAGTAACTGATAAAACACTCGATGGGGTGATTGCTCTTGATTTAAACTTTGCCCAAAATTTATTAAGAGTCACAGGGCCAGTTTATCTAACTGCCTTTAGTGAAGAAATTTCGGCAGATAATATGTATGAGAGAGCACAATTTCATAGTGAATTTAATTATAAAGATGGCTCGGATCAAAAAAGAGCTTTTCTTACTATCCTGGGAAGTAAACTCCTCGAAAGTATTTTTGCCTTACCAAACACAAAAATTCCGGAACTTGCAAAAGAAATTGACACAGCACTTACAGAAAAGCATCTATTACTTAATATTCAAAACAGTGCTTTTGGAGCTGAGTTACAAAAAAGATTCTGGGATGGAAGTGTGGTAAAAGTTGAGCCAAGTGCTGCCGACTATCTGTATGTAGTGAATGCCAATGTGGGTGGAACAAAAGCCAATTATTTTGTAAAAAACGATATGCAGTACAACGTGTCTTCAAAAACAAGGGATGGAGTTTTAAGAGCTGAGCTTAAACTTACCTACAATCACACAGGCACGAGTATGGCTTGGCCGGGAGGAACAGGTGCTTCTATACAAACTATCAATACGACTGGAGAAGAAGCCAGTATCGATATTCAAAAAGAAATAACTATAGATAAGGTAGGAAACTATGTATCTTTTGAAAAACTAATTGAGGTACAACCTACTCAAAAGGTAATACTTACTATCACCTATGACATACCACAAAACCTAGCTATCACAAATGAACACAAAGAGTACAAGCTCTTCTGGCAAAAACAGGGCGGTACTACAGATGACAGTTTTACTTTCAAGTTTGAGCCTCCTTTTGGTACAACAATACAAGAAACCTCTACTAAATACTCCCAAAGCTCAAATGGGATAAAAATGGAAAATTCTCAGGGCAGTACAACTGAAGTTCGGGGCAATTTAAACAGTGACTTCTGGTACTTGGCAAAACTTAAATAAACACAGAAAGTCCCCCATTGACCGCGTCAAACCAATAAAGTACAATCACTTCGCTTTGGGCGGTTATGGCATAAGTGAACAGTACCAAGATATAAAATGCCAAGAAGTAAAATTAAAATGGTACAAATGATTGAAGATAAGCAAATTAACGAGCAATTAGCAAAATCAAATTGCTACAAATGTGGGGAAAGTTTAAACGGCGCCAAAATGACAACCATTGGAAAGCTTCCGGCAGCCGTTATAGCCCACACAGTGTGCCCAAATTGCCAAGCAGAAAGCATTATTACTCTAACGCTTGCGGGATCAGGTATAATGCCCCTTATCTCAGATCTTGGCCCAAGTGAAATGCAAAAATTTGCAACAAATAAGCCAACATCGTATGATGACTTGTTTAAGTTGCACGATATAGTAAAAAAAGGAAAACTATGGAAATTATTGCAGAGAAGCGCACCGCTCTCGGAAAACAAAATAAGAAACTAAGAAAAGATAGGAAAGTTCCTGGCGTAATCTACGGGAAAGGTATGGAATCTGTAAATGTTATGGTAGGCCTTCTTGACCTTGTTAAGACATTTAAAGGGTCTGGGGAGTCTACCTTAGTTGACGTGTTGTTTGATGGCAAGAAAGAAAAGGTCCTTGTCACTGAAGTACAAGTTCACCCAGTAACGGGCAATCCGATTCACGCAAGCTTTCACAAAGTAAACTTAAAAGAAAAAATTAAAGCAAATGTGCCTGTGGTTGCTATAAACGAAGAGTTAAATGCCTTTGTTAAAAGCGGCGAGGGTATGATTTTGTCTTTGATAAACGAAATCGAAGTAGAGGCTTTACCTGCAAACTTACCACACAACTTTGAAGTAGATGTAAAAGATTTGAAACTTAATGAGGGCATCACAGTAGGACAGTTAAACTTTGATAGAACAAAGGTTGAAATTGTTGATTTGGAAGATGATGAGCTGGTTGTAAAACTTGATAGTGCAAAGATGGCTGAAGAAGTAGAAGAGGTCGTAGCCAGTGAAGAGGAATTGGTGGCAGGTGTTGAAGCAACCAAAGAGAAGAAGGAAGAAGATAGTGAAGAAAGTAAAGATGGTGAAAATAAGGTAAGTGATAATAAGAGTGGAAAAGATAAGAGTGAGAAGAAATAGTCAGGGTTGTAAATAAGCTTTTAAACATTTCGCGGAAAATTTCACGTTTAAACAAAATTAAAAAGTCTTTTTGTAGAAACCCCGACAAGTACAATATCGGGGCTTCTTGGTTGAAAATTACTGGTGTCAGATGGTCTGGGTCAGGCGACGCCGAAAAGTTTCGACAATGTCCCATTCGCAAGCAATATGAACACCACCACCACGACGACCATAAATCCAATAGGGCCAAATATGGCTTTTGACCAGGCAGGGGCTTCATGCATTGCAGTGAGTCCAAGCGCAAGTTTGATGTCGTTTTTCTGCACAGTTTCCGCGTGCTCAATCAACCGCATCTGCACATCTTTTGCATTATCAAGGGCGGTCGTGGAAACCTGTTCCAGAGCGGCAATTGATTGAAGCTGGACTTCGATATCTTGTTGATGTTGCAATTCCTGGTACGCCAACTGCATCGCAAGAACCAGGTCAGTCCCTTCAAGCCGGCGCATCTGCACAGATAGGGATGCCATAACAGCTTCACGCGTTGTCCCCTTCACATCGAGAAAGGGCGTTTGGCCGGCAACTTGTTTCGCAATTAAATCTGAAAGGATCACAAGTTGAGCCTCAGCAACACCGCCCGTGGGATCATTTGCGGTGAGACTCATCAAAGATGGCGAAACTGAAATTATGTCGCTGGATGGTAACCAAATAATGGCTTCGCTTGGATCAACCATGGTTATAGCGCCGTTACCATCGCCACTCAACGCCACGTTGATCTTGGTAACACCTGGAAAGGCGTCACCGATCGAAGTCAGAATTTGTTCCTCAGTAAGGTCTATACCACCGCCAATTGCGACAGTGGGACCGGTGGGTGCATCGGTACCATCAGTATTCCACATGAATGCCGCGGCAATTGCAATCACAACGATTGCCAAACCAATCAAAATAGAATTTCGTGCTTTCATCTTTTCTCCTTTTCCCTATCCTTAGCTAGAAATTAGCCAGCAGGAAAGAGTCTATGTTATAGCTTGAATTAGTTGGTTGAGAATTGGTGTTGGGGAGAGTTTAGTACAAGTGCATTTTGAAGTCAAATAAACTTTTTGTCATAGAGATATAAGAGGTCGATGTCAAGAAGATAAGACATCGACCAATTTTAGTTATCACTTACAAATCATGACCCAGTAAAGGCGCTTAAAATACTCAGGGCGAGTGGTAAAAGCGCTCCAGAGGTCAGTGCGGCTGTTCGCACAAAGTCATATCCACGTTCCAAGCCTCTACCTTGACCCCCATTCAAGAATCCGGCGATAAAGGCAAAGGGCAGCACCAGACTGAGGGTTACCCATAGGGTCTGATTTACACCTGGGGCCAGGAATAAAGCGAGAAGCAGAATCACAATCACTGCTACCCAACCCAAACCGTAAGTAATCCAATCGGCATATTTAAGCATCTTTTCAGAGTCGTAATGCTTAAATGTGGCGTGGCGACGTCTCGTTTCCTGAAAGTCGAAGAATAAGATCGGAACCACAGTAACGAGCGCGGCAATCGGCAAACCGAGAAGCCCAACCAGCGTTTTGCTTGTAGGGCCAAATAGGTAATTTACCACGTATACTGCCATGATGTTGTTACCCCAAGACCACTCCGTAGAATGTAGAAACGGATTAGCCAGAATGGCAAGATAACGATCTCTGTCTGGTACAGGCATTTGGGTGAAGGCTTTCAGGTTAAATTTGGCTTCGGATAACAAATTAACAATAGAGCCAACACCTAAAGTCAACACAAAATTTATAACCATTGGTGCCCAGATCATCAACGGGCTCGTGGCGCTTTTGTTATCTATTAAGACACGGACAATCAGGGCAATAAAGATAAAAAACCCAGAGAGTCCAGCAACCCAGTGGCGTGTAAACAACTCGCCCAAAGCAACCAGCAAAACAACCCCAATCAAAAACATTTCGAGCTTTCCTAGTGGCTGATCTTTAGACATCAGGCCGCCGGCGCCAAGCTTATAGGTCAGGGAGTTCAATTTATCGATTAAGGGTTTGACATTCTCGTCCACCACACCTGCTACCGGGGCAACAGTTTGCCCTGCTACAACCCAATCAAAATAAGCTTGGGGAGCAAAACAAACATCTCCGGTTCCCTGATCCCAATAGGCATACACTTGTTGCTCGTTGTAGTCACGTCCCACTACTTTAGTTACCACATACAGGTTGGACTGTTTTAATTCCCCACAATCTGCAGATTCCATGTCAATACTTCCAAATCCCTGATTTCCTATGTAACTGGGGGCAGGTTGAAGCTGATATACCACAGGCAAACCATCCGCAGTACGCTCCACAGGAGGTCTGTTCAATGGGCTGGCAGAATTGCCAGTCAACCCACTACTGACTGGGGAGTCACCGGGTAATAAATTAAGCAATGTTGGGCCAAAATACAACCCTGCCAATAGCAGTACAACCGCAAGAAGTGAAAAACCAACAATTTGAGCGGTACGCCACATGCTTGCCTTTTTCTGCCCTGCATCAAATGCACTTGCTTCAGCGCTTTGTTTCTGCTTTTTCTCTTTACTTGCACTACGATAAGCCGCCATTGCCTCAGCCTGTGCATCACTAATAGAAACGCCAGCAAGCTTTGCAAGTTCCGGAGGCATATCAGTAAGATCATCTGCTTCAAGGTCTGGAAAAACCTCCTGAAGCTGGGAAACAGCATCAGCAAATTTTGTACCTTTTCCGTTCCACTCCATAAGAATCTGGAGGGGATCGAAAGCTGGTTTGTCAGCAGTTGCAGGTTTCACGGGCAATTTGCTAAATGCCCCCAACAGATAATGGGTAACAGCCGCAGTCAAATCCTTAAGACGCGGGTCACCTTTTGCGTTTGCAATCCACCTTTCCTCTATCTGAGCCAACGTTGCTAAAAACAATGTAGCCCGTTGCTCATCAGTGTATACAGTTGTAGCCATTTTATCCTCTCGATTCTTATTTATAGTCTTACAAAATGTGGTTTTGTTTGTATGATTAGTTCTTCAATGTTGGCCGAATAATAAACCTAAAATTGTCTCATAGCAAATTAATGCTTTTTTGCAGCTAAAGTCAGAGTATAAGAGTAATTTTTAATAAAAACTGTGCAACAAGATAATACTAAATCGGCTCCTCTAAACCTGCGGCCACTCATTCACCACAAGTTCTGCCTCATCATCACTTTTCATATACCCCCACAGTTCCTCAGTCACAAACGGCATAAATGGGTGCAATAACTTCAAACAGTTTTTAAACACGTATCTAAAAATAGATAGAGCAACATCTTTATCTTGCCTATCTTTGATGTGTTCTATATAAGAAGCTGCAAGTGAATCCCACATGAAGTGATATATTTTATCGCCAGCTTCACCAAACCTATATTTCTCTAGTTCGGTATCAATTTCGCCAACTAGCTTATGCAACTCCCCAACAATTTTTCTATCGGCATCATTTCCTCGCGCTAACACAACATCAGAATATTCCGGAACCACTACTCCACTGCTTTCCTCCAACATAAACATAAATCTTGTCATATTCCACAATTTATTTGCAAAGTTACGAAAAGCTATAACTTTATCTTTTGGAAAAGCAAAGTCCTTACCATTTGCTGTACCTGAAATAAGTCCCATCCTCAAAGCATCGGTTCCGTACTGCTCTTGGTACTCTTCCGGGTTTATGACGTTACCAAGACTTTTACTCATCTTTTTGCCGTCCAATGCTTTTACAATCCCGTGCAAATATACATCTTTAAACGGGGATTTACCGGTAAGATATATCCCAAACATAATCATCCTTGAAACCCAAAAACGTATTATTTCCCAACCCGTCTCCAAAACACTTGTAGGATAAAAATAATTAAAATCCTCTGAGTCCGGATAGTGCAAAGTAACAAGAGGCCACTGACCACTACTAAACCAAGTGTCAAAAGTATCAGTTTCAGGCAAAAAATCCTCGGCAGTACTATCACTAAGTTTTGGATCCTCACTACTTATCACATACTTTGCATTTTTTGGAGCTATCAAGGTCTGTAAGCCGTTTTTAATTTCTGCAAAATTATGGTCTTTTAGTAAGTCGCCCAATGTCCCATTTAACACTTTCCCATCAGCGCTCAAAAAAGATACAACAAGTTCGGGATTTTCTTTTGCGCTATACCAAACGGGAATTCTGATCCCCCATACAACTTGCCTACTTATTGGCCAGTCACGCATTTCTTCCATCCACTGCGTATATGTAACTTCACGCCACTTTGGGTATATTGTAATGTCTCCATTAAGTACAGCATCAAGCGCTGGTTTTTTAAGAGTTTCGACTTTTACAAACCAGTTAGGAAGAACCATTGGTTCTATGTCTCCTCCTTTGTAGGATACAGAAACGCCGTGCACATATTTTTCATCAATTTTTTCGATAAAGCCTTTGGCCTGCAAAATTTCTACTGCTTTTTTTCTAGCTTTAGTTACATAAAGGCCAGCAAGCTCTCCAGCTTCAGGGATATTTAAGACTTTTCCACGCATATCTATTGCGGTAAGGATTGGTAAGTTGTGCCTTCTTGCTACATCAAAATCATTTTTATCATGGGCCGGGGTAAGTTTTACAACACCAGTTCCAAAAGCAGGATCCACAAAGCTATCGGCAATTATATTCATAGTAGCGCCGGTTAATGGATTTGAAACCTGTCTTCCTATAAGCCATTTTTTGGATTCATCACTTGGGTTAACTGCCAAATGAGTATCGATAAAAATAGGCTCAGGGCGCACAGTAGCACATACCACAAATTCTACTTCACCATCTTTCCTATCAAGAAGAGGATACCTAACATAATAAAAGGGGTCATTTCTTTCTTCAGTTTTCACTTCAAGATCAGCAAAAGTCGTACCATCTTTTGGAGAGAAGTTAACTATGTAATTGTCTCGGTAAATGAGTCCATCATCATGCATTTTTTTGAAAGTTGCATGAACTGTTTTTATGACGTGTGGATCAAGTGTAAAAGTATATCTGGACCAGTCAACACTTGCCCCCATTTTTTTAAGCTGATCTTCTATTATTCCTTTATTTTGCTGAACAAATTCCCAAATATTGTTATATAAAGTTTCTCTATCAAAATCAAAACGAGATTTACCTTGTTTTTTAAGTTCTCTTTCGTAGGTGACCTGCGTTTCAAAACCAGCATGATCAGTGCCAGGAAGCCATAACGCACTATAGCCTTTCATTCTTTTCCAGCGAATTAAAAGATCTTCTATTGCTACCATGAGTACATTTCCGGTGTGCATTCGCCCACTTGCATTTGGTGGAGGAAGAACAATTGTATATGGAATCTTCTTTGGATCGCGAGTAGCCATAAAAAGACCTTTTTCTTCCCACATCTTATAAATCTTTGGTTCTATTTCTTTGTGATTAAATTGTTTTGGTAGCTGGGGTGACATCTTGTCAGATTTTAACATGTACTAGAGAGAGAATCAGTATTTTAAAGGAATCTAAAGTAGACTAGAATAGATAAATGCCAAATAATAAAAATGCACAAAATGAAGAAGACGTCGATGAAACACTAAATGAAACGGTTGAAAAGGAACCACCTGAACACAGAGAGGCAAGAAAAGAGATGTTGGACGCATTGGCTGAGGCGGCAGACATCAAACAGATGCCATGGGAAAGTAAAGAAAATCTTGCTTGGCTTCTTGCGGGATATATACAAAGCAAGCCAGACTTAGCAGATAAAGATCGCATAGATTTTATCCTAACTAAACCGGAGGGAGAAAGATTACTTTATAAAGATGCTTGGAAAAGCTTTCAAGAAAAAATAGACCAAATTGACCCTAGTGTTATAAAAGAAAAAATTATGGCGCTTGAGAAAAATCGGGACCTATATATGCAATTAGAAAGGGGGATCCAAAAGAGACAAAGCCAGATTGAAGTGGCAATTTCCGGTAGATACACCCAGGAAGAATTAGAAGATGCTAAACAACTTGGTGAAATACTTCTGAAGGCTATAATCAAAACCAGACCAACAAAACCTGGGGATGCTTTAGACGGCAATTTTATTGGTATGGAAATCAATAGAGCTTCTTTAAAAAACAATAGGTTAGTAGCGATAAGTAGTAAGGTTGGGAATATGAGACCTGGTGATAGGCCACACGAAATAATACTTCCAGAAAACCTACATATATCAAGAAATGATAAAGCAATGGAAATAGGTGATAGAACACTAAGACTAGGGGACACAATCAACATTCCAGTATTTGAAAGGCCAATCGACAATAAGACGCCTGCAAAAACCAAGGGGTGGATTTCAATTAAACTTGGGATATCAAATAAAGAGGCAGAAGCTATAAGACAAAGTTTTATATATAGAAAAAAAGGTGAGGAAGGAAATAAACCAGGAGTTGAATCTCCTGTAGAAAAAGGTAATTCAAAATTGAAAGCGGCAGAAGAAAATGAGGAACTACCAGTTAACATAGTGGTGAAACAATACTCAGGAACAAACATCGAACAAGAAGAAAAAAATATTCTAAAAGTAGATGGGCGTATTCCACTTAGTGTAAGGGGCAATGCCGGTACTTACACAATCTTAAAATTGGAGACCTACGAAACTGAAACTGTTTTTAAAAGTGCGGAAGAGCGAGAAGCTAGAATAGACTCAGTTGCAAAAGAACTTGCCAAAAATATTGCAGAAAACACAGGTGACTTACCCCTTGAAATAATACTTAGACAGATACCAAGGCTTTGCAGAACCATACCAGACATGGATAACGGAGATATATCCCCAAGAACCCAAAAATATCTAAGAGAACTTGCACCAAGACTTGAAAATGCATTAAGACTAAAATATACAGGAACTGTCAGACCAAAATAATCCTAGTTAACGCCTTTTCCCCATCGTGATAAACTATACCCATGCTTTACTCCTCAATGCTAGGCAAAACTAAAAAAGAAGCTCCAAAAGATGAAGAAAGCATCAGCGCCCAACTTCTTCTGCGTGGTGGTTTTATTCAAAAAGAAATTGCAGGTGTTTATACATTTCTTCCACTTGGCTACAAAGTTTTACAAAAAATTATCCAAATAATTCGCGAGGAGATGAATGCTATTGGAGGTCAAGAAATGCTTCTTGGCTCTTTACAAGGTAAAGATATCTGGGAAACCTCCAAAAGATGGGGTGATGAAGAAGTAGATGTGTGGTTTAAAACAAAATTAAAAAATGGTACAGAGCTTGGCCTTGCTTTTTCTCATGAAGAGCCTTTAGTAAATGTTTTAAGCAAAGAAATAAAGTCTCATAGAGATTTACCACTTTACGCTTACCAATTCCAAAATAAATTTAGAAATGAGCTTCGCGCCAAAGGGGGTCTTCTTAGAACACGTGAGTTTATCATGAAGGATATGTACTCATTTGATAAGTCGGAAGCAGATTTTGAAATATTTTATGAGAAAGCAAAACAAGCATATATAAAAGTGTTTAATAGAGTTGGGATTGGCGAAAAAACTTACCTTACTTTTGCGAGTGGTGGAAGTTTTAGTAAGTTTAGTCATGAGTTTCAAACTGTGTGTAGTGCAGGTGAAGACACAATTTATGTAAGCAAAGAAAAAAATCTTGCAGTCAACAAAGAAGTTTTTACTGATGAAGTGCTACAAGAACTTGGGCTAGATAAAAAGAGTTTGGAAGAAGTAAAAGCCGTAGAAGTGGGGAACATCTTCCCGCTGAAAACTAAATTTTCAGATGCCGGAAATCTTAAATTCTCAGATAAGAATGGGGAAGAGCAAAAAGTTATCATGGGATGTTATGGAATAGGACCATCCAGGCTTATGGCAACAGTTATAGAGTTATATCACGACAACAATGGTATGGTGTGGCCAGAAAATATAGCACCATTTCAAATACATTTGGTGGGATTAAATCTTGAAGATGAAACTACAAATAAATACGCATATGAGATTTATAACAAGCTCCTTGAGGCTAAAGTTGATGTGTTGTTTGACAACAGAGTAGATGCAAGTGCAGGACAAAAGTTTGCGGACGCAGATCTAATAGGAATTCCTACAAGGGTGGTTGTCTCTAAAAAACTTGGACAAGACTTAGAAGTTAAAAAAAGAGGTGAAGAAAGCAGTAAGCAATTAGACATGCGGGGGTTTCTTGGGCTATTTAAATAAGAGGTTTCGGTTTAACTACCTATACTCAACATTAAAATGCAGAAAGGGTACTTCTCTTCCAAGTGTCTGTTGCCACACATACATACACATAACCAGAATCCCATACTATCTCGCCTTGACTACAACTTTCAGAAGAATTAGCTGGGGTTTTTGAATCTCTTAACCGTACTGTGTCACCATCTATATCCAGTAGCTCAGTGGGATTTATATCAGGACCTATACCAAGATTACCACCATTTTCTAATACTAAGTCTATAGTACCACCGTCTCCAGCGTAAAAACCAAGGCCATCGCCAAAGTTTGTGAAATAACTTTCTACAGCACCTCTAGTTAAAGCTAAACCAGAGTTTCCTTCGGTACTCTCAACTTCTACATAGTTCGTAGATGTGTCATATATATGTAGTTTTCTACTACTGTCCGGTGTAGCAGTACCAATACCAACATTACCATCTGCAGTGATTGTAAGACGAGAAATGCTGTTGTTTGTATAAAAATTAAGAGGGTCATCGGATACTGTACCAAACCACCCCCCTGTCGGAGAAACGTATGTACTAAGCCTTCTTGTGCCATCTGTGTGTTCGACACCATAACTAGAAGCGGCTGTTTTAACAGTAAGTTTAGTTGCTGGAGAGTCGGTACCAATACCAACGCTTGTTACATCCTCATCAGTAGAGAGGATATTGTCGTCGAAACCCCAATAATTGCTGGAATTCAATTTAAATTTATCGCCGTCACTTCCTTTAAAATACAAAGATTTACCATCATTAGTAGTATATAAAAGACCAAACATACTGCCATCCTCAGAATCTTCGGGATGCTCTGACTGAGAGTCTAATTGCATGACACCACCAATACTTAAATCCCCATCTTTAGAAAGTTTCATAACATCAGTCCCATTAAGAGCGTCTTTTGCTTTGATAAGATATTCAGCAGTATTTCCTGTATTACCAGAAACAACTAGTGGTGTTAGATCGTTTTTAGTACCACTTATATCAAGTGGGGAAGAAACAAGCTGTCTTTTATCAGTAGTACTTAATACATAGTTACCATAATTTGTAGATAGTGTATTTACCACATTTGAGGTAGTAGTACCTAAAACATTGCTTGGTAAGTTATTAGAATCTGCCTTAAAGTTATTTTCTATAGAATTATTGGGGCTAAGTGAACTTGAACTATCTAGAACATTTAGACCAAACTCTGCTTTCAAAGTTTCAGAGCTAATATTTTTGTCTAAAGAATCTTTATGATTTATATAATCAAAAATCCCCACTACTAAAGTAGCACAAAATATCCCCAAAAATATACTGATATTTCTTGTGAAGTTGCCCCTACTAAACATTTTTAAATTATCTATGAGGCAGTGTTAAAAAACAATATACAAAAGGTTAGTCCATAATCCCAAGTGCGGGGTTTGCATCAATTTCTTCTAGTTCAACAGGTTTATTTATAAAATAAGCAGCACTCGCTATATAAACTGCGTTATCCGTACAGTATTTCATTGGCGGTATATGCAGACTAACATTAATCCCTCTCACATCTTTCTCAAGTCTCTCTCGTAAATTTATGTTAGCAGCTACACCCCCACCAATAACCAAAGATTTAACATTATATTTGTTTATAGCTTTTAGAATTTTTGACGACACCACATCCCCAACAGCATTTTCAAACTCTCTAGCAACACTTTGGATAAACTCAGTAGATTCACCAGAAAAAGATTTATCCCCTTCAATAAGTCTTTTTACTGCAGTCTTTAGCCCAGAAAAAGAAAAATCAAAATCATCATCACGCATTTTTGGACGAGGCAACTTGCCCTCAAAAAGATTCTTCTCACACAAAGCCGCAAGCCCAGATAATTCCGCACCACCAAGATATTTCTTTAGACCTAAAAGTCTTGCGGTTTTATCAAAAGCTTCACCAGCAGCGTCATCCAAGGTACCACCTAAATATTTAAAATCCCCATGCCTGTGCATCAAAACAAGATCAGTGTGACCCCCACTTATAACAAGCGCTAATGCTGGAAATTCAGGTAACTTAGAGGACTCAACCCAATTTGCATAAATATGGCCTATTAAATGATTCACCGGAACTAAGGGTTTTTTATAAATAAAGGCAAGTGACTTAGCCGCCGCCACCCCAACAACCAATGATCCAATAAGTCCTGGGCCAGTAGTTACAGCAAATGCATCAATGTCCTCCATCTTTAATTTGGGATTTTTAATTGTCTCCTCAATCACAGGTACAATTGATTCAACTTGTTTTCTCGCAGCAACCTCGGGAATAATTCCCCCGGTCTTTTCGTGCAACTCTTTGGAGGTAGCGATGGTAGACGATAGCAACTTGGTACCATCTTCCACAATGGCTGCTGCTGTTTCGTCACAAGAAGTTTCAATGGCAAAAATTTTCATAGGAGAATTATACGCAATTTACAAATCTACTTACCTGTCTCTTCTGTAGGGGCCGGGTTTAAAAGTTCTTCTTTTGCTGCCTTAAGTGCAGTTTCTGCAGTTATCGGTTCTTGGCTTTCATAAATCAATTTTATAGCTTTTTTTACAACCTCTTCTTGGGCTCTATTTCCCGATCTTCCTGCCATTTCAGAACTCGCGGCAGTTGGGGCTGACTGCATCAGTGGCCCAAGATATTTATCACCCGAAAGATCGTTGGATAATGAGGTTAGTGCATAAGGAACCCCAAATGGTCTTACTTTAGACCCTTCCTCAAACAAGGCCTTCTCGGACACGTCTGTTGTCAAATAATTCAGGAATTTCCACGCATCAGCTTTGTGAGCACTGTTTTTCGGTACAACATACATCCAAAAACTCCCCCAATTTACAGGACTACTTGGTAACGCTTGGGGTACGGGAGCGACTCCGATATCAAGATTTGGATTTGCAGCTAAAATATCTATAATCTGCCAGCTTGGTATAAAAATCATCGAAACTTGTCCGTTTACAAAAGCGGTACTTGCCTCAGGGAAGTCAGATCGCCATACCTTGTGGTCTTTCATCATTGAAATATAAAAAGAGAAGGCATCTTGAGCAGGAATAGAATCCATCCCTTCAGGAAACTTAACACCAGCTTGTGCCCACATTAAACCAATAATATCGGAAAAGTGAGCAATATTATCAGCATACCCTATGGCGGCACCTGCCCGTACTAGATTTGATTTACGCTCATCGGAAAACTTCGTCAAAGAAATTGCCACCCTTCTAAATTCTTCCCATGCCGTAGGGGCGACAACTTGATTGATCTCTGCGAAATGCTCTTTATTGTACACAAGTACAAGACCATCATAATAAGCGGGAATCGCATAAACCTTGTCGGAAGAAACAGCAGAATAGGAAGCTGATGGGTAAAAAAGCTCAGAGTATTTTTGAGCAGTAATCATACTAGTTGGCATAGGTTCAAGATAATTTGAGGCAATAAGTTTTGGAACCCAACTATTATGAACCATCACAATATCCGCCTCCCACTCTTTCTGCTCGAGTCTTGAAAAAACCCTTTTTTTGTATTCAACCAACCCGTTGAGATTTAAAACGGACATATCTTGATATTTAAGCGCCACATTGGAAACTGTTTTTTTGTACTCGTTAAGAATAGCGTTGTAAACATAATCCTTTTCCCAAAGTCCCCACATAGTAAGTTCCACAGGTCCGCGATTAGCACCGGTAAGATACTTACCGATTACAGGAAGGTCCTGAATTGTACAGGCGGTTAATAAGAAGGGTAAAGTTGTAAGTAAAACAAGTGTCTTAATCTTATACTTTGGCATTGGTATAAGTATAAGTTAGGGATAATCCAACAGTCAATAAAAACAATATTTGGGTTTGCGGAATTGTGTAGAAATAATGATCAAAACTGCCAAGTATTATAATCTGAAGTAGATTAATAAAAAGTACGACGGGAAAGCCAAAACCTTGTGCTAGAAGAGATCTAAAACAAAGAAATAGTATGGCAAAAAAAGCCAGTAAAACAAAGACGCCGCTTTCTGCAAAGATAAGTAAAAATGTGTTATGAACAGGTTGGTTGAAAGTTAGAACTTGGGAAAGAGGTAAATAATTTGATAGGTTAACAGTGAAATTGTTAAGACCAACTCCCCATACAGGATTTTGCACTATCATCTGATATGCAGAAATCTCTAAATTAACTCGCCTGTAAATTGAGGGGTTTAGGAGAAAACTTTTACCAAAATCCCCCAGATAAGTTAAATGGGTTAGTAAAAAACTTGAAATAAATACAAAAAATGTAACTAAAAGTGAGGCAAAAACACCGGATTTACCAAAATATTTAATAACAAAATAAAAAATACTCCCGAGTAAAACCGCTAAAATGGCAAACTGACTAAATGTGGTAATAGTTCCAACAAAAGCCATAATGAGCACTAGATAAATAAAGCCCATTTTAATATTGATAGGAAATTTATGCTGCCAATTCTTTTTAACAGTATTATTTTCAACCAAGTTGGTGGTTAAATAGGGTTGTGTTGTTAAAAAATATAAAGCCCAAATAAAAAAAATACTTAAATAACCCCCAAATATGTTCGGATGCCTAAAGGTCGCATAAGCAGGTATTCTCTGCTCTCCATTAATAGTGGTTCTTGCAACATTAAAAGTAGTGCTGTCGTAAACCTGCTCCCCAAAGAATAAGTAGTTATCAAATACTGAGGATTGCTTTTGCCACTGCATAAGGCCCAATATGACCAAAAAAACTACCTGAAATGAAAAAATCAAAATAAAATTTTTGAGTTCTTTTTCTAACTTGACCTCAAACCAAATATAAACAACTAAAAATAAACGAAGCACAAAAGTTAAATAAAAATATAAAGCGCTAGTTAATCAAGGGGCTAAAATAATTGAAGGGAAGAAAGCTAAAATAAAAATTAGAAAAACTTGTTTATATTCAAATCTTTTAATCTTTTTAAAACCGCCTGAAAACGCCCAAGTAATAAAAAGCCCGAAAAGCAAAATATCTATAAGCCAAAATGTCGGTACTAGATAATCAACCAAACGTGAATTGACATACGAATCAACAGAAATAAAGTGCTTACCCAAATTTGTAGGTAGTAGTACAAGAATTAAATAAAAAATAGTCTTATGTAATTTAGCAAAACTTACTGAAACCATTATTTTTGTGGGCAGTAAATAAAATAGAAATTAGATCATATCTTTGTCATAGCTTTAGAGACAATCTGTGTGCGTCTAATGCCATAGTATCATCAATAGGACCAAAGTCTGTAACACCTAAAGATTTTGCAATTAGATAGTCAGCCAAGTGTGGGTTTCTGGCAAGGATAGGTCCGTGCAGATACGAACCGATCACATTTTTATAAATACATCCTTCCGTATGATCTTCTGAATTATTTCCATGTCCTTTTATGATCGTTGCAAGGGGTGTTCCGTTTTTGCCAAGATAAGTTCTTCCACCATGATTCTCAAAACCAACAAGGGTGCCTCCTATGCTATTTAAATGACTGAAGGTGGGTTCGTGCCTAGAAGCTGAATTTAATTCGCACACAACGTTTCCTATACATCTTGGTTTTTTATTCCCGAATGAGATTGTGTATAAATCAAAAATCTTAAGGCCTTCCAACACATCCCCGTTTGCAGCTTTATAATAATCACCCAACAGTTGGTACGATCCACATATAAATAAACCAACACCACCTGCCTCAATATAATTTTTCAAAAAAGTTTTTTTGTTGGAAAGTAAATCTTGGTACATGTCTTTTTGACTAGCATCGGGACCACCTCCCATAAAGACAAGGTTTATTTCTTTTGGTTGTAGTAATGAGATGTCTGTAGTAGTACTAACCTCCACCACTTCTACCTCAATACCTCTTTTTTCGGCACGGTATTTAAGTATCTGTACATTACCGTCGTCCCCATATAAGTTTAAATAGTCGGGATAAAAATATCCTATCACCAGCTTCATAAAATTTTTCTTCCAGTTAGTAGTTGCCTTACATTTAGCATAGCTGAGTAATTTGGCAAAACTACAATATTTAATAAGTTCTCCCGAGTGTTAACTCTTGTAAGTACATCAGTATCTCTCATAGAAAGGTTTTCAGGTAAAATTTTAATGTTTGCATAATTTAATCGAACCCCCATATCAAGATACCTTGAACCGGAAACAAAGACCTCCTTATTATAAAAAGCCTTCTCTAACAGTTTTGGATCAACATCATAAATCCAAGAAACATCTCTCCCATCAGGAATATCATCATTTAACACAACCCATACCCCATCGCACAAAATGCTACCATCAAGTAAAGATTCAAGGTTATTGTTAAAGCTGGCCGGATTTTTTGCTAAAAATAACTGAAACCTTTTTCCTTTATATACAACTAACTCACCTCTCCCATAGGCACTTTCAAATTTACTAAGGCTTTGCCTTGCATCCCCCTCCTCGACCCCAACAAGCGTGGAGGCATAAACTGCTGCATTTATGTTTTTAGCATTAAATTTCCCTACTAACTTTGTGTTTTTAAGATTAGTTAAATTATCATCAAATCTTATAATCTCACCTTTAAAATCTTTGACAACACCATCAAAATATGACTGGGTACCATCTAAAATGAGTTTAGTACTTGGTGTTAGCTTAGCAACACATTTTGACCAACCATCTAAGATCAAATCGGTCTCACCGTACCTATCTAGCTGGTCCCTTGATATATTAAGAAGTACCAAGACAGTAGGGTTTATATACTCAAGTATAAGTGGAAGGTTGTTCTCATCGACCTCGAAAACACCAATATCGCTATTGTGATTACCAAACATATCCATAGAAAGTAAGATCTCGGAGACAATCCCGTTTAGAAGGTTTGCACCTGTCTTGTTATGAATAACCCTCAGGCCAGAATACTCTAGAATATGGGTTAAAAGTTTAGTAGTGGTTGTTTTTCCATTTGTACCACTCACAAGTACAATGCCTTGAGGAAACCCAAACCTCTTGTTTTTTAAAATTTCGGGATAAATTGTAAGGGCAACATGTCCCGGCCATGTGAAACCCGATCCTATATTTAGGATATTAATTATTAGTTTTACTGTTTTTGCTAAAAATAAACTTAAGTAAAGTTTCCACATATTTAACCAATATACTCAGTATATATTAAATAAGTAGCATCAGTAGTAGTACTGGGGATATGTGTAAAAATCATTTTAAAGTTGTTGTAATGCTTCATATTGAGTGTTATCTATGTTGATAGCCTCCTTTGTTGATTACTTCAATCTAATCGTTTTTTCTTCGGGTATGGATTACTGCAACCACACTATATATCACTGTGTATAAGCCAAGAATTTCTGTGGATAGTATTGTGGATAAATAGGTCAAGTTATCCACACACCCTATAATTGGGTCAAAAGTTATCCCCACCTATCCAACTCTAATTGGTAAGGGTTCGCTTGATGTTTACTGCATCCTGCTTGGTCTTGAAGTTATTTTCCATATCATCTTTTACTTTACCCACCCCATGCATTACAGTTGTATGATCTCTTCCACCAAGCAACTCACCTATTGTCATGTAAGGTGTGTTTGTTAATTCATACATAAGATACATTGCCATCTGTCTCGGAATCACTAGATCTTTAGTTCTTTGCTTACCTTTTAAGTCAGTAATTTTTACGGCATAATAACTTGCCACTGTTTTTATGATGTCATTTACGTTTGTTGCCTTTTGTGACTTTTCTTTTACAATCCCGTGACCTAGTGCATGGGCTGCAAATTCTACCGTTGGACTTTCTCCCATTGCTTTTGCTTGTGTCACCACTTGTAAGTACGCCCCCTCTAACTCTCTTATGTTTGTATCCACCTTTTCGGCTACAAAATCTAAAGTTTCATTAGGAATGTTATCGTGATTTGTATCCCTTTTTGTTCTTAATATTGCAATTCTAGTATCAAGATCGGGCGGTGTTATATCCGCGATGATTCCGCTGCTAAATCTTGAAGTAATGCGATCTTCTAAAGATGTAAAATTTTTTGGTGGTCTATCCGAAGTAATAATTATTTGTTTTTGAGACAAGAACAAAGAATTAAATGTGTGAAAGAATTCCTGCTGTGTTGACTCCTTTCCGATTATAAATTGAATATCATCAATGATAAGTACGTCCACACTTCTATATTTATTTCTAAACTTATTAGCAGCATATGTGCCTCCCCTATTACCGCTTTGAATCGACTCTATAAGTTCATTTGTAAATGCTTCACCAGTTGTATACCCTATGTTTAATTCAGGATGACTTCTTATAATCTCGTTTCCAACCGCGTGGATAAGATGTGTTTTTCCAAGACCGACTCCAGCATACAGAAAGAATGGGTTGTATTTTGTTCCGGGATTTTCTGCAACAGCCTTAGCTATAGCAAAAGCAAGTCTATTATTTGATCCCATGATATAACTTGAAAAGGTATAACTTGCTTTAAGTCCAAATCTTTCTGCCTTTTTAAAATTAGCCGATGATACTTCCGATGTTTGTCTGTTTTGATCTTTAGAATTAATTGAATCGGTTTGGTACTGGGTGTCGTTTTGAAATAGTGGTCCCATGTTTTGCTCTGTCTCTTTTTCAACATCTTTAATTTTGCCAATTTTAATGTGGATCTGATAGTCGCCCTTTCCTATTTTATCTACACTTGATTTGATAAGTGACTGTAAGTTTTCTAATTGTTTTTTGGCAAATGCTGTCTCACAAACCACATCTATTGAATTTTCAGTTAGGTTATCGGCTCTTGTGTTTTGTACCCATGTTTTAAACTGGGTTTCGGATAACACCACCTGTAATTCAGAAAGCACAGCCTTCCAAAGTGTTTTTATGTCCATATTCGTTTTATATTCCGAAATTTTTGATGGGGCAGTAAATATATCCTATTGTGTATAACTTTACTCGAGTTATCCACAATTAATCAAGCAATGTTAGTTGGGGTTTATAGCTGATTGCTTTTTCCCCCACTATCGTTTAAAATCAAGCCTGTTATGTCAACAAAAAGAACCTGGCAGCCAAAAAAACTAAAAAGAGTACGAAAACATGGATTTTTAAAAAGAATGGCCTCGGTAGGAGGAAAGCGCGTTATTAAAAGGAGAATGGTCAAGGGTAGAAAAGTGTTAGCTAGAGAATACAACGGTAAATAGGTTAATAATTAAAAAATCCCCTATAATAACCTCATGCTTAAAAAACCAAATCGGATAAGGACCAGCTTTGAATTTGGTAGGGTGCGTAAATACGGAAAGCTTTTTAGGTCTTTATTTTTTGATATCTATGTTTTGGATGTTTACCCGAGGCTGGGACCGGTTAATTCCCGGTTTGGTATAGTAATTTCTAACAAGTTTAGTAAATCGGCAGTGGTGCGAAACCGTGTTAGAAGAGTTTTTAGAGAAGTGCTACGGCTAAACCTTAGTGCTTTAAAAAGTGGTTTTTGGGTTGTTATTTATCCGAAGTTTGCTAGTTTAAATAAAGGGTATGCAGAAATTAATACAGAGTTTAATCAGGTTTTACCAAAAATACATCTCCTTAGATAATTTGGGATTTCACATATGTAGGTATAGTCCTACATGTTCTGAGTATATGTACCAAGCCATAGAAAAGCATGGAGTTGCTAAAGGCTCTTTAATGGGGGTATATCGTGTGTTAAGATGTAATCCGTTTAGTAAAGGGGGTTTCGACCCTGTAAAATAACAACTATGTCCTTAGTCTGGAACACATTATTGGTTCATCCAATTTTAAATATCTTAGTGGCGTTGTATGCCTTATTTGGAAATATGGGTGCGGCAATTGTGGTTCTCACTGTTTTGATAAGGACAATACTTATCCCTGTGGTTTTGCCTTCTATGAAGACTATGCAGAAGCAAAGAGACCTCCAACCCGAGCTTGAGAAAATCAAAGAAAAGTTTAAATATGATAAGCAGAAGATGGCAGAAGAACAAATGAAGCTTTTGCAAAAACACGGCGTCAATCCGGCAACCGGATGTCTTACCCAAATTGTTATGATTCTTGTTCTTATTGCTTTATATAATGTTATAAATAAATTTACGCATGGTACTAATCTTAACGAAATAAACCAATCAATCTATTTTGCATTTCTAAAGTTTGTTGATGGGACTCAGATAAACACCCAATTTCTATACATGAATTTAATAAAGCCGGACCCATATTATGTTTTACCTGTAATTGCTGGTATTGGTCAGTTTATCTCTTCCAAGATGATGATGCCCTATGTTGCGGAAGGCGAAAAGGCTGCTCTTGTGACTACTGACAGGAAAGATGACTTAGCTTATAATATGCAAGAGCAAATGCTTTATATGATGCCTCTGATGACAGTTTTCATTGGCGCAAGTTTACCAGCAGGTATTTCTTTATATCTTTTGGTTACAACGATCTTCTCACTGGTCCAGCAGTATTTTGTATCAGGGTGGGGTGGTGTTGCGCCTTGGATTAAAAAGCTATCGACCATTGCCCCAAAATTTAAATAATTGTGAATAATTAATTTTAAAAAAGGAGTTATCAAATGGATAGTGTAGTAAAAACTATTGAGCAGAAATTAGGTGAAATTCTAAAGTATCTAAAAGTCAACCCAAAGTATGAGATAGAGGAAGAGGGTGACACTTGTAAAGTATTTATTGATGGTGATGACTTAAGTTTTTTGATAGGTTACAGAGGCGAATCCTTAAACGGGTTGCAACATATCCTAACTTCTATAATCAATAAAGATTTGGCCGAGTGGAAACATATTATTGTTGATATAAATGGCTACCGTGATTCCAGGAAATTAAAAATAGAAGATATGGTAAGAAACTTTATTGATCGTGTACGATTCCATAATTCTGATGTAGAGATGCCCCCTATGAATTCTTTTGAACGTAGGTGGGTGCATATGTTTGTAGCAGACTATCCCGATATAGTTTCTGAAAGTGCTGGAGAGGGTAATACAAGACGAGTTGTATTAAAGTTGAAAGTTAGATAACAAATGATTTTTACCTGTCTACAAGAAAATCTGTCCAAGGGATTATCCACTGTAGGCAAGGCTGTGTCTTTAAAAAGTCCACTCCCTGTATTATCAAATGTATTAGTGGTAGCTCAGGACGGTCGCTTGAAGCTAACCGCCTCTAATATGGAAACAAGTATTACTTTATACGTTGGGGCATCAGTGGAAAAAGATGGGGCTATTACTATTCCTGCAAAGCTTTTTGGTGAGTTCATTTCAAATTTATCCCCCAGTACAATTCGCGGTGAATTAAAGGAAAATATTCTTCATATAAGTACCGAGAAGACCAAATCTAAGTTTAATGGGGTTGATGCCAGCAATTATCCTGCCCTTCCAGAGATCAAAGATCAAACTTTGGCTATTGAGGTAGACCCAAAGGAATTTGCCCATGCTGTGATGTCAGTTGCTTTTTCAGCAGCTTCTGATGAAACCAGACCTGTGTTAACCGGAGTTTTAGTCCACCTCGAGGGTGGTGTCTTAACTCTAGCGACAGCAGATGGTTACAGACTATCTGAAACATCAATAAAGCTTAAAAAAACTCGTACTTCCGAGTTTAACGTAATTATCCCAGCAAAAACTTTGGTTGAAGTTGCCCGTATCTTTGGTAGTAGTGGGGACAAGCTTAAAATTGTGATGAATAAAGACGATAATTTGGCTTTATTTGAAGCTGAGGGTACAACAGTATCCACAAGGATAATTGATGGTAATTTCCCAGATTACAAAAAACTAATTCCAGCTGAAGCCATACATAAGGCTGAGTTTTATTCTCAGGACTTACTCGAAGCTGTCAAACTTACAAATGTTTTTGCAAAAGGCTCAGAGACTCACAGCCCAATAACAATTCATATAAATCCTGAGGGATATATAAAACTTACTTCTGCATCCAGTGAGTCCGGTGAAAATCACACTCAAATTGATGCTTCTGTTGAAGGTGAAGTCTTGGATGTGGTTTTTAATTCAAAGTTTTTACTTGATTTTTTGAACAACATAAAAGCCGAGAGGGTAGTTTTTTCTTCCAACGGTCAGCTTACACCAGGTGTTGTTAAGGGAGCCGAAACAGAGGGGTATATCCACTTGATAATGCCAATAAGAGGGAGTTAATGATTTGTTAGCTTTAGGATAATCAAATACAATTAAATTATAAGTATGTATTTTGCTCCACTGATCCCAGTTTTAATTACATTTATTATGTTTGAGCTGATACTAAAGCTTTTGATAAAGGATAAGTTTTTTCCACGAGATGAGTTATTGGTAGGTAGATATATAACCGACTTTTACTACTTACTATTATTTAATGTAGTTGTTGTATTGATGTTTATTTTACTTGGCTATCAGTGGCTTCCAGAATATATCTTTTCAGAAATTTACCATGCAGTATTTATAATTTTTAGTTATATTTTAATTACTGTTAGCCTATTAAACCTAAAACATGGTGTAGTCCCAAGCTTTACTAAGGAGTTTGCTAGAAAGTTGGCTTTTAATCAGGGACACAGTTTAAGTAAGCAGAACCTTATAAGTGGCATAGAAATTAAATATGTTGGGGCTAAAGCGAAGGCGCTAAATCTCACAGCCATCATTTTTGGTGTGGTGGCAATTTTTCTAACCCTTAAACTTTAGTAAAATTAACTAGAAGCGTACCGAAGCTTAACACAAGGTTTATATTTATATTAAAATGTCAAAATACCCTTCGATTTATCTATTGGTTTTTCTGGTCTTGATTGTTTGCTAAGGGTATTGTTCCTTGATCGATTTTAGTAGGTATTCCCTGGGATAAATCTTGTTTGATACCTCCCGGCATCAAAATCTTAGGACCACTATTGTTGGTGTTTGCATTCTGTCTTTGCTGTCCTGGTATTACTGAGCTGTTAGGTCCAGTATTTAAGTTTTGTTGCCTTGGGGTTTGATAGCCATCCACCAGTTGATTAGGTGCAATTCCTTGACCAAACGGGGTTTTTGCCACGACGGTATTTTGTGGTTTTTTAACTTCAGCATTTGTTGGTATATGTGGTACTGGAATTTTTGGCACGTGTTGTTGAGGTGTAGGTTGTCTAGATTGTTGTTGCTCAATGCTATTTTGTTGCGGTTGATTAGATTGGTTTAACTGATTTTGTTTAGGCTGACCTACCATAGTAGTATTTATTGGAGTTCTTTGTTGAGGGTGATTCTGTGGTGAAGAGAAAGCTTTACCTTGTGAATTAGAAACTTGAGCATTAGGTGCCGTGGCTACAGGTATTTGTGGTTGGTTTTGTGCCTGTGTTTGTAATGGTGGTTGTGGTGTCACCGGTTTTGGTGTTGGCATGGGAGTATTAAACTTTGGTGCCTCATACCTTGGTGCTACTCTTTGCGGAGTTTCTTCTTCAGATATGTCATCATTTGGGTTTTTTGGTTCAGGGATTTTAGCATAACTTTGAGTGTCAACTATCTCGAATGGTTTATAAGAAGCCCGTTGTTCTTCCACAAGTTTTCTTTGGTTTCTTTCTTCTTTCATTTTTAGTATTTCCTCTGGATTTGTTGTAATTAGCTTGTATTCCTCTTCTGAAGCAATTACTTTAATGGCAACGTGATTTGCACCAGCAAAAAACAAACCCTCACCCCTGTCAGCAGATAATAGCAATCTTTTTTCGCCTTCGGATAGATAGAAAACTTCTGCAATTTTATCTATAGCTGATGGGTGTTGTTTCAAAAGTATTTGAATAGAGGAGTTACTCACAATCGCGTGGCCATAATCAGACTTTAAAAAGTCGTCCACGTCTTGAGTAATTGTAGTAAGACCCAAATAATATTTTCTGGCTCTTTTTGCGATACCAAACAAAAACTGGGCGCTGTCGTTGTTGGACATGAGGTACCAAGCCTCTTCCACAATTAATATTCGTTTACGCAAATCCTTTCTAATAGTTGTCCATACAAAGTCCAAGATCATATAGAAGGCAATTGGTCTTAGAGCGTCTTCCAAATGTTTTGTAGAGAAAACAGTCATATCCGCCGTAAGGTTTATATTAGATTGTGAGTCAAATATTCCAGTCATAGAACCACGGATAAATTTCTCTAACCTTTCTGCCATACCCCGTGCTTCTACTTCAGCACCACCAAGCAGTACTTTATATAAATCTTCCATAACTGGAGGTTCTTGTGAACTTTGGGTATCAGGGTCGGGAGTAATACCTTTTAATCTATAAGTTTCAATCAAGGCTCTATCAAGAATGGCATCTTCTGTAGGGGAAAGTGTTCCCATCATAAGCCTTAAAAGTGTGTGCAAAGATAAAAGTTTTTGACCAAGTTCATTTTGACCTTCAACAGCAATGCCAGATAAGTCAAAAGGATTAATCTTTGCCGGAGAGCTTGGTGAGAAGTTTATGTAGTTACCACCCAAAGCTTCACAGACCGGTTTATACTCTTCTTCTGGGTCGATGATAAGAACTTGTGTTCCAAAGATGATAGAACGCAAGGCTTCAAGTTTAACAACAAAAGATTTACCAGCTCCGGATTTAGCAAAAACTACGGTGTTAGCGTTTTCCAAAGAAAACCTATCAAAAATGATAAGAGAACCGTTGTGTTTATTAACTCCGTACATTATGCCTTCATCTGAAGTAAGGTCTGATGAGGTAAAAGGGAAAGTTGTTGCAAGACTTGTGGTATCCATGTTTCTTGTAATCAAAAGTTTATCCATTGCTGTGGGAACTGTGGATTGAAATGCTTGTTCCATTTGTAAAGTGGCTTTTTTGGAAATAAGAAGTAGGGATCCAAGTGTGCCTTCCAGTTTTTTAGATATGTTTTCAAGCTCTTCTAAAGTTTCAGCAGGTATAGTGATGTAAAAAGAAAATTGGAAAAACTTCTCGATACCCTTTACAAGCTGCTCTTGTAAAGTGTTTGCGTCTTCTAAAGCAGCAACTACTACTGGATCTGCAATTTTTCCCCTTTCAGCATCCCCCCTGACAGTAGCCTCAAGTTCTGTAATTTTTCTTTTTAAATCGTCAAGTACCCCTTGAGCTTTTACAGGATAATAAAACATTGAGATATCAAGTGAGTGATCGAAGTTAATAATAGGTGCAAGCCAGTCAGCCCCTACAAACCTAGGATATCCTGACACAAAAAGTGTTCGAAAAAACATTCCCCCAACCCGCATGTGATTAAAATCAACTTCAATTGCAGAAGGGGCAATAATGTCTCTTATATCAACCATTCCTCTTGCAATCACATCTCCGGCATTTTCCTTTGGTGCTTCTGGTGTAAGCTTTGGGTCTACTTTTGGTTTTTTATTAAATAATGTAAATTTTGGCATTGGCATTTTTATTTCACTTTATCTTAACCTACTCACTCTTGTGTAATTTCCACCTTTTATTCTTCCAAGATTGCAGGTTCAACAATTGCTGTTCTATAGTCTCCAATATCAGTTCTTATTCTTTGTGCTTCTGCTGATCCTGGGTTATATATTTCGAAAAGTAATTCTACTATTTCCTGAGTGGATAGTCTTTTAGCTTTTATACCAAGTCTTCCAAACTCCCCAACTACATGGTCCACTTTTGGTAAAAGATCGGGTTTTGCTCTTTTTAGTGCAGACTCTGTATCCACTTTTACTCGTTTCGTGTGGGCTCCGAACATCCTACCCATCCAATCAAACGGAGTAGATCCCTTTTCGTGAAATCCTGTACTTCCGGAAGGCACAATTACGTAAAACTTTTTTGATAAAACATCATTTACCTTCACCAAGTCTTGTACAAACTTACGATATGATTGGATCTGTTTTTTTAAAAGCGGGTCACTTAAACCCTGCTCAACTTTCACTATTTTTGTGATGTAGTTTGAAATATCGACTCTTTTTGATCTAATTACAATTTGTATCGGATAAGTTATCGAGTTTAGAAGCATAGAAAAGGCGGCAATCAAAGCATCTTGCTCCATTTCAGAAAGAAGTGCAAAGTTTACAGCAGTTGTTGAAATAATTGCAGCTACCTCCCCTGTTTTTAGTATAATTAAGTCCTCTTTTATGTCCTCTACATCTAGATGTTCTTGTGTTGTTGATCTGATTTCATTTATTGGCATATTTTTTTGCTTTGTTAGTTTTTTAAATTTGAGTTTTGCTTACCAAATTTAATTTCCTACAAATTCCATTGCAGGTATTATCTCACCTTTTGCATCAAAATTAATTATATCAAAGGAAAACCCAGTTGAGTTGTTTGCATCCACCTCTATATTGTAACTTCCGTTCGGAAGTGGGTTTGTGATAGTAAATTCTCCTAGAGGATTAGTTTTTACAGCTCTTACAGGTTCATTTTTTCCATTTTTTATAATAAGGAGGACATTTGCAAGCCCCATACCTCTGATATTTCTAACAATGCCTGCTATTGTATTTGGAATTTGTGGCTGCAAGTTGTCGGGAATTATTCCAAGCTTTGAAGAATTTATTTCTGGTTCTTCCGCAATAAAGCCTCCCTTTTTAACATTTATTGCTGCTACCTGTTCTCTTAATTTTGTGATTGTGCTTTGAGTTTGTGTTATTTTTTCTTCCAATTCCCTAAATGCAATAGAGTTTTTCTCTTTCGTTTGTGGGTCGGTTTCTGTTGAAGAGATTTGTATGTGGGTTTTCAAGGCACCCATTTTTGTAAGTAATCCCTCTTTTTCTTTTTCAAAACGCTGGATCAATTCTTCAGCCTCGTTTCTTACTTGAATATCTTCTACTGAATACTCAGTGTAGCTAGATTTTTCCTTAGGAGGTAAATTAATTTTTTCGGATTGTTTTAATTGTTGGATGTAAGTTTTTAATTGTTCGGCTTTTTTTACTACATCACTTGCTGACTCCATTTCGTCACTTGTTTTTAGTGTACGTTCCCCCCTTATTGGAAGCACTATACTACCCTGAAATGGTGTTAGGTTTGTTAGTTTTCTTCCGGCATGCATATCAGGAGTTATTGGACGAAGCAGAATCTCGTTATTATCACCAGGCGCAGTAAATACCTTTCTACTTATAAACTTTTTAGCAGCTGGTCTAAGTGTTTGTTTAAATGAGCTACTTGCACGTTGCATGATAGACGGCCTTGCAATATGAGCTGAAGTTTGTTTTGTAATTATTGGTGTCTCTGACGTACTGGGTAAGTTAGTAGATACAGCTGGGCCATATGTTTCTACAGTTGGAGTTTGAGTTTTTTCGATTAGTTGTTGTTTTTCTAAAATTTCTTGATTGTTTTCTATTTCATTAGAACTTATAGCTATATTTTCTTCACCTTCTATTAGCTGTGCCTCTTGTGGTAATGTTTCAATCTGTACTCCAGTAATTATGTTTTTGGTTGAAGAGGTTTCAGGTACCATCTCTTGTGGTGAGCTTTCCATAAATTCATCATCAAGTGCCACCGCAGTTGTTACATTTTTTGAATAATCGCCAAATGCGTCCTTAACCTTTTGAATGTACTCTGCTTCAAGTTTTTCGTATGGGTCTAAAATTTCTTTCTTTTGATATTGATACTCAAGATAGTTTTCAAGTTTTCTTCTACTTGCAGTCGGTGCCAAAGTTATAAGTTCTTGTCTAACCATAGAAAGGCTTTGATATAAAAACGCTGAAGGAGGTAATGGGTTTTTTCTCCAGATGTATTGTTGCTCTGCGTAAACCGCTCGAAAAAAGTTTACTATCCACTCATCAAGACCCCTTTCCTCGTAAGGTAAAAAGGCAAATGCCACCCCAACAAGAACAATGAGGGATATTATTGGCCACTTAAAGAAAGGAGGAAGAGTAAACGTATAGATAACGTAGGCCACTCCTAGAAATACAGCCAAGTATGTAAATTGGCGCATGGTAAGATCCCCAATTAGTTTAAATTCCACATCCATTATATTTTGTGGAACTGCGTGCTGCTTATTTGATTGTGGCATTTCACGAATGGGCATGTGCAAGTATTATATTTTAGAGTAGAAGATATTGAAAGGATGTGTAGAAACTATCTCCTCTTTGTCTTTTGCTCACCGAGGAATGCTTCTTCTATGATCTTTGGCATCTTAAGAGCTTGGAAGAAAATAGCAAAACCCATTATAATTCCAAATAGAAAACTACCCAGGGCATCAAAAAAGACAAATATATTACTCTGTGCATTTACTTGCATTGTAAATATCTCTATCACATTTTCCACAACTATTTTATATAGGATATAGTTTCCTACTTCTAGGGTTAAGGCCATAGCCGGAAGCGCAAGCATATTTGCCAAGAAATACTTAAACCAGTCGGATATTTTTTCTTCGTTCCCAGGAATTGACCCCCATGCAAATGTAAGAGGTGCAGAAACCGAGGCCATTATAAGTTTTATGTAGATAAAGATATATTTAACGGAGGCAACTAGCCATAAACCCATGTTTAAAAATGCCATAAAAATGGTGAGAATTATAAACATAAGCCCAACCCCAGCAGATAGTATTGAGCCTGAGGTTAGTACTGCAATTGTGAGTGGCCCTATGGTACCTGCTCCCCCTAACGCTTTAATTGGCTGTATTAAAGCCATCTGAATTGGGGTGATAAGCCCTATCCCAATAAGACCAATTGTCATGCTGAATGTTATAAGTATTATGGAGATGACTATTCTTGGTACTGCGTATTGTGCTGTGACTACAACTTGAGAGCTTATTTGTCTTCGCATCATAATCATAGATCCTACATAAATCATAAATATTGCTAAAAGTCCGTAGGAGATATTTCTAATCAATTTCCACACGTCCATTATAGCTGTTGAAACTGATGTTGGTACTAGGCCTCCAGGAAAGTTTACTTGGGCAAGTGCAGTGTCTTTTAAAATTAGGGTATTGCTTGCCACATATCTACCGTAATTAGCAAGATTTACAGAGGGCAAAACCCCTTTATCTGAGAAGGCTGTTTCATTTGCAATATATGTTAGGCCTGCAAGGGATCCTCCTATGAACGCTCGACTTGGTAACTTGTTTGCCTCCCCACCATCAAGCTTTACAAGCATAGGTGCACAGATACCTCCTCCTGCCGGTGGATATAAACTTTTAATATCAGGAGGTAATTGGTCCTGAACTGAAGTTCCAGATATTTCTTCTACAAGATATGCCATACAAGCTTGATGTTGGTTTAAGCTGTGTCCCCAGACTAGAAATGTTGCAACTTCGGTCGCTTGGGCAATAAATGTATCTCCCACTGTTCTTACAATAGTTTGGAGTGGGGAGCCATTAAGTTTCCATTGAAAATGTGAACATTTACCTAGTTCAAAGGAAAACATAGTTGTATCAACTCCTATACCTCCACCACAGGGAGAAGTGACTGTTTCGTCATCTGCATAGGAGACTTGAGCATAGGCTGTAGTTTTAGATAGTGTAAAAACCAATGGAAGGGAAAAAACTAAACCCAAAAAGAAAGTTAGAATTGGTTTGTTGGAATTTGTTTTCATATACACTAGGAATTTTTCCACATTAAGACACATATTTCAATAAGTTAATATTTCTTTAAGAATCTAGGCTATGCTATTTGGTTTAGCAAGAAATCCAAAAACTTTTTTTGTATTCATACTATGAAAATATTTCCAGTACATATAGAATAGCTGTTGTTATGGCAGATACATTTTTTTATCCCGGAAACCACCCTGTAAGAAGAAGACCGGCAGGTGGTTCAAGGCCATTTGTTCCAGAATACACCCCGACAGTAGGGCAAAATTTTTATGATACCTTAGATGAGACTGCACTTGGTGTCCCCCGCTGGATGTGGATGCAGGAGATGAAAGATATCCAATCCTCTTGGGAAGCAAGTTATAAATCCCCAGAAGTAAGTGTGACAACAAAGGAGCTAAATGCTGAGGGGGCTGAGGAAATAGCTGAGTTACCGGGTGGAATTGGTATAAAGGTGAGTGTTAATCCTATGGACTGGATTAATGATCCAACGAAGCAGATAGAAAATCTTACTATCGGTGCAGCCCGAAATGTGTTTAACATGTCAGATCTTACTTCAAGAAGCCGAAAAGAATTTTGGAGTAAGCTTACAGAGCGTAACTATTCCCCATTTTATCTAGGTGACGGAAACCAGGATGAACTATCTGAAGACCCAGTTTCAAGAAATTTAATAAGGCATCCAAAACCCGGCAACTTCTATAAAGGTCTGGATTCAAGTATGGGTGAATTTGCTGTAAGTGTTGATTCTACTGGATCAAGAAACAAAGCCATGCGTGGTGTAAGCACTTCTGTGATAGGTAGTTTAAAAAAAGAAATAGATGACAAGCTTTTTGATACATCAATCCCAAACACAAGAACTCCCAAACTAGCAAACAATCTAGATGCATCAGTTTTTGCTACGGCCGAAAAGTTTGCAAAGAAAGCTGATTTAGTAGACAAAGTTAATCTTGTTATATCAGGGGATAAGAAGAAAGGTATTACAGGACTGGGGGACATAAAATCGGAAATTGATCAAGCATTTTTGGGGGGTAGTATAAACTCTGCAGCAACTGCAAAAAAACTTACAGATTTTGCACAACGAATAGAGCACGCGCAAGAGGCTTTAGAGCAGGTAAAGGGTATATCTAAAAAAGAAGCCCATGCGGTAGCCAGATTAGAAAACCATTTAAACCAACTTTCTGATGCAATTAAGCCATACGCTTATAGGGATAGTTCCGGCAATATGGTTGTTAAAGTACCATCCGGCATCGCAGCATCCCAATCACTTCGAGCAAAGCTGACAATCGCTAACTCCAAACTTGTTAGTGGTAATTTTGGGGATGGTAGCTATGGGAGCTACGTAAATCACGTTCTAAGACAAGAAATTACTGATACCAAATCCGATCTCAATAAGAAGGTCATTAATGCTACTCAATCAGGAAGCACTAACTATATATTGAGTAATCCGAGCCGAAGGTTAGCAAGACTCTCCTCCCACATTAACTCAACTTATGAATGGGAAGCCGCAAGAGATTTAGTGGAAGACCTACAGGAAGGTAAGCTCCCGGTTAAATTTATATATAAACAAATGATCCAGCCTAGGATTGAGGTTTTTACCCCAAGTTATTGGATCGGAAGAACCTTAGACAGATCCCATTATTTTGGTTTAACGATAAATGATGATGTTGCAACAGGGGCGGTAAATGGGGGAGTTTTGGGCTCAGTTGGAAACTTTATGATTAAAAAGTCCCCCATGAAAGGCCTATATGATGTAAATATAAATCTAGGTGTAATTGATCCACACAATGCCTGGAAAAAGGTTATATACATCAAAGGTGACTACGGTCTTAAAAAGATTATTGATGCTAAGGCTATGTTTGGTCTTGACGACAAGAGTATAAAGTCGGCCACTTCGCACCTTGTGGACGGATTAAGTGGTAACTTAAAAACTTCAGCAGGCGGTGTGGTCTCAAAAAGTGATTTTTTAAAAATCTTAAACGGTGACCGCGTTTTAGCTGCAAGTTTGAGACTGGATGCAGAAAATTGTAAAGCTATAGCTAACTTTAGAAGAAACTTTCTTTCCAAATACTTTCGTACACTTGATCTTGATAAGTTGGGTCTTACCTTAGACAAACACGGGCGTTTGATTGGCTCTGCGGCTGCTTTGGATGCTGCTAGTGATCGACTCCACGCATTTTTCTTGAGCATTCATAGTAACGAAAATAATCCCGCAGACTTTTTTAGTATTGGTGCTGGCAAGGCGGGAATATTAGATAAGTACGCAAAATGGTTAAGTAGAGTTCAATCGAACACAGTAGTTAAGTATCTCTCAGTTATTATAAACCCAGTTGTTAAGGGCAAGGAGATAATCTTAGAGCAAGTCAATGCCAAAATAGCAAGTATTATTGCTGCGGTATTTGGTGATGCTACAGGTGGTCTTGGATATGCTATCGCTTGGGCTATAAAAATAGCTGTGCAATGGGTTCTCTCAAAGCTTGAAAAAATATTCAAAAAGTTTTGGCAAGCTGTTGGTCACTTTGACGTAAAAGCGATTGGTGGGATGATGGACGATGCTGTAGACGAAATTGGTAAATGGGTTGTTTACATTCTACTTTTTTCATTTCTACCATTTATCATGGTTTCTGGATTTATGAGTAAGATGGTGTCAACTCTTCCTGTGTATGACCCTTCTCAAATAGGTGAAATAAAATCAGGGGGAGGAAGTCTAGGGTTAGGTTATGGCGACGGCAGCGAAGCAAATTGTGATATTACTACAAAATCACTATCTTCTTACGACTTTATGCAAAATGTATCAGGTGGTGGTAATACTGGGCAAGCAACCGCCCTCATGGAGGAAATGCTGATGGGCTTTTGGTGTTATTGGAATCAATCCCCAAGTTTTCCGGAACTGTTTAATTTACAATTATTTGCAATAAACCCATTCCCAGGGGACCTTTCTAGCTGTTGGGATTGCCTGTTCTGGTGCACATTTCTGCCTTGGAAAGCCGGTCTTGATAATAGTGGTCAGTCTACAGCTTGCAAGATGGAATCTCATTACAAAAGTGGAAGTGGCCATTATGTCCCTATAGAACAAGCTTATGTAAATGGGCATGACTCGAATGTAAGACCTGGCGATATCATATTTATTGCTTCATCTGGGAGAAGAAAGCATCCCAATTGTCCAGCCGATGTTGATAGTAACCACGTCGGTGTAGTTTATGCAGTAACTCCGGATGCTGTTATTACACTTCACTCAAATTCAGGAGAAAAAGCTTGGGCATACGGCGTTGATGACGATGGTCACATTATGGATAATGAATACCACGCAATTCAAGGATTTGGTGGTCCCGGCAATTAAGGTAGAGTTAACACTGTAACTATGAAAGAAAAACTTATTAAACTCAAAAATTTTATAAAGACAAATTACAAACCAATTGGTATCACTGTACTTGTTTCTACATTTGTTTTGCTAGGCTTTATTTACAATAGCCCGTACAAGACCTCAAAGGTAGAAATCTTGAATTACTACCCAAGTTATAATGCCAAAGATTTTCCTCAAAATGGGGCAGTGGATATAGTTTTTAAAAACCCCATATCAGAGGACATGAAGCCCTCCCTGTATATAAGATTTCTTCCGGGGGTTCCATACAAAAAAGATTGGGTTTCCCCTACTCAGTTAAGACTTGTTCCTCAAATTTTACTTACTGGGGGTACTGAATATAGTGTAGAAATTTCTTACGCCCAAAACACTATAGGAAATCTGAAATTCACTGTTTCAAAACCGATGAGTAACATACCTCCACTTCAAGAAGTGACACTTGAGGATTTATCTTGGATGCATGAGCAAGCCGATGCAGTAAACACAAGTTTAGAAGCGCTTAAAGATAAACACCCTTGGTATTTTAATCTACCTATAATCACAAAAAAGTACGCCATTATTTATAACAACAAAAAAAATCAATTTAGAATAAGTATCTATTCGAAGGGAATGACAGAAAAAGAAAAATCCGATACATTAAAGTCTGCTACCGAAAGATTAAACCAAGTTGTCGGTGTAGATGCTATCCGTCTTGGTATGTATGTGCTGTATCGAGATGATTATTCTGTAGATGGAAATCAGTAAAGATGATTTTGATAAGATTTATTTAATTCTTATTCTTACGCCTCACTGTACCCCTGGTTTTTAATCTTCACCTTCTAGAACACAAAATCCTTTTTGAGCACAGGGGATAACAAGATCATTTCCGGAGTTATTCACTATTTGTTCTAATTTTTGTAGATTTGTTCGCATGATGGATGCCGGACCCTTTACTACATTTTCATCAAGTCCTAAGTACCCGGCTGTAACGCTAAAAAATATCAGAAAACCAAGTATTATAAGGAACCCAAAAATTGACTGAGTTAAAGATTGCTTTGCACCCTCTAAAGATTTTGCATCTCCCAGAGACATGGCATATTTATATGCACTCCATAAAATCATTATGATAAATACTCCACCACTTCCGTAGAGTACTAAGTTAAAGGCTCTTGCTACAGAATCTGCAATTGTAGCTATCTGTGTTCCGTCTATCATAGTTGATCCACTAAATAAATATCGGCATTTTCACCACCAACTAAATTAAGAATAATCTTCATGAAGGTGAAGGAGCCTAGCGTAAGTATTAATGCAAATATAGAGTAGGTTAATGATTGTTTAGCTTCGTTTGTTGCTTTAGCATCTCCTTGAGCCATCGCGTACTTGATACCGGATCTTATTATGGCAATCATCGAGATAGATATAGCAAGTGCGAGGAATACATTTATGGCTGGGCCTAAAACATTATCAATTTTTGTCCAGTCTACATTCCCCGAAACTCCGGCACCAATTCCCACGAAACTAAAATCTATATCCTCAGCATCTGCATACACATTTGGTTTAAAAGAAAACACAACCATACTTGATACAAAAAGTACTGTGGCAAAAAATATACCCCTTTTATTTAATTTCAAAAACCTGTAAAACCTATTTTTAATCATAGATGAAGACGATAAAAACCCATTATTATTTACTGCTTTTTTAAAACATCGCTCAAGAAGTCTGGCTCTTGCCAGACTTCTTGACTCAAAACTGACTACTAGAAAGTTGGTGTTACTGTATCATCTAGGTCTTCAACACCTTGAGCATCAATCATTGAAATGACGATGGTTTTTATAGTAAATGCCCCTAATACAACGATGAAACCGATAACTGCATTTGTTAAAGAAGTTCTAGCTTCCTGTGCAGCTTTCTGATCTCCCTTGGAGGTTATGTACTGTATACCACCCAAGATTAAGTAAATGATGGTCAAAGACACACCAATACCCAAAACAACGTTAATTGCTAAAGCAAAGACGTCTTTTAAATTTTCTATTTTACCCAAAGTTATTGGGGTTACGTCTACGGCTAACGCTTTGATCATAAATTACACCTCCTTCTAAATTAAAATCCGGGATCTCCCCCTGTAATTATACTACCTACTAATATCCTCAAGATGCCAATGGCACCAAGGACGAATATCAACCCCATTATAGCAGCTGTGAGATCCTCTCTGGCACCTTGTACACTTTTTGGATCTCCAGCACTTGTCATGATGGTATATCCGGCCACAACCACCTTGATCATGCCTATGATAACAATTGCTGGAAAGACAATGCCATATATTGTTGTAAGCAAATCTTTAAAATCTAGTGCCGGGGGTGTTGGGCATGCGGGTTGCCCCATCCCGCCGCAATCATCTACACCGGCAAATACATGTCTATTAATTCCTAAAAAATTCAAAATTGTATAAAAAAATTCTGTAAAAGGTTTCATAACTGATATACTATTCCAATGCCCCTTCCAAGGAATTATCAAGGTTATAGTAATAAGAGTCAAGTAAGATTTATTGGTATCATGGGGTCTTTTTTGATATTTTTAGTTGCACTTATCCTTTCAGTTTTTACAAACAATTTACAGGTAACTTATGCAGATGACCCCTGCAAAAATATTGCAGATCAAAATGCTCAGATTGAGTGTTACAACAAGGAACTTGCTGAGTTAAATAAAGATCAAGCTTCTAAAAATAAAAAGCTCAGTGACGTGAGGTCCAAGATAGATTCTGTTAGCTCAAAAATTGCAGGGCTTGCCGGACAACTTAGTGTAAAACAATCCGAATTAAACGCCATTGATTCCGATATTAAAGAGGTAGAAAACGAACTTAACGAGATAGATAAAAAACTAGAAGAACGTCATATCTCTATAGATAAAAGATCAGAACTACGCGACAAAGTTCTGCGCAACCACTATCAATCCGGTATGCTAAATGATCTCGAGCTTTTTATTTCTCTTTTTCCACAAGACAAAGGTTTAAACGGATTTCAATTTGCCACCCTTTCATTCATGTTTGATAAGGCTCTTACAAACGACTCTATTAGACTAATTGAAATCCTAAATAAAGAGATAAAAAGTTTTGAAGCCGACCGAGATGAATCTGCCAAACTAAAGGCGGAGCTAGAAACGGCCATGAAAAATCTAGTTGCAGCAAAACTTGCTCTTGACGCTCAGAAAAAAGTTGCACAGGACGATCTGACAAAACTTGCTGACCAAGAAGAAGACATAGAGGAGGACTTAAAAGATATCCAGGCCGAGATATCTAAATTTAGTGAGAAGCAGCAGGCGATCTTAGCTCAAAAGAGTGGTGAGGGTGTGGTGAGCGGTTATGATGCTCCAGAGTATAAACTTCCCAATCCACCCTTTACCCCAGCCTTTGCTGCTATGAGCTACGGTGCTTATACACATAACAATGGTATGAGTCAGTATGGTGCAAAAGGTCGAGCACAAGCCGGCCACGATTACAAGAAAATACTGAAGCATTACTATAGTGTTGATGTTAAAACTCAAGGTGGTTTCCCAAGCAAGATATCGGTGTCTGGCTATGGCGATATTGACTTTCAAAAGTATTTATACGGTATAGCCGAAATGCCTTCTGATTGGCCATCTGATGCACTTAAATCTCAGGCCATCGCTGCAAGAACGTATGCTTATAATTACGCTAAAGCAGGAAAAACTATATGCACTACTGAAAGCTGCCAAGTTTTTCTGAAAAGTAAATCAGATAATCCACCATCGGCATGGAAAAAGGCAGTTGATGATACTAAAGCAATGATTCTTGATAACCCCAAAACCTCCCAGTATTCATCCACAACCGGTGGTTATCTAAACCAATCCGGTTGGGATACAGCTGGTAAATGGCCACAAGATGCCTACGAAAAAAAGGCGGGTTCTCCTTGGTTTTATAAAGCGTGGTATACACAGACATATAGGGATAATTCAAGTACTTGTGGTAGGTCTTCCCCATGGCTAAATAAAGAGGAAATGGCTGATGTTATAAATGCATGGAAAGTTTGGCGAAAAGGAAGTGGAAGCGAAAAAGGTCATATCTCCCCTACCACAACCAGTTGCTGGGGAGGTGATCCTTACTCACTTTCTGAAATGAGAGAGGTCGCTTCTAAATACGGCGATTCATATAAGTCAGTTAGTAATGTTTCAGTAGATATAAGCACAAATGGTTATACCTCTAAAGTAACTTTTCAGACTGATAAAGGTAGTATTTCAATTTCAGGTGAGGAATTAAAGACGGTTTTTAACCTTCGAGCTCCCGGATATGTATCCTTAAGAAATAGGCTGTTTGACTTTGAGGTACGTAACTAACAGAGGACAGCAAAAACCCTTTGTTTTACTTTTTCAACTATCCCATCTTGCAACTCCGCCGGGGTCATCAATGATGCTATAATTTCCGTGATGGGTTTACTTTATAGTTCATATATAAAAAGTCCAAAAAATGTCTGTTTTGACGGTGAGGACAAAGATGAGCAAGTACTACTTGTGCTACGAAGGCACTTTATAACTAATTTTAACTGGGTAGTTGTTTCCATTTTATTGTTTAATGCTCCACAAATTGCTTCATTTATCCTAAGGGTAAATGGTGTTGCTACTTGGGAATTTTTGCCCATTTCATATCGGACTATCCTATTTTTCTTCTGGTATCTTTTTAGCTTTGGTTATTTTTTTGTTTCATTTCTAATTTGGTATTTTAGTGTTTATATCGTTTCTTCAAAAAGAGTTGTTGATATAGATTTTCAAGGCTTCACAAATAGAAGGTTTTCAGAAGCCCTTCTGACAAATATCCAAGACCTAACTCATACAATAAACGGGACCATGCAAGTAATCTTTCATTTTGGGAATCTATTTATTCAAACTGCCGCTGAAAAGCAAGAAATTGAGTTTGAGTCAATCCCGGATCCGGCCAGTGTCCAGGATTTTATTTCAGATATTACACGGGGTGTAAAAATAGACGGGGCCCCGGATATAAAGGAACCAAAATGACTTCACTAGTTGATATTTTTGCAAATCCCACAATACTTCTTGCGTTAAAAATTTCTGTATTAATTCTACTTGGTATTTATAATATTTTTTCTTTTGTAGTCTTAAAACAAGTAGTTCTCATGAATAAGACCTTTCAAACAAGCTATGGGACTTTATTTAGAATGATGGCTTTAGTTCATCTTGTGGCTGTTACTTTGGTATTCTTATTTGCTTTCATCATATTATGAAAAAGAAACTTAATGCTCGAACCCAAAAACTTATTAAAACGCTTCCTACCCTTTCAAAAAGCTTTGCAGGCTCTGTAACTATAGAGCCGGATGAAGAAGACCTTCTTGAGAAACGTGGGGTAATTTATTCTATTTTTGATTTAACTACTTACACTGAAATCGACCCACTTCTTGTGTCAAAAATTGTTCATGATGTTTTATTTGATTCGTACTATGCGTCCGAGACTACTTCTCCCATTCAATCTTTGGAGCGAGCTATTGTAAATGTGCGCGACAAAGTAACTAAACTTTCTGAGGCTACAGGTAATGTGGAGTTCACACCAACATTTAATATGTTAGCCGCAGCTTTGTGGGGAAACGTTTTATATATGGTGCAATTTGGTAAAGGCGGAAGTTACCTTGTACGGGACAATACACTAAAACCTGTAAACTCAGCAACCGAGGGAAGTTTTTCGGTAGCAAGTGGAGTTGTTAAGGATGATGATGTTGTGATACTTGGGACAAAAACTTTTTTTGAAAAATATACGGCACAGGACTTAATCTCAGAATCTGTTTCTTTTTCGATGCATAATCTCCCAGATACAGCGGCGGCGTTTTTATTGAAATTTGATGTCGTTTCTGAATTTACAGAAGAAGAAACAATTGACTTTAACTTAGGTGAAAACAGTGATAAAAAAGACCCTAAAGAAAAAGATTTCCCTATAGCTACTACAAGTAAATCCAAGTCATATAAAACAAAACTTTTTTCCACAATGCCAAAAATTTCGTTAACTAAAGTAATCGGGCAGGGGGTTAATTGGTATTACGTTGGAATTATTATTTTGATTGTTGGGTTAGGGCTCTCAATTTTTACAACGTTTAAAAATAAACAGAAAAATAACCAAGACACAAATGGTGGTGCTGCAACTAGTAACGATAGTGCTAATAAGGACAGTGAAGTCAAACCTCTATCCCCCGAGGAGATTGTTGCAAAACAACTCGAGGAAGATACCAAAAATAAAACTTCACGTGTAGAGGCGAAGTTTTTCTACGATCTAAAGCTTGTTGATGAGGGGGCAAATCCAAATGATATTGTAGTACTTGATAGTGCTGTTGTAGTGTCTGATAAATCTTCCGGCAAAGTATTTTTTTCAAGCAATGTAACCCCAAAATTTACAGAAGAATTTAATGCGAGTGGAGTTTCAAACCTTAATTATTTTGGTGGGGATTTAAGTTTTACAGATGGTGAAGGTTACAAGATTTATGACCTAACAAAAAAGACCATTACCGAGAAATATGTTGGAAAATTATCCTCTGTTGCAGCGCCTTACTTAGCATTTCTATATGGCGTAAAAGATAACACTATACAAAAATATCAACTTTTAGATACGGGGCTAGTTGGTGCTGAGTGGGCCACAAGCGATGAATTTAACGGAGTTACTTCTATAGCAATTGATGGAAGTATTTATGTTTTGAAAACGGATAGCATTACTAAATACCTTTCCGGAGAAAAAACTGATTTTTCTTTGGACGCTTTAGCCCAAAAATTAAATGGTGCTAACAAAGTAATAAAAGATATTGATCTTGATAAAGTTTATGTTTCCGATGCTGGGAATAAAAGAATTCTGGTTTTAGATGAAAACGGTGGGTTAATAAAACAGATCTTAGCTAAGGGTGATGAATTTAATGACATTAAGAGTATAAGTGTTTCAAGGGACGAAAAGATTTTGTACGTATTGAGTGGAAGTAAAGTGTACGAAGTGGGCATGTAATAACAAGTAATACCTTTGGTTTTTTTGCCATGTTATCCACCTTCTTTCCCTGACTTATTGTATATTTCTTGGTGCATTGCCATTCCGCCATAATTCTTAGATAATGCCCAAGTTATGCTTATTTCAAGAAACCGTAAGGCTACTTTCGACTATGAAATCATTGATAAATACATAGCAGGTATGATTTTAAAAGGTCACGAGGTAAAAGCACTTCGGGAAAAAAAAGTAAATATGGACGGATCTTATATAAAACCAATGCCAGATGGTTTATATGTTGTTGGTATGCATATTGGAAGATACTCAAGTCAAAGCCAGAAATACATGGAAGAAAACTCTAGGGCTCCAAGAAAAATTTTACTTACGAACCGGGAAACTTTTATTATAAGAAGAGCTTTAGAAGAAAAAGGTAAAACTGCAGTTCCTTTGGCGGTACTTCTAAAGAATAATCTATTGAAATTAGAAATAGCTACTGTGAAAGGTAGACAAAAAGAAGGTAAAAAAGTGGTAGCAAAAGAACGCCAGATAAAAATGGATCTTGCAAGAGAAGCTAAGCAGTATAGGAAATTGGTTTAATTTTTGTATTGTAGCTGGTGTTGAAAAAGAAATGAAACAACTAAAGATAGAAAAAGTAAGTGCATTTATAGAATTTGTAAGAGAACAGGGTGTGGTTGGGTTAGCTGTTGGATTTATATTGGGTGGCGCTGTGTCTAAAGTAGTGACTTCTTTAGTAAGTGATATAATCAACCCAGTTCTTGGGGTAATACTAGGTTTTGCAGGTAATCTTATTGATGCCAAACTAGTACTAGGAACTGTTATTTTTCCCTATGGTCACTTTTTAACTACACTGATAGATCTTGCTGTTATTGCAGCAGTAGTTTATTTTGGAGTTAAAGGTTTAGGACTAGATAACTTGGACAAGAAGAAATAATTCTTGTATATCTGGGGATGTCCCGGATTTGATTGGAAGTTCAAGGTTTGAGAGCAAGTCGAGTTTGATAAGTCACTCGTTAAACAATATCAAACGTTAAATGCAGACGAAAATGCTTATATAGCTCAACCAGCTTTGGTTGGTGCTCTAGCCTAACAAAAATACGGCTAGGATTTTCTTATCTTTTATCCGGAAGGGGTATGAAAGTCTTATAAAACCGGATTGCGGAAACTGGGAAGTGATTTGACCTAGAATCCAAGTGTGTAAACGCAAACCATAAAATCTATGAAGGGTTTAGGGTTAAGTTAATTTCCTGACCTTCTGAGTAAAAATTAACTAAACTTGTACACTTTTAAATTTTTGGCTTTCAAGACAGGGGTTCGATTCCCCTCATCTCCACCAATTCTATTGGTTTTGCTTGGCTGAGCTAGTAGCAGTCAAAATTGCTTTATAAACCAAAACCGAAGTCGTAACTGTCATTGGTTCAAACTTTGTATTTAAAGCATTTTCTATAACATTTAATTTTTCTTTATGATTAGTCGGTGCATCAATTTCTAAGCTCCACCCCAAGTATTCAATATTTTCCAAGTTATAATCTGTATGATTTTCTTTATCAATGTATTGAAGTGAGTCTCGTCTAAATGAAAATACTAACTTCATATCCAAACTTGCCATAATTTCTTTTCCTACATCTAGGGATTCTATAGGTAGTTTAAAACCAAACTTTTGAGATGATACCCCGTTTTCATATGCTTTAAGCGCATATTTCAGAGTAAAGTCATGGTCTCCCCCATAATGAAATTCTCTTAGAATAAATACTGATTTGCCGTTAGACTCATATACTTTTGCATTAGGACAGTATATATAGTCTGTAAATCCATATGGAGATGGTTCTCCAAAGATTTTGTTTAGATATTCTTTTACTAGTGCTTAGTTGGGTATTTTGGCTCTTAATTCCGTTTCTAATTGTGAATTCATAGGCCTTGGAATTATAACACCACATATTTATTGCCTATTGTCTTACCCCACTAGATATTTATTTACCCAAATCTTTTTCCACGTCCCTATAATAGCTACAGGTCATTTAGTAACATATACTACAGGTCCCTATTGTGTTTTTTCTTTTGGTTAAAGCATAAAAGGGGCTGTGGATAACATATGGAAAACTTTTTAAAAACGTTATTTCCGGAGGAATGTATTTTCTGTCAGAAGGAAGGTACTTCATTTTGTACAAAATGCCTGAGTAGTTGTGAGCTGCTTCAGTACGGCTATTGTGTTATATGTAAGGAAAAAGCTTTCGAGGGAAAAACTCATAAATTTTGTATATCAGACACAGTCCCTACTCAGATATTTTCTCCGTTGATTTATAAAGATAAAGTACGTGAATGCATCATGAGATCTAAGTATGCTTCCATGGAGTTTGCCTCTCTTAAGGCTTTAACTCATTATGGTGTGACTTATTTTAAACAAACTTCTCCCATTCTTGATGATTTCATAATCATAGCTGTACCCATAAGCTGGCAAAGATATAAGGCGCGCGGGTTTAATCAGGTGGACTTAATCGCTGCAATTTTAGGTAAAAGACTTGGGCTAAGGTTTGAAAACCCTATTCTTATTAGAAAACGTGAAACTGAAGCCCAAAGTGGCCAATCAAAAGATCAGCGTCAAAGGAATGTATCAGATGCTTTTGAAGTAAGTCCTAAAAAGGACATAAGAGGTCAGAAGTTTTTGTTAGTCGATGATATATGTACGACCGGATCAACCCTTCTTGAATGTTCTAGGGTTTTATATGGCGCTGGAGCCTTGGAAGTGAGGTGTTTTACGCTTACTCGGGTGTTATAATGCCATGCGAGTGGAGGGTTGGCCGAGTGGCCCAAGGCAGCGGTTTGCTAAACCGTGGCGATATAAAAGTCGCCCGTGAGTTCGAATCTCACACCCTCCGCCATATAAATATAACCAAAACTCTACCTTTAATAGAATCCTAGTACTGCCATTCATATTTTATTATGATATAAATTTTTTATGCCAATATTTACTACTCATCAGTTAAAGAGGTTTTCAAATATCTTTGATAATGCAGGGCAAGTATTCTTAGGATCATTGGTCATAGGTCCTTTAATCAATTCATCCATCAAAGGTGGATTAACTCCTGTTACGTTATCTGGATCGAGCTTGACACTTTTTCTATGGTGGGTATCCTTAAGATTAGAAAGGATTTCATCATGAACGTAGACACATTAGCAGTAGTTTACCTTACATTTGCAGTTATTGCCGTGGGTGTTGCAGTGATAATCTTTTTGACCAATGGTACACCTAAGAGAGATTAAAACCTCTCAAAACTCTTTATTCCACCATCACTTAAATTTAGTACCTTATCCACTCCAACCATTTCTACAAAATACCTATCGTGCGAAACAAGAAGCAAGGTCCCATTAAACTCACTCAAACTTTTTTCTATCACCTCTTTAGTTTCTATATCAAGGTGATTATCAGGTTCATCAAGTATCAAAAGGTCATAATCTTTGTATGCAAAAATAGCAAAGGCAAATCTTGCTCTTTCCCCCGGGCTTAACTGCCAAATCTTTTTTTGCACCGAATCTTTATCAAATAAGAATTTACTTAAATATCCAAAAGCTTTTCCAAAATAAATTCCTGTTTTTTCGATGAATTCTTCAAGCAAAGTATTCTCTGACACAAGATTTGACTGTACCTGCGAGAAATAGCCAATATTTATATTGTTTCCCAACGTTACATTTCCCAAGGTTGGTTTCTCAAGCCCCATCACAATTTTTACGATAGTACTTTTACCAGCTCCATTTGGTCCGTACAACCACACTTTTTCTTTACCACGGAGTTCAAAGTTTAAATCTTTAAATATTTCTTTTTCACCATAAGACTTAGAAACACCATCAAATCGTAGCATCAACTTACTCAGATGCACTTCAGACTTAAACTCAATATCCTTAACCTTTTTGCTTTCATACTTCTCTTTTTTATTTTCCTCTATTTCTCGTACTATTCTTTTTTTCACAGATTCCACAGCACTACCTCTTTTTTTACCATCTTTTATTTTTCGCACATTTTCAAGAAGAGTTTCAAGCTGAGCTTTTTTCTTCAAAAACAAAACATACTCTTGATCCCATTTATTTATAAGTTTGAGTTTTTCCTCTTTGTAAAAGTCATAATCCCCAACAAATCTAAAAATCTGTTTTTTATCAATTTCCCAGATTTCATCAACTGTATGATTTAAAAATGATCTGTCATGCGAAATCATTACAATATTTTTATCAAGATGCTTCACATAAGACTCAAACCACATGATGCCTTCTATGTCCAAGTGATTTGTAGGTTCGTCAATAAAAAGAGTAGTCGGATCTTTTAAAAGCGCTTCTATAAGTTTGATACGCATCTTTTGACCTTCACTCATGGAGTTTATTTTTTGATAGGGATCAAAGTTGTTAAATCTAAGTTTTGAAGCAAATGCCTCAATTTTATAAAAATCCCATACCGAATCAAGTTGCTTCTCAAGATATTCGCCAACAAGCTCGTCAGGAAAACTAAATTCTTGTGGGATGTACCCAAACACTTCACCTTGTATTTCAAGGTTGCCTGCAGAAGCGTCTTCAATCCCATTTAGTACCTTAAACAGAGTTGATTTCCCACAACCATTTTTGCCAACCAAACCAATTTTTTTACTCCCGCCAATTTTGAAGTTGACGTTAGTTATGATTTCTTGATCCCCATATGCTTTTGTAAGGTTTTTTGCCGTAATCACCGTGTTAATATACCATTCTTTTTGAAATGTGCTATTATTTTTCTATGGCTACAGAGTTGCGAGATCTTACAAATTTTCTTGGATTAACAAAAGTAAAAGGGGACCGTCCTTTACCTCCTACAGGTGTTAACAACAAAAATGTTACAGATATTACTAAGGATCGCCGAGTTATCTATGAATGGAACACCTATACTAGATTTGCAGATAGCAAGGTTTTACTTTTGAAGCAGAGTCGCTCAGCCATTGTTATTGGACTTGCCATCGGGTTTTTGCTTATTTTAATGCAGGAATTTTTACTTATTGCTGTTGTTGCTAGCCTTATGTTTTTAAAATATGTTTTGGCTTCGACTCAAGGTGAACAGGTTCGCCATAGAATACTAAATAGTGGTGTTGAGTATGCGGGCGAGTTTTTTAGCTGGGATGAACTGAAATATTATTTTTTTTCAGGTGAGGGAGGTAAGGAGATTTTATGTATGGACACAATAGATAGGTTTCCCACAAGGTTACACTTCAACATAAATTCTGGTGATAAGGATCATTTACAAAGAATTTTGGAAGAGTATATGTCTTATCTTCCGGAAGCTCCAAAAATGTTTGGGGACAGTTTTTATAAGTCCATTTCTGATAGAATCTCACTCTCAAACAAGAAATAGTGTAATTTTGCACTTCTGTTAGTGCCCGTAGTTCAGTGGATAGAACGCTGCGTTGCGGACGCAGAGGTCGGGGGTTCAATTCCCTCCGGGCACACCAAATTCATATCTAATCTAAACCCCAACCCCAAAATTTAATAAACTCACTAACGCTGCACTTGTAGCAACCAGACCCATAGCAGTTATGCTATAATTTTCATGAAATTCAATAGACCAAAGAAATCCAAGAAATCAAATACAATTGATAAAGGAGACAAAATCATGAGCACAAAAAGCAATGTTCCACAAATCGTACTTAATGTGTTTAATCGTCGTTTGATGGGGGTGGCCCTGACATTATATGTTATGTCAATTTCGATCCCTGTAATAGCCTGGCCATCGGACAATCTACCGTTTTCACCGGCGCTCCTGCTGACGATCTTGTTAATTAACTGGTTGGTGCTTGTGTATGGCGCGGTTCGAGTGAGAAAGATATGTTTACTCTTCCCCCCAACACGTCCCAGTGCTGAAAACCTAGGTGTTTTGTCATTAGTGGTGACCACGATCACAGCAGTTGTGTGCGATTTTGTGAGGGCTGTACTTACTGATGGCACTGGAATGTCAGCAAGCTCAGCCACAGCCATAGCCCTCATACTATTTCCGATCATCATCTATGTCCGCGCGGCGGCTGTTCACTTAAATTTGCAGATGTATGTGATGCGTGGGGACGGTGTCGTGAAGATCGTAAAGGTACACGACTTTTTCTATATCCAGAAGTTGCATGTTCCTGAAACCTTTTGGCGATCGACCGGCAAGCCTGGGGGAGTATTTGGTGATTTTAGCGAGGCCACGCCACACGGATCTTTAGATAGAGCACGAACAATAGCCTCTACCAACGATTTTGTTGTGGAAGTCACACTTTTGGGGTAAGGTTTTCGTATATATACAATCCACGCATACACACTTGTGCGTGGATTGTTTTATCTCCATCTATACCTTTTTTGATGTTATTATCTCTGTATTATTTACTGCCCATGAATATATTTTTTGAACTTAGCTTAATAATCATAGCTGCTACTGTCATTGCAGGAGTAATGAGATTTTTTAAGCAGCCCCTTATTATAAGCTACATTATTACGGGACTTATTATTTCCGTTTTTTATTACTTTAGTCCGACTGCAACTACTACCCTATCCACTTTTTCTCAGATGGGTGTGGCGATCCTTCTTTTTATTGAAGGCCTTCATTTAAGTCCATCAGAAACCAAAGAGTATGGCATTTCTTCGATGAAAATTGGGGCTTGGCAGATGCTTATTACCGTAACACTTGGATATATTTTGTCTCAAATTCTAGGGTACCCCCTTATACCGTCTCTTTATATTGCTGTAGCGTTGGCTTTTAGTAGTACCATCGTCACTGTAAAGCTACTTTCCGATAAACATGATCTTGAAAAGCTGTATGGTCGAATATCTGTAGGTATATTACTTTTGCAGGACATTGTTGCCGCGACAGCCCTTATTATCGCTACCTCTTTTAGTACAGGTCAGGTTACGCCCATTGCGCTTTTGATCCCTCTTGGCAAAGGTCTTGCCCTCACTATTTTAATATTTTTTATTAGTAAAAAAGTTTTACCGCTTCTTGATGGATTACTTGGCAAGTCTCAGGAATTTTTATTTATGTTTTCTTTGGCGTGGGGATTTGGTATAGGCTCTCTATTTAGTTACTTTGGACTTTCTATAGAAATTGGTGCTCTTCTTGCAGGAGTTGCATTGTCACTTTCACCATATAGCTCAGAAATAAGTGCTAAGCTCAGACCCCTACGAGATTTCTTTTTAGTCATGTTTTTTATCACAATTGGTATGCAGCTAAATCCCCAGGCTCTTTCGCATGTGATGCTACCGCTTGTTGTTTTTTCGCTTTTTACAATTTTAATTAAGCCATCAATCATCATGTTTTTGATGGGGGCAAGTGGCTATAAGAAAAAAACTAGTTTTTTCTCTGCTATGTCTCTTGCGCAGATTAGTGAGTTTTCTTTAATTCTTGGAGTACTTGGTTTTAAATTTGGCCATATTGATAGTACTGTAATGTCACTTCTTACACTTCTTGCGGTTATTACTACAGGAATTTCTTCTTATTTAATAATTTACTCTCCAAAACTTTACCCACTTTTAGCAAACCTTCTTTTTATTTTCGAAAAAAAGGTTGTAGATAAGGAAAGCGATATTCTCACAAGATACGATGTGATTTTATTTGGATGCAATAGAGTGGGGTATGACTTCATAGAAAAATTTAAGCATTTAGGTCAGTCATTCTTGTGTATTGATTATGATCCCGATGTGATTAAAGATTTGGTTGCTAGTGGTATAAATTGTAAATATGGTGATGTTGAAGACGCTGACTTTTTAGATGATTTAAATATTTACGAATCAAAAATGATTGTTTCTACAATCCCGGAATTTGAAGCCAATATGTTTTTACTAAGAATGGTTAAGAAAAATCCTGAAATTATAATTATTACAATTTCTTATACTATTGATGATGCACTGAGGTTATACGATGCGGGGGCGGACTATGTAATTTTGCCTCATTTTGTGGGCGGGAGGTTTGTAGCCGATATGGCTGAAAAAGCTGATTTCGATAATAAAAAGTTTGATGAGGAAAGATCTTCTCATCTTGACTATCTTAAGCAAAGAAAAGAGCTAGGATTTGTAAGGCTAAACGATATTTCTTAGGTTGTAATTTACTTATCTAGGCTTTTGTATAGGTTTTGGTTTTTTAGACCTTGATTTCCTAAATTTAGGTTTTTTCCATATAATACGGCGGTAGGATTTAAGATGGGGTTTTACTAGGGCCGTTAGCTCAGTTGGTAGAGTACTGCATTCGCATTGCAGAGATCGCCGGTTCGATTCCGGCACGGTCCACCAATTTCTAAAATTAATTTTTTTGCAGCTGCATCAAATTCCAATCTGATAGAATGATACTTACATGGTAGATACACCTATTTTAAAACCAGTGAAATTACTTAGAGAAAATATATCAAAAGTTGAAGTAGCTAAGTATTATCTAGAAATTGAATTTTCCAAGCTTTTTAAGAATGTGGATGTTAATTTGATTAATGAATCTATTGATAACCTCTCAGAAAGTAAAACCTGGGCTTTACTTGAAGCAATGTCGTTTACCTATCATCTGAATGGTGTTTTCTTCAAACTTGCTAGGGAAGGCTACACTTGGAATGAAGAAATATGGCAAGTTGGAGATGTATTACTTACAGGGATGGACTCTAATGTTAACAAAGTTATTTTTTCGCAGGAGGTAAAAGGTGATGCACTTAAATTCAAGAATTACCTTTTAACATATTTTGAAACTAACAAAGAAAGCGACCCTGAAAAACTATTTTCATATAAACCTACAAAAAAAGAATTGAAATACACAAAACTTATTGCAACCAGAAAAGATAACAAGATAGCAATGTTGGATGGGTCACATAGATTAACAGAAATGTTACTTAACGATACAAAAGAGGTACATATTTTTGTGGGCCACCCGGTTGAAGGAGTACCTGAAGAGAGCAAAAAAACCTTAGTTGGTAATAGCACGCTGATACTGCTTACTATTTTATATAAACTAGGAAATGAAGAAGAAAAGAAAGCAGTTTTGACTGTTGTTAAAGAAATAATTGCTAAAACCCTAGACGGAAAAGATGCAACCCAAAAGTATTGGGTTGATAACATTTACAATGATGAATTAAAGAAAATTGGTGAAAATCTCCTAAAGGAGTGTAGTAATTCTTTGAGGTAGTATTTTTCGTTTATTTATGATGTTATTTTTGAAGTGAGTTAACGAGAACAATCTTTTTCAAAATAAACATACAGAATGAAATAATAAAACCTCCAAGTACCATCCCAAGATAAATGTCTTTTGGGACATATTTTATTTCAATCACACTTTTCCCTTCAGGAATTTCAATGTCAAAAAATATCTCACGTGCGGGTTTTATTTCTACAACCCCACCATTTACTTTCACAACCCAATTAGAGTCATATTTAATATTTGTTTCAAGAATCATTTTATCTCCATTGCCGCCACTCTTTGAAGTTTCAATTTCCAATACAATATTACCCTCTTCTTTTTTTATATATTTTCCACTAACCTCAGAGTTTCTTATCAGGTCTAGGTCATTTCCTTCCGTAATATTTACCATTCCGCTATCTGTTAGCACTCCAGAGAACCCATCCTTTCGAAGTTTTTTGTAGTCACTTGCCTGTATTATTTTGGCGTTTGTTCCTTTTGTGGTATAGCCAATCTTATTTGTAATGTAGTAGTCAAGATAAGTTTTTGATAAAAACTGGGTATATCCGTATGGACTCCAGCTTGGTAAAAGTAAAACTGAATTACCCTCAACATCCGCTACATTTATACTCTCAGCATCAAGCACAACCCTTTTATTTTTATAGTTTATAGTTTGGGGTATGGTTGGTTTTATTGGTATTCCTATCCTTGCGAACAACATATCCTGTGCATAGAATCCAAAGTCGAATAAAACTAAAACACATAGCAAAAGACTTACAACTTTGTTACCTAAATATTTTCTAACTGAGAGTAAAAACGGTATGAGAGTTAAAATCCCAAACCACAAAAGCATATCTTTTGTTGTGTAATATTTTATTTGTAGTACTTCAAAACTCCTACCTATTTTTTGAACCATTAGGTCGTTAGCATAGAGAATTTCTATTCCAATTAGATATATAAAAGGGAATATCACTAGACCTATACTTTTCAAAGTTGAAAGCTTTATTTCGTCTAAGTTTTCTACTAGATAGCCAGCTAGTATCCCAAGACCAAGAGAAGAAATAAAGACAGCCCTGGTCCAATATCTAAACATGTCAAAGGGTGGAATACTTGGCAAAACCGGCACAAATCTTAGGGTGGCTAAAACTATAAAAAGCCAAAAAGATGCATAAGCAAAGCTAAAAAGTCTATTTCTTTTTTTTGAAAATAAAAATGCAGTGAAAGATAAAAGCACAATAGTTAGTCCCATGTAAAGATAAGTTTCGGTGTACGTAAAAGTTGGAGAAATTTGATTACCATAGTAATAATTCCATCTGCCATATAAAAACGGAAAAATAGTTGTAGTAAAAAGTTTTGGTGTGAGTGAGCCTTGAGTCGGGTCTATCCCTAATGTATCTCTTGAACTTTGTAAAAATATTTTGGCAGAAGGTATAAGTTGTGGAAGTGCCAAAGAAACACTTATTATCCCTACAAACAAGAAATATTTAAGTGCTATTTTTAGATTTTCTTTTGTAGCGATTGCAGTGAGGTAATAAAGTAAAATTCCCATCACAAGAAGTATTAAGATATGGGGATGCCCCCAATACACAGCGTAAGCAAACAGAGTTGCTTGCTGTAGCAAAGTCTTAATTTGAGGAGTTTCAAAGTACTTTTCCATAAGATACAAAAAAATAGGAAAAAGCATAGAGATCATAATTATGTCCAGATGAATTCCATGGTCCAGAAAGAAGAATGAAAAGAAAAACGCAAGATTTGCAACAAACCATCCTTTTATTTTTATACCGTGTCTTTTTAATAGTTCTTTAAGGTAAAAAGATGCCACAAGATAATGAATGAGGTGCAAAAGTTTAAAAGAAAAAATCGGTCCAAAAATAATAATTGAAAAAACATTAAGAGGGTTCAAATAAGCATTTTCCATATCTGCATAGATAGGAAATCCAAGAAGCATTTTTTCTGTCCAAAGAGGAAAGCGATGTTCATTAACTATTGTATCGTATAAATACTGTCTTGCTGGAAAATGAAGCACCTCTATATCACTTCCCCAAAAAAAGTTTCCAGGTTTCCACAATGGAAAAAAGAAAAGAAAGTAAACAAGTGGTGCCAGAATAAAAAAATACTTTTCTTTGACAATGAACTGTTTTAATTTCTTTAGTTGTAATGTGACCTTTTCCTTAAATAGCATATTTGCCTATTATCCTTGCTTATTTTGGGTATATCAAGGAAGTACGGTAAAATGATGCTTGGTATCTGGTTTGTATTTTGGTACGTGCTATGAGTAGCGTAAGGGTTTTTGTAAGCACATTTTGGAGGGATACCGAAGTGGTCATACCGGGCTAGTCTCGAAAACTAAGCGTGGCGCAAGCTACACGGGGGTTCGAATCCCCCTCCCTCCGCCATGTATAAATATCGTTATTTTTTGAAGCAATTGCTAATTCCTGATAGGGTAGTTTGTATTGTGATGACACTGTTTGTTTATCTTTGATTGATAAGTTCCAAGCAATCTCTATTTCCAAAGTTGCATACATTCTCTATACTAAAGTTATGCAGAGTTACGAAACCCCATTTACACTGGAACAAAATAAGCCAGTGGTTTTTCCTGATTTTACAATCGAATATTTAGGTGAAAGAGAAGTCGAAATCCCTAAATTTGTTCACAAGCATTTTATATACCGCGACTATAAGATAACTTTTGAAGGAAAAGAACAGAATTTGTCCTGGACTTCCGGAACTGGTTTACTTGCCCCTTTAAAGTTTGATGTTTTAGACAAACACTTTACGTTTCAACCATGGGGTATAGACAACAAAAGTAAAGAAATCTCCATTGTTAAACTATAACTTTGAATATTTAATTATTGTTTTTTCGTATGTATAACTCAGTGAATGCATTAAAGAACAGTTTTTTATTTGGGATTACGATATTTTTAATATTTTATGTATCGTTTTCTTTTGCAACTTATAAAGATTACGGTATTACTGCTGATGAAGAACTAGAATACAAAGGTGGATCAGCCCTTGTAGAGTATTACAAAACTGGTCAAAATCCAACAAACCTTGGTTTACCTGAACGCCATCTCCCAACAAACACTACCTATTTAAGAACATATACCGCTATGTTAAGTGTAATTAATTATATGAATTATTTTGAGTGGTATCACTTATTAAATCTACTTTTCGCGAGTGTGTTATTTATAGTTTTTTACTCAATCGTGTTTTTTGAATCTAAAAATTCTTATTTAGCCTTACTTGGAACAGTCACCTTATTTTTAACCCCACGAATTATGGGTGACATAGCAGCAAATCCCAAGGATATTCCCTTTGCAACAATGTACCTTATATCTTTTGCTTTGATTTACTTTTTTTCCGCCAAAAAATTCACCCGCCTTAACTTTTTAACTTTAGGTGTAGTTCTTGGCATTACTTGGGGTTTACGAGTTGTTGGTCTTTCACTTTTTATTATTTATTTTGTAGTTAATCTAGTGCAAATGGAGAAAAGAGACTTTACAAATGTAATTGTTCTTTTAAGGAAAACCTTAGTACTGTTTATGACCTCTATGGTTTTGCTTTTTATGATTTGGCCATACTTCAGGATAAATTTTCCTCAAAGCTTGATATACCTAATTGTTAATGCAAGGTCTTTCGAATATTGGCAAGGCACAATGTTATTTATGGGAGATGTGTTAACAAAATATCAACGTCCTGCAAGTTACCTTCCTATCTGGTTTGCAATTTCAACACCAATTTATATATTAATCCCATTTTTATTATCAGGTTTTACTTACACTATTAAAAAACGAAGTATTTATACTGTTGGATTTGTAGCCATTTTAGTAAATCTCCTACTTTATTTTCTTGTAAACCCAGTTATATATAACGGTATTAGACACTTTCTATACTTGCTTCCTATTGTCACTTTAATTGCTTTTTTTGCTGTTGTTGATTTAGTGACCTATTTATTGCCAAGATATAAAAAATTCTCACTTTTGTTGTGCATTGGGTTTGGTGTTGGTCTAGTATTTACGGCCCATACCATGTTTCTGTTGCACCCTTATGAATATATCTATTTTAACGAGATAGTCGGGGGTTTACAGGGTGCTAAAGATAAGTTTGAACTAGACTATTGGTTTACCTCAAACAAAGAATCCGCTCAATGGTTAAGTAAAAATATTTCAGATGAGCCAGTGCTTAGTGTTTATTCCTGTAATCTCCCTTTCTCTACGAGATATTTTTCTAGTCAGATGTTTGAAATTGCGGGTAAGACTTCAGAGGCAAGCTACCGAATCTGTGATTACGATGCAGATAAGCAAAGTATGGTTCAGTCACCAGTTATTTACACAGTGGAAAGATTTGGTGTTCCTATCAGTATAATTAGGAAACTTAATTGAGACTTTTATAAAATATATCTCCACTAGCAATCTTGTATAATCTTCATATGAAATTTGTAATAGTTGCAGGAGGTCAGGGTACAAAACTTTGGCCACTAAGTACAGAGTCAGCACCAAAACATTTCCAAGAAGTTATTTTTGGTAAATCTTCATTTGCTTGGAATGTCGAAACTTTACTTTCGGCTTATCCCGCAGAAGATATTTTTATAAATACAAAAAGAATGTATCTGCCTCTTGCTATACAGCAAGCGCCCCAAATTCCACTAAAAAACTTTATTATTGAGCCCGACATTAAAATGGGTAGAGGGCCTTCAGATGGGCTAGTTTTTGCCTATATGTCAGCCAAGTTTCCAGATGAGCCAATGATCACCATTCAGGCTGATAATTTCAGAAAACCTGAAGAAGATTATCTTAAAATGCTTGCCGAAATGGATACTCTCATAAGACGTGATAAGAGGTTTATTACCGGGGGTAAGAAGGCAAGCTATCCTACACTTGGAGTTGATTACTTACAACTTGGTGAAAAAGTTTCTATAGAAGGCTCTTTAGAGTTTTATAAAGTGAATAGGTTTGTTTATAGATCAGATAGTTATAAAGAGACAAAAAGACTAGCCGAAAATTATCATGTCGTAATTCATGTAAACCATTTCGCATGGTACCCGGATATGTTTTTGGCAGAATACAGAAAGTACAAACCAAACTGGTACAACTCACTCATGCAAATAAAAGAGGTACTAGATGATGAGGCCAAGGTAACAGAAATTTATAGTGCTATGGAAAAAGGTGCGACAGAGGAAGTGTTAAGCCATACTATGGAAGAAAGTTATGCTGTACTTGTGCCTTTCGAATGGATTGACTTTGGAGCTTGGAATTCTGTATATGAATTAATTTCCGAAAATGACGAAGTAGTAAAGTCAGAAAATGTTATTGCCCTAGACTCAAGTAAGTCTTTAGTAAAATGTACTGACCCAAATAAACTTATTGCTTTGTACGGGGTGGAAAATCTAGCCATAGTAGACACAGGTAAGTGTTTACTTATTATGCCTTTAGACAAATCCGAAAAAATAAAAGACATTATTGAAGAAGTTAAAAACCAGAACTTTGGTACATACTTATAGGCTTTCAGTCTTAATTCAATTTATGTATGTTAAAATTTGCTGGGTTTAGTAAAAGCCTTCCGTGGAGGGATCGCATAGTGGACTAGTGCGCAGTCCTGGAAAGACTGTATAGGAGTGATCCTATCGGGGGTTCGAATCCCCCTCCCTCCGCCATGCTCCGTGCCCCATATTGATATACTTCATTTATGCACGAACACTACTGTAGTGATCCTCAAAACTTTCCACCTGACAAGTTTTTTCAAAAAGGTGTCGGTAAAGGTAAGATAGTTCTAATAATTGGGGAGTCCCCCGCACCAAATGGCTGGAGAAAATCCGGAAAAGCATTTTATACAACAAAAGGTAAACTTCTACCAACAGGAAAAAATCTAAATAAGCTGCTAATTAAATACGATCTAAATGTAGAAATTTGTGGATTTACCGAACTGGTTAAATGTTTTGTGGGTAAAGACAGAAAGTTATTATCTTCTTGTGGTGAGAAATGCTGGTCGATACTCGTGAAGCAAATGGAGAGTGTAGATTCGGAATTTCTAATAATTCTAGGTGTAAAAACATTAGAACTTTTTAATAAACTATCCAAACAAAGCTTAGAGATTGGAAAGATTCAAAAAGCTAAAATAAAAGATAGGTTTTACACCGTTTTGCCTATTTACCACCCCTCGCCTATCTCGCCAATTGGACACAAACGAAACATTGAAATTTTTAGTAAGTTAGATAAGGAAATTGCTAGGGTGTTGGTTTAAAAAAGTTCCAAGTACGTCCCATGCCCTCCGCCAGCTAAAGCTCACTAAGTAAATGCTCTACTATTTTTGTAGTTGAGTTGAGTTTTACACCAACATCTAATAACTTGATCCCAAGTTTCTGAGCTCTTTTTTCTTTATTTCTCCAGTATTTGTCAGAGTCTTTGTGAGTCAGCACATAGTTTGGTTTTATCGTCCTTAGTATCTTGTCATGTATCCTTGTCGCCGTACGATCGTCTGAGTAGCTAAACACATCTTCAACCAGAAAGATGTAATCAACACAGTCAATAACACTTAGAAAACGTAATCTTGTACCTTGATTGTTAATAGGTCTGTCCTTACCTTTTGCCCTCCTTATTGTCTCGTCGTTTTCAACCCCAACTATAACTACATCGACACACTCCTTAGCTTTCTGAAAGAGGTCTATATGTCCAATATGTAAAACATCAAAACAACCTGTAATCAAACCGACAGTCTTTCCTTTTTTCTTAAGTTTACTAACCAAAGATGTCAGTTCCGTCAAGCTCTTGATCTTATTCTTACCCATTGGTAGCATTATACAACTTACAGATTGAAGAAAATCGCGGGTGACTCACTAAAAAAAGTTCCAAGTACGTCCCACGCCCTCCGCCATGTATCAATATTGTTACCTATTTATCTTTGATTGCTAAGCTCCAAAGTGGTGATTTGGGCGAATTTTGTAAAACAACCCCCTACTTTATGTGATGGGCTACACCCCATAGGTGCAAAAGATTGATAAGTTTGTTTAAGGATGTGCTTTCTTCAGGTGTAAGTGTTTGATTTCGTCTAATGTTACCCATGTATACCCAAAACTTTCCGCCTTCATGGATTAATTTAGATAATTCATTTGTCAAAACCCTCCTAAACTTATCTAGTTTTTCAGGTTTGTTAAAGTTCATCTCCATAAGTACCGGATTTTCCAGCAGTTCGGAGAGCTGTCTTTTTTCCTCATCACTTAACACCGGAGATGTTTTTGCTAAATCAGCTATTTCTTTATACCAAGGTGGTACAACTGAAGTCATGTTTTTATTTTACAAGTTCTGTAACATTTTACAACTTACATTTGATGAGAAGATTCCAAGTTCGTACCATAATCTTCGCTAAAAGGTGATTTAGGTGCCATTTTGTTTCTATTTATGCTATACCTTTTGATGTGGATCCAATTTCTGAAATAAAACAAAAACTAGATATTGTAGACCTTGTAGGAGGCTATGTTGAGATAAAAAAGTCAGGCCATAATTATAAGGGGATTTGTCCTTTCCACGGTGAAAAGACCCCGTCGCTTATGGTTTCTCCGGAACTCCAGATTTTTAAGTGTTTTGGGTGTGGTGAGGCTGGAGATATTTTTGCTTTTTACCGAAAAATAGAGGGTGTTGAATTTGGTCCTGCCCTTGAGGCATTAGCCGACAGAGTGGGTGTAAAACTTGAGAAAAAAGCATACGATCCCGAAAGTAGTGTTAAAAAAATGCTTTTTGAGATCAATAGTCTTGCATCTCAGTACTTCAACTACATCCTGACTAAACATAAGGTTGGGACTAAAGCTCTAGATTATGTGAAAAATACAAGACGTCTTACAGATGAAACTATCCAAAATTTTTCAATAGGCTATTCTCCCGACGTTTTTGATGGACTCCTGAAGTTTTTACAAACTAAAAAATTTACTCCTGAACAAGTAGTACTTGCTGGTCTTGCTACAACAGGAAAACGTCCAAACACCTACATAGACAAGTTTAGAGGAAGAATAATGTTTCCCCTTACGGGAATTGATAAAAAAGTAATAGGTTTTACTTCCAGGTCCCTTGATGGTAGCGAACCAAAGTATTTAAACTCCCCAGAAACCTTAATTTTTCATAAAAGCAGCTTTATCTTTGGGCTTGATAAAGCAAAAGTAGCTATAAAACATGATGGAGCTATTTTTGTAGAGGGGCAAATGGATTTAATTGCCGCTCACCAGGCGGGTATTTCAAATGTGGTAGCTTCTTCCGGTACATCTCTTTCTACTATTCAGCTTAAAATCCTAGAACGTTATACAAAAGATATTACCTTTGCCTTTGATTCCGACTTAGCTGGAGTGCGTGCAATGCACAGAGCCATTGAACTTGCTGAGCAGCAAGGATTCAATATAAAGGTTGCCATGATTCCTAGTGGTTTTAAAGACCTAGATGAACTCATCCAGGCTGACCCAAAAAAAGCCAAATCTATATTTAGAGAATCTATTCCAGCTTACGACTTCTTTTTAGTCTCTGCACTTCGTAGAAACAACAAAAACGATCCAATTGGCAAAAGAAAAATTATGGATGAACTAACTGAGATTTTTAGGAAAATGGCTGATCCAGTGCTTCGTGACCATTATGTTAAGAAAATTTCACAGGAAGTGGGTGTAAGCGAGGCGGTTGTTGCTGATCTTATTAAAAATACCAAAGGCGGCGAAAAGATATATGACACTAAATCTCAGGTAGTTTTTAGCTCAAGAGCGGTGCCAAGTGAGGTTAAAACACCCCCAAGTTTATCAGTTCGCAGAATGCCGGAAGAATACATTTTAGCCTTGATATTACGGGCTCCGCTTGACACTGCTCAGTCTGTTCTGTATAAGCTAGGACAGAAGGATTTTACAGACCCCTCGTTATTGCAGCTTTTTACAGAATTAAAGCGCTACCTTTTAGGTCGTAAGCGCAAGTTTGAAATACAACATTTCATAAAAAGATTTGCCAATGACGTACAGGATAAACTCAATGAGTTATACCTTTGGGATTTGCAAGAAACTGGCGAAGATGAGGAGAATTTGATTAAGGAGCTTGAGAAAGTTTTTTATTTACTTAAAAAATCTACCGCAAAAAGAGAGATGTTGGAGATTAGCCAAAGAATAAAGCAGGCTGAATTAGCGGGAGAAAAAGACCTTCTTAGTCAATTATCAAGAGAATTTAAGGAATTATCCGAAAAATTGCTATAATCTAGTGTCTTAATAATTAATTTGAAAACTATTTAAAAATGCCAAAAACTAAACTAAAAGATAAAGTAGCCAAAAAAGAACAAAATGATGAACTAGACGTTGCCCCTAAACTTCCAGGTGTTTTTGATGAAAAAAAATTAAAATCACTTATCGCAAAAGGTAAGCGCAGGGGTTATTTAACCCAGAAGGAAGTCCTAGAAGTATTTCCTGAGGCCGAAGAAAATGTTGAAGATTTGGATTCTCTTTACGAGAAATTGCTAGAAGCTGAAGTAGATGTTTTTGACGTGGAATCTGAAAAAGAGGCCGAGGAAATAAAAACCGAGCAAGAGCTTGACCTTTCTAAGATGAAGGCCGATAGGACTTTATCATCTGACCCAGTAAGAATGTACTTAAGGGAAATAGGAAGCGTTAACCTTTTAACTAAGGAGGAAGAGGTTACCCTTGCCAAAAAGACCGAAGTTATAAAACTAAGAGAAATCCGTGAAAAAATGAGAAAAGAGCTAGGTAGACTTCCTACACCAAAGGAGGTAGTTACCGAAACCGAGTGGCTTCCGATCTCCATCAAAGAGATAGAAAAATATACCAAAGAGGTGACAATTAAAGAGTGTAACCTCGCAAGGGAACGACTTACCCAAGCAAACCTAAGGCTTGTAGTTTCTATTGCCAAAAAATACATGGGTCGAGGACTATCCTTTTTGGACCTTATTCAAGAAGGAAACATGGGACTTATGCGTGCTGTCGAGAAATTTGATTGGCGAAGGGGATTTAAATTCTCAACTTATGCTACTTGGTGGATAAGGCAGGCTATCACAAGAGCTATTGCAGATCAGGCAAGAACTATAAGAATTCCTGTACATATGATTGAGACCATAAATAAATATAAAAAGATTGCCAGAGAGCTAGAACAAAAATATGAGCGCCCAGCTAAACCGAAAGAAGTTGCTAAGGTGATGGGTATTGAAGTTGAAAAAGCTCAGGAAATAGTAAAAATAATGCAGGATACGACCTCAATTGAAACTCCGGTAGGTAAAGAGGAGGATAGTAGACTTAAAGACTTTATTCCTGATGAGGCTACAATGTCACCTTTTGATATGGCAAGCCACGAACTTCTCAAGGGGCACCTTGATACTGTTCTTGAAACCCTAAACGAACGCGAAAGAAGGGTGCTCGAGTTAAGATTTGGCTTGAGAGATGGCCGTACAAGGACTCTAGAAGAGGTGGGCAAGGAGTTTGGTGTCACAAGGGAAAGAATCAGGCAAATTGAAGCAAAGGCTCTAAGAAAGCTTAGACACCCATCAAGAAGCAAAAAACTTCGAGATTACCTATAGGAGATAGACTAGGCGATAAACCACTTCCATTGGGACCTAGCCCTTATTCTTCGCTTTTTAAGATTCTGCGCGCTTCTTTTTTATACTCCTCTACGGCAGGTTGTTCAAAAGCGTCTACTTTCATGAGTTTGCCTAGCAGAGCTACCTCAATCATTTTGTATTGCAGGAAATAACCAAGTTCCTTTTCACTTACAGCACCAAGCTTTATTGATAACGTTCTTATTCCATTATTTTCATAGCTGTGTTTAGCAGCCTGCAGTATCACACTCTCTATGTGCCCGATATCTTTACCTTCTATTTCTTCCCTTACCCCTACTTTTAGTTTTCTGTTAAGTTTTATTCCAGAGTAGTTTTCATCAGTCCAAACAAAGGTAAAAATTTTATCTCGTGGTCCAGCTAAGTCAAGCTGCATCTCTGAGTGTAAATCTCTTGATCCTACTGAAGTCAGTGGTGTTATGCCTTTGTGATCTTTTCCAAGACTTTCCGAGATCAGTTGTTCATACCATCCTCCAACAGACTCAAGTTCTGGCTCAAATACAAAGAGGTTATGAATTTCCATTTTGTCGTGGTATGCCTTTTTTAAAAAAGTAGCAGACTGTAGTGCCGGGTTTTTTATACTTATTGTAAGACAATCCTTGGTTGCTTCCATTGCGCCTTCCATAAGACTTACCACGTCAATTCCCATGACAAGAAGCGGAAATATACCAACGGCTGAAAATACAGAAAACCTGCCACTTATCACCTTTGGCATAATAAGCGTTGGAATTTTCATTTCTGTAGCTTTTGCAAAGAGTTCTGATTCTTCGGTAGTGGTTATTACAAGTCTATCTTTAGTATAAGAAATTTCTTGTAACAAAACCTCCATGTTTGAAATGGTCTCAAGAGTTTTCCCCGATTTACTTACAACATTTATGAGTACCTCTTGCGGATCCTCAATATCCTTTAGAAGTTTTGTAATTTTATCAATTTGCCTTGAGTTTGTTGTTTCTAAAAATATAATCTTTGGAAATCTATTTGGTTCTAATTCATCATAAAATCCATGAAGCGCATTATAAATTGCTTTGGTTCCAAGATCAGATCCTCCGATACCAACCACAACCAAATACTTAAGTTTTTTTGAAACCATTATTCTCTTCAGATCAAAGCAATTTTTTAGTGTGAATTCCGCAAATGGTAAGTTTACAAAGGACTCCTTTTTTTCATAGCAGGAGATGTCTTTAATTTCTTGCAGTTCCCTCAAATAGTCATTTAAAACATATAGATTACTGTCGAGATCTTTTTTTAGAATTTGGCTGTGTTGTTTTAAAAGAAGCATTAATAATAGTTTACTTTATTTGGGGTGAATTGTAAGGATAGTGAAAAAGTAAAAAATGGGGTTGGGAGGCGTCCGCATGCAAATCATTCATGTCTTACGCCTCCCACCGGGTATTTTTCGAAGTGTCTCCCTTCATACCGGCAAAAGTAATCCAAATGGCACCAACACCGGTTGCAATGAGAAGTACGTTCGAAACCGTATTGTAAATTGCCTCAATCATCTCTTTCTCCTTATCCACATCCTATGATAAAGCTTATTTCCTAGGGTCTGGACATATTGATAGTCTTCTATAACCACTATTGCAGTATTTTTATCCAAATGTCAAGCTTTTGTTTAGAAAGACCACAATAGGGAAAACTCCCCATATCACAAAGAAAAGTTCCATAATTAAAACACTTTTTAAGTATATCCATTTAACATATTTATTAAAAGTTGCTGTAGAATCACAAGGTGTCAAATTTATGTCCAAAAAAAGAGGTTTGTGGCTCTTGTTCACTGTCAGACCAGCCCTATGAAACGCAACTTAGTAATAAGCTTTTAGAAATTAACAAAGAGTTTATTACAAATGGTTTTAACCCGCATGTCTCAAAAATTATTCCATCTCCAAAAACTTCCCACTACCGCAACCGAATGGATTTTGTGATTTCGTACCAAGGTGAGATCGGACTTAGACAAAAAGGTAAGTGGTGGAAGGTAATTGATGATCATACCTGTTTTATTTCAGAAGAAAAACTTGAACAAGTTTTTAAATTATCTCGTGATTACATAAGAGATGCTGGGTTTACATATTTTGATCGCAAGACATTTGAGGGGTTTTTAAGGTACCTTGCGATTCGTTGTACCAAAAGTGGTTCTGTGCTTATAAATATAGTTACAAGTTCCCCTTTAAAAAACTCTGATGAAGAAAAACAGAAACTCCTAGCATTTTGTGCTTATCTGACGCCAAAAGTACAAGATTTGACAATTGTTTGGTCGATTAATAACACTTTGTCAGATGTGTCTTTTGGTGAAGAGCAGTCAGTGCTTGTTGGTAGTGGTTTTATCACCGAGACTATTAATGGTTATTCTTATAAAATCACCCCCAACTCGTTTTTTCAAACGAACTCATATGCAGGAGAAAAGCTCCAATCTACTGTTTTAGAGTTTTTAGGGGACATCAAAGAAAAAAAGATTCTAGATCTATATTGCGGTAGTGGTTTTTTTACTA